>CAXTVI010000046.1:22018-31835 GCA_964247695.1 uncultured Acetobacteraceae bacterium
GGTCCGGACCGGCCTGCGGCACCGGAATGTGGGAGCCGGCAGCGATGCCGGCGACAGTGCGGGAGATGCCGAAAGTCATCGAGCGCCTGGGGGCAGGCCGATGAGGACGACGATGACGACGAGGGTCGCGGCACAGGCGAGAAGCCGGCTGTTGTCGGGCGGGCTCAGCCGATGTGCCCCCTCGGGGCTATAAGGCCTGAGGCGCGCTCCCGGAGCCGCCCTGGGCGGCCATGCCGTGCGCCACCGCCTCGCGCAGCTTCTCGTGCAGGCCGGTATTCGCCGCGACGACATTGCACTCCATGTCCGTCGCGTTCTGCTCCTGGCCGTACGGATCGGTCGCGTAGCCCCCCGCCTCGCGCACCAGCAGCAGGCCGGCGGCGACATCCCAGGGCTTCACTCCGAGCTCCCAGTAGCCGTCGAAGCGGCCGGCCGCGACCCAGGCGAGGTCGAGCGCCGCCGCTCCGAAGCGCCGGATGCCGGCCACCTGCGGCATCAGCACGCCCAGGGTGCGGGCGAATGGCAGCCGTCGCTGGGCCGGAATCGCCGCGAACGGAATGCCGGTGGCGAAGACCGCCTCGGAGACGTCGCGTCGCGCCGAGACGCGCAGCCGGCGCTCGTTAAGGTAGGCGCCCGCGCCCTTTTCGGCCCAGAACATCTCGTTCGCGGCCGGGTTGTACACCACCGCCGCCGCGACCTCGGCGCCGCCATCCGGCAGGCGCTTCTGCAACGCGATGCTGATCGCCCAGTGCGGCATGCCGTGCAGGAAGTTGGTCGTGCCGTCGAGCGGATCGACCACCCAGCGCCAGGCCCAGTTCTCCGACCCGGACGACCCGCTCTCCTCCATCAGGAAGGCGAACCCGGGGCGCGCGCGCGCCAACTCCTCGCGGATCGTTGCCTCCGCCCGCAGGTCGGCCTGGGAGACGAAGTCCGACGGTCCCTTGATGCTGACCTGGAGCTGCTCGACCTCGTTGAAGTCGCGCAGCAGCCGTTTGCTCGCCTTCTGGGCCGCATTCTGCATGACGGTGATCTGCGGCGAGAGGCGCGGCGACATCGGACTAGCCCTTGGCGCGTTCGACGTAAGTGGAATCCTCGGTGCGCACCACGATGCGCTCCCCGGTCTCGATGAACGGCGGCACCATCGTCTTGACGCCGTTCGACAGGCGGGCGGGCTTGTACGAGGAGGTCGCGGTCTGCCCCTTGGTCACCGGGTCCGCCTCGACGATCTCCAGGGTCACCATGGCAGGCAGGTGGATCGCCACCGGATCGCCTTCGACGAGATCGACGATGACGGTCATGTTGTCCTGCAGGAACGGCAGTTGCTCGCCCAGGATGTCGGCCGGGATCAGCGCCTGCTCGAAGGTCTCCGGGTCCATCAGCACCAGGTTGGTGCCGTCCAGGTAGGAGTAGGTGTACTCCTTTTCCTCGGTCATCAGCCGCTCGACGGTGTCCGCGGTGCGCCAGCGCTCGTTGGTCTTGTTGCCGGTCTTGAGGTCGCGCATGTCGACCTGGATGAAGGCGCCGCCCTTGCCCGGGCTGATGATCTGCTGCTTCAGCACGGTCCAGCGCCGGCCGTCATGCTCGATGACCTGTCCGGCGCGAATGAGATTGGCCTGCTGCTTCATGGTCCTGGTCTCTGCTGTCCGGGAGTGCAATTTGCGGTGCTGAGGGAAGCGCGGGTGTCTATCCCCTTGCACGGTCCCGGGCAAGCTGATGACGGCCGCCGGCAGGATCGCGCACCAGGCCTGCGGACGCGTCCAGATAGTCCGGACCGATCGGGACCTTGCCATGCCCGTCCGGGATGTCGAGCACGTAGGTCGGCCAGGCCAGGCCGGTGACGCGGCCACGCAGGGCTGCGAGCAGTCGCTGGCCCTCCTCGATCGGTACGTGGAAGCGGCTGGTGCCGGGGGCGGCGTCGAGCTGGTGCAGGTAGTAGGGCTTGATCCGCAGCCGCACCATGGCGCGCAGCACCGCCTCCAGCGCCGCCTCGCTATCGTTCACGCCACGCAGCAGCACGGACTGGCCGAGCACCGGGATCGCGCGCGCCTGCAGCCGGCGGATCGCGGCCGCGGCCGCAGGGGTGAGCTCGCTGGCATGGTTGGCGTGCAGCACCAGCCACATCGCGCGGTCGGTCTGCAGGGCGTCGGCCAGCACGTCGGTCACACGGTCCGGATCCGCGACCGGTACCCGGCTGTGCACGCGGATCGTGGTGATGTGCGGCATGGCGTCGAGCGCACGGACGATGCGGGCGAGGCGGCGGGGCGAAAGCATCAGCGGGTCGCCGCCGGTCAGGATCACCTCGCTGATCGCGGGGCTGCCGGCGAGCCAGTCCAGCGCGCGTTGCAGCGCCGCCTCACCGAGCACGCCGCCACCGGGTCCCACATGCTCGCGGCGGAAGCAGAAGCGGCAATAGAGCGGACAGACCAGCAGCGGCTTGAGCAGCGCGCGGTCGGCATAGCGATGCACGATCCCCGGCACCGGGGAGAACGCCTCGTCGCCGATCGGGTCGGCCTGCTCGTGCGGGGCGTCGAGGAGTTCATCGGGGTGCGGGATCACCTGCAGTCCGATCGCATCGTCGGGCCGCTCGATGAGGGCGCGGAAGGCCGGCGGGATGAGGGTGGCATAGCGCGCAGCGACCGCATCGAGCGCAGCCTGGTCGGACGCTCGGGCGAGCCCGGACGCGATGAGGGCGTCGGTGCCGGCGATGGATGAAGCCTGCTTGCTGCTGCGCATGCGGGGGCTGTACTGCCGTGCGCATGTCCTCGCAATCGCCGGTCCCGCACCCCTCGATCGCCGACCGGCTGCCGCTGCTGCGCCGGCGCGCGATGCTGGTGCGGGCAGTGCGCGCGTTCCTCGAGGCGCGGGGCTGTCTCGAGGTGGAGACACCCTACGCGGTGCCGACTCCTGGCGAGGAGGTGCACCTGCTCCCGTTCGCGACGGAACGATTGGCGCCCGACGGCACGCGCGAGCGGCTGTTCCTGCACACCAGCCCGGAATTCGCGATGAAGCGCCTGGTTGCGGCGACCGGGCAGCCGGTGTTCCAGCTGGCGAGGGTCTGGCGCAACGGCGAGAAAGGGCCGCTGCATTCCGCTGAGTTCACCATGCTGGAATGGTATCGGCCGGGCGCCGGCCTTGCCGCCCTGATGGACGAGACCGAGGCGCTGCTGCGCGCCGTGCTGCCGCCGGTGGTCGAGCGGCATGGCGCGCCGTGCCGCATCGATGTGCCGTTCGAGCGGCTGACGCTGCAGGAAGCGTTCGCCCGCCACACCGGCGCCGATCTGCTCGCCACCCAGCAGGACGCGCCGGCGCTGGCCCGGCAGGCGGGCGTGCGGCTGCGCGGCGGGGAGAGCTGGGAGGACCTGTTCTTCCGGCTGCTGTTGAGCCATGTCGAGCCCCTTATCGGGCGGCAGCGGCCGACCTTTCTGACCCACTGGCCGGCGGCGCAGGCCGCCCTCGCCCGCCGCGATCCGGACGATCCGCGCGTGGCGCTCCGCTTCGAGCTGTATGCCTGCGGCCTCGAACTCGCCAACGCCTTCGACGAACTGACCGACCCGGTCGAGCAGCGCGAACGTTTCCTGCACGACCGGGCGCGCCGCGCCGCCCTGCCCGCCCCGGCGCCTGGATGGACCGCGCCGGATTGGCCGGTCGACGAGGCGCTGCTGGCGGCCCTGCGGCAGATGCCGCCCTGCGCCGGCATCGCGCTCGGCTTCGACCGCCTGGTCATGCTTGCGACGGAAGCCGAGCGGATCAACGACATCCTGTGGCTGGGTGACGGATGACTAGCGGATTTTTGTAACGCACAATCCCGCACGCGATCCGGATCTTGCTGCCGGGCGTTCATGATCCACCTGTCGTTTCCCTGTTCGCTGAAGGGTCTCCAAACCATGTCCGCTCGACGTCTGCTTCCACTCGCCGCCCTGGCGCCCCTGCTTGCGCTGGCAGCGTGCGAGACACCCTCCCCGGCGCAGCGCCGCCTGCTCGACTCGATGATCGGCCACTCGCAGGTCGATCTCGTGCGCGCCTTCGGTGTGCCCGGCCGCACCTACACGGCCGACGGCCACACCTTCCTCGCCTATATCGACAACGAGTCGAGCTACAGCCCCGGGGTCGGGCCGGGCTGGGGCTGGGGATGGGGCGGCTATGGCTGGGGCGGCGGTGGCTTCGGCTACGGCGGGTTCGGGGGGTATGGTGGCTACGGGGGCTATGGCGGGTTCGGGGGCTTCCCGCCGACCTACTACAACTCGGTGTGCGCCACGACCTTCGAGGTCACGAACGACCGTGTATCGTCCTGGGCGCTGCGCGGCAACGGCTGCTGAGGCACCCTCCGTGCCGGCTCGGAGATGTCGCACGTCCGTTGCGTATCCTGTATGGAATCGGGGCAGCGGTTCGAGAGAGGCAGCATGAGGCGTATCAAGGCGGTGGCGGGGCGGACGCTCCTGGTGGCTGGCATGTTGACCGGGCTGGCGGCCTGCGAGAGCGGCGCGCGGCAGGACCCGCTGCCGATCATCGGCAGCTCGGATGACATCGTCTTCGCCGATGTGCCGGTCTATACCGATCGCACCGTCGACGAGAGCATCGTGGGTTCTCTCGAGCTGACCGACTATGCGCTGGTCCTCTACCGGACCGGCCTGCTCAAGACCCTGCAGCGGAACGGCCCGTTCACCGTGTTCGCACCACCTAACTCGCCGCTCGAGCAGCAGCAGCACGCGGCAGGCGGCCAGTTGCTGTCACCGGCCGACGCACCCTTCCTGCAGCGGCTGATGGCGTACACCATCGTCCCTGGTGCCTATCCCGAGCATCGGTTGCGGTCGATGATCGCGCGCGTACATGGTCCGGTCGCGCTGCGGACGCTGAATGGGCACGACGTGCTGACCGTCTCCATCGAGCCTGCGACCGGACAGATGCTGCTGGGCGACCCGCATGGCCATATCAACCGGATCTGGCTGTCGAACGTGCCGCAATCCAACGGCGTGCTCTACGTGACGCAGTCGCTGCTGACGCCCGACATCCAGATGGCGTCGAATGCCGCCGCACCTCTGACCTATGTGCCCGGCGACTACTCGACCGGCGTCGGTGCCCGCCATTGAAGGCTGTCTGGCCTATCGGGCGGCAGCGATCGAGTGGTTCATCGCGCGCACCCCGGCGGCCGGTCCGTCGGGGTGGTCCCATACGGCACTGACCACGGCGAGGAAGTCGGCGCCGGCCCGCACCAGGCCGGCGCAGTTCGCCGGCGTGATGCCGCCGATTGCCACCACCGGCAGCTCCATCACCTCCGACCACCATTCCAGCAGGTCAGTCTCGGCGCGGATGTCGGTCTGCTTGGTGCCGCTCGCGAAGAACGCCCCGAACGCCACGTAATCGGCGCCGCTCTCGCCCGCCAGCATCGCGGCATCACGGCTGTCAGAGCAGGAGACGCCGAGCTGCAGGTCGCCGAGCAGCGTCCGCGCCCGGGCGGCCGGCATGTCGTCGACGCCGACATGCGCGCCGTCGCAGCCGTGCTCGCGCGCGAGGTCGGGGCGGTCATTAAGGATGAAGGCGACGCCGCGGACCTGCGCGACCGGGCGCAGCACCTCGATAGCGTGGATCACCGAGGCGTCCGGAACATCCTTGAGGCGCAACTGCACCGCGGCGACGTCGCCTGCGTCGAGCGCTGCGGCCAGCCGGTCGCGGAAGGCGAGCGGGTCCAGGGCCGGCGGGGTCACCAGATAGAGCCTGCAACCATCCGGTACGGCCTCTCGAGTGGGCGCCATGCTTCTGTGTCCGGCCGAAAATGCAGCGCGACAGCTAGACGAAGCCGTGCGGCCTGTCACGGCGGCGCGTCGTTGTCGCACAGCCAGTCCCGCAGCAGGCTTGTCCGATCGCGACGCGTATCGAGGCTGGCCAGATCCAGGGAAGCCGGCCGCTCGGCAACCAGTTCGGCGCCGAGAGCCTTGGCTCGCAGCCGGACGGTCTCGAATTGCGGGCACGCCCGCGACAGCACCAGCCGGCGCAACCCGATCCGCAGCGCCTCCATGCAGCGGCCCGCAGAGGCGCCGCAATCGAGCATGCCGGTCGCCCGGGCTTCCAGGATCTCGGCCTGCAGGCTGTCCATCAGCGCCGACCACCAGAGCGGTCCCATGAAACAGGCGGCACTTTCGGCCGACAGCAGGACCAGGCGGCGAGTGCCCGGCGCCGCCTGCAGCGCGAACAGCGCCTGATCGCGTCCGTGGATGATGACGGCACGCTCAGGGAGGCGCGTGGCTGTTCCCTCGTTCATGGCCGCCTGCCTTGCTGCTTGACGTTCAAATCGTTGCACGCGATCTGTGCAACGACATCGGTGCTTCGGAGGATGTTCGCATTGTCGCAGTACCAGGATCGGCCGCACCAGGATGGGTCGGACGAGCGTTCGCAACAGGATCCGGCCGAGCGGCTGGCGGCGGCGTTGAGCCGCATCGCGGTTGCCGTCGAGCGTCGCGAGGCGATGGCGACCGAGGCGGAGGCAACCGGGGTGCGGGCCCTGCGCGACGTCGAAGCAGCCGCGGCGCAGGCACGCCTGGACGCCGAACGGGCCGGATCGGCACTGCGCGAGGCGAATGCGACTCCCTCGGTGGATCTGCCGGTGCTGGTCGCCAATCTGGATGCCTTGATCGTGCGGTTGCGCGACGTCTTGGGCGAATCCGGCGCGCAGGAGCATCCTGCCGGCGACCCGGCGCATTGAGGCGGGGCGCTCTGACGAGCGGCGAGGGCAGGGCTGGAGGCGGCGATGGCGCAGGTCACGATCAGGATCAACGGCTACGCGTATGTCGTCGGCTGCGAGGATGGCCAGGAGCAGCACCTGCAGCAGATGGCCTCGCAGGTGGATCGCCGGGTGGAGCGGATCAAGGCGATCGGCGGACAGAGCGGCGAGGCACGGCTGCTCGCCCTGGTGGCCCTGCTGATGGCCGACGAGCTGCATGACATGGCATCGGACCGCATGCCGCCGGGTACCGCCGCGATGATCGAGGAGGCGGAAGCGGTCCGGGCGCAGGCGGATTGGCGCGAGCGGCAACTGGCGAATCTTGCCGAGCGCGCGGAAGCCATTGCAGCAGCGCTTGAGCATGACTAACTTCATCAGGCGGGGCTGCCTGGTGCGTCAGGCAATTCAACCCCCGGGCCGATAAGCACTTCCACGGGAGCTGGCTCTGTCATGGCTCTTGGCCATGTTACCCGGCGCCCACCTGCACATGCGGGTTCTGGGAGGCTGACAGTCCAACGGCCGAGGCGGCTCCGCACCTGCCCGATCTGAGCGATATCGACGCGCAAAAGCGCGAGCTCCGGCTTCTGCTGCTCCGCCACCGGAGAGCAGACCCGGATGCGGCGTCACGGCTGGTCAATGCCCTCCTCGAGCATGTCGCGCTCCCGCCCGGAACGCGTGTCGGCGGCGTCTGGCCGTTGCCCGGCGAGGTCGATCTGCGGCCGGCCTGGCACATGTTGCACGAGCGCGGCTGCCTGGTGCTGCTGCCCGAGACGACTTCGCGCCGCTCGGCGCTCCGCTTTCGTCCATGGTCACCTGGCTGCGCGATGACGGCTGGGCTGCATGGCACTGCCCATCCTGCCGCAGCGTCGTTCGACCGGCCAGACATCGTGTTCGTGCCAATGCTGGCTTTCGACCGCCGGGGCTGGCGGCTTGGCTATGGCGGCGGCTATTACGACCGAACCCTGGCCGCCCTGCCAGAGGCGCGCGCCATCGGCTATGCGCTGTCCAGCCAGCGGGTCGAAGCGGTGCCGCATGGCCCGTTCGACATCAGGCTGCCGATGATCGTGACCGAGCAGGGTGCGGTGCGGCCGAGCCGGCAACCGGAGGAGTAAGGCGCTGTGCGTATCCTGTTTCTCGGCGACGTGGTGGGGCGCGCGGGACGCGAGCTGGTGGAGGCGCGGCTACCCGCACTTCGGGAGCGACTGCGCGTCGACCTTGCCATCGTGAACGCGGAGAATGCAAGCCACGGGTTCGGGCTGGCGCCGGCCATGGCTGACAGCCTGTTCGCCGCCGGCACCGACGTCATCACGCTCGGCAATCATGCCTGGGACCGCAAGGAGCTGATCGGCCATATCAGCCAGGCGCCCCGGATCATCCGGCCGATCAACTTCCCGCCGGGCACGCCCGGCGCCGGCAGCGTGCTGGTGACGCTCGCCGATGGCCGCCGCGCGATGGTGATCAACGCGATGGGCCGCCTGTTCATGGATGCGCTCGACGACCCGTTCCGGGCGGTCGGCGAGCTGCTGTCGCGGCATCGGCTCGGTGTCACCGTCGGCGCCATCGTGGTCGATTTCCATGCGGAGGCGACCAGCGAGAAGGTGGCGTTCGGGCATCACTTCGATGGGCGCGTGTCGCTGGTCGTCGGCACCCACACCCACACGCCGACCGCCGACCATCGCATCCTGGCCGGAGGCACGGCCTTCCAGAGCGATGCGGGCATGTGCGGCGACTATGACAGCGTGATCGGCATGGCAAAGGAGCCGGCGGTGGCACGCTTCGTTCGCAAGATGCCGACCGAACGGCTCGGTCCGGCGGAGGGCGACGCGACCCTGTGCGGTCTGTTCATGGAGACCGACGACCGGACCGGCCATGCGTTGCGCGTGGCGCCTGTTCGCTTGGGCGGCAGGTTGTCGGAAACGATGCCGGACGCGGCCTGAGCCCGAACGAAGAACTCCCCAGAACGTCTGTTCTGGGGAGGTCGACGATTGGTGGTTGCGGGGAAACGCAATCGCCTTGATTTGCTGCTAACAGGTTGATCCGGCGGCGCTTGGTGTTCGTGGTAGCTTGCGTGCGGTGCAAGCATGACCGTTACAAGCTGAGCAGAAGTCGATCGCCTCTCCCTCGGTTGCCAGTCCCCTCACCCGGCCCTCGCCGCAGCTTCTGGAGGATCTTCTGGTAGCTCCGGGCAGCCTCCACGGTGCCGGCCTGGTTGTAGTGCTCCTCGGCCATGGCAGGGTCCGAGTGGCCGAGGATTCGCGCGCGATGATGCGCACATGCTCCGGGTCCTCGATCGCGACGGTGGTGGCGGCGCAATCCCGAAAGAGATTCGGATGTGGGTCATGATCTGAAACTGGATCGCGGACTGCCCCATCATTTGGCCGCCCTTGGCAATCCACAGCGCCTCCGTCGGCGGCCGCACCTGCCCTGGCACCGACTTGCCCACGAGCAGCACCGGCCGGTAGTGCTCGAGGTACAGCCCGAGCGCCGGCACCAGCGCCTCCGGGAACACCATCTCCATTGGCTGCCGCGTCTTGGTGTCCTCGGCCGCAAAAGTCATACACCATGCTCCATCGCGCCGGCTCAGATGCTGCCACAGCGTGATCACGGCAAAGGTCCTCATGCGTAGCGGCCGCAGCGCCAGCAGCGCGATGATCAGCCCGTCGCGGTAGAGCACGTGCAGCGCGCCCGCTACATGACACTGGAAACCATCGCGCCGCTGAGCGATGATCCCATGGTCAGCCTGCCATCGATGGCCGCCTGACCAAGCAGCCAACGCTGCTCGGACACACCGCTCCGACACCACGCGGTGGGACACGATCGCCAGCAGCGCGGCCTTGAGCGCCTCGACATCGTCCGGCAGGGCGTCGGAACCGCTGACCATGGCGCCCAGGGAATCACAAAACCCGGGCGCAGACTCCTGAAATCGACAGCTCCGGCCTCATCCGGCAGCGGCGGGCCGGAAGGTGTGGCGCGGGTTCCGCCAGTCGATCCCGTCCAACAGGCAAGCTGTGCAGCTGAGATCTCGACGGCGCCGTCGGTCGGTGTCGGCCAGGTCGCCTCTGGCGCCGCGGAACACGTAGAGGTCACCGGCGTGCGGATCCCGCC
>CAXTVI010000047.1:0-29800 GCA_964247695.1 uncultured Acetobacteraceae bacterium
GCATCCACACCATGACCAACGGCATGGCGCTCGACACGTTCTGGATCCAGGACGCGACGGACGGCACCTTCGATGCGCCGCACCGCCTCGCCCGGCTGTCCAGCCTCGTCGAGCAGGCGCTTGCCGGCCGGCTCGATCTCGCAGGAGAGATCGCCCGAGCGTCGCGCGGCGTGATGGCGCGGCGCATGCGCGCGATCCACGTGCCGCCGCGCGTGGTGATCGACAACCGTGCGTCCAACACCCACACCGTGATCGAGGTGAACGGCCGCGACCGCCCCGGGCTGCTGCACGACGTCACCGACGCGATGAGCCAGCAGGGCATGCAGATCGCGTCCGCGCACATCACCACCTACGGCGTGCGCGCGGTCGACGTGTTCTACGTCAAGGACGTGTTCGGGCTGAAGGTCAGCAACGAACGCAAATTGCACGACCTGCGCGAGGCGCTGCTGCTGGTGCTGACACGCGCCGAGGAAGCGGTGGTGCTGCCGGCCTCGGGTGCGGTCCGGCGCAGCAAGAACGGCATCGAGGCGGCCTGAAGGCTCGCGCGCCGCGCGCCTTCGTCGGCTGCGGCGCGAACGACGCCGCATCCAGCTCAAGGCTCCTTGCCGAACAGGACATCTGGTCATCACGGTTTCGTGTTCGGCTTGGATGAAGCCGTGCCCGGAGCCATACCGCACTCTCAAGCCTAGAGTTTAACGATCACCCTGCTCTGCCGATTTCGTGATGATATCGAAATGGCTATGCCGCATGTAGAAAGTTGTTGCTCGCGACATCTTGATTAAATTAAGCCTGTCGGCAGCAGGATCGGTCGTGAACGGAACGATCGCCAGGAATGGCGCGGAGCAAACTTCATTCTGGATCGCAAGGAATATCGCTGGCTGCCGAACAGGTTGTCAGCAGTTTCTGACCGTGATCCACGCCCTGACGGGTTTCTGCGAAGACTGCCGAAGCTTGCGACGCACGAGGCGTCGACGACATGACTACGGCTTATTGTAGCGCAGACCGCAGCACGCGGCTCTGTATGTTCAGACTGCAACTTTGGGAACGGCAAGGCAGCTTTGCGCTGTGCTTCTCAAGCTGTGTACCAAGGGTTCCATCATGTCCGACGGTTCATTCGACGTCGACTTCAAGACAACTACAAACCTCTACGACACGCCTTTCAGCAACGTCTGGGGTGATAACTCGGAGCACTCGCTGTCGTCGGACGGCCTCTGGATGGGATCGTCCGGCAGCGACTATACCGCGATGGGCATCATGCAGCCCGCGGCCGGGAACAGCGCGGGTGACGGCTACGGCGTCTACAGCTACACGGCGCGCTATGAATACGCCAACCAGCCCGGCGGTGACTACCTGCTGCTCTGGCGCGCAGACAATACGTGGCTCGACAGTTCCAAGCCCGGCGTTCTCACCGAACTCGACATGCTGGAGACCTGGGGCAGCAACGGAATCGAGCAGAGTACGTTGCACTACTACAACAACGCCAGCAACAACGATGGCCAGAGTTTCCATAGCACCACCGGCATCGACCTGACAAAGCTGCACGTCTACTCGATGGACTGGGAAGCGAACTCGCTGACGTTCTCCATCGACGGCAAGCAGATCTACCAGGTCAGCGGCGCCTCCGTGCCGAAAGACACGGCGCATGGCGGCAACGACGAAGTGATGGGCATGGGTGCGGAGACCGAAACCAGCCCGGTCGGCATGTATGTCACCGAGGCGCAATACACTTCTGCCGCGGACGTCGCCGCCCAGGGCGGTGCGGCCAGCGTGATTTCGGCGCAGCTAGCCCGCGAGACGGGGTCGGGCACGGTCGCACCGCCTCCCGTCACACCGGTCGTCCCGGTCGTTCCGGTCGCGGGAACCTCCTTCACCATCAGCTCGATTACGGAGCTCGACAATCACCTCGTTGTCGTCGGAGACAAGGAAAGCGGCTCGGCTGCCACGATACGCGAGACGATCGACGGACACTATGTGGGGGCCGTCGAAGACAATGCCCCGGACGGCAAGTTCGACTTCACCGTGAACGATGTCAGCGTGGGCAGTCACACGATGCTGCTCACCCTGGACGGATCGAGCCTGCAGGCCTCGATGAAGTTCGTAACCGGCGCCAACATCCCGGTCACGCCGGTTGCCCCGGTCACCCCGCCCGCGACACCGGCAAGCGGCTTGTCGATCGCGTCCCTCACCGAGACCAACGGACACCTGATCATGGCCGGTGACAAGGAAACCGGGTCTTCCGCAACTATGCGCGAAACGCTGGATGGGCATTACATCGGCACACTCTGGGACAACATGCCGGACGGCGCCTTCAGCATGCAGATCGCCGACGTGGCTGCCGGCGCCCACGTCCTCCGCCTGTCGCTCGACGGATCCTCGCAGACTGCGACCTACGACTTCACCAAGCTGTCCAGCGGCAGCATCCTGCATGGTGTCGTGGCAACGACGACGGCGGCCACCGCCTCCGGCCTGATCGCGGTGACCCATAGCGCCTGAACGCGAACTTCCCGCCGGCGCGTTGGTCGGGATGGCGCTCGTCGCTGACCAGATCGCGAAACCCGATCCCCTGGGCGGCGTCGCGATGTGCTACCTCGCAATCCTTGTCGGCGATGCACAGTCTCTACGCGAAGTCGCTCGCCAGCGCATCGCGGACACGAAACACCACCGCATCCCATGCCGAGGCTCGCGGCGACCAGCGCTCCTGGCCGAACCGGCGCAGGCTTGGATACCAGCTTGCCCCGTGCTGGAAACCATCGCCCCAACGCCAATCGCCACCGAAACGATCCAGCAGCCAGGCCGGCCTTCCCAGCGATCCGGCAAGATGCGCTACCGCGGTATCCACGCTGATCACCAGGTCGAGGGACGCCACAAGTGCCGCCGTCTCCCCCCAGTCGCCGCCCAGCTCCGGACGCTGCAGCACCATCCCCGGCGGATCGGCTTGCGCGGCCGCATCACCGGTCTGCAGGGAAACCAGGCGCAGGCCCGGGACACGGCCAAGCGGCGCCAGGGCCGCAAGCGGCATCGAGCGTAGGCGATCGAAGCGATAGGATCTGGAGCCCGCCCAGCACAGGCCGATCAGCCTTGAGGTCGGCGAGCCGCCGAGGCGCTCGCGCCAGCTGGCCGCCCGCCCGGCATCCGCGAGCAGGCAGGATGGCGGCGGCGCCGGATGGCGCAAGACGTGCGGCAGGCTCAACAGGCCCGCCTCGACGACACAGCCGGGTGCGCCTTCCCCCACGGCCTGCAGTTCGATGTCGTGCCCGCCGGCGGTGCTCCCGTCGAGACCGGACTGTCGTGCGAGCCGCAGCATCGAGGCAGGAAGCTCGAGGCGGAGCGGCGCGCGCCGGGCGGCCACCTTGACCCAGCGCAGGAACTGGATCGTGTCACCCAGGCCCTGCTCGGCACGGATAAGCACGCGTCCCGATCCCTCGCTGCCGTCCCAGTCGGGCAGCCTGTCCTTGCGCATCATCGCCGGCCCGAGCTGCCGCCGCGCCTCGAAGCCGGCCCAGCCCTCCGCCAGGGCGCCGCGGGCCAGGAGCGCGGTGCCGTGGTTGAATCGGGCTGAGTGGTTGCCGGGCTCGCAGGCCAGCACCGCCGCGAACACCGCCTCCGCCTCCGCGCGCTGCTCCAGGGACGCGAGCGCCGTGCCATGGTTGATCGCGATCGCCGCCGTTCCGGGTGCCAGCCCGGAGGCCCGCGACAGCACCGCCTCCGCCTCGACCGTCTCGCCGGATCCGAGCAGCACCAGTCCGAGGCCACTTAGGGTCGGCGGGTCGTCCGGCACCTTGTCGAGTGCCGCGCGAAACAGCGGCTCGGCCTGCTCGAGGCGATCCTGCGCCCACAGGGCAATGGCGAGATTTGCCTGCGCCGCGGCGTCGTCCGGCAGCAGCACCGACACCTTCCGGAACGCCTGCTCGGCAGCATCCACATCGCCCGACTGGCCGAGGACGGCCGCCAGCGCGTGCCATCCCAGCGGATCGCCCGGCGAGCGCCGCGTCGCCTCGCGGAAGGCCGTGGCCGCCTCGGCCAGTTGTCCTTCGGCCTGCAGCACGCCGCCGAGCGACAGCCAGCCCGCGGCATCCTCGGGATCGAGGGCCACGGCGCGGCGCAGGGTGTCCCCGGCGTCCCGCATCTGGCCGAGCCGCCGCTGCGCCTGCGCCAGCGCCCGGAGCGCGCGCGGATCACGCGGCGCCCGCAGGCAGGCGACGCGCAGCGCCGCGCGCGCCTCCTCGAGGTGGCCCTGCTGCAGCAGCGCGAGCCCCAGCGAGATGGTGTAGTCGGGGTGCCCGGGCTCGGCGGCGACCGCCTGCCCGATCAGCCCGATGGCGATGTCTGGGCGCCCACGGGCCTGCGCCGCGCAGCCGAGCCCGTGCAGGCTGGCCGGATGCGATGGCACCTGCGCCAGCGCCGCCTGCCACAGGCGCTCGGCTTCATCGAGGCGGTGCCCACCCGGATCGGCGCGATGCAGGCGCATCGCCTGCGCCGCCAGCCGGTCGGCCTCACGCCGTCGCCCATGGTCACCTGCTGCGCTCCCCGGCAAGTCCGCTCCTATCCGCTGGCGTGCGGCTCCTGTTATGGCTCGCGGGCATGGTGCCTGCACCATGCCCTGCTTAAGAGTGGGCACGACACAGCTTGAGGCGGGCAGGATGCAGGCGTACCGGACACTGGAGAAGCGCTTTGCCCGGATCAGCGATGTCGAGGGCGCGCTCGGCATCCTGAACTGGGACAACGACACCATCATGCCGGCCGGCGCCGCGGGGCAGCGCGCGGGCCAGGTCGCGACGCTCTCGGTGATCGCGCACGAGTTGATCACCGCGCCCGACATGCCGGACCTGCTGCAGGATGCCGCGGCCGATGCGGACAGCGCCGGCGGCCTCGATCCCTGGCAGCGCGCCAACCTCGCCGAGATGCGCCGCCTGCACGCGCACTCCGCGGCGGTGCCGGCCGATCTGGTGGACGCGGCCTCGCGCGCCAATTCCGCCTGTGAGCGGGCGTGGCGGGAGGCACGCGCCCGCAGCGACTTCAAGGGGCTGTTGCCCCTGCTGGGCGAGGTGCTGCTGCGCCAGCGTGAGGTGGCGCAGGCCAAGGGCGCCGCGCTGGGCCTCGCCCCGTATGACGCCCTGCTCGATTTGTACGACCCCGGCAACCGGATGGCGCTGATCGACCCGGTGTTCGCCGACCTCCGGGCCGGCCTGCCCGCGCTGCTCGGCGAGGTGCTCGAGTACCAGGCCGGACAACCGGCAACCTTGCCGCTGCACGGCCCGTTCCCGGTCGAGCGGCAGTTCGCCCTCGCCGGCCGCCTGATGCGCGCGCTGGGCTTCGACACCGAGCGCGGCCGGCTCGATACCAGCACGCATCCGTTCTGCGGCGGCGCCACCGACGATGTCCGCATCACCACGCGCTACGACGACACCGATTTCGGCAGCAGCCTGATGGGCGTGCTGCACGAGACCGGGCATGCGCTCTACGAGCAGGGCCGGCCGCGCGAGTGGCTGGCGCAGCCGGCGGGGCGGGCACGCGGCATGACCATGCATGAGAGCCAGTCGCTGCTGATCGAGATGCAGGCCTGCCGCTCGCGTGCCTTCGTCGAGTTCCTGGCACCGATGCTGCGCGAGGCGTTCGGCACCGACGGCCCGGCCTGGGAGCCGGACAACCTGCATCGCCGGCTGACCCGCGTTGCACCCGGACTCATACGGGTCGATGCGGACGAGGTGACGTATCCCGCGCATGTGCTGGTGCGCTACCGGCTGGAGACCGCGCTGATCGCCGGCGACCTCGCCCTGGCCGACCTGCCGGAGGCCTTCAACGCCGGAATCCGCGAGTTGCTCGGTATCACCGTGCCGGACGACCGCCGCGGCTGCCTGCAGGACATCCATTGGCCGGCCGGGCTGTGGGGCTATTTCCCGACCTACACGCTCGGGGCGATCACCGCGGCGCAGCTGTTCGACGCAGCCTGCCGCGTGCAACCAACCATTTCCGGCCGCCTGGCACAGGGCGATTTCACGCCGCTCCTCGCCTGGTTGCGCATGCATGTCCACGAGCGGGGGAGCTTGGTCACGACGTCAATCCTGGTCGAGGATGCGACCGGAGCGCCGCTCTCGGCGTCGACCTACCAGCGCCACCTGAGGCGACGCTACCTTGCCGCCGCCTGAACCGGTCAGTTTGCCGCGTATGTCAGCGACGCCGGGACAGGAGCACCGCCCTCGGTGACGATGACGGTGCCAAAGGCGAACGTGACCAGCATGCCCGCGATCAAGACCAGTTTTGCCACGGCACCCTCTGCCCGATGTGGATCATATTGCCTATGAGGCTGATAAAGCGCGTCCGGCGACCTGGTTCTGCTCGCGATGTAAACGGTCTGTCACGCTTGCATGAGGTCGTGTCGATCGCGCTCCGGCTGTCGCTCGTCGCGACGCTCGCGGCCGTGCCGGACATGTCGCGCGCTGATCCCCCCCGCCAGCCGGTGCCCGCGACCGGGGCTTCCGGGCCGGGACCATCGACACGGCCAGGCCCGGGAGCGCCTGCCGCATCCCAGGCTTCGGGCACGCAGGTTCCGGGTACGCAGGCTCCGGGCACGCACGCTCCGGGCACGCGTGCTCCGGGCACGCCGGCTCCGGCACCGCCAGCCGACCCGCTGACCCTCGTCGGCAGCGCCGACAAGCTGGCCTGGAACGGCGTGGCGATCGCACCCGATGGCCGCGTCTTCGTCGAGTTCCCGCGCATCACCGGCACGCCGGGCCCGTCGCTGGCGGTGCTCGGCCATGACAACAGCATCGCCGCCTATCCCGGCGGGGCCTGGAACGAGTGGAGCAGCGCCGGCAAGTCGGATCCGGCGCAGGGCTTCGTCGGGCTCAACGCGGTGCACCTGGCTTCGGACAACAGCCTGTGGGCGGTCGATACCGGAGCGCCGGGCTTCGGCAAGCCGCTGCTGCCTGGGGCGACCAAGCTGGTTCGCATGGACCTCGCCAGCAACACGGTCACCCGCGTCTATGTCCTGCCGCCCGACGTGCTCCAGCCGAAGAGCATGATCGACGACGTACGCTTCCACGGCAGCCTCGCCTACATCACCGACGCCGGCGCACCCGGCCTGATCGTGCTCGACCTCACCACCGGGAACGCCCGCCGGCTGCTCGACCACGATCCCTCGACCACGGCGCAACGTCCGATCGTGGTCGACGGGGAGACCCTGAAGGGTCCGGACAACCACTCGGTGATGATCAATGCGGACCAGCTCGAGGTGACGCCCGACGGCGCGTATCTTTATTATCAGCCGCTGGGCGGCCCGCTCTACCGCATCCCGACAGCACTCCTCGACGACCCCAGGGCGACGCCGCAGGCGGTCGCGGCCGGCGTCCAGTTCTGGTACGACACGCCCGCCCTCGGCGGGACGGCGATCGCACCGGACGGCACGCTCTATCTGGACGACGTCGAGAACGACAGCGTGCTGAGCCTGGACAGCCACCGGGTGCTGACCACCCTCATCCACGATCCGCGCCTGCACTGGGCCGATGCACCGTTCCTGCGCGACGGGGTGCTGACGCTGCCGGTGCCGCAGCTCGACCGGGCCGCACCCTTCCATCACGGCCACTCGCAGATCCAGTATCCGGTGCAGCTCTTCGCACTCCGTCTGCCCGCGCCGCCGGCGACACCTGTGCATCGTTAGCGGCCCGCCCTTCGCTTTGGCTCCGGCCAACGCTATGTGTGGCAGCACATGAGCAACGCGATGCGCTACATCTCCACCCGCGGCCAGGCCCCGGTCCGCGACTTCGCGGGCGTGCTGCTGGCCGGCCTCGCCGAGGATGGCGGCCTGTACGTGCCGGAAGCGTGGCCGACCCTGCGGCCGGACGAGTGGCGCGCGCTGCGCGGGCTGCCGTACGCGGAGCTGGCGACGCGCATCCTTGCCCCGTTCACCGCCGGCTCGATCGATGCCGGCACGCTGGGCCGCCTGTGCGGCGAGGCCTATTCGGGCTTCAACCACCCTGCCATCGTGCCGCTGGTGCAGCTCGATCGCGACCTGTTCGTCCAGGAGCTGTTCCACGGCCCGACGCTGGCCTTCAAGGACATGGCGATGCAGCTGCTTGGGCGGCTGTTCGACCACGTGCTCGCACGCGAGGATGCGCGTGTCACGATCATCGGCGCCACCTCGGGCGATACCGGCTCGGCCGCCATCGAGGCCTGCCGCGACCGCGATCGCCTGCAGCTGGTGATCCTGCATCCGGAGGGACGCACCAGCGAGGTGCAGCGCCGGCAGATGACCACGGTGCTGGCGCCCAACATAAACAACCTCGCCGTCGAGGGAAGCTTCGACGATTGCCAGGACCTGGTGAAGGCGATGTTTGCCGACGCGCCGTTCCGCACCGAGATGCAGCTCTCGGCGGTGAACTCGATCAACTGGGCGCGGGTCGCGGCGCAGATCCCGTACTATGTCGCGGCGGCACTCGCCCTCGGCGCGCCGGACCGCGAGGTCTGCTTCGCGGTGCCGACCGGCAATTTCGGCAACGTGCTGGCGGCGTGGGCGGCGCGGCGCATGGGCCTGCCGGTGCGCCACCTCGCCATCGGCTCGAACCGCAACGACATCCTGTCGCGCTTCCTCGCTTCCAACGACATGAGCATGCGACCGGTCATGCCCAGCCTGTCACCGTCGATGGACATCCAGGTCAGCTCGAATTTCGAGCGGCTGCTGTTCGAGCTGCTCGACCGCGATGCGGACGCCTGCACACGGATCATGACCGGGTTTCGCGCCAGCGGCCGCATGCAGGTGCCGCAGCAGGCCTGGCGTGGGGCCAGCACCCTGTTCCACGGCCTGAGCCTGGACGACGAGGCCACCGCCGCCGCCATCCGCCACCTGCACACCGACACCGGCTACCTCGCCGACCCGCACAGCATCATCGGCATCGAGGCCGGGCGCCGGCACGCGGTCGCCGGCATTCCCACCATCGCCGTGGGCACCGCCCACCCGGCGAAGTTTCCCGAGGCGATCCGGCTGGCGACGGGGATCATTCCGGCTTTGCCGCCGCACCTCGCGGACCTGTATGAGCGTGAGGAACGTTACCGGCGCGTGCCGAACCAACTCGACGCCGTAGAGGCCGCGGTACGCGCCGCCCTGTTCAAGAACGCCGCCTGATCGAACGACCGCTTCCTGCTCCCTCCTAGGAACCCTATGAACGACCTCATCAACGTCACCCGCCTGCCCTCCGGCCTGCTCGTCGTCAGCGAGCGCATGGACCGCGTGGAAACCGTCTCGTTCGGCGCCTATGTCGCGAGCGGCACCCGCAACGAGGCGGCGGAAGAGAACGGCGTCTCGCACTTCCTCGAGCACATGGCCTTCAAGGGCACCGCCAGCCGCACGGCGGCGCAGATCGCCGAGGAGATCGAGAATGTCGGCGGCCACATCAACGCGTACACCGCACGCGAGCAGACCGCCTACTACGTGAAGCTGCTGAAGGAGGACCTGGCCCTCGGCGCCGACATCATCGGCGACATCCTGACCAACAGCAGCTTCGCGCCCGAGGAGCTCGAGCGCGAGCGTGGTGTGATCCTGCAGGAGATCGGCCAGGCCAACGACACGCCGGACGACATCATCTTCGACCATTTCCAGGAGACCGCGTTCCCGGGCCAGCCGATGGGCCGGCCGACGCTCGGTACCGACAGCCTGATCCGCAACATGCAGCGCAGCTCTCTGACCGCCTACATGCGCCAGCACTACACCACCGGCAATGTCGTGGTCGCCGCCGCCGGCAACCTGCACCACGAGCAGGTCGTCGCCCTGGCCCAGCAGCATTTCGCCGGGCTGACCACCAGCACGCCGGACGCGCTGCTCCCCGGCTCGTATCAGGGCGGCGAGTTCCGCGAGCAGCGCGAGCTCGACCAGGTGCATGTCGTGCTGGGCTTCCCGTCCGTCGGCTACGGCCATGCCGACTATTATCCGGTGCTGCTGCTCGCCACCCTGCTCGGTGGCGGCATGTCGTCGCGGCTGTTCCAGGAGATCCGGGAGAAGCGCGGGCTGGTCTACTCGGTGTATTCGTTCAACTCGCCGTTCATGGATGGCGGCCTGTTCGGCATCTATGCCGGCACCGGCGAGGACGAGGCGCGCGAGCTGCTGCCGGTCACCATCGAGGAGCTGCACAAGGTGCAGCATTCGATCCGCCAGGACGAGCTCGACCGCGCCCGCGCCCAGGTGAAGTCGAGCCTGCTGATGTCGCTGGAATCCACCGGCAGCCGTTGCGAGCAGCTTGCCCGCCAGTTGCAGATCTTCGGCCGGCTGATCCCGACCGAGGAGACGGTGGCCAAGCTGAACGCGGTCACCATCGAGGACGTGCAGCGCGCCGCCGCGCGCCTGTTCCGCGGCAAGCCGACGCTTGCCTCGGTGGGCCCGGGCACGCACATTCCGACGCTCGGCGCCATTGCGGACAAGCTCGCGGCATGAGCGGGGCCGGCATCGGCGCAGGCGGCGAGAGCCTGATCGAGCGGCTGGTCGCGCTCGCCACCGCCAGCGGCGCCGACGCGGCCGACGCGGTGCTGATACGCAGCACCGCGCTCGGCGTGCAGGTGCGCCAGGGCAAGACCGAGGAGCTGGAGCGGTCCGAGAGCAGCGATGTCGGGCTGCGCGTGTTCGTGGGCCAGCGCAGCGCCATCGTCTCGGCCACCAGCATCGATCCGAGCCGCTTCCAGGCGCTGGCCGAGCAGGCGATCGCGATGGCGCGGGTGGTGCCGGAGGATCGCTGGGCCGGGCTGTGCGACGAGTCCGCTCCCGGGATCTTCGACGCCGCCGGCCTCGAGCTCGAGGACCCGGTCGAGCCGGACGTCGCCGCCCTGGCGGCGCGCGCCGGCGTGGCCGAGGCGGCGGCGCTTGCGGTGCCCGGCGTCGCCAACTCGCTGGGCGCCTCCGCCAGCTTCGGCCGCTCCGAGGTGGTGCTGGTGACTTCGCGCGGCTTCTCCGGCCGCTATGCCCGCACCAGCCACTCGATCTCGGCGAGCGTGCTGGCCGGCGCCGGCACCGACATGCAGCGCGACTACGACTATCACGGCGTGGTGTTTCTCGAGGATCTCGATGACCCCGCCGTGATCGGTCACAACGCCGGCGAGCGCGCGGTCGCCCGGATGAACCCGACCAAGCCGAAGACCGGGCAGATGCCCGTGATCTATGATCCGCGCGTGTCCGGCAGCCTGCTCGGCCATCTCTCCGGCGCGATCAACGGCGCTGCGGTGGCGCGCGGCACCTCCTTCCTGAAGGAGCGCATGGGCACCCGCATCCTCCGCGAGGGACTACGCGTGACCGACGACCCGCGTCGCCGGCGCGGCCTGCGCTCGCGGCCGTTCGATGGCGAAGGGGTCGCGACCGGCCCGCTCGTGCTGGTCGAGGACGGCATCCTGCAGAGCTGGGTGCTGGACGGCCGCAGCGCGCGCCAGCTTGGCCTCGTCACCAACGGCCATGCGGCACGCGGACCCTCCTCGCCGCCCGGGCCGTCCACCACCAATCTCAGCCTGTCGCCGGGCGCCCTCACGCCGGTCGAGCTGATGGCCGACATCACCGAGGGCCTCTACATCACCGAGATGATGGGCTCCGCGGTCAACGGCATCACCGGCGACTACAGCCGCGGCGCCTCCGGCTTCATGATCCGCAACGGCGCGCTGGCCGAGCCGGTGGCCGAGATCACCGTGGCGGGCAACCTGCTGCCGATGCTGGCCGAGATGACCCCGGCCAACGACCTGGTGTTCCGGCGCGGCACCGACGCGCCGTCGATCCGGATCGACGGGATGACGGTGGCAGGGGCGTAGCTCTACGCGTTGGTGCCCCCGTCGACGGTCAGGCTGGCGCCCGTGATGTAGCCCGCCTGCGGGCTTGCGACGAAGGCCACCATGGCCGCGATATCCTCGACATGGCCGTAGCGCTTGAGCGCGGTGTTGGCGATCTGCGGCGTTGCCCAATCGCCGGCAGCCGGGTTCAGGTCGGTGTCGATCGGGCCGGGCTGGACGTTGTTGACCGTGATGCCGCGCGCGCCGACTTCCCGCGACAGGCCCTGCGTGAACATCTTGATGGCGCCCTTGGTCGCCGCATAGGCAGCCAGCCCCGGCGTCATCATGCGCTCGCCGACGCAGGAGCCGATCATGATGATGCGGCCGCCGTCGCGCATGTGCCGCAGCGCCACCTGGGTCGCGATCAGCGTGCCGCGGAGGTTGATGTCGATCACCCGGTCCAGCTCCTCAAGGGTAGCCTCCTCGAACGGCTTGGGGATGGCGGTGCCGGCATTGTTGACCAGCACGTCGAGCCGGTCATAGGCCGAGACCGTCTTCTCGATCGCAGCCGTCACGGCCTCGGGATCGGCGGCATCGGCCTGCAGGGCCATCGCCTTGCCGCCCGCGCGCTCGATCGCGCCGACGACCTCGCTCGCCGCCTCGGCCCCTCTGGTATAGGTAATCACCACGGTCGCGCCATCGGCCGCGAGCCGCTTCGCGATCGCGGCGCCGATCCCGCGCGAGCCACCTGTCACGAAAGCCGTCTTGCCGGTCAGGCCTGGCATCGTTCGAATCCCTCTTGCTGGCGCTCTCTTGCGCTCCGTTGTCTCTGGAAGCCCCTCGAACACCTAGGCGAACCGGCGCGCCACGAATAAGACTTTGTCTGGACGAGCCGATACCCGGGAGGCATAGGGCGGGCGATGGAGCTCAGGCACCTCCGCTACTTCGTGGCGGTCGCCGAGCAGGGCAGCCTCAGGCACGCGGCCGCGAACCGGCTGCACACGTCGCAGCCCTCGCTCAGCCGGCAGATCCGCGACCTCGAGCGTGAAGTCGGCGCGCAGCTTCTGTGCCGCAGCGTGCGGGGGATCGCGCTTACCGAGGCGGGACAGGCATTCCTGGATCACGCGCGGCTGGCGCTGGTCGAGGCGGAGGCGGCGGTCGCCACCGCCCGGCGCATCGCCCGGCCGGCGAAGCCGGTGTTCGCGGTCGGCTTCCTCACCGGCCACGAGGTGGACTGCATCCCGCCCACGACGAACATCCTGCGCGACGAGTTGCCCTCCCTGGAGGTCCGGATCTTTGGCGGGTTTTCCGTCGATCTCGCGGACGATGTCCGGCGCGGCAAGCTGGACATCGCGTTCGTGCGGCGCGAGCCGGACCCGGATCTCGAATACAGGTTCGTCGTCAGGGAGAAGCTGGTGGCGATCCTGCGCGGCGACCACCGGCTGGCCGCCCGGTCTTCGATCGATCCGCATGAGCTGGCCGGAGAGATCTTCATCGGGATCTCGCCGGTGCCACGCATCCTGCGCAGCGTCGTGCAGGGCTATCTCGAGCGGTCCGGCGTGCGCATCATGCCGCATCTGGAGATCGACAATTTCGCCATGGCGATCTCCCTGGTTGCGTCGACCGGAGGCGTCGCGCTGCTGCCGGCCTCGATCGAAAACCACCTGCCGGCGTCCATCGTCAGCCGACCCCTCTCGGGCGAGCCGCCGGAGATCGATCTGATGCTCGCCTTCCACAGGTTGAACAGATCGCCGGTGCTGGAGAGGTTCCTCGCGAAGCTTGCCGACCTCTCCGCCCAGATAAGCCGGGCGCGGCCGCCCGCCGGCTGACCTTCGGCGGCCGCAACGAGAAGCCTAGTACTCCGCCGCCATGTCGATCTCGGCGTCGGCGGGTTCCGCGGGCTCGCGCCTCTCCGCACCCCACGACTTACGGGTCGCCTGGAAACGCGAGGTCAGGAACGCGCCGGACCCGACCGCGCTGAACCGCGCTTCGGCGTCCGGGATACCAAGCTGGCGGGGATCCACCACCGTATGGAAGTTCGGGTTGCAGAACAGCGGCATCGACAGCCGGTCGACATCCTGGCGGTGCACGACACGATGCACGGTCGCCCGGAAGCGCCCGTTGGTCCAGCGCTTCATCAGCTCGCCGACATTGATCACGTAGCTGCCGGGGACCGGTGGCACCGCGACCCACTCCCCCGCCTTGTCGAGCACTTCCAGGCCGCCGACCTCGTCCTGCCAGAGGATGGTGACGATGCCGTGGTCGGTATGCGCGCCCGAGGCGATCTCGGTGGCGCCGATGCTGAGCGCCTGCTCGTGCGGGAAGTAGTGGTTGATCACCATGTCCGCCACCGGCCTGGTGAAGTGACGGCTGAAGCAGTCCGCGGGCTGACCCAGATACAGCGCGAAGCCTTCCAGGATCCTGAGCCCGACCTGCAGCGAGCCCTCGTAATAGGCCAGCAGGGCGTCCCGGAAGCCCGGCAGGTCAGGCCACTTGTTCTCGGCATAGAGCGGCGTTCCGGCCAGCACCTCCGGATCGTCGGCGGTGACCGGATAACCCAGGTCGAAGCTGTCGCGCGCGAACAGCCGCCCGCTCTTGTGCACGTTGTCGCCAAGCTCCCGGTAGCCGCGATTGTTGCGGTCCGACTTGATCTTCAGCCGGTCGGCGAGAGGAAGCGCGAAGAATTCGGAGGCCTTGCGACGCGCCGCCTCGATGGTATCCGGCGGCACATGGTGGCCGACCGCGTAGAAGAAGCCGATCTCGTCGGCGGCGCGGCCGATCTCGGCGGCGACACGCGCCTGTTCGTCGGGATCGGACGAGTACAGGCCGCCGATATCGATCCGTGGAACCGTCACCGCCATGCGGAGCCTCCTGTTTTGCTGGCACGAAGTCTCCGGATCGACGCAAGTTCTGCGCCACCGTCGCGGCCGCCGAACGCAATGTAGAAGGCCTGACATGCGCCGTTCCCTCCGCACCATCGTCCGCACGGGCGTGCTCCTCGGCCTGTTCGCGCATGGCGCGAGCGCCGAGCCGCAGGACTTCGTTGCGGCGACCTACGGGCGTCCGCAGCGGCTTGTGCCCGTCGATGGCCACCGCCGGCTCAACCTGATCTGCATCGGCCACGGGCAGCCGACCACGATCTTCCTGGCCGGCCTTGGCAGCAGCGCGTTCGACTGGCGCCGCGTGCAGCCGGCGATCGGCAGGGTCACCACGGCCTGTGCCTACGATCGGGCCGGCTACGGGTACAGCGACCCGGCCGATCAGCCGGCCGATGCCGACAATGCCGTGTCGGACCTGCACGCGCTGCTGCACGCGGCAAACATCCCCGGGCGGGTCGTGCTGGTAGGTCACTCGCTTGGCGGTCTCTATGCGACGATGTATGCCCAGACCTACCCGCGCGACGTCGCGGGCCTGGTGCTGGTCGATCCGGCCTTCAGGGGCCAGACGGCGGCGATCGCGCGCGCGCTCGGCCCGGCGGCGGCGCAGCGGCTCGCGGCCTGGCAGGCAGCGCAGATCGCCGCGCAGGACCGCTGCATCGCGCTCGCGCAACGCGGCCTGCTCGCCTTGCCGGCCGAAGCAAAGTCCGAATGCCTGGACAATCCCCCGAACGCCGATCCCGACGTGCACCGCGAGTCGAATCGGGAGGCGATGACCGCGTCGTATGAGCTGGCCGTCGGCTCGGAGCTGCGAAATGCCAATGTGGCGGCGTCCGGCGGGAAGACCAGGGACGATGTGGAGGCCGGACGCGTCCCGGCCTCGCTCGCGGCACTCCCACTGGTCGTTCTCACGCATGGCGACGGCTCCGGGCTGCCTGGCCTTACTCCGGGCCAGCTGGCGCGCGAGGCGGATGCCTGGAACGCAGGCCACGATCGCCTCGCCGCTCTCTCGAGCAACGGGGTCAACATCGTCGTGCGGCATGCGGGTCACTACATCCAGCTCGACCAGCCCGGCATCGTCATCGGGCAGATCGAGCGCATGGTCGAAGAGCTACGAAGCTAGTTGTGCGGGCGGCGCTGGAAACCGGGCTTCCGTCTGCGTCGCCGATGGCTTCAGAACAACGAGACGAGCACGACACCGGCAACCGCCAGGCCGCCGCCAAGCAGCCGGAGCAGGGTCGCCGGTCGATGCTCCAGGCCCAGGACACCGAGCTGGTCGAGCAGGATCGAGACCAGCACGGCGCAGACGAGACTGAGGATCGTGAATGTCGCCGAGCCGATCTTCTTGGTGGCGAGCGCTCCTGCCAGCACGAAGGTCAGGTTGCAGAGGCCGCCCAGCCAGGCCCACCAGGGAACCGAGGCGATCCGCTGGCCGAGGCCGCGGGACGAGACACCGAGGAACGGGGACAGCACCAGCAGCGCCAGCAGCGCCACGCCGTAGATGACGAGCGCAGACAGCACGACCTGCCCCAGCGCCTTGTTGAGCCCGGCATTGGCCGCGGACTGGATCGGGTTCGTCAGCCCGGCCAGCGCGGCGAGGCCAACCAGGAGCCATTGCATCAGGGGCCGTCCGTGGGCAGGACGACCGGGCCACCTTCGCGGGCGGAGCGGTAGATCGCCTCCATGATGACATGGTCACGCACCCCTTCCTCGCCGGGCGTGCGTGGCGTCCGGTCGTGCATGATGCAGCCGGCGAAATGGTCGATCTCGTTCGCGAACTGGTTACCGGCGGGGATGCGGCGGTCCTCGACGCACTCGATGTCGCCCTGCCGCTGAGCCACACGCATGCGCTGTCCCTTGTAGGCGAAGGCGTTCTCCAGATCGATCCAGCCGCGCTCGAGGCGCAGGCGCATGTCCTTGCTCTCGTGAGCGCCGTAGCTGGCGGCGCAGTTCGCCAGCGCACCGGAGGGAAACCGCAGCATGAAGGCGATGGTCTCGTCGAGCACGTCGTAGCGCGGATCGCCCGGCGGCCGCACGATCCGGCCGAAGACCTCGACTGGCTCCTCGCCGAGCATCGCGCGGGCGCCGTTGAGGCAGTAGAGGCCGATGTCGGGCAGCACGCCGCCGCCGGCCATCGGCGCCTTGAGACGCCATTGGTCGGCCGGACCCTGGACCTGCGTGTTCGTCGCCTCGACCAGCCGGACCGCGCCCAACGCGCCGGAGCGGATCAGGTCGATGGCGGCGCGGTTGTACGGTTCGTACTGGCAGCGATAGGCGATCATGAGCTTGACGCCGGCCGACCTGCAGGCGGCGACCATCCGGCGCGCCTCGTCGCTGGTATTGGCCATCGGCTTCTCGCACAGGACGTGCTTGCCGGCGTCTGCCGCGGCCTGGACGTGCTCCCGATGCAGGCCGTTCGGCGTGACGACGTAGACGGCCCCCACGTCCCGGAAGTCGGCAAGGCGGCCGATATCCGAGTAGTCGAGGATCCTGTCCGCGCGGATGCCGTACTGCCCCCCGACGACGCGGGCCTTGTCCGCATCGCCGGAAATCAGCGCCACGGGACGCGCCTGGTGGCAGGCGGCGAAGGCGGGCAGGATCTCGCCGAGGCTCAGCCGACCGAGGCCCAGGATGGCGAAGCCGACGCGCCGGTCGGGCGGCAGCGGCGCAGGCGGCGGCGGCTCCGGCCGGTCCGCCTCTCCGCGCCAGTTCTGGAACCGGACGCGGCCTGCCTCCACACGACCCCGGTCGATGGAGGACGCCGGCAGCACCCGGCTCGAGGAGGGCAGGATATCGTCCGGATCCGGCATGGTGTCACCTCGAGGCAGGCGGTGAGAGGGATGGCAGGGTATAGGGTCTTCGCCTGATCGCGCGATGGTGCCCCTGGTTCGAACTCGCCGCATCGCCTGTTGCCGCCTCGACGTCCACGCACCATCTGGAAGCATCATGAACACCAATCCGCAACGCTCCTGGTTCCGCCTCTCCCGCGCCGTCGCGGCGCTGCTGCTGCTCGCTGGCTTGGGCCTGGCCTCGGTGGCAGCCGATGCGCGTCCGGGGGGCGGCATGTCGTTCGGCAGCCGCGGCAGCCGCACCTACAGCGCGCCGGCGCCGACCCAGGTGCTGCCGGGTGGCGCCTCGCCGTTCAGCCGGAGCATGACGTCGCGCCCGTACGGCAACGGCTATGGCTCGCCCCTGGCTGGCGGCTTCGCCGGACGCGGGCACCCGCTGGCAGCCGGGCTGCTCGGCGGCTTCATCGGCGCCGGGCTCGGTGGCCTGCTGCTGGGACACGGGTTCTTCGGCGGCGGCATGGGCGGTGGCGGCTTCCTCGGGCTGCTGCTGCAACTCGCGCTGATCTTCTTCGCGGTGCGCTGGCTGCTGCGTCGCTTCACCGGCGCCAGCGCCCGCAGCATGGCGGGCACTTCCGGCACCGCCCCCGGCATGATGCCGCAAGCGGCTTTCGGGGCCGCGCCGCAGGCGGCCAGGTTCGGCGCCAATGCTCCGCCACTCGCGATCGCGCAGTCCGACTACCAGCAGTTCGAGCAGACCCTGCGCAACATCCAGGCAGCCTGGACCCGCTCCGACATCAACGGCCTGCAGCGTCTCGCGACGCCTGAGATGGTCACCTACTTCAACCAGCAGCTGCAGGACTATGCCCAGCGCGGCACCCGCAACGCCGTGTCCGACGTGCGGCTCGATCGCGGCGACCTGTCGGAGGCGTGGAGCGAGGGTGCGCAGGATTATGCGACGGTGGCGATGCGCTACTCGATGATCGACGTGACCACGGACATGACCGGGCGGGTCGTGGATGGCAGTCCGAACGAGCGGATCGCCGCCAATGAGTTCTGGACGTTCGCCCGGACCCGTGGAGGGCCGTGGCTGCTGTCGGCGATCCAGCAGGGGCGCTGAATATCAGTCAGGACGGCGCCGCGCGTAGGCACCGAACATCACGATCCCGACCAGGGACAGGCTGAACCAGGTGATCGCATATTGCAGGTGGTCGTTTGGCGGACGTGGCAGGGTCCGCTGCGGGTCGGGTGTCGCCGACGCGCCTAGCACGACCAGGGTGTAGGGCGCGGGCGCCGGCAGGCCAAGCGAGGACCCGATGCGCCCCGGATCCAGTGTGTAGTAGCGACGGTGACCGGGATCGTCCGTTGCCGATAGCCAGGTCGGATGCTCCGCCGGTCGGATGAACCCGGTCACGGTCGCCGGGCCGCTCATTGGGTGTGGCGGGTAGGCTTCCCAACCCAGGTCAACCAGGATCGGCGGCTGACCAGCCCGTAGCAGCGGCTCGACCAGGTGCGTTCCCATCACCGCGTTGCCTTGGGCATCGTCGCGAACGTCGTCCGCATAGGCGACAGCCCGGCTACCATCGAGTGTGCCGGAGACGGCGATCTTCTGGAACGGCGTGGGATCTGACGGGATCGGAACCGGAGGAGATCGTTCGGCGGCGTCGATCTGCGCCAGCAGGGCCTGCTTCCAGGCGAGGCGATGGAGCTGCCACACACCCAGCGACGTCGTCAGCGACACCAGCAGCAGGGTGCAGGCAAACGGGACCACCAGCCGGCGCAAGCCGGAGCCTTTCGAGGAGTCCTGGCGGAGGCTGGTCCTACTCGTGGACCGCAGGCCCGGCGCCCCACCAGTAGATGCAGACGAACAGGAACAGCCAGACGACATCCACGAAGTGCCAGTACCAGGCGGCCGCCTCGAAGCCGAAATGCCGCACCGGGTTGAACTGGTTGGCGCGTGCACGGAAGAAGCACACGATCAGGAAGCAGGTGCCGATGATGACATGCGCACCATGGAAGCCGGTCGCGATGAAGAAGATCGCCGGATACACGCCGCCGCCGCTGAAATGGAACGGCGCCTCGGAATACTCCATCGCCTGGCAGCAGGTGAACATCAGGCCCAGGATGATGGTCAGGCCCAGCCCCGCGACCAGGCCCTTCTTCTCGCCGTCGATCAGGCTGTGATGCGCCCAGGTGATGGTGAAGCCGGACAGCAGCAGGATCATGGTGTTCATGATCGGCAGGCTGAACGGGTTGAACGTATGCACGCCCAGCGGCGGCCAGAGCGGCGCGTTCGACCCCGAGACGTTCTCCGGGAAGATCGCGAAGTTGAAGAAGGTCCAGAAGAAGGCGACGAACAGCATCACCTCGGACGAGATGAACAGGGTCATGCCGTAGCGCAGGCCGAGCCGCGTCACCGGGGTCAGCAGGTGGCCGCCGACGCTCTCCGCGATCACCGTGCGCCACCAGCACACCATCACCGTCCCGACCATCAGGAAGCCGAGCACCAGCAGCCAGTAGTGGCCGAAATGCGCCGCGATCACGATCCCGGCCAGCGTGACTGCGCCGCCGAGGGCGCCGAACAGCGGCCATGGGCTTGGCGGCGGCACGTAATAGGGTCGGGTGGCGCCATCCTCGCTGGCGGGCACGGCATGGGTCTCGGTGCTCATGGTGCCTCCTCGTCTTCCCCGGCTAATGCGCCGCGGCCAGCTTGACCATCGCGAGACCGTAGAAGATCAGGCACAGCGCCACCAGGGCCAGCAACAGGGCGATGTTGCGGCCGCGCCGCCGTCGGACGAACTCGCGCGCTTCGGCCGGCGGCATCGGCGGCGGGAAGTCCGGATCGCTGGGCCGGTCGTCGCCTGGACGGTCTGGCATCTTAGCCGACCAGGTGGTCGATCATCACGGCAAGGAACAGGACCGCGAGGTAGGCCAGCGAGTAGCGGAACGCCTGGCGTGCCGGCTTGTCGTTGGTCAGGCTGACGCCGGCCGCGTCCTGGCGGTCACGCAGCACACGCCAGGAGAATGCCAGGAAGCCGAGATCGAGCAGGGCTGCCGAGACCGCATAGACCGGCCCGGTGAGGCGCAGCACCACCGGCAGCAGCGTCGCCGCTGACAGCAGCACCGTGTAGAGCACGATCTGTCGCCGGGTGTGGGCGGCGCCATGCGTCACGGGCAGCATCGGCACGCCGGCGCGGGCGTAGTCCTTGCAGGCATAGAGCGACAGCGCCCAGAAATGCGGCGGCGTCCACAGGAACACGATGGCGAACAGCACCAGCGGCATGACGCCGATGTTGCCGGTGACCGCGGCCCAGCCGATGATCGGCGGGAACGCCCCGGCGGCACCCCCGATGACGATGTTCTGCGGCGTCGAGCGCTTCAGCCACATCGTGTAGATGAACACGTAGAAGGCGATCGAGAGCGCCAGCACGGCGGCCGCGACCGCGTTCGTCGCCAGCCACATCAGCACCACCGACGCGAACGACAGCACGATGCCGAAGCCGAGTGCATCGGCGGGCTGGATGCGGCCGGTGACGATCGGCCGCCGCGAGGTCCGGCGCATCAGCGCGTCGATGTCACGGTCGTACCACATGTTGATCGCACCGGCCGCCCCGGCCGCGACCGCGATGCACAGGATGGCGATGAAGGCGACGAAGGGGTGGATATGCCCCGGCGCGATGAACAGCCCGGCGGCGCCGGTGAACACCACCAGCGACACGACGCGCGGCTTGAGCAGGGCGAGCCAGTCGCGGGCCTCGGCCCCCAAGGTGCCAGGCAGGGAGAATTCGGCCTCAGGCGGCCCGGATGCGATGCTGTTCATGATGACCGGTCACCCCATCAGCGGAGACGGGGCAACTCCTCGAAGGTGTGATGTGGCGCCGGCGACGGCACGCTCCATTCCAGTGTGGTCGCCCCCTCGCCCCAATAATTGGCGCCGAGCGTCGGCTTGCGGCTGAAGGTGATGGCGATCACCAGCAGGAACACCAGCACCGATGCGCCGGAGATGAAGGCACCCACCGAGGAAACATAGTTCCAGCCCGCGAAGGCGTCCGGATAGTCCGGATAGCGCCGCGGCATTCCGGCGGCGCCGAGGAAATGCTGCGGGAAGAAGGTCAGGTTGACGCCGATGAAGGTCATCCAGAAGTGGATCTTGCCCAGCGTCTCCGGATATTCGCGGCCGGTCATCTTGCCGATCCAGTAGTAGAAGCCCGCGAACATCGAGAACACCGCGCCGAGCGACAGCACGTAGTGGAAGTGCGCGATCACGTAGTAGGTGTTGTGCAGGTACTGGTCGAGCGAGGCATTGGCCAGCACCACGCCCGTGACACCGCCCACCGTGAACAGGAAGATGAACCCGACCGCCCACAGCATCGGCGTCTTGAACTCGATGGAGCCGCCCCACATCGTCGCGATCCAGGAGAACACCTTGATGCCGGTCGGCACCGCGATCACCAGCGTCGCCGCCATGAAGTACGCCCGGCTGTCGACCGAGATGCCGGAGATGAACATGTGGTGCGCCCACACAACGAAGCCGACCACGCCGATCGCGATCATCGCGTAGACCATGCCGAGATAGCCGAAGATCGGCTTCTTGGAGAAGGTCGAGACCACGTGGCTGATGATCCCGAAGCCCGGCAGGATCATGATGTAGACCTCGGGATGGCCGAAGAACCAGAACAGGTGCTGGAACAGTACCGGATCGCCGCCGCCCTGCGGATCGAAGAAGCTGGTTCCGAAGTTGCGGTCGCAGATCAGCATGGTGATGGCGCCCGCCAGCACCGGGATGGCGAGCACCAGCAGGAAGGCGGTGACCAGCTGCGCCCACACGAACAGCGGCATCTTGTGCAGCGTCATGCCGGGGGCGCGCATGTTGAAGATGGTGGTGATGAAGTTGATCGCGCCGAGCAGCGACGAGATGCCGGACAGATGCAGCGAGAACAGGGTGAAGTCCATCGCCGGGCCGGACTGGTAGGTGCCGTTCGACAGCGGCGGATACAGCGTCCAGCCGGAGCCGGAACCGTTGCCCCAAAGCAGCCCCAGCATCGTCATGAAGAAGCCGGCTACCGCCATCCACAGCGACATGTTGTTCAGGCGCGGGAACGCCATGTCGGGCGCTCCGATCATCAGCGGGATGAACCAGTTGCCGAAGCCGCCGATCAGCGCCGGCATCACCGAGAAGAAGATCATGATCAGCCCGTGCTGGGTCACGATCGCATTCCACACCTGGCCGTTCGGCACGATGTGCGAGCCCGGATGCATCAGCTGGGCGCGCATGATCATCGACAGCGAACCGCCCGTGATCCCGGCGACGATCGCCAGGATGATGTACATGGTCCCAATATCCTTGTGGTTGGTCGAGCAAAACCAACGCACGAAGAAGCTGGTGGGAGTGTGGCTGTGGTCGGCATGGCCGTGCCCGGCGCCATGACCCTGCTCGAAGGCCTGATGGTCCAGGGACGGGCGGGGGTGATGCCCGTCATGCGTAGTAACCGACATCCCTGGCCTCCTGCGCGACCGGTCAGGTCCGTTCGCGCCTCACTCGATGTATAGAGCGTAATTTGCGGGAACAGGAGCCCGCGTTATCGTGAAGCGGCCAGCTCCACCCGGATCGGTCGCGCCGGCACGTTCGCGCTGAACCGTGTCCTGGCCTCCTTGAGCCACTGCGCGTAGTCCGCCTGGCTCACCGCATGCACCTGGATCGACATCCCGTCATGGTTGATGCCGCAGATCTGGTTGCACTCGCCGTAGTAGTCACCCGGCTTGTCGACGTCGAACCAGGTCTCGATCATCCGCCCGGGGATCGCGTAGCGCTGCACGCCCAGCGACGGGATGAAGAAGCTGTGCAGCACGTCGCCGCTGGTCAGCAGCACGCGCACACTCTTGCCGACCGGCACCACCAGCGGATTGTCGACCGCCAACCGGCGAAGCGCGCCCTGTTCCGGCTTGAGCTGCTTATCCGGGATCATGTAGCTCTGAAAATCCAGCCCGTCCTGGTCCGGGTAGGTGTATTCCCAGTACCACTGATGCGCGGTGACCTTGATCGTCATGTCCGGGTGGGTTGCCCGGTCCTGGTAATAGACCAGCCGGAAGGACGGGATCGCGATCACGATCAGGATCAGCACCGGCACCGTGGTCCACAGGATCTCGATGACCGTGTTGTGGCTGGTCCGGCTCGGCACCGGGTTCCGCTTGTGGTTGAAGCGGAACACCACATAGAGCAGCAGGCCGGCGACGAAGGTCGCGATCGCGATAACGATCCAGAGCACGAAATCGTTCAGCGACTGCATCTCGGCCTGCACCGAGCTGTGCGGCGCCTGCAGGCCCATCTGCCAGGGATGCGGGACCTGAGCCGACGCTGTTCCCGACAGGACGGTGACGAGGGCCGCCACGGCCAGGGTCCGGACGCCCCGTCGGGCGGCAGGCAAATCCCCGCGCGGGCAACGCATCCTTGGCCTCACTTCGTGCAACACCCCGCAGGGATTATCCGACGCTGGCCGGGTGATCAAGCGGAGCGCTCGGCCTAGCCGCCGTTGGCCAGCGTCACCAGCGTGAACAGCCCCGCCGGGGGGACCGGCTCGATGAGCGCGCGCTGCCGGTCGGCCGGTGGCAGCAGGCTCTCGATGGCGAAATCCGGATGCCAACCGAGTGATCGCGAGGCATGCGCCATGCCACGCTCGACCGCCAGCCGGATGCCGCCATCGGCCAGGAAGTGGTTCACGAACAGGATGTGGCCGCCAGGGCGCACCACCCGTCGCAGCTCGGCATACAGCCGGCGCGGGTTCGGCACCACGGACGCCACGAACATCGCCACCGCGATGTCGAAGCTGTCGTCGGCAAACTGGGTCTCCTCGGCATCCATCTCCAGCAGCGCGTCGACATGGTCGAGTTGCTGGCGCGACACCCGCATGCGGGCGCGGTCGAGCATGTCGCCCGAGAGGTCGATCCCGGTGATCCGCTTGCCGGCGGCATAGCGCGGCAACGCCAGCCCGGTGCCGACGCCCACCTCGAGCACGCGCTCGCCGGGCAGCGCGTTGACCGCGGCCACTGCCCGGCGCCGGCCGAAGGCGGACACCCCGCCGAATACGGAGTCATAGACACCGGCCCAGCGACGGTAGGCCGCCTTGACCGCCTCCACATCGAGGGCGGAGCGCGGGACGGGACCGTCCGGGCCACGTGGTTGATCTTGTATGGCGTGGCTCATCGGATGCTCTCTCTGCCCTGACCGCGTCTCGCGTTCAAGGGGCGGCCTGTCGACGCCTCGTGGCTGTGACCCGAAAGAAGCGCCGGAACCATCAACGGGTTTGCCGCCCGGACAGTGCGGGCGCTATGGTGTTATCCTGCATCCTGGCCGAAGCCCACATGACGAGGCTGACCCTCTGCCTGATGCTGCTCACCGTCCTGTTCTGGGTCGGGCACGTCGTGGTCTTCTTCCGGGGCATGATCATCGAGTGGATCGACAACCGCGTCCGCTACGAACCGGCGCTGGCCAGGGTCCGCCTGCTGCTCAGGAAGGCGCGGAGATAGTCTCCGGTGCGGTCTCGCCAGCCTCGGCGCGCCGCGCGGCCAACCGGCCCTCGATGCAGTCCCACAGCAGGCCGGCGCTGTTGATGCCGTCGAACCTGTCGATCTCCTGCAGGCCGGTCGGCGAGGTCACGTTGATCTCGGTCAGCCAGTCGCCGATCACGTCGATGCCGACGAAGATCAGCCCGTTCGCGCGCAAATGCGGCCCGATCCGGCGACAGATCTCCTGGTCGCGCGCGGTGAGCGCAACACGCTGCGCGACCCCGCCGACATGCATGTTCGAGCGGGCCTCGCCCTCGGCCGGCACCCGGTTGATCGCGCCGACCGGGTGGCCATCCACCAGGATGATGCGCTTGTCGCCAGCCCGCACCGCCGGCTCGTAGCGCTGGATCATCAGCGGCTCGCGCGAGGCGGCGAAGAACATCTCCAGCAGCGAGGCGAAGTTCTCGTCCCCCTCGCGGATGCGGAACACCCCGGCGCCGCCATTGCCGAACAGCGGCTTGATGATGATGTCGCGATGCTCGATGCGGAAGGCCCGGATGGCCTGCACATCCCAGCTCACCAGCGTCGGCGGCATCAGCTCAGGGAAATGCGTGACCAGCAGCTTCTCGGGCGCATCGCGCACGGCGCGGGGATCGTTCACCACCAGCGTATGCGGATGGATGTGCTCCAGCATGTGCGTGGCGGTGATGTAGGCCATGTCGAACGGCGGGTCCTGGCGCATCAGCACCACGTCCATCGTCGAGAGATCCAGCACCGCCTCGTCGCCGAGCCTGGCATGCGCCCCGAGGGTGCGCTCGACCTGCACCGTGCGGGCGCGGGCGGTCAGCCGGTGCAGGCGCGGTGCCGCCGGATCGCGACGACCTTCGCGCAGGCTCATATGCCGCACCTGGTACACCCACAGGGCGTGACCGCGCGCCTGCGCCTCGAGCATCATCGCAAACGTCGAGTCGGCGTGGATCGCCACTGCCTCGATCGGGTCCATCTGGACGGCGATCCTGAGTGGATGGCTCGGTTTCGGCTCGGGCATGGGCTGCTCCTTCACCGGGACGGGTAGCGTATCGCCGTCACCTCGACCAGGACCGGGCCACGCGGCGTATCCATCCGCACCTCGTCGCCGACCCGGCGCTGCATCAGCGCACGGGCCAGTGGAGACGCAAGACTGACCTCGCCGGCTGCCATGTCGGCCTCGTCGACACCCAGGATGGTCACCGTGCGCTCCTCTTCGGCTTCGTTCACGTATGTCACCGTGGCGCCGAAGAATACCTGGTCGCGGCGGGTCTGGTCGGCCGGGTCGACCAGCTGGGCGCGGTCGATCCGCTTGCCGAGGAACCGGGCACGGCGGTCGATCTCGCGCAGCCGCTTCTTGCCGTAGAGATAGTCGCCATTCTCCGAGCGGTCACCGTTGCCCGCCGCCCACGAGACGATCTCGACGATACGTGGCCGCTCGTCCCGCATGAGCTGGTTCAGCTCCGCCTGCATCCGGGCGAGACCGCCCGGCGTGATGTAGCGGGCGAGGCCGGGAGCCGCCGGCGCCTCGTCTTCGTCGTCATCCGGCTCCGGCACCAGGCTCAAACCTCGAACAGCGCCAGGCTCACCGCCGCTTCCAGCACCGCGCCAGGATCGAGCACCACCAGCCCGTTATCGGCGATGTGCATCCGGTTGACGGCATCCGTCATGTTGCTGGCCGGCTCGACCGCGAGGTAGCCGCGGCCGGGCGGGGTGAACACCACCAGGTGGCCGAACGGCTGCGAGCCGACGATGCGCAGGCCCAGGCCGCGTGACGGCCAGAGCAGCTCGGCCTGGTGGCCCCATCCCGAGTAGCAATTGTCCAGGTCGAAAGCGGCCACCGGCCGGATCGGGTCGAACCGCCAGTCGCCCTCGACCGCCAGCAGCGCCTCGGGCAACGCGTCGGGTCCCGCCTTCCAGACGCCGGTCGCGGTGAAGCCGAGCTCGACATCCGCGTCGCGCGGAAAGAACGGATGGAAGCCGAGCCCGACCGGTTGCGCGCGCGTGTCGGTGTTCTCGTAGCGCAGCGTCACCAGCAGGCGATCCGACTCCAGGACGTAGGTGATCGCGGCGGCGTAGTGGAACGGCCACTGCTCCGCCGGACCGGTATGATCCAGGGTCAGGGTGACCAGCGAGTCGCGCCGCTCGCTGACGGTCCACTCCCGCTCCCAGCCATTGCCGTGGATGGTATGCGGCTCGCCGCCGAAATTCGGCGCCAGCTGATAGTGTTCGCCGCCGAAGCTCAAGCGCCCGTAGCCAACCCGATTGGAGAATGGCAGCAGCGGGTAGGCCGCCACCGGCGTCTCGTGCTGGGCGATCAGGTTCGGATCGCTGACCGGGTGCAGGATGTCGATCCCACCACGCTGCCAACTCGCCACCGCCGCGCCCAGCTCGGGCAGCAGACGCAGCACCGAACCGGCGTGGCCGATCTCGATCATCCGCTCCCCTCCTTCATCAACCCCTGCGGCGTCCGCGCCGCTTGTCCGGATCGTAGCCGCCGCCGCCCGGTCCGAACGGCTCGGGCGTGCGGTCCTTGCGCCCGCGCCCCTTCTGGTCCGCGCCACGGCGGTCTGTCGCCACCGGCGGCGGCTCCAGCCCGAGGTCGAGCGCCTCCAGCCGCTTGATCTCGTCGCGCAGCCGGCCCGCGGTCTCGAACTCCAGGTCGGCCGCCGCCGCGCGCATGCGCTTCTCCAACTCGGCGATCGACGAGCGCAGGTCGCGCCCGACCAGTTCGATGCTGCCGGCATCCTTCACCGGCGCCACCGTCACGTAGTCCTGCTCGAAGACCGAGCGCATCGCTTCCCCGATATGGGTGCGCACCGACTGTGGCGTGATGCCATTGGCCACGTTCCAGGCGGTCTGCTTCTCGCGCCGGCGGCTGGTCTCCTCGATGGCGAAGCGCAGGCTGTCGGTCATCTTGTCGGCGTACAGCAGCACCCGGCCATCCACGTTGCGCGCCGCGCGGCCGATGGTCTGCACCAGCGAAGTCTTGCTGCGCAGGAAGCCTTCCTTGTCGGCATCCAGGATCGCCACCAGCATGCATTCGGGAATATCGAGGCCCTCGCGCAGGAGGTTGATGCCGATCAGCACGTCGAACACCCCGAGCCGCAGGTCGCGGATGATCTCGATGCGCTCCAGCGTGTCCACGTCGGAGTGCAGGTAGCGCACCTTGATCCCGGCCTCGGTCATGTAGTCGGTGAGATCCTCGGCCATCCGCTTGGTCAGCGTGGTCACCAGGATGCGGCCGCCCTGCCCGACCACGATCCGGCACTCGGCCAGCAGGTCGTCGACCTGGTGCTCGACGGGCCGGATCTCGGTCACCGGGTCGATCAGCCCGGTCGGGCGGATCACCTGCTCGGCGAACACGCCGGCGGTGCGGTCGAGCTCCCAAGGACCGGGGGTGGCGCTCACGAACACCGTCTGCGGCCGGAACCGCTCCCACTCGTCGAAGCGCAGCGGTCGGTTGTCGAGGCAGGAGGGCAGCCGGAAGCCGAACTCCGACAGGATCGACTTGCGCGCATTGTCGCCACGCTCCATGCCGCCGATCTGCGGCACGGTGACGTGGCTCTCATCCACCACCAGCAGCGCATCCTCGGGCAGGTATTCGAACAGGGTCGGCGGCGGCTCGCCGGGCAGCCGTCCGGACAGGTAGCGCGAGTAGTTCTCGATGCCCTTGCAGACGCCGGTGGTCTCGATCATCTCGAGGTCGAACGTGGTGCGCTGCTGCAGCCGCTCGGCCTCCAGCAGCTTGCCCTGCGCGGTGAACTCGGTGAGCCGCTCGCGCAGCTCCTGCTTGATCGAGATGGTGGCCTGGTTCAGCGTCGGGCGCGGGGTCACGTAGTGGCTGTTGGCGTAGATATTGACTTCCTGCAGGTCGGCGGTCTTCTCGCCGGTCAGCGGGTCGAACTCGGTCAGGCTCTCGATCTCGTCGCCGAACAGCCCGACCCGCCAGGCACGGTCCTCGTTCTGCACCGGGAATATGTCGATGGTCTCGCCACGCACCCGGAACGCGCCGCGCTGGAACGCCGCGTCGTTGCGCCGGTACTGCTGCTCGACCAGCGCGCGTATCATGGTGTCGCGGTCGATGGCGCCGCCGACCTCGAGCCGCACCACCATGCGCGAATAGGTCTCGACCGAGCCGATGCCGTAGATGCACGACACCGAGGCGACGATGATGACGTCGTTTCGCTCGAGCAGGGCCTGCGTCGCCGCGTGGCGCATGCGGTCGATCTGCTCGTTGATCTGGCTGTCTTTTTCTATGTAGGTATCCGAGCGCGGCACATACGCTTCGGGCTGGTAGTAGTCGTAGTAGCTGACGAAATACTCGACCGCGTTCTCCGGAAAGAACTGCTTCATCTCGCCGTAGAGCTGCGCCGCCAGGGTCTTGTTCGGGGCGAGGATCAGCGTCGGCCGCTGCACCGCCTCGATCACCTTGGCCATGGTGAAGGTCTTGCCCGAGCCGGTGACGCCGAGCAGCACCTGGTCGCGCTCCCCGGCCTCGAGACCGGCGATGAGTTCCCGGATCGCGGTCGGCTGGTCGCCGGCCGGCTCGTACGGCGAGACCACCTTGAGCGTGCGCGCCTTCGCCTTGGCGGCCTGCTTTTCCGGCACGAACTGGTCGCCCGGACGCGGCCGGGCATCGGCTTCGGCTCGACGGGCTTTCTTCTGGGCGGCGGCGCTGGACATGGCTGCAGAATTGGCCCTGGCTCCGGGCCGAGGCAAGACCCGCTGGCTGCAAGGCGCTCGACAGCCGGCTGAAGCGGCGCTACCCGCTATGGCCTGTCGTCACACACGGTGATCACACCAGCTCCAGGACAAGCACACGCATGGCGGTCAGTCAGACACTCTATCGGGACGGCATGGCGCGACTGGGGGCGG
>CAXTVI010000048.1:0-28466 GCA_964247695.1 uncultured Acetobacteraceae bacterium
CTCGCGTCCACGCAGGCGTCGGAACTGCCGCTCGCCGAACCCGAGCAGGTCGTGCCCGCGATACTGCAGACGGCGTGCCGAGACTGTCGATCCGGCACCTGCGAGGCCGACCAGGCTGCGCGCGATCACGCTCTTGCCGGATCCGGACTCGCCCACCAGCGCGAGCACTTGGCCCGGTCCGATCGAGAACGAGACGTCCCGTACGACGCTATGCAGACCAGCGCCGGATCCGAACGAGACCGAGAGATGCTCGACGACCAAGCCGGGCTCTGGCTCGGAGGTAAGTCCTGGATCCCGCCCATGCTCCGGACCGGCGAGGGGCTCTGGCCCGATCGCATTCATTAGCGGCGCCCCTCGAGACGCGACTGCAGATGACGACCCAAGACGGTGGTGGATAGGGCCGTCAGCACGATCAGGAGGCCGGGAAAGAAGGTGAGCCACCAGGCGTTCGCCACGAAGTCACGGCCCATCGCCAGCATGGTGCCCCATTCCGCGGCCGGCGGCGCCTCGCCCAGCCCCAGGAAGGAGAGAGCGGACGCCCACACGATGGTCTGGCCAATGCCAAGGGTGATCGTCACGATCAGCGGCCGCATCGCATTCGGCAGGATCTGCCGTCGGATGACACGCAACGGCGGATGGCCCAGCGCACGGGCGGCCTCGATGTAGCCGGAGTTTCGCACAGCACGCACCTGGCCCAAGACCATGCGGCCGTAGCCGGCTGCGCTGCCGATCCCGACGGCGATTATCAGCGAGCGTATGCCGCTGCCGAGACTGGCAGAGAACAGCAGCGACAGCACCATCGTCGGGAATGAAAACATCACCTCTAGCAGGCGTCCAACCACGCGCTCGGCCATGCGGCCGCTCAGCCCGCCGACCAGCCCGATGGTCACGGCGATTGTCATTGCCAGACCGGTGGCGGCGATGCCGAGCAGCAGGGACTGCCGGGTGCCGTAGATCACCCGGGTGAGGATGTCGCGGCCGGACTGGTCGGTGCCGAACGGGTGCGACCAGCCAGGCCCCTGAAAGGCTTCGCGCGGCCGGATGCCATACGGGTCGGTATGGGTGAACAGCCCGGGTGCGATCGCCGCGGCGATCAGCAGGGTCAGGAACAGGAGCGCCAGCATGACGCCGGGCGGCATGGCCGGGGTGGAACGCAGGCTGCGCGTGATGGAGGCGGCAATAACGCCCAAGACAGCAGGCGAGGTCGAGCTCATGGTGCGTCTCCGGACAGGCGCGGATCGACAAGGGCGGTCACGATGTCGATGGCGATGCTCGCAATGACGTAGGCGACGGTCACGAACAGGGTGATGCCGACGGTGAGAGGCATGTCCTGCACTGAGACCGCCAGGAAGAGTTCGCGTCCGATGCCCTGGCGCGAGAAGATCGTCTCTGTCACCACCGCGCTTCCGAGCAGCGCCCCGATCGCCCAGGCGGACAGGCTGAGGCCGGGCAGGATAGCATGGCGCATGGCGTGGCCGATCCGGACCTGCAGGTCGCCGAGCCCCCGCGTGCGGGCCGACAAGATGAAGGGCTGCTCCAGGGCGAGTTCCAGTGATTTCCGCATCACGTTGGCCAGGAAGCCGCCGAGCGGGATGGCAAGCGAGAGGGTCGGCAGCACCAGCGCCGCCAGGCTGCCGTTGCCCGCGGGCGGCAGGAGCGGCCAGCGGAAGGCGAACAGGGAGAGCAGCAGGATCCCAAGCCAGAACTGCGGGATCGAGGCGCTGACCGTTTCGATCACCGAGCCGAGCCCGTCGAGCCGCCCGCGCCGCGTCGTCCCCAGCACCGAGACCAGAGCGAGAACCCATGCGGTCAGCAGGGCGGAGGCGGCCAGCACCAAGGTCGGGCCGGCCTGCTCGCGCACGACTGCCGCAACGCGCCTGTGCTGGGAGAACGACTCACCGAGATCGCCATGCAGCAGCCGGTCGAGATAGAGCCCGTATTGAGTAATCAACGGCTTGTCGAGGCCATACTCCCGGATCGTTGCCGCAATGGTTGCGGGCGTCGGATTGGCTGTCGGCCCACCCAGGATCGCGGTGACGGGATCCCCTGGCATGAGATGGATTGCCACGAAGGTGATGGTGGCAGAGGCGAAAAGCACCAGGAGGCTGCCGCCCAGACGGTGTAGCAGCGACCGCGCCAGCAGGGAGGTGCGGCTCGTGCTCATCGCCTGATCCAGCCGTCATAGAGGCTGGTGACAGCGAGCGACGGCTCGAGCCGGACGCCGTGCACATACCACTGTATCCCGAGGCGGGTGCTTTGCGGATAGGTGGTGATCTGCAGGGCATTCGCGGCGATGATTGCCTGCGCCTGGTGGTAGAGCGGACGCCGCTGGGCTGCATCGTTGGTCGCGAGAGCCGCCTGCATGATCCGATCGAACGCGGCGTCGGAAAATCCGGAGCTGTTCTGATGGTGGCCGGCAACACCGGCGGGCGCCAGGAACTGCGAGCCGAACACGATGCGCAGCACGTCCGCGGTGTTGGTGTTCCAGTAGCCGATGCTGACGTCGTAATTCCACTCGGCATCAAGCTGGCTCGCCTGGGTATCGCCCATCGGCTCCAGGATCACGTCGAAACCGGTCAGCTTCGCGGTGGCCTGGACCTGCTCCCAAAGCGTACGTTCCGACGCCGGCGTGCTGGCACGGACCGGAATATGAACGACCAGCCGATGGCCGTCCTTGAGACGCGTGCCGTCTGCACCGCGTCCTGTCCAGCCGGCCTGGTCGAGCAGCCGGTTCGCGAGCGCCGGATCATAGTCCTTGGTGTGCTCGAAATCCGGGCTGTAGAACGGCGTGACGGGGCTGAGCGGGCCGCCGGCGTGGCGATACTCCCCGAAATAGACGCTGCCCAGCGCATCATCGATATCTGCCGAGTGAATGAACGCCTCGCGAACCCGGACATCGTTAAACGGCGTGCGCCGGATGTTCAGCGTGCCGTGCGTCGGATTGCCCGGCCGGTCCTTGATCAGCAGAGACAGGTCGGGGTTCTTGCGTATCGGCGTCTCCGCCTCCGGCGGCACGTTGTCGATGACGTCGACCTCGCCGGCCTGCAGGGAGGCAAAGCGGATCGAAGGCTCGGAGATGAACTTCCATACGATGCCGTCGAGCCAGGCCGGCCCCTGGTGGCGGGCGGTCGGCGGCGCCCAGTGGTAGGCGGGGTTGCGCGCGAACACCACGTCGGCCTGATGGTCCCAGCGCACGATACGGAACGGTCCCGAGCCGACCGGGCTCTGGCAGTTCGCATCCCGGCTACGACGCAGGGCGGTGGGCGACTCGATGCCAAGGAAACCCTGCGCAAGCACTTCGAGAAAAGCCGCGTAGGGAGTAGAGAGATGCACGACTGCAAGATAGGGACCGGCAATGTCGGTGCCGACATACTGCCGGATGTAGCCGCCGGCGGTGGACGACATGGTGTGCGGATCGCTCATATGGTCGAGATTGGCCTTGACCGCCGCCGCGGTGAATTGCGTACCGTCGGTGAAGGTCACGTCATGTCGCAGATGGAAGCTGTAGGTCCTGCCATCGGGCGAGATGTCCCAGGACGTCGCCAGCCACGGTCCGATATGGCCCTGCGCATCCATCGACACGATCCGGTCGAGATACTGCTCGGCGATGAACGTCTGCGGCATGTCGCCACCGACATGCGGATCCAGGCAGATCGGCTCGCGGTCGGTGGCATAGATCAGCGTGCCGCCGGACGCTGGCGTGCCGCCCTTTATGCGGTGCTCCTGCTGTCGGCAGCCTGCGAGCATCAACGTGGCCAGCAGCGCGCGCGTCGCGACCGTAGCGAGGCGCCTCAAGCCGAGCGCCGTCGCTGCGGGTCGGCATCCTGCGCCGGGAAACGGAGGCGCGGGGCATCGACCTGCAAGGCGGCCGGATCCCGATAGCGGGCACCGAAATGCTCTTCCGGCAGACGGGCACGCCCGGGACCGAATAGGCGCGCCCGCAGGGTCTCGCCATCCTCGTAGCGGCTGCGGAACCGGCCGCGGCGGCGCAACTCCGGCACTACCAGCTCGATGAAGTCGCGCACAGTCTCGAAGCTGAGATACTGGCGCAGGTTGATGCCGTCGATGCCGTCCTCATCAAGCCAGATCTCGATCTGGTTCGCCACCACGTCCGGTGTGCCGGCTACGAAGAACCGGTCCTCATGCAGGCCCGCCATCTGCCGCATCGCGTCGCCGACGGTCTGCTCGGGCCGGAAGCGACGAAGCAGCGTGTCAGCGCCCGGCTCGCCGCGCGCGACCAGCTCGCTGATCAACAGCTCGGGCGCGTAGGCGGGAAGATCGACCGCCGAGAGCGAGTGGGCGAGGGCACCCTCGGCGCTGACCAGGGCGCGATAGGAGCGCAGCTTGTCCGCCACCTCAACATCGTTGCGCCCGACCACGATGCCGGCCATCACCAGGAACTTCACTGCATCCGGCGCGCGACCATGCGCTACCAGCCGCTCGCGCGTCCTTGCGATGTTGGCGCGCACCGCGGCCTGGGTCAGGCCACCAATGAACAGCACCTCGGCATGCCGGCCGGCAAATTCGAGGCCGGCAGGCGAGCCGGAGGCCTGGAACAGCACCGGCGTGCGCTGCGGCGAAGGCTGGCACAGATGCGGGCCGGCGACCCGATAGTGCTCGCCGACATGGTTGATGTAGCGCACCTTTGCGGGATCGGTGTAGACGCGCCGGTCGCGGTCCCGCAGCACCGCGTCATCGTCCCAAGAGCCTTCCCAGAGCTTGTACAGCACATCGAGATATTCGTCGGCAATCTCGTAGCGATGATCGTGTGCCACCTCGCCCTCATGACCGAAATTGCGTGCGGCGTTGGGGAGGTAGGATGTGACAATGTTCCAGCCGACGCGTCCCTTGGTTAGGTGGTCGAGTGTCGACATGCGACGTGCAAAGGCGAACGGCGGCTCATACGTTGTCGAGAAGGTCGCACCGAAACCGACGTGGCGGGTGACCGCTGCCATTGCCGGGATGACCAGCAGCGGATCGTTGGAGGGGATCTGCATGGCCTCCCGCAGCGCCGTGTCGGGACCATCGCGGAACCGGTCATAGGTGCCGATCACGTCGGCGAGGAATACCGCATCCAGCGTGCCGTGCTCAACCAGCTGCGCGAGCTCGGTCCAGAAGTCGAGATCGTTGAAGCGATGCCGGTTGTTGTCGGGATGCACCCACATGCCGTGCATGATGTGACTGACGCAGTTCATTTCGAACAGGTTGACGTGGAGCTGCTTGCGTGGCCCGGTCATGATGCGGTCTCGGTCTTCGGTGAGGAGCTGCCGCTGGTCCATGCGGTCGCGGGATCGGTGCCGTTCAGCACGTGGTCACCGATCGCCCGCTCGCGCTGGATGGCGGGGTTGTGGGAGGCAAGCGTCCTTGCATTGCGCCAGTGCCGGTCCAGCCGCAGTTGCGTGCTAGTGGCGGATGCGCCACCGACCTCGAAGAGCTGGGTTGTCGCCTCCAGCACAAGGTCGATCATTGACTGCTGGGCCTTGAAGGCGTCGATGTCGGCGGCGATGAAGTCCGGCTTTTCGACGATGCCGCCGCGCCGCCGATCGTGCAGATGATCGAGATCACCCGCGATACGCTCAACCAAGCTGTCGGCAGTGAAGGAGATCGAGGCTAGGCGGCCAACGACGCGCTGTACTAATGGATCCGCGCGCGGCGACGTTACGCCGGCAATGCCGAAGGTGCGTGTCTTGCCGCGGACGAACGCGGTGGCGTCACGGAGCACGGCGCGCGCGATGCCGGCGAGGGCGGCGAGATGAAAAAGCTGGTAGAAGGCAATCATGTAGCCCTCGCCCGGCGCCTGATCCGCCGGATGACGGCGCACGATGTTTTCGTCATGCACACGCACGGCCTCGAACCGTGTCGTGCCGCTGCCGGTGAGACGTTGCCCAAATCCATCCCAGTCATCGATAACAGTCAATCCGGGCAGGTTTGCAGGCAGCGCGAGCATGAGCCGGTCGGGCCCCTCCTGGGCCACCGCTATCACCCAGGAGGCATAGATCGTGCCGGTGCTGTAATATTTCTCGCCGTTCAGCACCCACCCACCTTCCGGGTGCCGGGAGAGGATCGTTGTGGTCTCGGTGCCGGGCGTGCGTTCCGCCATCGCGGCACCGAACAGGGCGCCGCCGGCGATGCGTTGTAGCCAAGCCCCACCGTCTTCCGCCGTCAGGCGCCCCTCGACGAAGGCAAAATGCGCCCGCAGGATCTGCGGCAGGTTGGGATCGGCCTCCGCCAGGGTTACGATTAGCCTGAAGAGCTGTCGCAGGCCGATGCCGTCGCCGCCGTGCGCCTTCGGCACACGCAGGGCGCCGAAACCGGCCGACTGAAGCCGTGCCACAGCTTCGAATGCAAGTCCGCGCTCTCGTTCACGATCGAGAGCGGTCTCGCCGATCCAGGCAATTGGCCCTCCAAAGCGGTGGGCGAGCGCCGCATCCTCGGGATATCGTTTGAGGTCCAGCGGCATGGTCATTCGAAGCCGTAGTTGATGCCGGCAAATACGCCGAAGCCATCGCCTGGCTGAAGGAAAGCGCCGGGGATCCCCCGGTCGTTCAGGGTGGGGCTGACGACGGACGCATAATGTTGGTCGGTGAGGTTCTGGAAGTTGAGGAACACGCCGCGATGCCGCTTCTCGTCATCGTATCCCACCGTGAGGCCGAAGATATGATAGGGGCGTGTGAAGTCGGTATTCGCATAGTCGATCGGAATGCGCGACGAGACCTGGGCGTCGAACGAGCCGTAGAGCCCGTTCTTGAGATCGAGCCGGATCTGCCCCTGGTAGAAGTGCTTAGGAACTCCAGGGAGCTGGTTGCTGCCGAGCTGGCTGTCGTTCTTGTAGTTGAACTGGCTGTAGGTATAGGCCTGACGCAGCCACAGGCGAAGGGCCTCGTTCTGCCAGAGTGTGCTGTCTAGACTGGTCTCGACGCCTTGATGCGTCGTCGGCGACGCGTTGCCATATGTCACGGCCCCGGTCGCCAGCGAGGCGGTGGTGTTGACGCTCAGCAGCTCGTTCCTGACATCCGAGTGGTAGTATGCGACCGACCAGGTCTCCCCCCAGCGTTCTCCCGACGTGCCGATCTCCCAGGTCAGGGCAGTCTCGTTACGTAGCTTCTTGGCGCCGGCATTCAGGCCGGTGAGGGGGCCACTGGTATAGGTTGGGCCACTCAAATATTCCCAGTCATTAGGCGGCTCAACAGTGCGGCTGACATTGCCAAACAGCTGCACATGCGGCTCGAGCACATAACGAAGCCCGGCACGCGGTGCGACATTGAGAGATTCTGTGTAGAGCGACGGCGTCGTGGTGACCGGGATGGTGACCGCCGCGCCACGCCGCGCGTAGACCGTGGACAAGCCGGAAGTCAGCCAGAGGTGGTTCCACAAATTGGTGTCGTTGCCAATATGCAGGTTGTTGTCGGAGCCTTCGTAAGTGGCGCGGCGCAGCAACGTTCCCTGCGGAAGCTGCGCCAGAACGCCGGTGCGTATGCGGACGGTGGTGTTCTGGAAGCCGTGTACGTGGGTAGTCGAGAACGCGCCGATATCCCAGTTGCTCTCCCGGCCGAAGAAGCTTTCGTGGCGAAGATATTGGATCGACTCCGTGAAGTCGTCGTAGCCCCAGACGGCGTCGTAGTTCGTGCTGCGAATGTCGATCGGATAATTGTGCCAGACCTCGCCGATCTCCAGCGTCGACTTGTCGTCGATCCGGATCGTGGTCTTGTTGCCCACCCAGGTCGAGCCAGGCTGTATGCGGTTGGAGCCGTAATAGCCGTATTTGTAGGGTGCCTGCGCTTGTGTGGGGTCGTTGGCGATCTGCGTGCTTGTGAGGTAGCCAGGATACTGGTTCTGTGTCTGCCGGTAGCGCACGTAGAACCGCGTCGTGATGTCGGGGTTGATCGCGTAGCCGAGATTGGCCTCGACCCCGGTTGAGGTTGCGCGTGTCTGCTGCTGGTAGCCGCTTCGGTAGGAGTTGGTGAGGCTGATGTAGTAGTCAAGCGGGCCGATCACCTTGCCCGAGCTGAGCTGCTCCTTGGTGTAGCCGAACGATCCGGCCTCGACGCGTATGTCGGCCGGCAGTGTGTCATGGCCGGTTTTCGAGACGTAGTCGATCGCGCCTCCGAGATCGACTGCGCCTGCGTCGAAGGCGTTCGCACCGCGGAGCACTTCGGTATACTCGATACCGAGAGGCTCGAACAGCTCGTAGGGCGTGCCGCCGGGCCCGGTGACAGGCAGGCCGTCGAACATGATGTAGATGCCCTGGCGGAAATAGTTGGTGCCGGTTTGCAGCCCGGACCCGCGTATCGAGATCTTCAGCCCGTCACCGCCACCTGATGACTGGGCATAGACGCCGGGCTGGAAGGCCAGCACGTCCTGATCGGTGAAGACGCGCCCCTTCTCGACGACGCGCTGATCCACCACACTGGTCCCGCCGGGGACGCTGGCGAGGCGGACACGGGCATTGGCGGCTGCCGATCGCCGGGCGGCGGTGACCCGCACGTTCTGCACGCTTGCCGTTGTCTCTGTATCGGTGTGCGTGTGCGAGATGCCGCTGCGCTTTGCAGGATCCGGATTGGGCGCCTGTGCACGCGCCGGCTGCATCCAGAGCGTGGGCATCGCCATGCCAAGGGAGAGGACCGGGCCAAGGCAAAAGCTTCGCGCGGAACGACATACTTCTGCGGGCACGACTTTTAGCGTCTGCAGAAAAGCCTGGGTCGGAACGGCATGTCGTTCAGTTTGGGTGCTACGCACTAGACTTTTCCGTGAATTCCTGCGGACACCGCTATTAGTACTACACCGGTGCGTCAATAGGGAAAGCAGCGTAGCAGATCGTATGATGCATCTGGTTCACCAGGCACCCGGTAGAATGATACGGCTGAATCACCGAGCGCCTCCTGGACGATCGATCCCCAAAGGCGGGACGGTGGTAGGCCCGCTCACCCCTGAAATCTCCCAATCAGAGATCAACTGAAAGACGTAGTGGATACAAAATTCCACAAATTCAATCTTGCAGTTTCAGCGCGTCGGTGCATAGTGCCTCGCAATGGTAGTAGCGACCTCTCCTTAAGGGGTCAGGGTCAGGAAGGTCTGGTCGGTGACAAGGTGTCGATGTCGAACCCGCGCGATCTGAAAGGTCGCGGGTCTGCAAGCGCGCTCTGCTTTTGGGATGGACGCTGCGACATGGATACGGCGCCGGAGACTTTTAACATGCGAGAATCAGAAGTCATCGAGGTGGACGGCGTGTTCGTCGGGGCTGCAATTGCAAGTTCCGAGCGGGGCGAGCGGTACTTCTTCGCGGTGGACACGAGGTTGAAGTCCATGCACGGCAAGGTGCTGCCGAGCCTGGCCGATGTGAACCTGCAGGCGCAGCGGCAGTTTCGCCGTTGCGCCATCTCGCCGCGCTGAGACACGGACCGGCGCCAGCGGCGGCGCGATGTTCTGACAAGCCTTCGTCGAGGTCATCCATATGCGACGCGGCCGGCCTGACAGGATCGTTCTGAACAGGCGGCGGCTCGATCTCGCACTCAACGTCGCGGCGGTTTTCGCCATCCTGCTCGGGGCGGCCAGCATCGTTGCCCGCAACCTGCCGGACCACAACCGGCACCGGATTGTGAACGTCTCTTATGACGCTACGCGGGAGCTATACCAAGCGCTCGATCCGTTGTTCGTGGCGTCGTATCAGAAGGCAACGCGGGAGCGTTGGGAGGTCGTGCAGTCGCATGGCGGTTCGTCACGGCAGGCAAAGCGGGTGGCGCTTGGCGAGCAGCGGGCCGACGTGGTGACGCTGGGACTGCCGTCCGACATCGAGCTGCTGCAGCAGCGCGGACTGATCGCGGCAGGCTGGTCCGGCCGGCTGCCGAACCGGTCTCGACCATACACCTCCACCATCGTCTTCGTGGTTCGCGCCGGCAATCCGCGTGCGATCCACGATTGGCCGGATCTGCTTGGGGCCCGGGGTGCAGATCGTCGTCCCGGATCCGCGCAGCTCCGGCAACGGCAAGCTCGCGGCCCTCGCGGCCTGGGCCTCGATCACCACGCATGGCGGCACGGTCGAGGCGGCACGCGCCTTCCTGGGCGCGCTCTACTAGCATGCCGACATGCTGGACCAGGGCGCGCAGACCGCCACCATCAGGTTCGTGGCCGAGGAGGTAGGCGACGTGCGGGCATGCGGATGCGAGATCAGCTGATGCGAAGTTCGGTCGCACGGTCGAACAGGTGCAGCCGGTCCGGCCGGAACGTGACGCTCAGCATCTCCGAGATGTCGAGCACGTGGCTCTCGTCGACCAGCATTGAGACTTCCTGGGTTCCGATCAGGATCTGCACCAGTGTCTCGGCCCCCATCATTTCCGACAGTACGAAGCTCGCCGAGATCGCATCCTGCGTGGACGCATCGGCGAGACGCACATCCCTCGGCCTGATGCCGAGCAGCACGTCCTGGTCCGGCCGTAGCCCGGCGAACGCATGCAGCGGCAGCGTGATGGCATAGCCGTCGCCTTCCAGTCGGCGCGCGTCATCACCTGCGGCACGCGCCGGCAGCAAGTTGATGCCCGGGGAGCCGATGAAGCGGGAGACGAAGACGGAGCCGGGCTGGTTGTAGACCTGCGTTGGTGACCCGACCTGCTCGACCCGGCCGTCCTTCATCACCACAATCTTGTCGGCGAGCGTCATCGCCTCGAGCTGGTCATGGGTTACAAAAAGAGTAGTCGTCTTGATAAGTTTGTGTAGCTTCTTGATTTCGATCCTGAGCTGGTCGCGCAGCTTGGCATCGAGGTTGGACAGTGGCTCGTCGAACAGGAACACCTTCGGTGTCTTGACGAACGCGCGGCCCATGGCCACGCGCTGCTGCTGCCCACCGGAAAGCTGTTTTGGGAGGCGGTCTAGCAGCGCCGCCAGCCCGAGCATCGCGGCGGCCTCGGTGACACGGCGATCGATCTCAGCGCGCGGCAGGCGCAGGCGGCGGAGCCCGAACGCCATGTTGTTGTAGATGGTCATGTGGGGATAGAGCGCGTAGTTCTGGAAGACCATCGCGATGTCCCGGTCGCGCGCCGGCCTGTCGTTCATCGGCGTGCCGTCGATGTACAGCGTGCCGCTGGTGATGTCCTCGAGGCCGGCGATCATCCGCAGCAACGTCGACTTGCCGCACCCGGAGGGGCCCAGCAAAGCAACGAATTCACCTTTTTCAACAGTGAGGTCGAATTCGTGCAGGACCTCGACCAGGCCATAGCTTTTGGAAAACCGCTCGAGCGTAATTTCAGCCATTGATTGTCCTCGGCTGAAAGAAGCGGTTCAGGAACTGCGTCAGCAGCCCGATGAACAAAAGCGGCGGGATACACAGCAATACGGCTGAGGCATTGATCACGCCCCAGGGCACTTCCATGCCCAGCGTGCTGAAACTCGAGGCCACTACCGGCAGTGTGACGTTCTGTGCCGTCAGCACCAGGGCAATGAGCAGTTCGTTCCAGATCACCACGAAGGTGAATAGCACGCCGCCGATCAGCGACGGCGAGGCCAGCGGCAGGGCAATGCGCCAGAACACCGCAAGTGGACCATAGCCATCGAGTTCGGCTGCCTCCTCGGTTTCGCGCGGCACGTTCTCGAAAGCGGGAATGGACATCCAGATGATCGTGGAGATCGTCACCAGGCTGTAGGTGAGGATCAGCGCCAGGTGGGTGTCGTTGAGCCCGAGGCGGAGGTAGATCGCCATGAACGGGATCGCGATCGCCACCGGCGGCATGAAGCGGATCGACAGGACATAGAACAAAAGCTCACTTTTCATGCGTCCGGTCAGTCGTGCGAGAGCGTAGGCGGCCGGCCACCCGAGCAGGACTCCGACTGCGACTGAACCGCCCACGGCGATGATGCTGTTTACGATTCCCATCTGCACGGCTGGCGTGGCGAGCACGGTCGCGTAGTTCTGCAGGGTCGGCCGGAACAGCAGCACGGGGACCGGTGAGACGATGTCCTTAAGCGACTTGAAGGAGCTCAGGAAAGCCCAGGCCACCGGAAACAGCGCCACGACGAAGAGCGGGATCGCGACCAGGATGGCTTTGAGGCGCGTTCGCTTCGGCTTCATCGGCGTGTCAGTTCCATCTGCGCGTTTGGCGCCAGACGATGGAAAACGCGATCGTCGTCACGATGGTCAGCAGCACGCTCATTGCCGCCGCATAGGACAGCCGTCCCGAGATGCCGATGCCTACCTGGTAGGCGTACAGGTCGAGCGTTTCCGTCGCGATGCCTGGGCCGCCGGCCGTCATCGTGTAGATCAGGTCGAATGAACGCAGGCTCTCGACCGCCTTGACGAAGAACATCGTGATGATGGTTCCACGCATGGCTGGCAGGCTGATGAACCAGTGGATCTGCCAGGCCGAGGCGTGATCGAGCCAGGCGGCCTCGATCGGGCTGCGTGGCAGCGTCTGCAGGGATTTCAGCACGATCACGGCGAAGAAGAGGCCCCATTGCCAGACATCCACCGCCGCCACCGCATAAAGCGCCACGTGCGGGTCGGACAGGAAGGCCACCGGACGCAGGCCGAGGAGGCCGAGGGGATAGTTGGTGATCCCCATCAGCGGCGAGTACATGAACCTCCAGATCAGGCCGGCCGAGATGCGCGGCAACAGGATCGGCAGCAGGAACGCGATGCAGAGCGTATCGAGCGTGCGTCCCTGTACTTTTTCATACAGGGCTATTCCGGCGACGATCGCCACGAGCATCGTGCCGCCCACCGTGATCAACTCCCAGGAGAGGGTGATCCCCAGCGCATTCCAGAGGCGACGGTCCGACCACATCCGGACGAAGTTTGCTCCGCCGACCCAGTGGCTGGTCGGGCGCTCCAGAGACATGTTGCGGAGCGCCAGCACCAGGGCGCCCATGGTGGGGGGGATCGACAACAACGCCAGCACCAGGAAGGCCGGCGATGCCGCCAGCATGGCAAAACGCCGCTGCTGGAGGTGGCGGTGCCGGCGGCCGGTCCCGGAGTGTGGCCGAGGCGTTGCCGCGGACGCGGAGTCCATCCTGTTGCGATCCGCTTCTACGGGCTGGTCAGCTCCGTCAGGTCCTGGGCGGTCCCGTCGAGTGTCTGCTTGATATCGGTCTGCTGCCCGGTGAACACACTCTCGAGTGCGAGGCCGAGCTCATCGCCGAAGCGTGGCCAGTTCGGGCTATTCCAGATCAGCAGGGAGGTGGTCGGCGCGGTCTCCAACAGGGCGCGCACGTAATCCGGGTTGACCTTTGCCCGGTATTCCGGGCTATCCAGCGTGCTCTTGCGTCCGTAGTCGCTCAGTATGCCGGCCTTGATGCGGCCCATCTCGTTCTCGCGCCCGGTGGCCCAGGCGATGAAGGCGCCCGACACGATCTTCGAGCACTGCGTGGGGTTGCCCTTGGCCGCGATCGCCAGCCCGTGCGCGAAGCCTGCGGAGGGCAGGGGTGCGGGTGGCGGTGCGTAACCGACCTTGCCGGCGATGCTCGATTTCTGTGGATCCTCCGCCCAAGGCCCGAACACGTCGCTCTCGACGATGACCGCCACCCGCCCGGAACGGAAACCTTCGATCACCTCGCTCCAGGTGTTCGTCGCGGATCCAGGCGGCGTGTATTTCAACAGTTCCAGGTAGGTCTGGGTCGCCTTGACACCGGCCGCCGAGTTGAACGCCGGCTTGCCATCGACAACCCATTGGCCGCCGTCGGCTCGAAAGAACGGCGTCCAGCGCCAGACGTTCATGCCCGATCCGCGCCGGCCACGCAGCGAGGTTCCATACAGGCCCTTGGCCGGATCGTTCAGCAGAGCCACGTCCTTGACGAACTCGTCCAGGGTAGCCGGCGGCTTCAGCCCCTTCGCAGCGAAGATGTCCTTGCGGTACATCATCACGTCGCCACCCCCTTCGAACGGCGCGAAATACGGCTGGCCGTCGAAGGTCGCGACGGAGCGCCGGCCGGCCAGGAAATCGCTCCAGTCCCAGTCCTTCGGCATCACGCTGCTATCGAGCGGCACGATCCACTTGTTGGTGGCGAATTCGGCGACGTTGGCCTCGTCGACGACATAGACCTGGTAGGCGCCACCGCCCTGGGAGGCATCCAGTCGGGATTTCGAGCGGCGATCGTTTTCACCGAAGTTCTGAAAGCTGACGCTGGTCTTCCATTTCTGCTCGAACTCGTCGCGCACGCTGTTCATGTAATTCGTCGACGGGAGCGGCTCCGAAAGCACATGGATCGCGGGAACCTGGCCGACACAGGCATCATTAGCGGCATAGGTCGGAAGCGCCGATGCTGTTACCGTAATCAATCCTACGAACAAGAGCAGTAACGGGCCTCCGGCGCCTATCCTGTACATGTCGATCCCCAACTCTTTCTTTTATTTCCGCCTAGCGTGCGTCGATAGCGAGCGCGTCCACCCCGGCAGCGTCTCTCCAGACTGTACGACAGGCTGGACAATCACATGCCGCTGTTCATTGAGCAACCACCGCTTGGCGATGGTGGATAATGGGCGTCTAGCGATCCTCAGGTCAATCGTCTGCCTGGTAGAGGCGTATCAACCAGGTCGGCTCGCGCACAGCGGCCAGAGCCGCCAGATGTCGAGCATGCCGAGGCAGCGATGGCCGCGCGTGCATCAGCCTGCCCATATGAGCGGCGCCGCCCACTCGACATTCAGACTTAGTTGAAGCTAGCAGTGCGTTGACCTTCGAGAATGCAACGCAAACTACGATCGGTGGCTGGACTATCCAGTTGATCTAGACATAATCGGCGGCATCGGGATTGATCCGGCATTCCGGCTAGTGGATTGACAACCTAGATCAAGGGCGGCCGGCTCAACAGCGCCGCCGCGGCCGAGGGAGTGACGCCATGTCCGACACGATCCCGCCATCGACGCCGGCCGAGGTACGCGCGCGCTGGAGACCGGAGACACTGGCCCTGCATGGCGGCGGCTGGCGCGCCGATCCGGCGACCGGCGCCGTCGCGGTCCCGATCTACCAGACCACGTCTTACCAATTCCACGACACCGCCCACGCCGCGCGCCTGTTCGGGCTGGAGGAACTCGGCAACATCTACACGCGGATCGGCAACCCGACCCACGATGCGCTGGAGACGCGGCTTGCCGAACTCGAGGGCGGTGCGGTGGCGGTGGCGCTGGCGTCCGGTCAGGCCGCCTCCGCCTTCGCGGTCATGACCGTCGCGCAGGCCGGCGACAACATCGTCAGCTCCACGGACCTCTATGGCGGCACCTGGGCGCTGTTCGCCAACACCATCGGTCGCCTCGGCATCGAGACGCGGTTCGTCGATCCAGCCGACCCGGAGGCATTCGCACGCGCATCCGACGGGCACACCCGGGCCTGGTACGGCGAGACCCTGCCGAACCCGAAGCTCGAGGTGTTCCCTATCGCGGAGGTCGCCGCTCTCGGGCGTCGGCTGGGGATCCCGCTGATCATCGACAATACCGCGTCGCCACTTATCGCGCGACCATTCGATCACGGCGCCGCGGTGGTGGTGTATTCCGCGACCAAGTTCATCGGCGGCCACGGCACCACGATCGGCGGCGTGATCATCGATGGCGGCAATTTCCCATGGGACCAACACGCCGATCGCTTTCCCCTGCTGTCGCAACCGGACAATGCCTATCACGGCGTCAACTGGATCGAGGCCGCAAAGCCACTTGGCCCGATCGCCTTTGCGCTGCGGACGCGCGTCGTTTTGCTGCGCGATCTCGGCGCCGCGCTGTCACCATACTCGGCCTTCCAACTGATCCAGGGCCTCGAGACGCTGCCGCTGCGCATGCGCCAGCATAATGCGAATGCCGAGGCCGTCGCTCGCTACTTGGAGGAGCACACCGCCGTCACCCGCGTCGTCCATCCATCGCTACAGAGCGGCGAGGCGCGGCGCCGGGCCGACACGATTCTGCACGGCGGCTACGGTGCGCTGGTCGGGTTTGAACTAGCCGGAGGCGCTGAGGCCGGACGACAGTTCATCGAAAGGCTGAGGCTGTTCTACCATGTCGCCAATATCGGTGACGCCCGCAGCCTCGCGATCCACCCGGCGACGACCACGCACTCGCAGCTGACGGAAATCGAGCAGTCGGCGACCGGAGTGAGCCCGGGCTACGTGCGTCTGTCGATCGGCATCGAGCATGTCGACGACATCATCGCCGACCTTGCGCAGGCGCTTGACGTCGCCTGATAGTCGACCTTGGGTCTGATCGTCGACCTTGGGAGTGTGTCCATCCCCGGAGGTGGGTGTCAGTCGTCCGACAGGCTTGCGGCGAGCCGGCCCCTCCAGCCTAGCATCTCCTCCGACATGCGCCGTCGGGGCCTAGGCATGTCGATCGCGAAGTCGGCGTCGATGAGTCCGGGCCGCCCACGCAGCACGAGGATGCGGTCGGCGAGCGCCAAGGCCTCGTCCATGTCGTGCGTGATCAGTACGATGGTGGTGCCGTAGCCGCGATGCAGGTGCAGCAGATGGTCCTGCATCTGCTCGCGGGTGAATGGATCGAGCGCACTGAATGGTTCGTCGAGCAGGAGCACCTCCGGCCCGGCAGCCAGACCACGCGCCAGGGCGACGCGCTGGGCCATTCCGCCCGACAACTGCTTCGGCAGGAGATGTCCGGCACCCGGCATCCCGATGCGCAGCAACGCCTCGCCGACCGCCTTGTCGCGCGCCGGCTGGTCGCCGCGAGCCAGCCCGAAAGCGATATTGGCCGCCACCGTCAACCACGGCATCAGCCGCGGCTCCTGGAACACGTAACCGATGTCCCTGGGTTGCAGCATGCCGTGGCCGACCCGGATGAGACCGCTGTCCGGTCGTTCGAGACCGCCGAGGCAGCGCAGCAACGTCGTCTTGCCGCAACCGCTACGTCCGATGATCACCGTGATGGTGCCAGCCTCGAGCAACAGGTCGACCGGTCCAAGCACCGGGGCCTCGCCGTAGGATTTGCGAAGGTCCTCGATGCGAACGTCGTGCGCCATCTTAGCGGCGCCCCGGGTCGTGGCGCCCAAAGTCCTGGCGCCCGATATCCTGCCACGCGACGGCCCGTGCGCCGACCGAGGCCAAGGCGAAATCGCTCAGCTTGCCGCAGAGCCCGAATAGCAGGATCGCCGCGAGGATGCGCTCCGGGCGGCCAGTCTGCTCGCCGTCATCCAGCACGAAGCCGAGCCCGCTGGACGCGCCGAGCAGTTCCGCGGCAGAGACGAACATCCATCCGAGCCCCAGCCCGCTGCGCAACCCCACGATGTAGGAAGGCAGCGCCGCTGGCAGCTGTATGCGCAGCAGGCATTGCAGCCTGGACAGGCCGTGCACGCTGCCGACCTCGAGCAGCTTGCGGTCGACGCTGGCGATGCCGGTCATCAGATTGAGGTAGATCGGGAAGAACACGCCGACCGCGATCAGGCTGATCTTCGAGCCCTCGAAGATGCCCAGCCAGAGGATGAACAGCGGCACCCAGGCCAGTGACGGCACGCTGCGCAGCGCCTGGATCATCGGGTCCAGCAGCCTTCGGGCCAGCCCCGAGGCTCCGCTCAGTGCGCCCAGCAGCGTGCCGGCGAGGGTGCCGAGCAGGAAGCCGCCCGCGAGCCTGCCGGCGGTGATCCCGATCGCCTGCAGCATCTCGCCGCTGGCCGCCATGTCGATCAGTGTCCGCAAGACCTGTTGCGGCGACGGCAGCACGGAAGCACTGACCTGGCCGCGAGCGGTTGCGATCTCCCAGGCCGCAAGCACGACGAACGGCACGACCAGCCCCAGGATGGGGCCAGGAATACGCAGGGACGTCATGTCAACGCAGGCCGAGAGCCGTCGTGAACGATGGATTCACCAGGGTCGCGCCTGCATGCTCGATGTCGGCGCCGGCGGTGATCTTGCCGCTGGTCTTCAGGACGGGAATCGCCGCCAGGATACTTTCCCTTTGCGCCGGTCCTACCGCTTCGCCGGCGAAGTCGACACGGCCGAGCTGCAGCCTGGCGATGTCGAGGCTCAGCCCGGACGCCCGGGCGAGGATTTGAGCTGTGGCGTCAGGATTGCCGATAGCCCATGCGCGAGCGCGGGCGTACGCCTGCAGAACCTGCCTGACGATCTCGGGATGCGCCGCCTCGAAATCCTCGCGCACCAGCAGGGTACCGGGGGAGATCAGGTCCTTGTTCCGATAGAGCAGCCGGTCATGGCTTTGCAGTTGGGCCTCGGCCATGAACGGGTCGAGGCCCGCCCACGCATCGACCTGGCCACGATCGAGCGCCTGGCGTCCCAGCGGGTGCTGCAGCGGCACCAGGGTGATGTCGCCGGCGCCGAGACCCGCAGTCGCGAGCGCGCGCAGCAGGAAGATGTTCGGGTCGGTGCCCGGCGTGACGGCGATCCGCTTGCCTCTCAGGTCCGCCAGGGTGGCGATCTTCGACGTGGCGGGCACCACCAGGGCGGTCCATTCCGAGGTGGCCGTGGTGGCGATGACCTGCACAGGCGTGCCGTTGGTGCGACCGAGCAGAGCCGCAGAGCCCGCCGTCTGGCCGAACTGGATCGAGTTGCTGCGCAGGAACTCGAGCGCCTTGTTGCTGCCCTGGCTCAGGACCCAGTTCAGCGTGACATCCGGTCCGACAGCGTCCTGCAGGAAGGACTTCTCCTTCAGCACCAGACTCAAGGGGTCGTAGTAGGCGTAGGAGATGCCGATGGCAGGACCGGCCCGGGCCGCGTCGGCGCCGAACAGGCTGAGGGCAGCGATCCCGGCCGCTGCCACGAGCATGCGAGGGACCCTCCAGGCTTGGAGAGCGAAAGATGCTCGCAGTCCGGGTGCATTTCGCGTCAATTCGTCTGCCCTTCGTCAGCCGCCGGCCGCTTAGCCAAGCCGTTGCCGATTTCGCTTAATCCACGAATTGAAATAGGGCAATCTCTGTCCAGCCTTCCACTCGAATCAGGCAGGTGATCCGCTACGATCGCTCAAAAAGCACGATGATCTTACAGTAGTTGAGCAATCAACAGCGGTATGTGATGGTTCAGCCTCTGGCTCCGAACCCGTTCGGCTTGCCAGTATGGGGAGCAACAATCATGAGCCAGGTCCTCGACGAAGTGCTGGCTGCCAACCGTGCCTATGCCTCGGATTTCGGCGACAAGGGCAGCCTCGCGCTGCCGCCCGCGCGACGGTTCGCGATCCTGACCTGCATGGACGCCAGGCTGGATCCGGCGGCGTATGCCGGGCTTGCCGAAGGCGATGCGCATGTCATCCGCAATGCCGGCGGCCGGGCGACCGACGATGCCATCCGTTCGCTCGTCATCAGCACCAAGCTGCTCGGAACGCGCGAGTGGTTCGTCATCCACCATACCGATTGCGGCATGCAGCTATTCACCGACGACGTTATCGGCGGCCTGCTCGAGCAGAGCCTGGAGACGGCAACGGTCGATGCGAATGGATGGCATGATCACGGGACCGGCCCGGGCAGCGTGCACGGGCGGTATATCAAATGGCATACGATCGCCGATCTCGACGGCAGCGTGGTCGATGACGTAGCGCGCATCCGGTCGCATCCGCTGGTGCCCCGGACCATCCCGATCTACGGCCATGTCTACGACGTGAAGACGGGCACCCTGCGCGAGATCGAAGCCGCCACCCGGGCCGGTGCCGCCCTGGAGTGAGGGCCGCCCTGGAGTGAGGCCGGGTTCGGGACCGCGTCAGCCGCTCTGGCCGATCGACTTCGCAGCCTCGGCGGCGTTTGCCTTGGTCACCAGCACCGACGGGACGAAGGTGTAGGCCGGGATGGAGCGGTCGCCGGCTAGGTAGCGGGCCGCATTGTCGACCGCGGTGCGTCCGATGACATAAGGCTGCTGCGCGACCACCGCGCCCGCCGGCGAGGACGGATCAGCAACCATCTTGACCACATCGGGGCTGCCGTCGACGCCGTAGGTCCTGATGCCGCTGCGGTGTGCGGCGGCGATCGCCTGCGTCGCACCCACCTGCGGCACGTCCCACGCCGACCAGACTGCCGAGACGTCGCCATCCTTGGGGTATTTCGTCAGCATGTCGGTGATCTGCGCGTAGGCATTCTGCACCGTGTTCGGAATGACGTCGCGCAGCTCGGGCTGCACGATGGTGATATCGGGGAATGCCTTCAGCACCAGCTTGAGCTCCTCGTAGCGGATCGCGCAGACCGGCACGCTGTAGAACCCGTTGAACACCAGAACCTTGCCATGGCCACCGAGATCGCTTGCCATCTGCAGGGCGAGTTTTTCGCCGATGCCGTAATTGTCGGAGGTGGTGTCGTTGATGCTCGACGGCGAGACGGTGTCGACGGTGAACAGTGGAATGCCGGCGGCCCTGATTTTCTTCAGCCAGGGCTGCAGCACCGGTCCGTTACCGAGTTGTTCGATGATCACGTCCGGGTGCTGCGCGATCAGCGTCTGGATTTGGCTGATCTGTCGGCTGTCGTTGCGCCCCGCATCCAGCGTGATCGGCGTGCCGCCCAGGCGCTTCACCTCGTCGATCTGCCCCTGATAGGCCTTCAGATCCCAGTAGTGTTCGGTCCCGACGACGGTGATGCCGACCCGCTTGCCCTGCAGGCTCGGCACCTGGGCCGGGGGCTGGGCCCGGGCCAGGGACGAAGCGGCAACGGTCCAGCCTATGGACGCCGCGGTCGCCAGCAACGCCGATCTGAACTGTCGGAAGTGCATCGAGGTTTCTCCTTTGGGATTACTGGTCCTGCCGGGCCCGGCGGGCGCCGAAACTGGCCGTGAGCACGAGCAGGACGAGCAGGCCGATCGCCACCTGCTGCCAGTAGAAGTTCCAGCCCACCAGCAGCAGCCCGTTCCTCAGCACTCCGAACAGCAGGACGCCGAGCAGCGTGCCGCCGACGTTCGGCCGCTGATCGTGGCTGATGGTGGTACCAAGGAACACCGCACCGATGGCGTCGAGCAGGAAGGCGTTGCCGGACAGCGGAACGTAGGAGCGGACGGTGCCGAGCAGAAGCAGGCCGGCGATCCCGCACAGCAGAGACGAGAGCAAATAGGTCGCCGAGAGCACGCGCCGTACCGGCACCCCGGAATAGCGCGCCACCATCGGACCGACGCCGAGCGCACGCGCCCGTCGCCCGTAGGCCGTGCGTGCCAGCAGCATCCGGGTCAGCCACGCTGCCGCGCACAGCAGCAGCAGGGGGACCGGGACACGCAGCACGGCGCCGTGCGCCAGCCGGTCGAGCAGGGGCGGAAAATCCGACACGATGTAGATCGGAGCACCGCCGTTGGTCGCGAGTTGCTGCACGCTCTCGCCGATGAACAGCACTCCCAGCGTGGCCAGAAACGGTGCCAGGCCCAGGCCTGCGATCAGGACCGCGTTCAGCAGGCCGACGCAGAGAGCGGCACCGATGCCGCCGGCCACCGCCAGCGCCACGCCGCCGCCCGCCGAGACGGTGATCGCGCAGACCATGGAGGCAAGATCCGCGGCGGTGCCGACCGAAAGGTCGATCCCGCCGGTGGAGACCACCAGGGTCATGCCGAGGGCTGTGATGGCGGGCAGGGTGACGTTGTTGACGAGGATGTGGACGAGGTTTCCCGGCGTCCGGAAGGTCGGTGACGCGGCCGCGAAGACGACGACGAGGGCCAGCATGACGGCCGGCAGCACGACGCGGACTGCCCGGACCAGGCGCCCGGCCGCGGGCTCCGCTCCAGGCGATATGGTGGCGGACATCAGGCCGGCTCGGCGTCCGGCCGCCGGCGTGAGCGCCCGACCGTCGAGCGCAGCGCCACCACCGAGAGGATCAGCGTCCCCTCGATGCCGTTCACCCAGTAGCTCGAGACATTCAGGAGCTGGAAGCCGTTGACTAGGCAGCCGATGAACAGCACCGCAGCAAGCGTGCCGCCGATGCTGGGCTGCAGGCGGCGCGAGAAGACCACGCCGAGCAGGCTGGTGAGCACGACGGACAGCAGGATGTCGCCGGAGCCGGGCGAACTGCCGGACAGGCGCGCCGCCTGCACGATGGCAGCCAGACCGGCCAGCAACCCGGCGGCGACGTAGGCACCGGCGCCCGTCGCACGGACCCGCAGACCCGCCGCCCGCGCCGCCCTTGGATGCCCGCCCACGGCGCGCATGCGCAGCCCCACCGGGGTCGCGTGCATAACGAAGAGCAGCAGAGCGGTGATCGCCACCAGGGTCCAGTCGGTGATCGACAGGCCGAGCGCAGTCGCACCGGTGATGAAGCCGAGGAACGGCGAGGTGCTGGTGAGCACGGTGTTCTGGGTGATCACCAGCTCGGCGCCAGCGCAGACGTTCATGGTGGCAAGCGTCGCCAGCAGCGGCAGCACCCCGAAACCGATGACGGCGAGTGCGTTGACCGCGCCGACCAGGCCGCCGGTTGCGAGCGCGAGGCCGGATGCAAGGATGTCGCCGGCTCCGGCATTGGAAAGGGACGCATAGACGGCGTCGCACAGCCCGAGATTTGCCGCGAGGGACAGGTCGATGCCGCCGCGCACGACGTCCGGTCCGCCGGCGATGACGACGATCGTCATGCCGAAGGCAAGCAGGGCCAGCACCGTGGACTGCTCGACGACGTTGGCGAGGTTGGTCGCACTCGCAAAGCCCGGCGCCGCGACCGCAAAGGCAACGACGGCCAGCACCAGCATCGACAGCGCCGCACCGCGCGCCAGGGTGCGTGCCGACGGCCGCCATGCCGTGGCCTGCCGTTGCGGGCGACCATGCGACGCGGCGGCGGCGTGCGTGCTCATGCCGCCCGCCGGCCGTCGCCGGAGGCCGCCGACAGCAGCGCATCGGCATTGGCCTCGGACCGGGGCAAATCGCGCACCAGGCGTCCCCGGTGCATGACGAGCACGCGGTCGGCAAGACCCTGCAACTCGGCAAGGTCGGTCGACAGCAGCAGCACCGCGGCACCCCCCGCCGCCAGTTCGACCAGCAGCCGGTAGATCTCGACCTTTGCCGCGACATCGACCGCGACTGTGGGCTCGTCGAGCAGGAACACGGTGGCTCCGGCGCCGAGCCACTTCGCCAGCGCCACCTTCTGCTGGTTGCCGCCGCTGAGTGCGCGAACCGGCGAGTCCTGGCCCGGCGCCTTGATCGCGAGGCGCCGGATCAGGCGGTCGACCTCGCGGCGCTGCAGCCGTCGATCGATCAGGAACCGCCGGACCAGGCGCCCCAGGCTCGCCAGCATCATGTTCTCGGCAACCGATGCCTCGAGTGCGACCCCCTGCCGGCGCCGGTCCTCCGGCACCAGGCCGATGCCGTGCCGGACCGCATCCCCTGGCGTGCCCAGCGTGACCGGCCGGCCGCGCAGCAGGATGCCGCCGTTATCGGCCGCCGACAGGCCGAACAGGCAGGCAACCAGCTCCTTGGCGCCGGACCCGATCAGCCCGGTCAGCCCGAGGATTTCTCCTCCGTGCAGCGTGAAGGAAATGTCCGTGAAGGCGCCGTTCTTGCTGAGCCCCCGGACCTCGAGAACCTCCGCCCCAAGGGCAGCGGTGCGGACGGGGAACATCTCGCCGATGTCGCGATCGACCATGAGCGAGGCCATGGTCGCGACGGTGCTGCGTCGCGCATCGAGCGTGCCTACGTTGCGGCCGTTGCGCAGCACGGTCACGGTGTCGCAGAGGTCGCGCACCTCCTCGAGGTAGTGCGACACGTAGACGACAGCGGTGCCCTCGTCGCGGAGCTGCCGGATGATCGCGAACAGGCGGTCCGCTTCCGAGCGCACCAGCGACGCGGTCGGCTCGTCGAACACCAGCACGCGCGGCCGCCGCAGCAGCGCGCGGGTGATCTGCACGATCTGGCGCTCGGCGGCACCGAGGCTGTCGACCGGCTCGTCCCCACGCAGCCGAAGTCCGAAGCGGGATGCGATGGCGGCCTCGGCGCGCTGCCGCATGGCGCGCCACGACACCAGTGGCCCCAGCCGGCGTGGCTCGTCGCCCAGGAACAGCGCCTCCGCGACGGTGGAGCCGGGCACCAGCAGCGGTTCCTGGTGGATGATGGTGACGCCGAGCCGCTCGATGGCGCGTGGCGAGGCGCGCACGACCGGCTCGCCGTCGATGGAGATGCTGCCGGCGTCCGGGGTCAGCAGCCCGTTCAGGATATTCACGATGGTCGACTTGCCGGCGCCGTTCTGGCCGATCAGCCCGTGCACGCTGCCGCGGGCAACCACGAGATCGGCGCCGTCGAGCGCGCGGGTCGCGCCGAAGATCTTCACCAGGCCGCGCATCTCGAGTGCTGCGGTCAAATCGCACCGTGTCGCGGCGGCTTCGTCCCGTTCAGGTGGTAGTTGCCGATGGCGGCGTATTTCCAGCGCGCCGGGTCGTGCAGGGTGTGGGTGCGCACGTTGCGCCAGTGCCGGTCGAGGCCGTGCACCGCGAGCGTCGAGCGGGTGCCGCCGAGCTCGTGCAGCCGGTTGGCCGCATTCAGCGCCGCCTCGGTGGCCAGCGCCTTGGCTTCCGCGACCGCGACCGAGGCGCGCGCGACACTCTCCTCGTCCGGCTCGCGCACCGCCGCGTCGACCAGAATGCCGGCCCTTACCAGCAGCGCTTCCGCCGCGTTCTGCCGGATGACCAGCTCGCCGACCTGCGCGATGGTATAGGGGTCGTCGGATGCGCGTTCGACGCCGCTGTCGATCCACGGACGCGCATGCCGCCGCACGAAATCGATGGTCTCGGCGAACGCCTCGCGGCCGATGCCGATATCGACGGCGGCGTGGATGATCTGCCCGAGCGGGCCCATCGGCGTCGGACGCTCGAAGGCGTTTCCGAACGGAATGACGTTGGCCGCCTCGACGGTCACGTCCTCGAACACGGTGGTGCCGCTGCCCGTGGTGCGCTGCCCGACGCCGGTCCAGTCGTCGTGCAGGGCCACCCCCGGCGTCGCCGGATCGACGAGGGCGAACACGATCCGGTCCTCGCCCGTCTCGGACGTCAGGTCCCTGGCGAGTGCTGCGACCGTGTGGGCGAACAAGGCGCCCGTCGAATAGAACTTGCGGCCGTCCAGGCGCAGCCGTCCGCTCTCGCGGCGCAAAGTGGTGCGGTAGTCGTGCACGTCCCGGGTGCCGACCTCGCTGAGCGCGTTGCCGAAGCGCTCGCCGGCCAGCACGCGCCCGAACCAGTGCCGGCGCTGCTCGTCACTGGCGGTGAGTCGGATCGCCTCGACGACGAAGAAATGGTTCTGCGGGATCTGCCCGAGGCTGCCGTCGGCGGCGGAGACCAGGGCGGTGACCTCGGCCAGCGTCCCGGCACTGACGCCGGCGCCGCCATACTCGCGCGGCACGGTGATCGCCCAGAGGCCGCTCTGCGAGAACCGCTCGACCTCCTCGCGCGGCAGGCGACGCTCCCGGTCGCGCGTCGCGGCCTCGCGGCGGAAGTCGTCGGCCAGGCTGCGGGCGACCGCGATCGCCTCGGCATCGTCGCGTATGATGTGCGTCACGCCCTGATCCTCCGTGCGGCGCCGGGGTGCGGCGGGGCAAGGCGAGGGCCGGCGCCGAACAGCTTCTCGCGCAGCGTGCCCGGCCGGTATTCCGTCTTGTAGCGGCCGCGCCGCTGCAGCTCGGGCACCAGCAGGTCGGCGATATCGGCAAAGGTCTCCGGCGTCACAACGTAGGCGAGGTTGAAGCCGTCGATGCCGGTCTCGGCGATCCAGGACTCCATCTGGTCGGCCACGGTCGCGGCGGAGCCGACCAGCAGCGGCCCGAAACCGCCGATGCCGACCCACTCCGCAACTTCGCGCACCGTCCAGATACGATCCGGATCGGCGGTGGTGAAGCTCTCGACTGCGGAGTGCACCGCCTCATTGCGGATATAGCGGATCGGCTCGTCGAGGTCGTAGGCGGAGAAGTCGATGCCGGTCCAGCCGGACATCAGGCTGAGCGCGCCGGCATGGCTGACGTAGCTGCGGTAGTCGGCATGCTTCTCGCGCGCCTCCGCATCGGTGCGTCCGACGATCGCGGTGGTAAGGTTGAGAATCCTGATCGCGTCAGCACCTCGGCCGGTCTCTGCCGCGCGGCGCCGGATGTCGGAGACGTAGCCGGCAGCCACCGCCTTGCTGGGCGCCGCCATGAACACGCACTCCGCATGGCGCGCGGCGAAATCGCGGCCCTTGCCCGAGGTGCCGGCCTGGAACAGCACCGGCGTGCGCTGCGGCGAAGGTTCCGACAGATGGATCGAGTCGAGCTTGAAATACTCGCCCTCGTGGCGGATCCGGTGCACGCGCGCAGGGTCGGTGAACACCCCGCTCGCGCGATCGCGCAGCACGGCGCCGTCCTCCCAGCTTTCCTCCCAGAGGCGGTAGACCAGGTCGAGATACTCGTCGGCGATGGCGTAGCGCGTGTCGTGGCCCTTCTGGCGGGCGTCACCCGAAACACCGCGGGCCGCGCTGTCGAGATAGCCGGTGACGACGTTCCAGCCGATCCGCCCGTGCGTCAGATGGTCCAGGGTCGACATCCGGCGCGCGAAGGTGAAGGGCGGCTCGTAGGAGAGCGTGCAGGTCACGCCGAAGCCGAGATGCTCTGTCGCCGCCGCCATCGCCGAGACGAGCAGGGTCGGGTCGTTCAGCGGCACCTGCGTTGCTTCGCGCAGCGCGGTGTCGGTGTTGCCGCCATAGACGTCGTACACGCCGAGCACGTCTGCAAGAAACAGCGCGTCGAATTTGCCGCGCTCCAGGATACGGGCGAGATCGGTCCAGTACGACAGGTCGACATAGCGGTCGGCGCGATCCCGCGGGTGACGCCACAACCCTGGCGACTGGTGCACGACGCAATTCATATCGAAGGCGTTGAGCAGGATCTCGCGCCGCGCCGGCGCCGCGTCGGCCATCTGGCTCACACCCACGCATGGCGCGGCGGCAGCACCCCATTCAGCGCATGGTTGCCGATGAGCGCGTATTTCCAGCGCACCGGATCGTGCAGGGTATGGGTGCGGGCGTTCCGCCAATGCCGGTCGAGGCCGTAATTGGCAAGCACCGAGCGCGTGCCAGCGAGTTCGTGCAGTTTGTTGCCGGCCAGCACGGCGATCTCGGTGGTGAGCACCTTGGCCTCCGCCACCTTGAGCGAGGCCTGTCCGACGGTGGCCTCGGTGGCGTCCGCGATTGCCACGTCGACCGCACGGCCTGCAATTGCCAGCACCGCTTCCGCGGCGTGCAGGCGTATCTGCAGGTCACCGATCGCCGCGATCGTGTAGGGATCGTCGGCCGCGCGGTCCTTGCCACTATCGATCCAGGGTCGCGACAGGGTGCGCACGAAATGGATGGTGTCGGCGATGGCGGCGCGCGCGATCCCGAGATCGACGGCGGCCTGGATGATCTGCGCTACCGGCCCGTTGGCGGAAGGCTGGTCGTAGCCGAGATGCGCCGGCACGACATCCTCGGATGCGATCCGCACGTTTTCCAGCGTCACGCTGCCGCTCGCGGTGGTGCGCTGCCCGAATCCTGACCAGTCATCGGTGATCGTGAGGCCGGGCGATGCCGGGTCGGCGAACACCAGGTAGACCTTGTCGTCCTCCCCGGTGGCCGCGACGGGAATGATGTCGGCAAAGAGGGCGCCGGTCGCATAGAACTTGCGGCCGGTCACGCGATACCCGTCACCGTCCGCCACCAGCCGGGTGTCGAAGGTCCCGGCATTGCGGCTGCCAGCCTCTGAAAAGGCATTGCCGAAACGCCGTCCCTGCAGCACGCCTGCATAGAATCGTCGCTTCTGCTCCTCTGTCGCTGTCACACGGAGCGCCTCTACCACGCCGAGATGGTTCTGCGGGATCTGGCCGATCGACGGGTCGGCCTCCGAGACGATCGCGATCACCTCGGCCACGGTCTCGAAGGAAACCTCGGCGCCGCCGTAGGCGCGTGGTACTGTCATGCCCCACAGCCCGCTCGCCGAGAACAGGTCGAGCTCCGCCCGCGGTAGCGTCCGGTCCCGGTCCCGCTCCACTGCGCCCACTGCGAAGACCGGAGCGAGCGCGCGAGCGGCCTCGAGCGCCTCCCGGTCACTGCGCAACAGCGTAGCCGGCAGCCGCTCCGCTTCAGCCTTCGGAGCGATCGTAAAGCTCACTTCAAGTCCTCCAAGCCTGTGCAGATCCAGCCGCGGTCAGATCGATAAGATGATCACTAGAACCATCACACGGTCCTGTCCGTCTTACAACACCCGACAAGGGAGCGTGATATGATCACGAAGGGCAGCCTCACTGTGGATCTAAGACCCCCGACGAGGCTGTGGTTTGTTGAAGGTGAGGGCCTTTTCTATGGCTGCGCGCAGGTCCGTGACATGACCCTGCGCTTGCGACCAGGCGGTCATGTCGCACCGTAGTAGTCAGCAAGCTAGCGGCGATAGACTCAACTGTCGGCCAAATCCTGTCCCCGCAACCAACTTTGCCGAACACTCGAACGCAGCAGGAACGCCGGCCGGTCGGGCCGGCTCTTTTGCGTCTGCAGCACCGGCCATGCCGAGTGCGAGGATCGCGGCAATCTCTCCGGTGACGTCGACCTGCAGACCATCGCCCTCCGCCGCCAGCGTCAGCGTGATGCGCTCGATCAGGCCGCGCACCACCTCCAGCGCCGCCAGGCC
>CAXTVI010000049.1:0-27616 GCA_964247695.1 uncultured Acetobacteraceae bacterium
CCACGGGCCGCACTCACGTCGTCCTCAACCAGAAGCACACGCATCGTCACCACCATCGGTTTTCGTTGCTCATTAGTTACCACTTAAGGTTGCAATGTGTCGATAGAGAAGCGTGAAAGCGTGTCTTAATTTTATTGATAATCAAAAATTAACCTCTGGAGTTGTATTCAAAAGGAGACGAACGCCGGTTTGCCCTGGAGATATGACGTGTCCTCGCTGAATGACCTGGAAGCCCGCCTTGAAGCCGTCCGTGCATCTCTCTCTGAGGTGCCGGCGTGCCATGTATCGGGCCAGGTCTCAGGAATCAGCGGGCTCGCCGTAGAGTTGTCGGGCCTGGACCGGCACGTCGCCGTCGGCGACCGCATCCTGCTGCGAGGCCGCGAGGCCGCCCCGGTCGCGGCCGAGATCGTCGGCTTCAAGAGCGGCCTCGCTCGCGCGATGGCCTACGGTTCGCTGGACGGCATCGGCCCGGGCAGCAGCGCCACCTACAACATCGGGGCAGCCTCGCTGCCAGGACGTCTGGCGCCCAGCGACGCCTGGCTCGGTCGCGTGATGGATCCGCTCGGGCGTCCAATGGACGGCAGGGGCGCCCTGCCGGTCGGGCCGATTTCGCGCCCGGTGCGGGCTGGCCCTCCCGAAGCGACGCAGCGGGCCCGTCTCGGACCGCGGATCGACCTCGGCGTGCGCGTGATGAACCTGTTCACCACCTGCCGCACCGGCCAGCGGCTCGGATTGTTCGCCGGCTCCGGCGTCGGCAAGTCCACATTGCTGTCGATGCTGGCGCGCCAGACGAAATGCGACGTCACCATCATCTCGCTGGTCGGCGAACGTGGCCGCGAGGTTCGCGAATTTATCGAGGACGATCTCGGCCCTGAGGGACTGGCACGGTCCGTGGTGGTCATCGCAACCTCCGACACCCCGCCGTTGATGCGACGGGAGGCCGCCTACTCCGCCATGACCATCGCCGAGCATTTCCGCGACCAGGGCAAGTCAGTGCTGCTGCTGATGGACAGCGTGACCCGCTTCTGCCTGGCGCTGCGCGAGATCGGCCTGTCCGCCGGCGAACCGCCTGCGACCCGGGGTTACCCGCCCAGCGTATTCGCCGAGCTGCCGCGACTGCTCGAGCGCGCTGGCCCCGGCCCGGTCCTGCCGGATGGCACCGCAGGCCACATCACCGCCCTGTTCACGGTCCTGGTGGAGGGTGACGACCATAACGAACCGGTTGCGGATGCAGTACGCGGCATCCTCGACGGCCACGTCGTGCTCGACCGCAAGATCGGCGAGACCGGACGTTATCCCGCAATCGACGTCCTGCGCTCGCTGTCACGCGCCGTGCCGGGCTGCAATGACGGCCGCCAGAACCAGCTCACCCGCAAGGCGCGTCAGGTGCTCGCCCTGCATGCCGACATGGCCGACATGGTGCGCCTCGGCGCCTATCGCGCCGGCAGCGACCCAGCGGTCGATGAAGCCGTGCTGCTCGCGCCACGGATCGAGAACCTGTTGCGGCAGGATCGCAACGATGCCACTGGCCTTGAGGAAAGCTTCGATCTCCTTGAGCAGGCTCTCGCCATGCGGCAGGCCGCATGAGCCGCGATCCGCTCGCCACCCTCCTGCGCATCCGGGAGGCGGCGCTCGACGAGGCGAAGCAACATGTGGCGAACGCGCTTGCGCGCGAGCATGCGGCTGCCCTGCGGCTTGCCGACGAGGAGGCCGCGCTTTCACGGGAGACCGCCGCCGCGGTCAGTCCGGCCGAGGGAGACGCGTGCGTCGACGCCTTTGCGCGCTGGCTGCCGGTCGGCCGCAAGGCCATTGCAACCGCCCAGGCGACACATCACGCCGCGAGCGCTGCGGTCGACCAGGCACGCATTGTCCTGACCTTATCGCGTGCCGCGCACCGTTCGGTGGAGACGCTGATCGAGAAGCATCGTGGGGTCGCGGACCGGGAAGCCGGCCTCAGGCTGCAACGCGAGATCGACGATCTGGCGTTGCAGCTCAGGTCAGCGTAGCGGCCGGGCAACCTTACGTCGACGCAGCAGACCGCGCACCGCCCCGATGGCGCCACGTCCGGCATAGCGTCCGGCGGGTCCCATGATGGTGCCGGTGACCGCGGTCAGGGCGACCGCGTTGCGCAGATCGTGCAGCGAACGGTCGCGCGTGATCCGGGCTTCCACCTCGACCGGATCGGGCAGCTTGCCGCGGCCGAGCAACACGAACACCAGGGCGAACAGGACGTCGGCGCCCAGCATGATCACCGAGGCCCAGACCTTGCCGGTATGCCAGGGTCCCTCGCAGAGGGTCCAGAGCACCACGTGGACCGAGATCAGCGCGAAAAAGCCAAACGCAGCCGCCACGACGAGGAAAGCGGCGCGCCTCGCAAAGCGCAGCGCGATTTTTTGCAGAAGCAGCCCCTCTGAGGCTGCGGCAGTTTTGGCGAGTTCGACGACCTTCATATCCGGGCGCCGGATCAGCGCGCGATGCGGCCGAGGAAGTAGCCTACGACGGCCGAAATCGCGATGGCGATCAGAGGCTGGCCGCGGACCTGCTCCGAGACATTCTTGACCTGGGTGTTGGTCAGGTCACGCGCGCTCGTTACCGCGGACTCTGCTTTCCCGGCGGCATCGGCCAGAGCCGGAGTGACACGCTCGTTCAGCAGCTGCTCGACCTGGGCGCGTAGGGACTGAAGCTGTTCCTGGGTATCCTGCGCCGCGTCTTTGACCTTGTCGGAAACAGCCATGGTAATCCCCCAAATGAATGTTTCGGTCGAACGTGGTGCAATTCGACAAGTTGCACCTACGCGATGAGCGCGGCCGGCACCCTGGAGGTGCGGGATCTGCGGTTGAAATCCGACCCGGGCGATCCTTTGCAGGCCATGCACGCTGGCACGCTGTCGCTCACAGTCGATGCCGCCGAGAGCCTGACGGTCCTGGGCCTGCGCGACAGCAGGGCATCGGATCTGCTCGACACCTTGGCCGGTCACGTGGCCCCGGCGGCCGGGCACGTGCTGGTCGGCGGCCTGGATGTCACGGCCTCGCCCGCGGGCTCCCGCCGGATCGGCCTCGTCTCCGCCCGTGACCCGCTCTTCGGCCATCTCAGCGTGCGCCGGAACATCGCCTTCCCCCTTGCGGCACGGCGGGTGCGGGAGCCGGCGCGCGGTCACCGCGTCGACCAGTTGCTTGCCCTGCTCGGCCTCGAGGCGGAGGCCGACCTCAGGCCGTCTCGCCTGGCTGCGGCGCAGGCGATCCGGGTCGCGATCGCGCGGGCGCTGGCCGCCGATCCGGCGGTGCTCCTGCTGGACGACCCGCTTGCGGTGCTCGATCCGGCCACCCGTCGCGAGATGCACCAGTTGCTGCGCCGCCTCGCCACCGCGCGCGGCGTGGCCCTGCTACTCGCCACCCGCGACCGAGAGGATGCGCTGGCGATGGGCGGCCGCATCGGCATTCTCGGGCAGGTCCGGCTGCGCCAGGTCGGCACCGCCGCCGACCTGCTCGACCGGCCGGATGACGAGCAGGTCGCTACCGTCTTCGGGGGCGCCAACAGCCTCACCGGGCAGGTCGAGGCGATCGAGGACGACATCGCCCGGGTGCGGCTGAGCGCCGGTCCGACGGTGGAGGCGATGGCAGCCGACGGGCTGGCGCCGGGCATGCTCTGCATCGTCTGCATCCGGCCCGAACGGGTTGCGGTCGCCTTCATGGCGGGAGCGGCGGCGGCGTCCGGCGCTGGTGCGCTTGCCCTCGACGCCCTGCCCGCCACCCTGGTCGAGATGGCCCATCTAGGAGACCATCTGCGACTGCGCTTCCGACTGGTCGGCGGCGGCGAGATGCTCGTGCACCGCCCGGCCTCGCAACCCACCGCGCAGCTCAGGCGCGACCGGCCGGCCGAGCTTGCGTGGCAGGCCGAGCATGCGATCGCCTTCCCGGCGCCGGACCGGTAGATCCGGGGTGCCTCCCCTGACCTGTTCCAGCATGCCGGATATTGCTAAGGATCACGGCGCCGCATCCCGCCCGCCTCGCCGAGAGAGAGTTCACGTCCTGAGCGCTGCCGTCGCGACGTCCGAGAGATGATCCCAGCGACCAGATCGTCGAATCTACGCGCCCTCGCGCTGGGGGTTCTGCTCGGTCTGCCGGGGATCGCGGCCGAGGCACAGAACTCCAGGCTTGCGCAAGGGCAGGACCATGCGGGAGGCGAGGCGACGCCGCAGAAGCAGCCGCCGTCGGGCGCCTCGAGGAAGGCGGCCCCGCACGAGCCGTCCGTGCATCCACCGGCGTTGCAGGTCGCGACGCTCGGCGGTGGCCTGCAGGACGCGCAGCAGGCCACGCTGTTCAAGCCGTTCACCGAGCAGACCGGAACCGGCCTGCATGTCCAGGGATGGGATGGCAGCCTGTCCACCCTGCAGAAGCGGGCGGCGGCCGGGGATGATGGCTGGGACCTCGTGCTGATGGAGGATGCGCCGCTGCGCGTCGCCTGCCGCCAGGGCCTTTTCATCCCCTATCCGCAGCAGCCTGGGGCGCAACAGCCTGGCGCGCAACCGACCGCCGCGCAGCAGGCGGGCGCTCCGGACAGCTCCGGCGTCGGCTGTGGGGTCGCCGCCTGGCGCGAGAGCATCGTGCTTGCCTGGGACAAGAGCCGGGTCGATCTGGTGCCCACCTGGTCGGATTTCTGGGATGTCGCGCGGCGGCCCGGCAAGCGCGGGCTGAAGCGCGATCCGCGCGGCACGCTGGAGATCGCGCTGATGGCTGATGGCGTGGCGCCGGACGATGTCTATCGGACCCTGGACACGCCGGACGGCATCAACCGCGCCTTCCGCAAGCTGGATCAGCTCAAGCCCTATATCGTGTGGTGGCAGACCCCGGCCGAGGCGGTGCAGATCATAGAGAGCGGCGCCGTGCTCATGACCAGCGCCCCGAGCGGCGAGATCGCAGCCGCCGATCGCATCGGAACCCACCGCTTCGGCACGCAATGGACGCAGAGCCTCGGCGATATGCTCGACTGGGGCATCACCCGGACGGCGAGCCCGGTGGCGCGGGAAGCAGCCCGGCGCCTGCTCGACTTCATCCAGCAGCCGGCCCAGAAACAGGCTTTCGCGGCGGCCTACCTTGCCCAGACAGCCCCATCCACGGCACCAGTTGCAGCCCCGCCGGCCGCCTCAGGGTCCGCCGACGCGGCCTCGGAGTCCACGCAACGCAACGACACGCTGATGCTCGACGAGGCGTTCTGGGCGACTCGGCTGGAACCGCTGCGCAGCCGGTTCGACGCCTGGATCGGCTCGAAATGATCTCGAGCGTCCCGCCTTGAAGGGCTGGCCGGTCGCCGCCGCCCTCGTGCTGATGCTGCCCGGGGCGATCACCGCCGCCCTGCTCCCGGCCTTTCTTGGCCATCCGCCGGGCCCGCTCGGACTGCGGCTCTGGCGGGTGGCGCTGGCGCTGCCGATCCTGGTCACGCCGGTCCTGGCCGGGTTCTGGCAGCTGCAGCCCGGCGAGGCCCGCGCCGCCCGCGGCCTCGGCGCCGGACGGCTCGACCGCCTCCGATGGATATGGCTCCCGCAGATGGGTCCGGGGCTGGCCGTCGCCCTGGTGCTGGCCGTGCTGCTCGCAGCAGTCGCATTTCTCGCGAGAGGCTAGCCTGCATTCTTCCAGCCGCGCTGCAGTCGCCCTATCCTGCCCCGGCATGTCCGAGCCAAAGCCCTTCTGGAAGAGCAAGCGCCTCGACGAGATGACCGCGGCCGAGTGGGAGTCGTTGTGCGACGGCTGCGGTCGCTGCTGCCTGCACAAGCTGCGCGACGAGGACACCGACGAGGTGATCTTCACCAACGTGGCCTGCCGGCTGCTCGACACCCAGGCCTGCCTGTGCGCCGACTATGAGCGGCGCCAGCGCAAGGTGCCGGACTGCGTGCGCCTCACGCCGCAGACGCTCGCCGAGATCGACTGGCTGCCGCCCTCCTGCGGCTACCGCCGCCTGCAGGAAGGCCGCGACCTCGCCTGGTGGCACCCGCTCGTGTCGGGACGGCCGGAGAGCGTGCATGAGGCCGGGATCTCGGCACGGGGCCGCGTCGTCGGCGAGCGCGAAGCCGGACCGCTGGAACATCATGTCGTGGACTGGCCGGGTCGGGTGCCGCGCGCCCTCGGCAGGCCCGCCAGCCCGTCAAAGCTGCCGATCTTGCGAAAGCGGCCCAAGCGGGCGGCGGAGCCGGGCGAATGACCCGCGTCGCCGCGCGCCGGCTGAAGCGCACCGGGATGGCGCCGCCGCTCGAGATGCTGCTGCTCGCCGGCGGCGAGACGCCGATCCGCTGGCAGCGGTCGCGGCAGGCGCGGCGCGTGTCGCTGCGCATCGATCCGCGCGCCGGCACGGTGGTGGTGACGCTGCCGCCGCGCACCAGCCGCGAGGCCGGGCTGGCCCTGCTGCACGCGCACTCGACCTGGATCACCGGCAAGCTCGCCGCCCTGCCCGGTCACATCGCCTTCGATGCCGAAGCGACGGTTTCGCTGAGCGGCGTGCCGCACGTCATCCGCCATCATCCCCAGGCGCGTCGCGGCGTCTGGGCGGAGGCCGGCGAGATTCGGGTCAGTGGCGACCGCGCCTTCCTGCAGCGACGGGTGCTCGACTTCCTGCGCAGCGAGGCCCGGGACGTGCTCGGCGCCCTCGCCCGGCAGATCGCCGAGGCGGCGGAAGCCGGCAGCGGTCCGCTGCGGCCGCGCCGGCTCGCCATCAAGGACACCAGCAGCCGATGGGGCAGTTGCTCGTCCGATGCAGTCGTGATGTTCAGCTGGCGCTTGGTCATGGCGCCTGCCGAGATCCAGCATTATGTGGTGGCGCACGAGCTGGCGCATCTGCGCCATCTCGACCACAGCCCGCACTTCTGGGCGCTGGTGGCGACGCTGACGCCCTATCGCGCACGCGCGGAGGCCTGGCTCCGCCTGCATGGCGCGGCTCTCCTGCGCATGGGGTAGCGCGCTGTCCACCCGTGCCGAATGCCCGCCTGGCGGAATGGTAGACGCAGCGGACTTAAAATCCGCAGTCCGAAGGGCGTGCCGGTTCGAGTCCGGCGGCGGGCACCAGACATGACGGCGCCCAAGCCACCTGGATCTCTGCCGCCCGACTACCTGCAGCGGGTCTATGCGGGCGTGCTCGGCAAGCTGATCGGCGTCTATCTCGGCCGACCCGTCGAGGGATGGACCCATGAGCGGATCCTGCGGACGCTCGGGCCCATCGAGTACTTCGTGCATGACCGGCTGGGCGTCCCGCTGGTGGTCACCGACGACGACATCGCCGGCACGTTCGTGTTCCTGCGCGCCCTCGAGGACCACGGCTACGACCGCTCGCTGAGCTCACGCCAGATCGGCCAGACCTGGCTCAACTATCTAGTGGAGCGGCGCTCGATCCTCTGGTGGGGCGGCTACGGCAACTCGACCGAGCATACTGCCTACCTGCGTCTCAAGTCAGGCATCGAGGCGCCTCGGAGCGGCTCGATCGCGCTCAACGGCCGCACCGTGGCCGAGCAGATCGGCGCGCAGATCTTCATCGATGGCTGGGCCATGGTCAGCCCCGGCAACCCGGCGCAGGCGGCGCGCCTCGCCGGCGCGGCCGCTCGTGTCAGCCACGATGGCGAGGCGGTGCATGCGGCCGTACTGCTGGCGGTGATGGAGGCGCTCGCCTTTGTCGAGCGCGACATCGATCGCCTGCTCGATGCCGGACTCGCCTATCTGCCGCCGGATTGTCTCATCGCCAGGGTCGTGCAGGATATCCGCGCCTGGCATGCCGGGCATCCGCAGTGGGAGGACACGTTCCACCGGATCGAGGATCGCTACGGCTATCGCCGGTTCCCGGGCAACTGCCACGTCGTGCCGAACCACGCCGTCATCATCATGAGCCTGCTGTACGGCGGCGACGATTTCCAGCGCAGCCAGATGATCGCCAACACCGCGGGATGGGACACCGACTGCAATGCCGGCAATGTCGGCTGCCTGAACGGCATCAGGCTCGGCCTTGCAGGGATCGACGCAGGTCCGGACTGGCGCGGGCCGGTGGCCGACCGGTTGTACCTGTCCTCCGCCGATGGCGGCTCCGCGGTGGCGGACGCCGTGGGCCTGGCCTACCGGATCGCGGGCACCGGCCTCACCCTCGCCGGCGAGGCGGTGCCGCCGGCGCCGAAGGACGGCGCGCGCTACCATTTCAGCCTGCCGGGCAGCGTGCAGGGCTTTGCGGCCGCCTCCGGGTCGACCGCGACGGTCATGGTGCGGCACAGCCGCATCGGCGCACTCGGACTGGCTGTCGACTACCGCCCGACCGCGCCGTTCGAAATCGCCCGAATTTGTACCCCGACCTTCGTGCCGCCCGATATCGAGCGCATGCGGACCTACGAGCTGATGGCTTCCCCGACGCTGAATTCCGGTCAGGTCGTGCGCGCGCGGGTCTCGCTCCTGGCTGCGGACGCGCCGGGTCCGCAGGCCGCCCTGAGCGTGAGCATCTATGGCGCCGACGATGCGCTTGAGACCGTCACCGCCGACTTCGAGGAGATCACCGCCAACGGCCGCATCCTGACCTGGAGGGTTCCGGATCTCGGCAGCCGTCCGATCACTGAAGTCGGCATTGCCCTGCGCGGTGCCGAGGCCGCCGGCGTGCTGCTCGACTGGCTCGACTGGAGCGGCAGCCCCGACCTGCTGCTCACGCGGCCTGCCTCCGGCACGTTCTACCGGCGCGCCTGGGTGGATGCGGTGACAACGTGGGCGCGCGAGCCATATGCGGAAACCTACCGGCTCTCGCAGGAACAGGGCAGCGGCCTGCTGATCTACGGCACCCGGGACTGGCAGGACATCCGGGTGAGCTCCCGATTGGCGGTCAACCTCGGTTCCGGCGGCATCGCGATCCGCGTCCAGGGCCTGCGCCGGTACTACGCGCTGCTGCTCGAAGCAGACCGGATGATCCGGCTGGTGCGTGTGCTCGACGACACGCGGATCGTGCTCGACGAGGCCACGCTGCGGTGGGCGCTGGACGAACCGGTCGAGCTGAGCCTGCAGGCACAAGGCGACGTGCTGCTCGGCCATGTCGATGGCGAACTGCTGCTGCAGGCCCGGGATGGCTGCTTCACCAACGGCGCGATGGCGTTCTGCTGCGTCGAGGGCACGCTGTCCGCGGATGCGATCCGCGTGACAAGGTGCGCAATGAGTGCGGCTTAGACCACGCGGCCGATGATCCGCTCGGCCTCGGCGAACAGGTCGGGCGGCACGTCGCATCCCGAAGCGGCGATATTCTCGTCGATCTGGTCGGGCCTGGAGGCGCCGATGATGGCGGCCGCAACGTTCGCTTCGCGCAGCACCCAGGCAATGGCGAACTGCGCCAAAGTCAGCCCGGCCTGCGCCGCAAGGGGCTTCAGCGCCTGCACCGCCTCGAGCACCGGCGGCTCCAGCCATTGCCTGCGGAACGCGGTGTTCATCACGTCATTGGCGGCACGGCTGTCGGACGGGATCGCCGCCCCCGGCGCATATTTGCCGGTCAGCACGCCTTGTCCGAGTGGCGACCAGACGATCTGCGAGATGCCCGACCGCGCGCAGAGCGGGATCACCTGTTCCTCCGGGGCCCGGTGCAGCAGCGAGTATTGCGGCTGGCTGGACACGAACTTCGCAACCCCGGGCAGCGCCAGCGCCGCGCCGATCCGATCCGCCGGCCACTCGGAGAACCCGAGCGTGCGCGCCTTGCCGGAGCGCACCACCTCGGTCAGGGCCTCCATCGTTTCCTCGAGCGGCGTGTCGCTGTCGTAGCGGTGACACTGGTAGAGGTCGACATGGTCGACCTTCAGGCGCGCCAGCGACGCGTCCATCTGCTTGTGCACCTGCGCGCGCGACAGGCCGCGATCGGTGTCGGTCATCGGGAAATAGAGCTTGGTGGCCAGCACATAGCTGTCGCGCGGCAGGCCGGCCAGCGCCTCACCCAGGACAGTCTCGGCGATGCCTCGGCCATAGATGTTGGCTGTGTCGATCAGGGTGATGCCACGGTCGAGCGCGCGATGGACGCACGCGATTGCCGTCTGCTTCTCGACCCCACCCGATGTGGTGAGCCATGATCCGAACGCGATCTCGGACACGGTGATGTCGCTGTCGCCCAGCCTGCGGTACTTCATGATTGGCTCTCTAAATCCTTACCGGCAGTGGCGTATCACCAAGCATCCCGATTGGCGATCCGCACCCGGAAGATCGGCTTCGCACGTTCGCTTGCTTCCTGCTCATAGGTCTGCTCGGTGCGACCCGGATCATAGCCGCGCCAGAGCCAGGCCAGCGATTCCGGCAGGTCCATGGCACCCTGCGCGGTCGAGTGGGTGCTGTCGCCGAAGCGGAAGTGAAAATCGTAGCCGCGCAGCTTGAGCGCGTTGGCGAGTGCTATGTTGTGCAGCGGCCAGCTCCCGGCGGCGAACAGGTCGGCGCGGCCGTGGCTGTCGGCCTCGAGGTCGTTCATGCCGTCCGACATCCAGATGCGGATATTGCGCCGTTGCTCGCGCCGCACCCAGTCCGCAGTGAGGTTGCCGCCATCCTGGTGCTCCTGCGGATGCCATTGCAGCGCCGTGTAGCTGCCGATATTGGAATGTACGCGACTGAAGGACTGTGTATTGAACCAGGCCATGTTGAAGGCGCAGATCGCACCGGAGGACAGGCCGGCGGCTCCGCGTGAATACGCATCCTGCCTGAGCTTGTATGTCTGCTCCACCTCCGGCAGCACCTCGCTGAGGATGTAGCGTCCGTAGCGGTCCGACACGGTGTCGTACTGCAGGCTGCGCACCTCGTTGGCGTGGCTGTCGCCGTCGAAGCGCATGGGGAGCGGCTCGCCACCGGTTCCGGGCGCCACCAGGACATGCACCATCGGCGGGATCAGGCGCTTTGCCACCAGGTTGTCGGTGACGACCTGCAGCCGGTAGTTGATCAGGTCGAGCGCGCCGACATACCGCGCGCCATCCTGCCAGACCATCACCGGCGCCCCGCGCGCGTTATCGAGGCCTGGATTGGCATAGGTCCAGAAGTCCGCGCTCATGCCGGGATAGATGCGGCTGTGGATGGTGTGCTTCGCGGAGAGCGTCCCGCGCGGCACACCCGGCTGCTCGTAGCTGTCCGGATTATAGGCGGCTACCCCGCCGGTGCCGACCGCGTGGCCGCCGGCGATGAGCGTGTAGGTGTGCGTCATACCGAGCCGCAGGGTCTCCAGTCGAACCCAGTAGGACGTTCCTGCCACCCGGGTCATCGGCACCGGCGGCTGCCAGTCGATCGACACCGAGGCCGGCTGCTCGGACGCAACCGCGAACAGGAACTCCTGCTCCCAGACAGCGGCAACGTCGCCGCTGGCCGTCGTCGGCACCGTGGTGGTGCCGGCAACCGGCGGCTGCGTAGGCAGGTGCACGGAGGCGGCACCGCCGCGCTCCAGGCCCGGAAGCTGCCGGGTCATCAGGGCGCCGAGTTCCGGCGCATTCGTGCGCGCGGCGTCGACCAGCGCCTTTATCGAGGCAAGATCGCTTCCCGCTGCGGTCGTCTCACCGAAGGCGCCCCCTGTGTTGGCGGAGGCTGCCACGATCCCCGCGGCGGAGCCGGCGAGCAGGGTGCGGCGGGAGACCGTCATCAGATGATCTCCAGAGTGTCGCGGTCGGGAAGCGCCGGAAAAGGCTGTGTCGGAAGGGTCTGGTACCAGTAGGCGACGGAGGCAATGTCGTCCTGCAGCGGCAGGTAGCGCCGCTGCGCGCGTTCGGTGCGCCAGCCCAGCGCCTGCATCGTGACGCGCAGGTCGGCCTGGAAACGCACCGGATCCGGGATGTGCCAGCGATACATGCCGAAGCGCTGCTGCGAGTTGTAGGTGCCGTCCGGCCGGATGACCTGCGGCAGCCCGGCATAGGGCGTCGTGAACTCGACATAGGAGCGCGGAAAGTTCTCGTCGACAGTGCCGCAATCGAAGTTGTAGGCGCCGCAGAAATAATCCTCGGTGCCGGTCCCGCAGATGGTGGGATAGTCCGTATCGCCGTCGAGGAAGAACTTGATCTCGCCTTCGCCCCACCAGCCGGCGTTGTTCACACCCCACGCCATGTACGTGCCGACATACTGTCCGGCCCCCGACACGCCATCCAGTATGCTGTGGTCCTGCTTGTACGGCAGCGGGTTGCTCCGCCTGAACTGCGCGTGGAAATACGCGGCATCCTCGGGAACCGGCGTGAGCACGTAGTTGATCTGGTAGTAGAGAATGGCGTGATGTTCCGGCGAGCGGTTCTCCAGCGTCATCCGGGCTCGTCCCCGGAACGGCATCTCCCAGTAGCAATTGAACGCGCGGCCCGGATTGACGCAGACCGCGAGCGACGAGACCTGGGCATAGCGGTCCCAGCCGCACGCGAAGAAGTCGCCGAGCGGCACCTCAACCGAGGGCCGCTCCTGGTTATCCCAATAGATGCGCAGGATCAGGTCGCGCCATTGCGCATTCGCCGGTGTCATCCAGATCTGCTGGATTGCCCCTGGCCCCTCGATGTCCGCCAGGCACCGCGTCTCGCCAGGCTCGATGCGGATCGACGGCGAGACCTTCCAGCCGATGCCAAGTCCGCGCGCATGAATTGCTCCGGTCCCGGTTTCCGCACGCCCGCCACCGCCCTTCTCACCGGTGAAGTTCTCCGGCGAGATCGAGCGCGTGCGGGCGTTCGAGAGCAGGAACAGGTTGCCCATGTTGCAGCCGAGACCATTGAAGTCGTTCATGCTATTTGAGCCCGGACGTTTTGATGGAGTCCATGATGCTGCGCTGGAACAGCAGGAACAGCACCATGGTGGGAATGGTCACCACGGAGGACGCCGCCACCACGTAGTTCCAGGACCCGGAGTACTGCCCCTGGAAGCTGACGATGGCGACCTGCACCACCCACAGGCTCTTGCTGCTGGTAACCGTCAGCGGCCACAGGAACGAGTTCCAGTTGGCCAGGAAGAACAGGATCGCCAGCGCCGCCAGGACCGGCCGGCTCAGCGGCAGGATGATCGAGATGTAGATACGCCAGAAGCTGGCGCCATCCATCAGCGCCGCCTCCTCCAGCTCGCGCGGAAACGAGAGATAGAACTGCCGCAGCAGGAAGATCCCGAAGGCATTGAAGATGGACGGGATGATCAGGCCACCATAGCTGTCGAGCAGCCCGAGCGACTTAACCAGGATGAACAGCGGCACGATGATGACCGGCAACGAAATCAGGAACGTCGAGAACATGCCGAGGAAGATGACCTCGCGGCCCGGGAAGCGCAGCCGCGCCAGTGCGTATCCGGCCATCGAGTGCAGCAGCAGGGCGACGGCGGTCACCGTGGCCGACACGAAGAAGGTGTTGAACAGGAAACGCAGGAAATCGACCTGGGTAAAGACATAGACGAGGTTGCCGAGGGTCAGGTGCGATGGTATCACGCCGAGCGAGAACACATCCGCCTGCGGCTTGAACGCCGTCACGAACATCCAGAGGATGGGTGCGACCGTCAGCAGCGCGAGCACAAGGCCGACCAGGCTCCAGGCCCGTGCCGCGACCGCGGCCCCGATAGGGGGGGACGAGCTACTGGCCATGCTCGAACCGGCCGCCATGGGTAAGCGCGAACAAAAGCAGCGTCATCGCCATCAGCATCACCACGAGAGTGGTTGCCATGGCACTGGCATAGCCGAATTCGCCATACTGGAAGGCCTGCTGATAGATGTAGTAGATCGCAAAGGACGTCGAGTTGGCGGGGCCACCCTTGGTCATCACATAGACCAGGTCGAAGGCCTGGCTGCCGGCGACGGCGGCGACTGCTGAGACCAGCAGCACGAAGAAACTCGTCGGCTTGAGCAACGGCAGCGTAATGTAGAACAGCGACTTCACCGGGGTCGCGCCATCCATGCGGGCCGCCTCGTAGTACTCGCGGGGGATGTCCTGCAGGCCGCCCAAGAAGATCAGCATGTAAAAGCCCATCAGGAACCAGACGCTGATCACCACCAGGGAGGCCAGCGCGAAGCGCGGATCGCCCAACAGGGACAGGTTGACGACGCCGAACAACGACAGCCCCTGGCTGACGATGCCCAGCTTGTCGACCAGCAGTACCTGCCAGATGATCGCCACGACCACCAGGCTCACCATCTGCGGCATGAAGAACATGGTGCGCAGCACGCCTGAAAGTCGGGATTGCCGCTGCACCAGGAGCGCGAGGGCGAGCCCGGAGAGATACAGGCCCGGCACCAGGGCGGCGACATATTCAAGCGTCACACGCAGGCTCTGCAGGAAGAGCTGGTCGTGCAGCATGCGGCGATAGTTGGCGATGCCGATGTAGCGGTAGCTGCCGAAGCCATCCACCGTGAAGAAGCCGATGCCGAGGGCGAGCACCATCGGCAGGAAGGCGAACAGCAGGAGGCCGAGCAGGTCCGGCAGCACGAACAGCGCGCCGGCAATGCGCTCACGCCGTCGCAGCGTCAAGCCGGTCAAAGAATTGGCGCACCGCTATAGGTGCCGAGGAAGCCGTCGATCTGCTGCGAGGCGAGCTCGGCCTGCTTCGACGGATCCTCGCCATTGAGTTGGCACGCCTGGACCGCCTGTGAGATCGCCTGGTAGATCGGCGGCGGCACGCGCGGCTCGCCACGCGCGTCCGGGTAGATGCGGTCCTTGAACACCTTGAGGTATCCGGTGTCGAACGCGCGGGCGCCCTGCAGAAAGGCAGAGTTGCGCGGCGGCATGTCGCTCTTGGCAACGGTGCACCAATCGACGACACGCTGGATCGAATCTGCAGACGACGACGCCAGCGCCCAGGCGCAGAATTTCGCCGCCGCTTCCGGATTGCGGCCGCGCGCGTTGGCGACGAACGCCCAGCCGCCGCCTATGGTCATGTAGTGGCCTCCCGGCGGCACCGGCAGGCGGAACACGCCGTAGCGGAAATCTTTGGCGCCGCCGCGCAACGCCGCGATACCCCAGATGCCGCAATTCTGGATGGCGCAGTAGCCGGAGGCGAGGTTCGGCACGATATCCCAGGCGCCGCCGCCGAGCGGCTTGCGCGGCGCGCTGCCGGACTTGATCGCGTCCTGCCAGAAGCGCAGCGCCTGCACGGCCGCCGGGCTGTTGAACACGCTCTTGTTGCTGGCCTGGATATCGCCGCCGCCCTGCCACAGGAACGGATACCAGGTGAAGTTCTGGTAGTAGCCCGGCGTGGTCTCGAACAGCAGTCCGTACTGCTTCGCCGAGGTCAGCTTACGGCCTAGCTCGAGCAGCGCCTCCCAGCTCTGCGGGACGTCGTGCTCGTTGAGCCCGGCTTTCTCGAATGCCTCGACGCTGTAGTACATCGCCATCGGCTCGACTTCCATCGGCACGCCGTAGAACTTGCCGCCGACACGACGCGTCGCAATGACGTTTGCCGGAAAGTCGGCCTGCGCCTGTGCGTCGATGAACGGGCTCAGATCCTGCAGGATACCGCCGTTGTAGTAGCGCAGGAAATCGCCCGGGCTGATGATGAACAGGTCGGGTCCTTCGCCGGACGCGAACGCCGTCTGCAGCTTCGACCCGTTCATGTATTCGCTGTTGGGAACATAGACGAGGCTGATCTGCTCGGGATTCTGCCTGTTCCAGCGCTGCACCGTATTCTCGAACCAGGCGGCCTGCGTCGGCACCGGACCGCCTGGGGCGTGCGGCTGCCAGAATGTCAGCGACCCCGACGCGGCGCGCGCGCGGCCGACGAGCGGTGCGGCCAGCAAGACGCAGGTAGCGCCGGCAATGATCTGGCGACGGCCTACGGACGTGCCGCCGGCCAGAGGTGTGTCCTCGGCCTGCATGGTTCCTCCCCTCGCGACGCGTCCGGGCTTGCTGCCCTTGTTGATCTGAAACGTTTCAAAGTAGGCTAACCCAGGCTCTATCCTGCCGCAACGGGTTGCCGTGATGACAACCATTCGTGATGTAGCCGCCCGCGCCAGGGTTTCGGTCGGGCTGGTCTCTTCGGTGCTGAATGACTCCGCACGGGTCAGCGCCGGGCTGCGGCTGCGCGTGCTGCAGGCCGTGGACGAGCTCGGCTACGTGCCGCATGCGGTGGCACGCAGCCTCAGGCTCGGGCGCACCGGCACCATCGGCCTGGTCATGCCGGACCTCACCAACCCGCACTTCGCAGCGCTTGCCTGTATCATCGAGGCGGCCTGCGACGCGGCGGGCTTCACGCTGACGCTGTGCAGCACGTCGGATGACCATGCCAAGGAAGTGCGGCAACTGCGTCTCATGCAGCGCCAGCGGGTCGACGGCCTGGTGTTCATCCCCGGCGGTCCATCCGAGGTGGACGCTGCCCTGCTGCGCGCGGCGATCACCGCGCCGGTGGTCTTGCTGGACCGGACCGTGGCAGGGCTCGGCGCGGACGCGGTGCTGCTCGACAACCGGCAGGCGGCGCATGACCTGACCCTCCATCTGATCGGGCGGGGCCATGCCCGCATCGCCCTGGTTGCGGGACGTCCCGACATCGAGATCTCGCGGGACCGGGAATCCGGCTACCGTGCGGCGCTGGCGAATCACGGCCTGGCAACGGACGCCGCCCTGGTCGCCTACGGCCAGTTCCACGCGGCGGCCGCCTGTCGGGCAACGCTCGCGCTGCTCGACCTGCCATCTCCGCCGACCGCCCTGGTCTCGACCAGCAACCACACCACGGTCGGCATCATGCGAGCGCTGGCGGAGCGCCGGATGGCCTGCCCCGCGGACATCTCGCTGGTCGCGATCGACGACCTGCCCTGGTCGAGCGGCTTCGCGCCGGAACTGACGGTGGCGGCACAGCCGGCCGATGAGATGGGCCGGATCGCGGCCGCCTGGCTGCTCGAGCGCATCCTCGGCCGGTTCAGCGGTGAGGCCCGCAAATCCCTCCACCAGGCGCGGCTCGTCGTCCGGGGTTCGGTGCGCCGGGCCTGACGGTCAATCGCTGGCGGCGGCGCTGCCGGGGGCGCTCGGGGGCTGGTCCAGCTGCACGCACAGCTTGAAGTTCTGGATCGCCTCGTCGCCCGGCTGCATGTCGATCCGGACCGCCTGCGTCGGCCATTGCGGGGTCGAGATCGTGACCGTCTGGTCGCTCTCCATGAAGCGGGCCAGATCGGTCATCGAGATCGGCGCCATGATCCCGACCGGCCCGGGATCGCCGATCGGCACGAACGACCCGGTCCGGTCGAAGCTGAGGGTCGGACGATCCACCTGGAACGGCCACGCGGCCACGCTCAGCGACAGCGTCGGCTGGGAGGAGCCGGCATCGTAGCGCAAGGCCAGCGTTGCCTGCCCCGGCTGGTCGACCTTTAGCGCACAGTAGGTGCGGCCGTCCGCCAGGTCGCCGCTCACGCTATTCCATCGCGGCCCGGGCTCCGCATAGGCGGCCAGAACCGGCGCTGCCGGGATCAGCAAGGCCGCGGCGAGCAGGACATGCAGGCGACGCATCATGGGAACACCCTCTCGCTGCACCGGCCAGTATCGAGAGCGAAGGTGGCGCCAGATCGCCCCTGACGTCCATCTCCGACATCGCCTGACCGGGAATGTCACAGTTTAAGAACGGCGCCCGCGCGACCACGGGGTCGCTGCCTCAACCGCCCGCTGCCAGCACCAGGCTGATCCGGTGGCCCGGCACCGGCGTCCCCCGCTCCGCATGACCCTGCGGCAGGATGCGCTTCCCCTGGAACAGGATCGCCGCCGGATGCACCCCGTCATGCACGAGAGCGAGTGCCACGCGCCGCAGGAGGTCCGTCCGGGCCGCCTGGTCAGCCGGAAAGGGTGGCAGGACGATGTCGAGCTCCGTCGTCCTGGCCCGACCCATGCTGTGCAGGACAAGATCCATCACCCCTGCCGCGTCCTGGTCCGGGAACCGGCCAGGATCGGCGCGCATCAGGTAGCGTATCATCGGCACGTCCGGCGGTGCCGGGTCGGTGTCCAGGCCGGCGATCCTCGGCAGAGGCTTCGGCGGGTAGCCCCAGCGCGCCACCACGAAGCTCAGGATGTTCGGAACCCCCGCCCCGCCGCCTCCGGTGCCGCCCACGCCGTCGGTGGCGACGCGGCTGGTGCCGTAGAGCGGATTGGCATAGCTGTAGGCGGTGCCGAACTCCTGGGTCTTGCTGCCGGTCTGCGGATCGCGCAGCACCTCGTGGGGGGGCTCGGGCGACGTCAGCCGCGGAATGATTGTCTGCACGGACGACGCCGCGACGCTGTCGGTCAGGCTTAAGGACTGTGCGCTCGGAGCGGGTGTCGCGAGCGTGTAGGGCGGACTGGCGGAAGTCTGGGCCATGGCGGGCGACGCCAGCAGGGCCAGCACGATCGCAATGCATCTCTCCGGCGCCTGCACGGGTCATACTATAGGCTGTCACTTGGCGCGCGGGCGAGACCTCCCATGTTACGAAGATGATCCCGTTCTCCGTTCTCGACCTGTCCCCGATCATCGAGGGAGGCGACGCGGCGCTGGCGCTGCGGAACACCCTCGATCTGGCCCGCCACGCCGAGGCGCTCGGCTACAGGCGCTACTGGGTGGCCGAGCATCACAACATGCCGGGCATCGCGTCGGCCGCGACCGCCGTGGTGATCGCCCACGTCGCGGGTGGCACCAGCCGCATCCGCGTCGGCTCCGGCGGCATCATGCTGCCGAACCATGCGCCGCTGACCGTCGCCGAGCAGTTCGGCACCCTGGCTTCTTTGCATCCCGGCCGCATCGATCTCGGGCTGGGGCGCGCGCCTGGCTCGGACCAGCGGACCATGCTGGCGCTGCGCCGCGATCCGAACAGCGCCGACCGCTTCCCAAACGACGTGGTCGAGCTGCAGGCCTATTTCCGTCCGGCGGTGCCCGGGCAGGCGGTGCGGGCGGTGCCGGGCGAAGGCCTCGACGTGCCGATCTGGCTGCTCGGCTCGAGCCTGTACAGCGCCCAGCTCGCCGCCATGCTGGGACTTCCGTTCGCCTTTGCATCGCATTTCGCTCCGGACCTGATGGACACCGCCATCGAGCTCTATCGCGGCCGGTTCGAGCCGTCGTATACGCTCGACCAGCCGTACGTGATGCTGGGGGTGAACGTGTTCGCGGCCGATACCGAGCGTGAGGCACGCCGGCTGTTCACCTCGGCCCAGCAGCAGTTCATGATGCTGCGGCGCGGACAGCCGATCAAGCTGCAGCCGCCGGTCGACAGCATGGACGAACTCTGGTCGCCGATGGAGGCGGCCGGCATCATGCGGTCGCTGAGCGCCGCCGTGGTCGGCGACCGGCAGATGGTGCGCGACGGGATCCAGCGCTTCATCGAGGCGCACCGGCCCGACGAGCTGATGGTGGCGGCGCAGATCTACGACCACGCCGCGCGCCGGCACTCGTTCGAGATGGTGTCCGAACTGCAGCGCAGTCCGGCCCTGGCCTGATCCAGCTCTGCGCGGCTAATGCCGCAGGTGACGCATCGAGACGATCAGGTCGGGACCGCGCAGCAGCGCCACGTTCAGCAGCACCGCGAGCACGATCCCACCCAGACCAACGCAGACATAGTGCTGTATGGCGAAATCGAGCCACTGGTCGAAGAGAACGGACACGCCCTGCCTCCGCCGACACCCTTCTAGCCGGGACGACTATCAGGCAGCAGGCGACGGAAAGTCGACAGGAATTCAGGTGCCGCGCGCGATTTCCTGCAGCACGGCGATGCTCTCGACGCAGGCGGCCGCTGCCTCGCGACCCTTGTTGTGGGCGTCGTCGCGCGAGCGCACCACGGCCTGTTCCTCCGTGTAGGTCGTAAGCAGCCCGAAGGCGATCGGCACGCCGGTCGCGAGCGACGCCTGCATCAGGCCGGTCGTCGCACCCAGGCTGATGAACTCGAAATGCGCGGTGTCGCCCTTGATCACGCACCCGAGGCAGATCACGCCGTCATAGCGTCGCGTCCGCGCCAGCGCCTGCGCCAGCAGCGGCAGTTCGAAGGCGCCCGGGCTTGCAAAGAAATCCTCCTCGCGCAGGCCGATGTCGTGCTCCGCCAGCCATGCGGCGGCGCCGGCGCGCAGGCCGCCGGTGACGTCGGTGTTGAAGCGGCTGACCACCAGGGCGAGCCGTGGCGGCGTCGTGAAGTTGAAGCTCGGGGCAGCGCCCGAAGCATCCGGCTTGCTCATGCGGAACTCCTGATACTGCCCTACTGCGCCGCGGCGGCATCAGCCGGGTGCAGGTCGTGGCCCATGCGGATCGCCTTGGCCTCGAGATAGGCACGGTTGTACGGGTTCGGCGGGATCTCCAGCGGGATGCGCCGCAGCACCTCGATCCCGTTCGCGCGCACTGCGCGGATCTTGTCGGGATTGTTGGTCAGCAGGTCGAGCCGCTCGACACCCAGATGGTGCAGGATGCGGGCGGCGATCCCCCAGTCGCGCTCGTCGGTGGCGAAGCCGAGCTGATGGTTCGCCTCCACGGTGTCCAGCCCCTGGTCCTGCAGCGAATAGGCGCGGATCTTGTTGGCGAGCCCGATGCCGCGCCCTTCGTGGCCGCGCAGATAGACCAGGACGCCGCCCGGGCTCTCCGAGATCAGTTGCAGGGCACGGCGGAGCTGGCCGCCGCAGTCGCACCGCAACGAGCCGAGCGCATCCCCGGTCAGGCACTCGGAATGCAGCCGCACCAGCGGCGCATCGCAGGTCAGGTCGCCGCTGACCATCGCAAGATGCTCGATTCCGTCACGCGGATCGCGAAACGCGTGCACGGTGAAGGCATCGTCTTTTCCGGAATGGGCCTGCCCGAACACGCTGGGCAGCCGCGCGCTGCCGACCGGATCGAGCCGGTCCGGCACCGGCCTGAACAGGTCCGCCGCGCCGCGCGCCGCCAGCGCAAGCCGATACCGCACCAGCTCGGCGATGCTGACGATCGGAATGCCGTGCCGTGCGCCGAATGCGCGCAGTTCGGGCAGGCGCGCCATGGTGCCGTCGGCGCTCATCACCTCGCAGATCACCGCGGACGGCTTGAGTCCGGCCAGGCGCAGGATGTCGATCGAGCCTTCGGTATGGCCGGCCCGCGCCAGCACGCCGCCCGGCACCGCGCGCAGCGGGAACACATGCCCCGGCGACACCAGGTCCTCGGCGCGCGCATCGGCGGCGGCGGCGGCCTGGATGGTGCGGGCGCGGTCGTGCGCGGAGATGCCGGTATCGACGCCGACCCGCGCCTCGATCGAGACGGTGAAGGCGGTGCCGCGCGGGGCGGTGTTGTTGCGCACCATCAGCGGCAGGCCGAGGCGGTCGAGCTGGTCCGCCTCCAGCGCCAGGCAGACCAGACCGCGCCCGTGCGTCACCAGGAAGTTCACCGCGTCCGGCGTCGCATGCTCGGCCGCCAGCACGAGGTCGCCCTCGTTCTCGCGATCCTCGTCATCGACCATGATCACCATGCGTCCGTCGCGAAGGGCGGCCATCGCCTCCGCAAGCGCCGTCGGTATCGCGGTCGCGTTCAGTTCGGACGCTGGCATAGCTGCTCCACATACTTGGCGATGACATCCACCTCGACATTCAGGGCAGCGCCCGCGGCCAACAGGCCGAGAGTAGTGTGCTCCCAGGTGTGCGGGATGATCATTAGCGAGAGGCTGAAACGGTCCGGCACCACGGAGGCCCCGAGCCCATTGATGGTCAGGCTTATCCCATCAAGCGCGATCGAGCCTTTCTCGACGCAGTAGCGACGCAGCGACTGCGGCACGTCGAGCAGCAGCGCCCAGGCGTCACCCTGCGGCGTGACCGAGGCAAGCGTTGCGGTGCCGTCGACATGGCCCTGCACCATGTGGCCGGACAGCCGGGTCGTCGGCGTCACCGCGCGTTCGAGGTTGACACGGTCACCCTCGCCGAGGCGCCCGAGGGTGGTGCGGTCCAGCGTCTCCGGGCTGACGAAGAAGATGGCCGTGCCGCCCGCATCGCTCTGCGTCACGGTGAGGCAGACACCGTTGACGGCGACGCTCTCGCCGAGATCGAGATCGGTTAGCGTCGTGTCCAGCACCAGCCGGATGTCCTGGCCCGGCTTGCTGCCCGGCTCTCCCCCTTTCCGGCCGGGCTCCACCGCGCGGACCCGGCCGAGGCTTTCTATGATGCCGGAGAACATGCGGCCTCCAATTCGATGCTGACAGGTGCTGGCATGCCCTCGATCAGGCGCAGTGGCGTGATCCCGGTGCGGGCCCGAACGCTCATGAGATCCTCGCCGCCGGGCTGGTGGCGATCCGGCTGTTGACGAATGGTGAGCCAGTCGTCCCAAAGCTGCGCGCGGGCCAGCGCGTCGAGCAGGCGCGGACCGGCTTCGACCATTGCCCACATGACACCCTCACCGAGCAGTCCCTGCACGAGGGCGCCCAGGTCCGGTGCACTCCTGACCCGGAAGCCGCGTGCCTCGGCCTCCTGCCGCCAGGCCTCCGGCAACGCGCCGGTGCGATCGAGCACGGCGATGATGCGGTGGCGGTCCGGGTGATCGACGACATGGCGCACGGTGAAATGCGGCGCGTCTGCAAGCACGGTGCCCATGCCGGTGATGATCGCATCGGTGGCGCGCCGCAGACGGTGCGCGAGATGCAGCGACGCCGGCGCGGTGAAGGTCCGCGCACCGGCCGGCGGGATCATGCCGCCCTCGGCATCGAGCGCCTGTTTCACCGTGATCCAGGGCCGCAGCCCGCGGATGAAATGGGCGAAGGGCGCAATGAGCGCGAGGCAGTCCTGACCCTCCGGACTGTCCGGGGAGGCGACCTGCACCGAGAGGCCGGCCTCGCGCAGCCGCGCTGCTCCACCCCCGGTGACGCGCGGGTTCGGATCGCCGGCGCCGATCCAGACGCTGCGGATCGGGCTGGCCAGGATCGCATCGGTGCAGGGCCGGGTTCGACCGACATGGTTGCACGGCTCGAGGGTGACCACGGCCGTCGCGGCGCGCGGCAAGGTCCCGGCGGCCTCGCATTGCTGCAGGGCCAGCGCTTCCGCATGCGGGGCACCGGCGCGGTGGTGCGCTGCAACCGTCAGGATCTCGCCATCGACGTCCAGGATCGCGCAGCCGACCGGCGGATTGGGCGCAGTGGCGCCCACGAAGCGCGAGGCTTCGGCAATGGCAGCCGCATAGGCCGACGCGATGCTGGTCTCGCTCTTCAACTGCACGCGCGCGCGCTGCATCGTCCCCGTCCTTGCGGACGCGCCCAGGGCACGCTCAACCGAACACGCGCGCATCCCACCAGGGCCACGCATGCCCGACCGCGTTCTCTCCCTTCCGGACTATACCGTCGGCTCCGGAGTCACACCGGATCTGCTTGACCCCGCCACCGGTGAAGGCGGCGGGCGCTCGCGGGCTGATGCAGGCAGGCCACGAGGCCTGTTGCAATTACCGCCGGTGGGGACTTGCACCCCGCCCTGAGAACGTCGTCGACCGGCCAACATGACCGGCTCGGTTCTCATTAAGGGGTGAACTGCCGGTTCCGCAAGATGTCGGCCTAATTCACTTTCTCAACTTGTGGATCAGGGCCTCGGCGGCGGCCGGCGCCCGATGCTTGGCGCCCGAAATCACGTAGGCAAACACCGGACGATCCCGGGACAGCGCGCGGAGCCGGGTCGCCCAGGCCCCTAGGGTCTTTGGCGCGTAGCCGAGGGGCTCCTCGTCGCGGGTCGCCTGCAGGCGCAGGTAGGCGAAGTCCGCGGTCAACGGAAACCCGGCTTCCGGGGCCGGTGCATCCGGGTCGAGGTCGAGCGCCACCAGGGCGACGTTGCGCTCGGCCAGCAGCTTCAGGGCCGGCTCGGTGGCGAAACTCTCGTGCCGGGCCTCGATCGCGTGCCGCAGCGCGATCCCGTCCCGCTCCCCAGGCAGCAGGTCGAGGTATCGTGCGAGGGTGTCCGCCTCGAAGCGGCGGCCGGGCGGCAGTTGCCACAGGATCGGCCCCAGCCCAGGCCCGAGCTCCGTCAGCCCGGAGCCGAGGAACCGCTCGATGGAAGGCGCGGCTTCCGCGGCATCCCTGCGCTGCGCCGCGCCGCGCGCTGCCTTGACCGAGAACACGAAGCCCTCCGGCACCGCCGCCCGCCAGGAGCGAAAGGTCTCCGGCGTCTGGGTCCGGTAGAAGGTGCCGTTGATCTCGATCGAGCCGAGGCGCGCGGCCGCGTACGGCAGCTCGTCGGCCTGGCGCAGCCCCTTCGGATAGAAATTGTCGCGCCATTGCGGGAAGTTCCAGCCACCAATGCCGATACGAACCGGATGGCTGGCCCTGGATCCGGTCTTTGCCATCGTTCCTCCCTGGGGCACTCGCCGTCTGCCTGCGGAAACGCTAAGGCAGCAACCGGCGGAACAGAAGGGATCACACGATGCCGTCCGGAACGATCGTAACGATCGGCGAGATCCTGGTCGAGATCATGGCCGAGACGCGCGGCGACGGGTTTCGCGAGCCGCTGGCCCTGCGCGGCCCGTTCCCGTCCGGCGCGCCCGCGATCTTCATCGACCAGGTGGCCCGGCTCGGCGCCCCGGCCGGCATGATCGCCTGCGTCGGCGACGACGATTTCGGCCGGCTCAATATCGAGCGCCTGCGCCGGGACGACGTCGATGTCAGCGCGATCCGCATCGATCCCGAACAGGTCACCGGCAGCGCCTTCGTGCGCTACCGCGAGGACGGCGAGCGCGATTTCGTCTTCAACATCCGCCACAGCGCCAGCGCCGGGACAAGGATCGACGAGGCGGCCGCCACTCTGCTGCAGGGCTGCCGCCACCTGCACATCATGGGCTCGTCGCTGTTCTCGCCCGCGCTGATCGAGGCGGCCGGGCAGGCGGCGGCCCTGGTGCGGACGCGCGGCGGCAGCGTCTCGTTCGACCCCAACGTGCGCAAGGAGATGCTGCGCATCCCGGAAATGCGAGCGGCGCTGCAGGCGATGCTGCAGGCCTGCGACATCTTCATGCCGAGCGGTCCGGAACTGACACTGCTGACCGAGGCCCCCGACGAGGCGGGCGCGATCACCGAAATCCTGGCACTCGGTGTCGGCGAGATCGTGGTCAAGCGCGGCGCGGCCGGGGCCAGCCATTTCACCCGCGGCGGCGCGCACCATGCCCAGGCTTTCCGCGTCGCCGAGATAGATCCCACCGGCGCGGGCGACTGCTTCGGCGCCACCTTCGTCACCTGCCGCATCCGGGGCATGAGCGTGCCGGACAGCCTGCGCTACGCGAGCGCCAGCGGCGCCCGTGCGGTCGGCGTGCGCGGACCGATGGAGGGCGCATCCAGCTTCGCCGAACTCGACGCCTTCATCGCCAGGCATTCTGGAGAACTCGCATGAGCAGTCCGGGAGTGACCGACCCTGCCTTGACCCGTCTCGCCGCCTCACGTGCGGCGGGTGCGCCGGCCGGCATCGTCTCGGTGTGTTCGGCGCATCCGCTGGTGATCGAGGCGGCGCTGCTGCAGGCAGCCGAGGACGGCACCGAGGTTCTGATCGAGGCGACCTGCAACCAGGTCAACCAGGAGGGCGGCTATACCGGCATGACGCCCGCTGCCTTCCGCGACTTCGTGCATGGCATCGCCGATGCGGTGCCGTTTCCAAGGGAGCGCGTGATCCTCGGCGGTGACCATCTCGGGCCGAACCCGTGGAAGCACCTGCCGGCGGACGAAGCGATGGCACGCGCCACGCGGATGATCGCGGACTATGCCATTGCCGGATACGTGAAGCTGCATCTGGACGCCAGCATGGGCTGCGCCGGGGAGCCGGCCGCCCTCGCCGATGCCGAGACCGCCGCCCGCGCCGCCCGCCTCGCGGCCGCCGCCGAGCAGGCCGCACCGGGACAGGCGGTCTACATCATCGGCACCGAGGTACCGACGCCCGGAGGCGCACTGGAAGCGCTCGACCACCTGCAGCCGACAGAGGCCGGAGCGGTGCTCGCCACCTACGCGGTGCATGCGGCTGCCTTCCGCGACGTGGCGGGCGGGGACGCCTGGCGCCGGGTGCTGGCGATCGTTGTGCAGCCGGGCGTCGAGTTCGGCCATGAGGACGTCGCGGTGTATGCGCCGGACCGGGCGCTGGCGTTGTCCGCCTCGCTCGACGCGATGCCGGGGCTGGTGTTCGAGGCGCACTCCACCGACTACCAGCCCGAGGCCAGCCTGCAGCGCCTGGTGCAGGACGGGTATCCGATCCTGAAGGTCGGGCCGGGACTGACCTTTGCGCTGCGCGAGGCGCTCTATGGCCTGGATGCGATCGACGCCATCCTGCATCCCGGTCATCCCCGGCTGCCAGATGTCCCCCGCCTTCCGGACCTCATGGAAACATTGATGCTCGCCGAGCCGAAATACTGGCAGAGCCACTATCCCGGCACCCCGGACGAGCAGCGCGTGCTGCGCCACTACAGCTACAGCGACCGCATCCGCTACTACTGGCCGGCGCCGGCAGCCCAGGCGGCGGTGGCCACGCTGCTGGACCGGTTCGGCGATGCCCGGGTCCCGGAGACACTGGTCAGCCAGCACCTGCCGCGCCTGCACGAACGGGTCATGCTCGGCGCCATCCCGCCGTATCCCCGCATGCTGCTGATCGAGAGCGTGCGCGACGTGCTGCGCGCCTACGGTCGGGCCTGCCGGCCGATCGCGAAATCATTCAAGGAGACGCGGGCATGATCCTGCAGGGGAAAGTCGCCATCGTCACCGGCGGCGCACGCGGCATCGGCCGGGCGATCGCCGAGCGCTACACCCGCGAGGGTGCCACCGTGGTCATCGCCGACCTCAACGAAGCCGGCGCCCAGTCCACCGCGGCCGAAATCGGCGGCGCATGCGTCGGCCTGGCGCTGGACGTGACGCGCCAGGACTCGATCGACACGCTGGTTTCCGCGGTAGTCGCGCGCTACGGCCGCATCGACATCCTGGTCAACAATGCCGGGATCTTCGACCTCGCGCCGACGGTCGAGATCACCCGGGCCAGCTATCAGCGGGTCTATGCGGTCAATGTCGAGGGACTGCTGTTCACCCTGCAGGCAGTCGCCCGCCAGATGATCGACCAGGGAGCGCGCGGCCAGGGTGGCGGCGGCAGGATCATCAATTTCGCCTCGCAGGCCGGCCGCCGTGGCGAGCCGCTGGTGGCGATCTATTGCTCCTCGAAGGCAGCGGTGATCAGCCTGACCCAGAGCACCGGCCTGGACCTGATCCGGCACGGCATCAATGTCAACGCCATCGCCCCGGGCGTGGTGGACAACGAGCACTGGGACGACGTGGATGCCCGCTTCGCCCGGTACGAGGGTCTGCAGCCCGGCGAGAAGAAGCGCCAGGTGGCGGCTGCGGTGCCGTTCGGCCGCATGGCGCGGCCGGACGAGGTCGCCGGACTCGCCCTCTTCCTTGCCGGCCCGGATTCGGCCTATATCGTTGCGCAGACATACAATATCGACGGCGGCAACTGGATGAGCTGACCGCCGGGAGGGGGAATACGTTGATGATGAAGAACAGGAAGACCGGGCTTGTGGCCGGAGTGGCAGCCGCCGGACTGGCGCTGGCGGCGGCATCCGCGCATGCGGACACCACCCTGACGGTGGCAACCGTGAACAATACCCAGATGATCGAAATGCAGAAGCTCACGCCGGAGTTCGAGAAGTCGCACCCCGGCATCCACCTCAACTGGGTGGTGCTTGAGGAGAACGTGCTGCGCCAGCGCGTGACCACCGACATCGCGACGCATGGCGGCCAGTTCGACGTGCTGACCATCGGCAACTACGAGGTGCCGATCTGGGCCAAGCAG
>CAXTVI010000050.1:0-23993 GCA_964247695.1 uncultured Acetobacteraceae bacterium
GCCGCAGCCCGCATCAGGCCGTCATCCGGGTGAAACGGTCGAGCTGCGCCGAGGTGATCGGGTTGGCGTTGGCGACCAGCTCGTCGAGCCGGTGGTTGGCGATCTTGGCAATCTCGATCAGGGCGGCGGACCGCTCGACCCCCGGCGCATTGGCCATGCGATACCACCCGTTTGCGAGCACCCGGCCGTAGCGCTCGACCTCGCGCGCGCAGATGATGAGTGGAAAGCCGAAATGCTTGCGATACGCCGCCGCCAGCGCCTGCACTTCCTCGCGATCGTCCTGCGCGAGACCGTCAAGGCCGGCGCGGGCATGGTCGGACCGGTAGGCGTCCTCGGCGGGGTCCTCGTGGCCGAGATCGGGAAACGAGTTCAGCAGCTGCATCTGCTGGGCCGGCGAGCCGGTCAGCAGCACCTCGTGGAACGCGGTCCTGAGCGCCCCGGTACCCGCGAACGGCCGCATCGCAAAGGCGCGCTCGAGCACCCATGGCGTGTTCTCCACCAGCCCGCCGAAGGTGGCATCGAAGCGGGTGCGGTCCATCGCGTTCACGTCCGACAGCGTGACCAGATGCTCGCTCGGGCGGCCCGCCACCGCCTCGCTGCCACCGCCGAGATGGTTGAACACCATGTTGAGGATGATCGCGGTCGATGCGCCGAGCGTGATGCCGCTGCCGACGATGACGTGCGCCCAGACCGGAAAGGCATTCGCCACGAACGGCTGCGCGGTCACCAGCATGCCGAGCCCGATGCTCGTGCTGACGATGACGATGTTGCTGTGGCTGTTGAAATCGACGCGGCCAAGTGTCTGCACGCCGACCACGGCAACAGCCGCGAACATCGCCAGCGCGGCGCCGCCGAGCACCGGCAGCGGGATGCCGGCGACAATGGCCGCGGCCTTGGGCAGAGAGCCCAGGATGATCATGATCACCGCGGCGGCCGCCACCACCCAGCGGCTCTTGACCTGCGTGAGGCGCACCAGCCCGACATTCTCGGCAAATGCCGTATAGGGGAACGAGTTCAGCACACCGCCGATCACGGTCGCCACCCCGTCGGCGCGTATCGCGCGGGCGATGTCCTCCGGGTCGATGCGCTTGCGGACGATCTCGCCGGTCGCGTACACGTCGCCGGTGGTCTCCACCATGGTGATCACCATCACCAGCAGCATCGAGATGACCGCGGTCACGCTGAAGGTCGGCAGGCCGAACCAGAACGGCGTCGTGGCACCGGCCCAGGGCGCCGTGCTGACCGCGCCGAACTGCGCGTCGCCCAGCAGCCACGCCACCAGGGTGCCGGCCACCAGCCCGGCCAGCACCGCGACGGTCGCCATGAAGCCGTGGAACAGGCGCTGGATCGCGACGATGAGGCCCAGCGTGCCGAACGCATACAGCAGGTTTCGCAGGGCGACGGGGTTCTGCATGGCGCTCGGGCTGCTGCCGAGCACGATGTCGTTGGCGGCCACCGGCAGCAGCGCCACGCCGATGATCAGGATGACGCTGCCGGTAACGACGGGCGGGAAGAACTTGACCAGCCGCGCGAAAGAGCCGGCCACGGCGCAGGTGAAGAGCCCCCCCACGATCACCGAGCCGTAGATCGCCAGCAGCCCGGCAGTGCCCCCACCCGCCGCCAGGCCGATCGTGATCATCGGGCTGACCGCCACGAAGGTGACACCCTGCAGCAGCGGCAGCCGGACGCCGATCTTCCAGATGCCGACCGACTGCAGCAGCGAGGCGATGCCGCAGGTGAACAGGTCGGCGTTGATCAGGTGGATGAGCTGCCTGGTGTCAAGTTTGAGCGCGCCGGCCAGGATGATCGGCACCAGCACCGCGCCGGCATAAAAGGCGAGCACGTGCTGCAGGCCATAGAGCGCGAGCTTGCCGGCGGGCAGCATCTCGTCGACCGGATGGGTGGCGGGCCGCCGGACCGGGGCGCTGGTGGTGGTGCCGACGCCCCGCATGATGGCACTCATCGCGATGCCCCTCTCGATCACGCCCGGAGACGGGCCACGGGGCTCGCGGCAGGCAAGATCCACGCCAGGGCGACGGGAGGACTGTTCCGGAGGAGGATTGCGAGACCTTCATGCGAGAGCGTATGGCGGACAGCCCCGCAGGAGAATTCTGATGCCGCTTGTCCGGAACAGCTACGGCAAGGGTTGGGTGCGCGTCATGCGCGCGTATCGTGACGGTGATGCCAGCGCGGCGCATGCCGTCGGCCGGTCGTGAGGATACGGCGATGACCCCGCAGCGCATCAGCCTGGCAGCGTTGTCCAGCCTCGACCCGCAGGCCTTCAGTGCCCGGCTCGGCCACGTCTTCGAGCACTCCGCATGGATCGCCGACCACGCGTGGTCGGCCCGGCCGTTCGCCAGCATCGAGGCGCTGCATGCAGCCATGCTGCAGGCGGTCCGCGAGGCCGGCCCGGACGCGCTGCTGGCACTGCTGCGGCTGCATCCCCAACTGGCGGCGCCTGGGCGACTGACAGGAGCCTCGGCGGCCGAGCAGGGCGGCATCGGACTGACCGGGCTGGATCCCATGGCCGCCGACGCATTCGATGACGCCAACCGGCGCTATCGGGAGCGGTTCGGGTTTCCGTTCATCATCGCGGTGCGCGGCCAGCGCGATCCGGCGGCGATCCTCGCCGCCATGCAGCGGCGCCTGGCCAGCACGCCCGCCCAGGAGTTCGAGACCGCGTTCGCGGAGGTGGCGCGGATCGCCCGCTACCGGCTCGACGACCTCGTGGCGCCGGACGAGGACCACACCGTGGCATCGGGTGTTGCCGGCATCGACGCGCGCGACTTCCTGACGGTGCATGTGCTTGATACGGCGCTGGGCGTGCCCGCGGCCGGACTGGCTCTGGCCCTGAGCCGCGATGGCCAGGTGCTCTCCAGCCACGTCACCAACGAGGATGGCCGCTGTGACGGGCCGCTGCTTGCGGGCGCGAAGATGCGGCCCGGCATCTATGAGATCGGCTTTGATGTCGAGGGCTGGCGCGCCGGCCATGCCGATGCGGGCTTCTACGACCGCATCACCATCCGCTTCCGGGTGCCGCCGGAGTGCGGCCATATTCACATCCCGCTGCTGCTGTCGCCCTACGGCTACAGCACCTATCGCGGCAGTTAGGGCAATGGGCGTCAGGCCGCGGTCGCGGCGGTCCGCGGCAGGGACGCGACCGGAGCCAGGCTCGGGTCCGCGGTTGGCTTGATCATGTCGGCAGGCATCGGGCGCCCCTTGAGGTAGCCCTGGGTGCGCGTGCAGCCGGCGAGCGAAAGCAACTCTTGCTGGGCCAGCGTCTCGACCCCCTCGGCAATCACGTGCATCTCGAGCGCCTTCGCAAGCTGCACGATGGCTCGTATGATCAGGTAGGCCTGCCTGTCGTCCGGCAGCCTGCAGACGAAGCTTCGATCGACCTTGATCTTGTCGATCGGGAACCGCGCCAGGTAGCTCAGGCTCGAATAGCCGGTGCCGAAATCGTCGAGCGCGATCGAGAACCCCATGCCGTGCAGGGTCTGCAGGGTGTGTCGCATCTCCGCATTGTTGTCGACCAGCACCCCCTCGGTGATCTCGAGCTCGAAGTGGCGGGGATCGACCCCGAGTTCCGTCACAAGGTCGTCCACCGAACCGACATACCCGGGCATCTGCAGCTGCCGCGCCGAGACATTGATCGCCACCCGCAGACCCGGCCAGCGACGGCTGTCGGTGAAGGCCTGGCGCATGACATGCAGGCCGAGCTGGGCGATCAGCCCGCATTGCTCGGCAAGCGGGGCAAACACCGCGGGCGAGATCGGTCCGAGCGTTTCGTGCGTCCAGCGCGCCAACGCCTCCACGCCGACCATCTGCTCGCGGTCGAACTGTGGCTGGTAGGCGACCAGGATCCGCCCGGTGACCAAGGCCTCGCGCAGGTCGCGTTCCAGCAGAAGCCGGCGCTCGATCGCCGCAATCATTTCGATATCGAAGAGCTGCTGGACGCCTCCGCCCAGCGATCTGGCTTTCAGCAGCGCCAGGTCGGCCTGCCGCAGCAGGTCGCTCAGCTCGCGGCAGCCGGGCTGGCTGACGCTGATCCCGACGGATGCCGTGATCCGGATGGCGGCAACCGAGAGGTCTATCGGTTCCGCGATGCGCTTCAGCACGCGCTCGGCGAGGCTGCGCGCAGACGATCCGTCGGCCCCGGCCGCGCTTGCATGCGCCTGGCCGTCAGGCGCGATGATGAGAAACTCGCTGCCGCCGAAGCGCCCGCACACCTCGTCGGCCTGGCATGACTCCGCAAGCCTGCGGCCGACCTCCTGGATCACTGCATCGCCGCACTGATACCCGTAGGTCTCGTTGATCGGCTTGAACCGGTCCAGGTTCAGCAGCAGGATGCAGACCGACCTGTCGGTCTCGACGGCATGTGCCAGCGCACGGTCGAGGCAGTCGGTCAGATGCCGGCGGTTGGGCAGCCCGGTCAGGCCGTCATGCAGGGATAGCTGGGTGGCGCGTTCCTCGCTCGCCATCAGGATACGGGTGCCCTGCAACCCCTGCCGGTAGGCGAGCAGCACCGCGCCCAGCAGTGCGCCGACGACGACGAGGATCGGCAGCAGCGCCTCGTGGAGCAGCGTCGTGCCGGGGCGGTCCGGCAGCCACGAGAACACCGACGCCGCATGTCCGCCTGCGTCGAGGAACGGGTAGGACGCACGGCCGGCGCCCGGGACCGCCGTGGCCAGCCCGGCACCGATCAGGTGCAGCCGGCGGTTGATCTGCGGGATGATGGTGGCCTGCAGGTCCGATGCGAGCAGCAGGATCGGAGCGCGGCGATGCACCAGCGGGAGCTTGCCGGAATCGGAGCCGACGAGGGCGACGACGACGAGATACGGACGCCCGAGGATGAGCGCGGTGCTGCTGTCGTCGATCCATCCAGATGCAGGTGAGGTTCCGGCGGCTCGCACGATGTGCCGCGATGCCGCGGCGCGGGCCGCCTCCCGCTCCCGGATGCGCCCGACCAGGCCACGCGTCGCCTGCCTCAGCGCCTCGATCGTGCCGGCAGGCATTGCGGATGCATGCGAACGCGCGAACAAGACCGCATCATCGGCGTCGAACACGACAACGACACGGTTGCTGAGGTCGCGATCATTGACCGAGGTCAGCTCGCTCTGCGCCCAGGCCGGGTCGAACCGATAGTCGAGATTTCTGACAGCGGGGTCCCAGTTTGCCGTCGAGCCGATCTGGTTGCGCAGAAAGTCGGTCTCGCGAGCGATGCTGGCCGCAAAGAATGTGCGTTCCCGCTCGCGTGCCTGGCCGTCGATCCGAGCCGACAGCAGCGGCAGGCTGACGATGATGATGACGATGGCCGAGACCGCTGCGGCGGCCAACGTCTTGATGGCCCTCAGGTCGAAGGGGCGCGACATGTCTTCTCGGCCCTCCCTCGTCCGACGCCATTTCTATTCCGATTTCGTTACGATCCGCTTAACGCTGCGGCGCCGCGCCGGCGGAAGCTTCGCAGGCCGATTTCGGAGGCTTCCGGAAACTGCCAGCATCATCATCATCGGCCCGACGATCAACATCGGTGGCGGCCTGATCATGTCGCGGGGATTGCGTGGGAAAGACCCTGGTCCCGGCACCGGAACCCTGACGGATCCGGGAAGGGCGGCTTGCGACTCCAATTGCCAACCCCCTCCGGTCGGGAGGGATGAGGCGTGGCGTCCAGGCCGGTCAGGATTGGCTGGGGGACCTGGATTCGAACCAGGGCTGACCGGGTCAGAGCCGGTAGTTCTACCGCTAAACTATCCCCCAAGCGGCCCGCGCGGCGTCGCTCCGTGCGGGGGCGGCATCTAGCATCCGGGCCACGCCCTGGCAACTCCCGCCGATCCGGGATGCGCACGTCGGCCGGGAGTGCTAGGGCTCGCGCCATCGGCCGTCCGGCGCATTGTGCGCCCCGCGCGCACGGGAGCTGGGTGATGAACCGCAAAGGCGGCCAGGGCGCCGGTCTTAATTCCGGCAAGGGCACACGGGGCAAGGGTGCCGCCGTCGACGGCGTCGGCGCCACCCGCAGCAAGAGCGTCTCGCTCCGCACCGCGCGCGGCCGTACCACCGCCCAGCAGAAATGGCTTCAGCGCCAGCTCAACGACCCCTACGTGGTCGCCGCCCGCAAACAGGGTTTCCGGTCGCGTGCCGCCTTCAAGCTGATCGAGCTCGATGACCGCTTCTCGCTGATCCGTCCCGGCCAGCGCATCGTCGATCTCGGCGCCGCACCCGGCGGCTGGGCGCAGGTCGCGGTGCAGCGGGGTGCGGCGGAGGTGGTGGGGGTGGACCTGCTGCCGGTGGAGCAGGTGCCCGGCGCCCGGATCATCCAGGGCGACTTCAACGATCCCGAGCTGCCGGACCGGCTGCGCGAGCTGCTCGGGGGTCCGGCCGACCTGGTGCTGTCGGACATGGCCCCGAACACCACCGGCCACGCCGCGACCGACCATCTACGCATCATAGCACTCGCCGAGCTCGCGCTGGAGTTCGCGCTGCAGGTGCTCGCCGAGGGCGGCGGTTTCGTCGCCAAGGTGTTCCAGGGCGGCTCCGAGAAGCACATGCTACTGCCGATGAAGCAGGCCTTCGCCCAGGTGCGCCATGCCAAGCCGCCGGCGAGCCGCAAGGAATCCAGCGAGCTCTACGTCGTCGCCACCGGCTTCCGGCCGGAGCGGGCCGAGGCTTTGCGGGCCTTGCTCTCGCAGCGCTGATCCGAGATTGACCGGACGGCCCAGTACCCGCCTCATGCGGGGATGAGCGGATCACGATCGCCTGACCACCGCCCGCGTGACGCCGAACGACGGCGGCTCGATGAATACCGGCACGGCATGCGCAACTGGCGCCTGTGGGGGCCATACCTGAGCGACCGGCAATGGGGCACGGTGCGCGAGGACTACAGCGATAACGGCGACGCCTGGGGCTACCTGCCGCACGAGCAGGCACGCTCGCGGGTGTATCGTTGGGGCGAGGACGGGCTCGCCGGGGTCTGCGACGACACCCAGCGCCTGTGCCTGTCGCTGGCGCTCTGGAACGGCCGCGACCGCATGCTGAAGGAGCGGCTGTTCGGGCTGACCGGGCCGCAGGGCACGCATGGCGAGGACGTCAAGGAGCTGTACTGGCAGCTCGACGCGCTGCCGTCGCACACCTACCTGCGGATGCTCTACAAATACCCGCAGGCCGCCTTTCCCTACGACCGGCTGGTCGATGAAAGCCGCCGGCGCTCGCGCCACGAGGACGAGTTCGAGCTGATCGAGACCGGCATCTTCGACGAGAGCCGGTACTTCGACGTGGTCATCGAATACGCCAAGGCCGACGAGGCCGACCTGCTGATGCGCGTCACCGCGACCAATCGCGGCCCCGACCCGGCAAAGCTGCATGTGCTGCCGCAGATGTTCTTCGCCAACCACTGGTCCTGGCGCGAGAACCATCCAAAGCCGACCATGCGCAGCTACGGGCGCTCCTGCATCGTCGCCGAGCACCGCATGCTGGGCCACTACACCTTCCATGTGGAGCCCGGCACCGAGGTGCTTTTCTGCGAGAACGAGACCAATCCCACGGTGATCGGGTTGCCGAAGGGCGACGGCGTCTACAAGGACGGCTTCCACGAGTTCATCGTCGGGGGCGACGAGCAGGCGATCCGCCGCGAGGGCCCCGCCACCAAATGCGCCGCCTGGCACCAGCGCGAGCTGGCGCCCGGCGAGGCCTGGACGGTGCGCGTGCGGCTGGTGCGCGGCGAGCCGATCATCCCGCCCTTTGCCGGCTTCGACAGCCTGGTCGAGACGCGCCGCGCCGAGGCCGACCGGTTCTACGCCTCGCTGCAGAAGGACATCCCCGATCCCGACGCACGCCTGGTGCAGCGCCAGGCGCTGGCCGGCATGATCTGGAACAAGCAGTTCTACAGCATGGACGTGTACCGCTGGCTGCGCGGCGATCCGACCCTCCCGCCGCCGCCGGACAGCCGCAGGCGTGGCCGCAACAATGACTGGCGGCACCTGAATGCCGAAGACATCATCTCGATGCCGGACAAGTGGGAATATCCCTGGTTCGCCGCCTGGGACCTCGCCTTCCACTGCCTGACGCTGGCGCTGATCGATCCGGATTTCGCCAAGGAGCAGCTGCTGCTGCTGGCATCCGAAAGCTACATGCATCCGAACGGCCAGATCCCGGCCTATGAATGGAACTTCAGCGACAGCAATCCGCCGGTGCAGGCCTGGGCCGCCTGGCGGGTGTACCAGATCGAGTGCGAGACCAACAACGGCCAGGGTGATCGTGGTTTCCTCGAGCAGATCTTCCACAAGCTGCTGCTGAACTTCGCCTGGTGGGTAAACCGCAAGGACAACCAGGGTCGCAACGTGTTCCAGGGTGGCTTCCTCGGGCTCGACAATATCGGCGTGTTCGACCGCTCGCGGCCGCTGCCGATGGGCGGCTACCTCGACCAGACAGACGGCACCGCCTGGATGGCGATGTTCGCGCTCAACATGATGCGCATCGCGCTCGAGCTGTCGCTCGAGGACAACGCGTTCGAGGACATCGCCAGCAAGTTCTTCGAGCATTTCCTGTATATCGCGCAGGCGCTGAACGATATCGGCGAGCGCGGCGTCGGGCTGTGGAGCGAGACCGACAAGTTCTTCCACGACGTGCTCAACCTGCCCGACGGGCGCATGCAGGAGCTCAAGCTGCGCTCGATGGTGGGCCTGACGCCGCTGTTCGCCGTCGAGACGCTGGAGCCGGACCTGCTGCGCCGCCTGCCGCGCTTCTCACGCCGGCTGCATCTCTTCCTCAGTCGCCGTCCGGACCTCGCGGGCCTGGTGGCGCGCTGGGACGAGCCCGGCCTCGGCGAGCGCCGGCTGCTGTCCCTGCTGCGCGGCCACCGCATGAAGCGGCTGCTGCTGCGCGTGCTCGATCCGGCGGAGTTTCTGTCGGACTACGGCATCCGCTCGCTGTCGCGGTACCACGCCGACAATCCGTACGTGTTCGAGAGTGACGGTGCCCGCATCCATGTCGGCTACGAGCCGGGTGAGAGCCGCACCGAGATGTTCGGCGGCAACTCGAACTGGCGCGGCCCGATCTGGTTCCCGGTCAATTTCCTGATCGTCGAGGCGCTCGACCGGTTCTACCACTATTACGGACGCGATTTCCTGGTCGAGTGCCCGACCTCGTCAGGACGCTTCCGCACCCTGCGCGAGATCGCCGACGAGATCGCGCTGCGCCTGACCCGCCTGTTCCTCAAGAACGAGGACGGGCGCCGCCCGGCGCTCGGCGATGACGCGCTGCTGCAGAGCGATCCCAACTTCGCCGGCCTGGTGCTGTTCCACGAATATTTCCATGGCGACAGCGGGCGGGGTCTCGGCGCCTCGCACCAGACCGGCTGGACTGGACTGGTCGCCAACCTGCTGGCGCGCAAGGCGATCCCAAAGGGTCCTTCGAGCCGTGCCTGACGTGCCGCTGACCGGCCAGCCGGACACCTCGCTCGCACAACCGCCGTCGAGCATGATCCGCAGGCTCGGCCCGGGCCTGATCACCGGAGCCGCCGACGACGATCCCAGCGGGATTGCGACCTACAGTCAGGTCGGCGCGCAGTTCGGCTACGGGCTCGCCTGGACCATGCTGTTCAGCCTGCCGTTCATGATCGTGATCCAGGAGATCAGCGCCCGCATCGGCTGCGTCACCGGGCGCGGCATCGCCGAGAACCTGCGCCGGCATTATCCGTCCTGGCTGGTGCGCGGCGTGGTGCTGCTGCTGCTGGTCGCCAACACGATCAATCTCGGTGCCGACCTGGGCGCGATGGGTGCCGCGCTGCGGCTGCTGCTCGGCGGCAGCTCCAGGCTCTACACCACGGCCTTCGGCATCCTGTGTGTCGTGACCGAGATCTTCATCAGCTACGCGGTCTATTCCGGCGTGCTGAAATGGCTGACCCTGTCGCTGTTCTCGTATGTGGCGGTGGTATTTGCCGTGCACGTGCCCTGGCGCTCGGCGCTGACCGCCACGCTGCTGCCGCATCTCAGCCTGACTGGCGCCAGCGCCACCGCGCTGGTCGCGGTGCTCGGCACCACCATCAGTCCCTACCTGTTCTTCTGGCAGGCGGCGCTGGAGGTGGAGGACCGCACCCGACGCGGGGTGCCCCCACTGAGCGTGAACCCGCACGCCGCACCGGCGGAGTTCTCCCGCATCCGCTTCGATACCGTGACCGGCATGGGCGTCTCGAACGTCGTCGCGCTGTTCATCATCTTCGCCACCGCGGCCACCCTGCATGCGAGCGGGGTCACCGAAATCCAGACATCGTCGCAGGCCGCGGAAGCGCTGCGGCCGATCGCGGGTGTTGCCACCTTCGCGGTGTTCGCGGCCGGCATCGTCGGCACCGGTCTGCTGGCGGTCCCGGTCCTGGCAGGCTCGAGCGCCTACGCGCTGTCCGAGGCCTTCCACTGGCGCGAGGGACTGGATCGCCGCCTGCTGCAGGCGAAATCCTTCTACGCCACCATCGCCGTCTCCACCTTGGTCGGAATCGGCCTGAACTTCAGCACGCTGGACCCGGTGCGCGCGCTGTACTGGAGTGCCGTGGTCAACGGCGTGCTGTCGGCGCCGGTGATGGCGGTGATGATGCTGGTCGGGGCGAACGGGCGGATCATGGGGCGCCTGACCCTGTCGGGCCCGATGCTGGCCTTCGGCTGGGGCGCGACCGTCGTCATGGCGGCCGCCAGTATCGGCTTCTTCGTGCTGTAGACGATGGTCTGCCTGTGGCCCACATGATCGCGCGGAACGATAAGGAGACAGATCATGAGTGACCCGAACGCCACCGGGCCGAGCCTCACCCTCTACGCCTACTGGCGGACCTCGGCGGCCTACCGTGTGCGCGTAGCGCTGGCGCTGAAGGGTCTCGTCGCGCAGGAGCGCCTCGTCGACATCGATGCCGGCGAGCATCTGCGGCCGGAGTTCCTCGCCATCAACCCGCAGGGCGCGTTGCCGGCACTGGTGGTGCAGGGGCATCCGCCGCTGACGCAATCGGTGGCGATCCTGGAGTTCCTCGAGGAGATGTATCCGCAGCCGGCGCTGCTGCCGGAGGATCCTTACGGCCGCGCGCGGGTGCGATCGCTCGCAGCCACGATGGCCAGCGACACGCATCCGCTGATCGTGCCGCGTGTGAGGAAATATCTGAAGGAGACCGCGGGCTTCGACGACGCGGCATGGCGCGCCTGGCAGACCGCCTGGTTCACCCGCGGCTTCACCGATATCGAGGCGCGCCTGCGCGATGATTCCGCGACGGGGACATTCTGCCATGGCGATACGCTCACGATCGCCGATATCTGCCTCGCCAGCGTCGAGGCGGTCGCACGTGTTTTCAAGATCAAGGTCGACGGCATCCCGACCGTCGACCGGATCGTGGCCGCGTGCAATGCGCTCGACGCGTTCGCGAACGCCGACCCGATGATCCAGGTCGGCGCGCCACGCATGGGCTGACCTGCTACCGGCCCGCGCTGCTCGCGACCTCTTGCGCCTGCGGCACCGGCTTGTGCGCACTCGCCATCAGGTTCGCCCTGGCCATCGCCACCTGGATCCTGTCCTGGGCGGTGGCCCAGGCATCATGCAGCGATGTCTGGTAGCAGGTCTGCAGGCTGTCGTCCTGGACCGCAGTGTTGCCGCCGGCTTCCATGCAGACGCGCCGCGCGGCCACGCTGATCCGATGCCTTAGCGTCCGCTGATCGTCGGGCAACGTCAGGTTCAGGTCGGCCACCGAGACCGTGCGGCTGACGACGTCGTCGTAGCCTGCTATCGCGACCTCGTCCGACGCGGGGTCGGCCGCCCGTGCGGAAGCCAGGCCAAGAAGCAGGACGGGGGCAGCGAGAAAGGCGGCGAACGGGCTCGGAAGGCAGGTGCGGAACATGGAACTCTCCTGATTGAAGCGGATTGGGAAGCGCCGTGGCGGATCGGATCTTCGAGAGCCTGCCACGTCGGCTCCCGGCTTCGGCTTGGCCCGACCGTTCTACGATGACCCCGACGCGGACCGATCCACACAGCGATGGACGGCCGGTGCCGCGCGACGGACGCCGCAAAATCGCGACGAAAATCCGCGGTCCCCAGCGAGCGTCCGCGGCATTCCGTGCGCCCTTGCCCATTCCGGCAAGCGGATGAATACTTCCAGTGCCCCGCCGAGGGAAAAGGCGATGCGCGTATCAAGTCAGGACAGGGTCTCGAAGTTTGACCTGGTTGCGGTGCTTGGCCTCGAGACCTCGCTGGCGCGCGGGTTCGGCCGCTGGCCGCCGATGCGGCAGACACTCATCGTGTTTGCCGGTGCGGCAACGATCGCACTCCTGATGTCGACGCAGATGCTGTTCCAGCCGTTCGTCTGGCGCGACTGGAGCGTCGGCGATATCGCCGTGGCCTGGGTGGCCATCGCGCGGGACCGGCTGGTGGTCGCCCTGATGATCGCGGCGATGCTGGCCGGCATGGGGTGCGACGGCCGGACGGGTGCCGGTGTTCCGATCGCACGGACCGTGGTGGCCGTCCTGCTCGGCTCGGCACTGGGCGAACTGGCGCTCATGCTGCTGGGCGACGGAGACGACCGGCCGGATGTCGCCTCCATGCTCGGCAGGGTTCTGCGTTGGGGGATCGTGGCCGGGGCGGCCGCCCTCACGCTGCATCTATGGCGGTCGCGCGCCGACCTTGCGGCGCAGGCGGAGGAGGCGCGGATCGAGGAAGCGCAGGCGCGGCGGCTGGCGGCCTCGGTGCAGACGGAGATGCTGCAGCGACAGATCGAGCCGCATTTTCTCTTCAACACGCTGGGCACGATCCGCTCGCTGCGCGACAGCGATCCCGGACATGGCCAGCATCTGCTGTCGCGGCTGCTGGACTACATGTCGGCGACGCTGTCCTGCGCGGATGGCCAGCAGAGCACGCTCGGCGACGAGATCAAGCTCGTGCTGGCCTATCTCGATCTGTGCGCATCGCGCATGCAGGGGCGCCTGACGGTTCGGTGCGACGCGGCGGCGGAGTTGGCCGGATGCGGCATTCCTCCCCTGATCCTGGCCACCCTCGCCGAGAACGCCATCAAGCACGGCATCTTCCCCAGGCAGGGGGGCGAGATCACGATCGGCGCCAGGGTCAGGGATGGCGTACTCGAAGTGGCACTCGACGACGACGGGGTCGGCCTGACCGGCGAGATGGGCCATGGTCTCGGCCTGACGAACATCGCCGAGCGGCTCCGCCTGATCTACGGACCCTCGGCGCAGCTTCGCCTGTTCGCGCGCCAGCCTTGCGGAACCCGCGCGGTTGTCAGCATTCCCCGGCCGGCCGTCCGTCGATGATGGACGACGGCTGCTCCTTCTGCCTGCGCCGCGCCTTGCTCTCGGCCGTGCTGTGGTGCGTCATCGTCACCGTTGCGGAGACCATCAACCAGCCGATCGGCCCGATGAGCCTGCACGAGCAGCTCTGCTTCCTGATGCTGGTCGGCGGCAGCTATAGCGTCACGGGCCTGATCTGGGCGGTGGGTGCCGAACTTCCGGCAAGCCGCCGGCGGCCGTTGGTCGCATTCGTCGTGCAGCTCGTTTTCGCGACCGGCGCGGATATCGCACTGTCTGGTGTGCTGCGCCCGGTGTTCAGCCATGCCAGCGGCATGGCAAGGATCCTGCTCCGGACGCCCCTGCAGGACTTCGCCGGACACGCCTTCTGGGCGAACGCGTTCTATGGCGGCTTGTTCTCGGCAGCCTACCATTACACCCGGCAGGCCATCGAGCTCCGTAGCCGGCTTGCACGGCTGCGCGGAGTGCCCGACGAGTTCGAGATGCGGCTGGGCGAGGCACGCCTGCATCACCTGCACGATCAGCTCCGGCCGGCGACCCTGATACGGGCGCTGAAGGCCCTGCAGGCACGCTACATCCAGCACCCGGCGACCGGCGACCGCCTGTTCGACGCCCTGGTCGGCTTCCTGCGCGTGGCGATGCCGAGTGTTCGCGGTCGTCCCAATCCTGGATCGACCGCAAGCGGCCTGATCGAAGGCTATGCAAGGTTGCGCAACGCGATCGATCCGGGGGCTCCGCGCTGGAGTCTGGCGCACGATGCGCTGTCCGCCGAGACCGGAGCCGCGCCGCGCCGCCTGCTGGCGGTGCTGGACGATATCGATGGCGCCATTCCGGAGGGGCGGACGATCGAGCTCGTGGCCTCGGTATCGAGCGCCGGATACGCCATCCGGATCCGCGCCGAGGTCGAGCCGGAACCCGCCGGGTTCCACCGTCTGCTCGGGACCCTGCACAGGCTCGATGCCCGCGCCACCCGCAGGCCGGTGCCCGGAACATGGCTGGAGATCGTGCTGCCGGTGCCGCCGCACTCCCAGTGTCCGGAACCGGCTCCCGAAGACGACCCACTGCAGCATGGAGGAGAGCGTGTCGAACATCTTGCGTAGGACTGCACTGACTGCCGGACTCTGGCTTCTGAGCCTGCGTGCCTCGGCGCAGGATGCAGCGCTGGTGCAGCCGCGCAGCTTCCGCGTGGTGCTGGACAATGCCAGGGTCAGGGTGCTCGAATACATCGCCCGTCCGGGCATCGGCGTGTGCGGCACCGGCGTGCATTCCCACCCCGAACATCTGACCGTGGTGCTGACCACCGCGACCGTGCGGGTCACGCAGGACGGCAAGACCACGATCTCCACGGCCCGGGCAGGCGACGTTTTCTGGTCGCCGGCGGTGACCCACGAGACGGAAAATGTCGGGAGCACGACGGCACGCAGCCTGCTCATCGAGCTCAAGTCCTAGGACCACGTCGCATGGCTAACCCGGTCAGAGCGATGATCGCCGAGGACGAGCCGATCATGCGCGCCGACCTGCTGGCCAGGCTCGCCAGGCTCTGGCCGGAGCTGCAGATCACCGCCAGCGCCTCGGACGGCGTCGAGGCGCTGGCACTGGCGGCGGCGCAACGTCCGGATGTCCTGTTCCTGGATATCGAGATGCCTCTCCTGAGCGGGCTGGACGTGGCCAGGCAGCTGTCCGGCGCCTGTCACATCGTCTTCCTGACAGCGCACGACACCTATGCCATCGCAGCCTTCGACCACGGCGCGATCGACTACGTGCTCAAGCCGTACGAGGACGCCCGGCTCGCGCGCTGCCTGCAGCGACTTCGCCAGCGGCTGGACGTGCAGCCGGCGCCGATGGATCAGCTGCTGCGCGAACTCGTATCGGCGGTGCGGCCGAAGGAATACATGCGCTGGATCAAGGCGTCCCGCGGCAGCGACATCGAGCTCATCATGGTCACCGACGTGCAGTATTTCCAGTCCGACACCAAATACACCAGCGTGCATACCTGCGACCGGGAAGCCTTGATCCGGCGCCCGATCAAGGATCTTGCGGGTGAACTCGATCCGGCGAGGTTCTGGCAGATCCACCGGTCGACCATCGTCAATGTCGAAGCCATCGAGGCGATCACCCGTGGGCTGGCCGAGACGCGGGTCAGGCTGCGCACCAGCCGCAAGCAGCTAGCGGTCAGCGAGGCCTACAGGCATCTGTTCCGTCACATGTAGCGTCCGCCGGAACTTGCCGCGAACCCGCCGGCAGCCGGCACGTTCGCTGGCCCGAGGCAGAGATCGGCCCGGGAGCGAGAGATGGCGAAGACAGCGCAGAAGACCGACCCGAAGCTCTGGGACAAGGTGAAGGCCGAGGTCACCGAGGGCGAGAAGGGCGGCAGGCCCGGACAATGGTCGGCGCGCAAGGCGCAGATGGCGACGCAGGAGTACAAGAAGGAGGGCGGCGGCTACGAGGGCGCCAAGGCTTCCGACAATCACTTGGCGCAATGGACCCACGAGGAGTGGGGAACGAAATCCGGCGACGAGAGCGGCAAGACCGGCGAGCGGTATCTTCCGAAATCGGCGCGGGATCACCTCAGCGACGCTGAATACCGGCGGACGACCGAAAAGAAGCGGGCGGATACCGCCAAGGGCAGGCAGTTCTCGGCTCAGCCCGAGGATATCGCGAAGAAGACCGCGCGGGATCGCGGTACGGGTCACGGCGCCACCCGGGCCGACCTCCTGCGACAGGCCGCGCGCAAGGGTATCGCCGGACGGTCGAGAATGAAGAAGGCCGACCTGGAAAAGGCGTTGCAGGGCCATGACTGACCTTGATGCGGCTGAGCGGCGCGAGGTCGCGCGGGCGTTCAGGTCGGTCGTGAACATGACGCCGGCGACGCTGCGTGCCTGGCTGGAGACGCCCGACAGCCAGGGCGTCGGCATGACCCGGGACGGCGACAAGGTGACGCAACCCGGCGGTAACGAAGCGGTCGGTCACGGGATGGGGCGCCGCATCCTTTCCCTGAAGGCGAAGAAGGCGGCCGAACTGGACGACGACGACTACGCCGCGATGAAGAAGGTGGTCGGCTACGTGCACCGCCATATGAAGCAGCGACCGAGCGGCGATGTGACGGACACGCGCTGGCGCAGATCGCTGATGAACTGGGGCCATGATCCCCTGGCACCGCCCTAGCCGGGCGGCTCGGCGACGGCGTCCCGCCGTGGACGCCGCCCCTCGCAACCGGTCATCCGGTCCGGCTCAGACCTCCGCAAGCACAGGTTCGACGTCCAGCACCTCCTCGAACTCGCGCACGTTGTCGAGCTCGGTGCCCATGGCGATGTTGGTGACCCGCTCGAGGATGAACTCAAGCACCACCGGCACCTGATGCTCATCCATCAGCGCCTGTGCCCGCGCGAACGCATCCTTGAACTCGTTCGGGCTCGTCACCCGGATCGCCTTGCAGCCGAGTCCGGTCGCGACCGCGACATGGTCGACGCCGTAACCGCGTACGGCATCCTCTCCAACGGGGACATTGATGTTGTCGAACGCCAGGCTGACTTCGAAATCCATCTCGTAGCCGCGCTGCGACTGCCGGATCAGGCCGAGATAGGAGTTGTTCACCACAACATGCAGGTACGGCAGCTTGTGCTGCGCGCCGACTGCCAGTTCCTCGATCATGAATTGAAAATCATAGTCCCCGGACAGAGCCACGATCCGTCGCGTGGGATCGGCGGCGCGCACCCCGAGCGCTGCCGGCAGGGTCCAGCCGAGCGGACCGGCTTGGCCGCAATTGATCCAGTTGCGCGGCTCGTACACATGCAGGAACTGCGCGCCCGCGATCTGCGACAGGCCGATCGTGCTGACATAGCAGGTGTCGCGGCCGAGCACCTCGTTCATCTCCTCGTAGACGCGCTGCGGCTTAAGCGGCACCGCATCGAAATGCGTCCGGCGCAGCATGGTCTGCTTGCGATGCAGGCAGGTGGCCGCCCAGGCACCGCGGTCGGGCAGGGTTCCCGCCTCGCGCATATCGCGCGCCACCTCGATGAACTGGCGCAGGGCAGCCCCTGCATCGGAGACGATGCCGAGATCCGGGCCGAACACCCGGCCGATCTGCGTGGGCTCGATGTCGACATGGATGAAGGTCCGCCCGCGCGTGTAGGTGTCGATCGAGCCGGTGTGGCGGTTTGCCCAGCGATTGCCGATGCCGAAGACAAAATCGCTCTCCAGCAGGGCCGCGTTGCCGTAGCGGTGGCTGGTCTGCAGCCCGACCATGCCGGCCATCAGCGGGTGGTCGTCGGGGATGCATCCCCAGCCCATCAGGGTCGGGATCACCGGCACGCCGGTCAGCTCGGCGAACTCCACCAGCAGCTGGCTTGCATCCGCGTTGATGATGCCGCCGCCCGCCACCAGCACCGGCCGCTCCGCCTGGTTCAGCATCGCCATCGCGCGCTCTGCCTGCCGGCGCGAGGCGGCGGGCCGGTGCACCGGCAACGGCTCGTAGCAGTCGATGTCGAACTCGATCTCGCCGAGCTGCACGTCGATCGGCATGTCGATCAGCACCGGCCCCGGCCGTCCGGACCGCATGACGTGGAAGGCCTGCTGGAACACCATCGGCAGCAGAGCCGGCTCGCGCACGCAGACCGCCCACTTGGTGACCGGCCGCGCGATGGTCTCGATGTCGACGGCCTGGAAATCCTCCTTGTGCAGCTTCGCCCGCGGCGCCTGCCCGGTGATGCACAGGATCGGCACGGAATCCGCCTGCGCGGTGTAGAGGCCGGTGATCATGTCGGTGCCGGCGGGGCCGGAGGTGCCGATGCAGACGCCGATGTTGCCGGCGCGCGCCCGGGTGTAGCCGTCCGCCATGTGCGAGGCACCCTCGACATGGCGTGCGAGGATGTGCCGGATCGAGCCGCGTCTGCGCAGCGCAGCGTAGAGCGGATTGATCGCGGCGCCCGGCACGCCGAACGCCACCGTCACGCCCTCGCGCTCGAGCACCATCACCGCCGCCTCGATCGCCTGCATCCGCGCCATGTCCGTCTCCCCGTTCTGGTTGTTCAGACTTTGAGATCAGCCGGCGCGAACGCGAAAATCTTCCTGCATGACGGGAACGCCGGCAGAAAACGCCGCGTCTAGAGCGCTCTACGGGCTCCCATGCCCCCGATGTCCTGAGAAATCGACCGGGCGGCGCCGGCCACGAGGGCGGCGACCGAGGCCAGCCGCTCGTCGGTCATGCGCGCCATCGGGCCGGAGGCCGACACCGCGGCGATGACCTCGCCATTCTCGTTGTAGATCGGCGCCGCGAGACAGCGCAGCCCGATGGCGTGCTCCTCGTCGTCGAGCGCATGGCCCGCCGCGCGCACCCGCTCGAGGTCGGCACGCAGCAGCGCCGGCGTGATGATGGTCTTGACGGTCAGCCGCGGCATGCCGTGGCGATGCAGGATACGCGACAACGCCTTGTCGGAGCACGACATCAGGATGGTCTTGCCGACCGCCGAGCAATGCAGCGGCACCCGTGACCCGGGCCGCGCGAAGGCCCGCATCATCTGCCGGCACTCGACCTGGGCGAGATACACCGCCATGCCGTCATCCTCGATGGCGAGGTTCACGGTCTCGCCGCATTCCTCCATGAGCGCACGCATGTGCGGCCGCGCGAGTGCGACCAGGCTGCGCGTCTTGGTGAAGGTGCAGCCGGTCATGAAGGCCTGCACGCCGACCGACCAGAGCCGGCTCTCATTGTCGAAGCGCACGTAGCGCTCCTGCTCCAGGGTGGTCAGCAGGCGATGCGCCGTCGAGGAGGGCAGTCCCGCCTGCTGCGCGAGTTCGGTCAGGCTCATGCCGCCCTCCGGGGCCTCGGCGATCCGGTTGAGCAGCGACAGCGCCCGGACCAGGGACCGCACCTGGTCGCTGCCCGGCCGCGCCAGCTTGGCCAGGGAGGGCACCACGCCCACGCCCCTCGTCCTGGCGGCTGCACCATTACGCATTGTCATTACCCTCCCCTGCACGGACGCCAAGTCACAAAGACAAGTTATTGTTTTTGAGAGTCATTCTCTGCATCGTCTCGGCATGCGGGAAAATCTTCCACACTTCCGCATTCCGTGATCCGATGCCTTCACTCGGAGCGTGTCAATGACTTCCGGGGCAAGGAGAGGAAGCTATGAAGATTACCTGGAAGGTGGCAAGCGCCGCTGCCGGCATGGTGCTGGCTGCGGGCGGCGTGGTGCAGGCGCAGGACGCCGCATCTCCTGCCGTCGGCAATACTCCAAGCGCCATGAACAAGCTCGAGGAGTTCCACTCGACGGGGGCCAAGCGCATTCCGCTGATCCCGCAGGATCCGGAACAGGCCGCCGCGATCGAGAAGACCCTGTCGCACATCAAGCTGCCGCCCGGCTTCAAGATCAGCCTGTATGCGCAGGTGCCGGACGCCCGCATGATCGCGATCGGCCCGCAGGGGGTGGTGACGTTCGTCAGCACACGCAAGGACAAGATCTATGCGCTGACCGACCGCACCCGTTCTGGCCATGCGACCGAGGTGAAGGAGTTCGCCAACACCATCGAGTTCAAGAACCCGAACGGCATCTGCTTCTCGCGCGACGGCATGCTGTATTCCGTCGAGCAGAACCGCGTGCTGCAGTTCCCGGCGGCCGAGTTCTTCTACGAGAACGCGGACGTCGCGGTCACTCCGATCGTCAAGCAAGGCGAGCTCATTCCCGCCGACGAGGAGAGCTTCAACCATTCGGCACGTGCCTGCCGCGTCGGTCCCGACAACAAGCTCTACATCACCGTCGGCCAGCCGTACAACGTCTATGCACCGGCCAAATACGACAAGTTCTACAAGGCCGGGATGGGCACCGTCATTCGCATGAACCAGGACGGCACCGACCGCGAGATCTACGCCCACGGCGTGCGCAACTCCGTCGGGCTGGACTTCGAGCCCAAGGACCACTCGCTCTGGTTCACCGACAACCAGGTGGACGGCATGGGCGACGACATCCCGCCGGGCGAGATCAACCACGCCACCAAGCCGGGCGAGAATTTTGGCTTCCCCTGGTATGGCGGCGGCCATGTGCGGACCGTGGAATATAAGAGCCAGACGCCGCCGGCCGGCCTCGTGTTCCCGGTGGTCGAGGAGGTGGCGCATGCGGCCGATCTCGGCATGTCGTTCTACCACGGCAAGATGTTCCCCAAGGAGTACCAGGGCGCGATCTTCTCGGCCCAGCACGGCTCCTGGAATCGCACGCAACCGGTGGGTGCACGCGTGATGGTGACGTTCATCCGCCCGGACGGCACCTCGTCCGGCTCCAAGCCGTTCGCGGACGGCTGGCTGAATTCGGACGGCGCCTATGACGGCCGCCCGGTCGATGTCGAGCAGATGCGCGACGGCTCCCTGCTGGTGTCCGACGATTTCGCCGGTGCCGTCTACCGCATCACCTACAACGCGAAGTAGGCTGCACACCCTGGTCCCGCGCCGCTTCGCGTGGGACCAGGGTCATACCGAATGAGGATGCTGGATTTGTTCAAAGTGACTTTGACCCTGTCGGCGGCCGTCCTGATGGCCGGCGCCGTTCAGGCAAACGCGGCCGATATCGCGGCAGGCAAGACCGCCTCGTCCCGGTGCTCGGCCTGCCACGGGCCGGCCGGCATCGCCGTCACGCCCGATGCGCCCAACCTCGCCGGCCAGAACGAGACCTATCTTGCGGCGCAGCTCACCGCGTTCCACACCGGGCAGCGCCAGAACGAGATCATGTCGATGATGGCGAAGCCCCTGACCGACTCCCAGATTGCCGATCTCGCCGCCTATTATCATAGCCTGCCGGCGAAGTAGGATACCGGCTTCGGTCGGGAGGTCGCCTTGCTCACAATGCCAATTCCGGACGGCGCCGTACTCGGGCGCCGGGCCGAGATCGTCGCGGCGCTCCGCCGCATCGTGACCGGGGAAGGGGTGATCGACGCCGAGGAGGAGCGGCGGGTCTACGAGAGCGACGGCCTGACCGCCTACCGGACGCTGCCGATGGTGGTGGTGCTGCCGGAAACCGTCGAGCAGGTCTGCCGGATCATGCGCTATTGCGGCGAGCACGGCATCAAGGTGGTGCCGCGCGGCGCCGGGACCTCGCTGTCGGGCGGCGCCCTGCCACTGGCCGACGGCGTGCTGCTCGGCATGGGCAAGTTCAAGCGCATCCTGGACATCGACATCCCCAACCGGTGCGCGGTGGTGCAGCCGGGTGTCACCAACCTCGCCATCACCCATGCGGTGCAGGATCAGGGCTTCTATTATGCGCCGGATCCGTCGAGCCAGATCGCCTGCACCATCGGCGGCAATGTCGGCGAGAACTCCGGTGGCGTGCACTGCCTGAAATACGGCCTGACAACCAACAACGTGATCGGCATCGAGATGGTGACCATCGCGGGCGAGGTGGTGCGGCTCGGCGGCAAGCATTTCGACGCCGCCGGCTACGACTTGCTTGGCGTCATGGTCGGCTCCGAGGGGCTGCTCGGCGTGGTGACCGAGGTCACGGTCCGCCTGCTGCCGAAGCCGCCGGGCGCGCGGGCGCTGCTGGTGGGGTTTCCGAGCGTGGTCGGCGCCGGCGAGTGCGTGGCCGCGATCATCGGCGCCGGGATCATCCCGGGCGGCATGGAGATGATGGACCGGCTCGCCGTGCAGGCGGCGGAGGCGTTCGTGCATGCGGGCTATCCGCTTGAAGCCGAGGCGCTGCTGATCGTCGAGCTCGATGGCTGCGAGGCCGAGATCGACCATCTGGTCGCCGCCGTCGAGGACATCGCGGGACAGCACGGCGCGACCAGCTGCCGGGTGAGCCGCAACGAGGCGGAGCGGCTGAACTTCTGGGCCGGTCGCAAGGCGGCGTTCCCGGCGGTGGGACGCCTGTCTCCGGACTATTACTGCATGGACGGCACCATCCCGCGCCGCCGCCTCGGCGACGTGCTGGCGCGCATGAAGCAGATGGAGGGCCAGTACGGCCTGCGCGTCGCCAACGTGTTCCACGCCGGCGACGGCAACCTGCACCCGCTGATCATGTACGACGCCAACGTGCCGGGCGAGCTTGAGAGTGCCGAGGAATTCGGTAACGACATCCTGCGGTTGTGCGTCGAGGTCGGCGGCGTGCTGACCGGCGAGCACGGCGTCGGCGTCGAGAAGCGCGACCTGATGGGCACGATGTTCGACGACACCGACCTCGAGCAGCAGCAGCGGCTGAAATGCGCGTTCGACCCGGACAGCCTGCTGAACCCGGGCAAGGTGTTCCCGCAGCTCTGCAAGTGCGCCGAGCTGGGGCGCGTGCACGTGCATGCCGGCCAGACGCGGTTCCCCGAGCTGCCACGGTTCTGACGGCGGCACACGGGATGACCAGCTACCGGCCAGCCGATGCCGCAGAGGCCGCGGAGATCGTCGCCTGGGCGGCCGCCGAGGCGCAGCCGCTCGAGATCGTCGGCGGCGGCAGCTACCGGCGCCTCGGACGTGCCATGCGGACGGAGCACACGCTGGAGCTCGAGGCGCTGAACGGCATTCTCGATTACGAGCCGTCGGAGCTGGTGCTGACCGCGCAGGCGGCGACTCCCATGCATGTGATCAAGGCGCAGCTCGATGCCGAGCGGCAGATGCTGGCCTTCGAGCCGCCGGACTTCCGTGGTCTGCTCGGCGGCGTAGGCGAGCCGACGCTGGGCGGCGTGCTGGCCACCAACCTGGCGGGGCCGAGGCGGGTGCGGGCGGGCGCCGCGCGGGATCATTTCCTTGGTTTCGCGGCGGTGAACGGGCGTGGCGAGGCGTGGAAGGCCGGCGGCAAGGTGGTGAAGAACGTCACCGGCTACGATCTCTGCAAGCTGCAGGCCGGCGCCTACGGCACGCTGTCGGTGCTGACCGAGCTGTCGCTCAGGGTGCTGCCGCGTCCGGAGCAGGAATGCAGCGTGCTGCTGGTCGGGCTCGGCGACGCAGCGGCGATCGCGGCGCTGGCCGCCGCGCTGAACACGCCGCACGAGGTCTCCTCGGCGGCGCATCTGCCGGCGCCGGTGGCGGCGCGCTCCGGCGTGGCGGAGGTGGCCGGCGCGGGCGGCGACGTGACGATCCTGCGGCTCGAGGGGCCGGGGCCTTCGGTGGCCTATCGCGCCGCCGCGCTGCAAGCTGGCCGGGCGAGCCTGCGCCTTGAAAACGGTGCCAGCGCGGCGCTATGGGCGGAAATCGGCGCTGTGCAGCCGCTGCTGGCAAGCAGGGACAGCCTGGTGTGGCGGGTCTGTCCGACGCCGTCCTCGGCGCCGGCGGTGCTGCGTGCGGTGCGGGCTGCCTGCGCGACGGCGGAGGCGTTCTATGACTGGGGCGGCGGCCTGCTCTGGATCAGCCTCGATCCCGGTGAGGCCGGTCCGGACTGCGGCTCGTTGCTGGTACGGAGCGCGGTGGCACAAGCAGGCGGCCACGCAATGTTGCTGCGCGCTCCCGAGGCATCGCGCGCGACGGTGCCGGTGTTCCAGCCGGAGGCGGCGGCGCTCGCGGCGCTGGCACGGCGGGTCAAGGCCGGGTTCGACCCCAGGGGCGTGCTCAATCCGGGCCGCATGCAGGAGGGCATCTGACCGTGCAGACCAATTTCACCGAGGCGCAGCTTGCCGACCCGGATACCGCGTCGTCGGCCGGCATCCTGCGTGCCTGCGTGCATTGCGGGTTCTGCACCGCGACCTGCCCGACCTATGCGCTGCTCGGCGACGAGCTCGACAGCCCGCGCGGCCGCATCTACCTGATCAAGGACA
>CAXTVI010000051.1:0-23243 GCA_964247695.1 uncultured Acetobacteraceae bacterium
GGAGCAAGTCTCCCGCGGAATAGGAACAACATCTTGTGCGTCAGCCGCAAGACACTTCCGTCAGCCGGAAGAGGGAGGCTGCGGCGTCCAGATCCCGCCTCCTCACGAAATAGCGGCCCTTGCGGATCGCTGTCGGAAGGCGCCCGGCGACCGCCTGGTCGTAGATTTCGCGATAGTCGGGTGCTGCCCCGTAGCGTTCAAGGAGCATGGTCCTCAGCTGCGAGAGTGGAATCAGCTGAAGCACGAGACGCTCATCGCGCCGGCGAGGGGGCGGTAGCGGCCCGAACGCGTGCCGAACGGATGTCTGGGTCGGTCACGTGGCGAGGGCAGCCGGATGCCGGCGCGCAGAGACAGTCAGGCCGCCTGAGGCCTCCACTGCAGGGCTGCAGACGCGAACCGCCTTGAACATGAGGCTGCCAGTAGCGCGAAGCAGGATCGTCAGCGCCAAGAGCATCAATGGTCTTCCGCGGAGACTATCGGTGCGGTTTGGAACAGCACGATGAATGCCGCCCCTGCCACACCTACGGAGATAAAACTCGTAAGCATCAGTGCCAATTCAAGCATTGGATGAACCCCGTTTGGATCCGTTTCGGGATCAGGATGACATGGGTTTATTAGGAGCTGTGGGCGCAGATGAGTAATGAATAAGTCGTTAAAGCTGAACTACCGGCTGTTTACCGCCAATCAGGCTGGTGCCGGACAGTTTTGGTCTCACCGCACGTGCTGAGTCTTAGAAAAGCACCTCGCGGTGCCAAACGGTTTTCACAAACTGCATCTTTCAGCCCGCCTCCCGGATAATCGTTGCGAGTTCGCATCTTCTTCGCCTATCTGGCGTTCGAAGGAGCCGCGGGCCATGAGGTTGGTGTTGATAGGTGGGATCGGGCTTGGTGCCGTAGTGGCCGCGTTTGTTCTCGATCGATCAGGTTCGAAGGTCCATCCCCGGCCGGTCGATCCGACAGTTGCCGCTCTGTCGGCGGCCCAGTCACCGCAGCTACTGCACCAGGCGGAGGAGGCGACGCGACCTTACGAGCAGATGCTCGGTCAAGTCGCTGGCGTGGCCTACTGCCGGATCCGGGACCAGGGCTGGATCAAGACGATGCAGACAGCCCTACACGCTGCCGAAGATCGGTCGGAGAGCAAATATATTCTTCAGGCTGGCCAATTGGACGATGAGCGAGAGTTCAAGTCGCACATTTACTCAACGTCGCTCGAGGCCATCATGTTCGACGGCATGTCAGTGTATGACCCTCGGTGTACAGAACTAGCCAAAAGTCCGGTCATGGCACGGCTGGATGCTTTCAGGCGCGGGATCCCTGCTGGCTGACGGATCGAACCCGACCAGCACCTAGTCTCCAAGAGCCCAATACGCTCGGCCATGCGGTTGAACGCAGCCTGAATCCAGCCCATTACAACTCGGTCATCGACGGGAACCCGCAACTTGCTCAGCGGACGCGGCGGCGCGCAGCGAGCCGCCCGACAACAAGTTATCCGCGATCAGCAGAGTGCGGCATCACAGCATCGGTTCCGATGCCGGTCATCATGATCGCGCCGCCCGCAGGCCTTGCGCCGGCAACACGGTTAGGTGAGGACGGCAATCATGCCACCTCGTCCTCCGATCCCGGATCGCCTTCGTCGGCGAACTCACCTCCGGATCGATCCAAAGCCGCCTTGATCGCCGTCGTCTCGGCCTCACAGGCGTTACGCCACATGTGACCGGCAGACCTTAGCCTCATGGATGGCGACGGGCGAGTGTGCCGATGCGTCAGATCTCGGTCTACATCGGGCACTCGTTTTCCGGCACACTGGCCGGAAAACCTGTAAGTAACTCGCGGAATTGGAACCCATTTTCAAAGGCGATAGAGCGAATGCATAGCGTCTGCATGCAGGCGCATCCCCTTGGTAAGGGAGAGGTCCAGGGTTCGAGTCCCTGCAGCAGCACCAGTGGGTTAGTAGGTTACGCTTCAAACCGGGCTGCGCCCGAGACATGCTGCCGTTCGCTAACCCTTGCGGAGAACGGGTCCTTGATATGGGTCGTCGCATGGACAGCGGCGACGGCCAGCCTGCGGATTCGTGCCAGCGCGTCGGCACTGGCCTCGTTGGCAAGGCAATCGTCCGCGATTCGTCTTAAGGCTTCGTGCAGCGTCACGACCCGGTCCTTGTCGGTCAGCGCGTAGCCTCCGAGGAGTTCGACCATGTCCCGATGCATGTCCATTGCTGTCGGCATGCTATCCTCCTAGCCCCAGATGAGTATGGCACAGCATCGCTGCTCTGCCATCCAGTCCTCCCCCGATCGCGCGAACAGCGTCCTCCCGACCGAGCCCTGTACCGCTTCGATGCGCCCGCGCGCGGAGAAGAAAGCCGCATGCCCAAGGTTCTTGATCCTAATCGGTCCGGTCGCCTATGTCGGTCGCATGAGCATCCGCCAGAACCTCGATCGCTCGCTCCGCGGGACACGCAGCCCTCACCTTTGCCGCGGGCAGAGGTGGATCTGCCGGTGACCGGACCTGAGCAGCCTGGTGCACGCGGCACGTCAGAGAAGGCGCGACGCGAGGCCCGGGAGGCGACAGCACTGCGCGAGAACCTGCGTCGTCGGAAACAGCAGGGGCGTCTGCGGAGTGCCGAGGAACGCAGTGCCGTGGCGGAGCCACAGGATGATACCGGCAGCTCCTGCCCGACCGAAACTGATCGCTGACCAGCCACGGGCTCGGCTGCGGCGCGGTTCCCGAGGACGCATGGACATCAGCCTAAACAAAAGGGTAGTGCGCTCCTGACGTCCGGCACCACGCTTGCGAGGTTCCGGCACACCGGGGCGCAGGCTGCCCTGCCAGGGAGACGAGCCGATGACGGTGATGCCCGATAGCTGGATCCGACGTATGGCCAGCGACCACGCGATGATCGAGCCGTTCGTTGAGACTCAGCGGCGCGCCGGAGTGATCAGCTACGGCCTGTCCTCCTACGGCTACGACGCGCGGGTCTCCGACCAGTTCAAGATCTTCACCAATGTCGACAGCGCCATCATCGACCCGAAGGATTTCCGGCCGGAGAGCTTCGTCGATCGCACCGCATCGGTCTGTATCATCCCGCCGAACAGCTTTGCGCTCGCGCACACCATCGAGTATTTCCGCGTCCCGCGCGACGTGCTGGTGGTCTGCCTCGGCAAGTCGACCTATGCCCGTTGCGGCATCATCGTCAACGTGACCCCGCTGGAGCCGGAATGGGAGGGGCAGGTCACCATCGAGATCAGCAACACCACGCCGCTCCCGGCCCGCATCTACGCCAATGAAGGCATCTGTCAGTTTCTCTTCCTGCAGGGTGCCGGTCCGTGCGAGGTCAGCTATGCAGATCGGAACGGCAAGTACATGCGCCAGCGCGGTGTCGCAATTCCCAGACTTTGACCGCTCCAAGACTTTGACTGCTCCAGAATCGGAGCCCGAGACCGTGAAGAGAGCCTGATGGACCGTTTCCTGATCCGCGGCGGCCGCCCGCTGCATGGCATTATCCGCATCGGGGGCGCCAAGAACGCCGCCCTGCCGCTGCTGGCCGCCGGCCTGCTGACCAGCGAGCGGCTGGTGCTGACCAACGTGCCGCGCATCGCCGACATCGCCACCATGGCTGAACTGCTCCAGCAGCACGGTCTGGCGGTCGAGGATGCCGGCGGCGACAGCTTCAGCCTGTCGATCGGCGGCGAGATCACCTCGACCGAGGCGCCCTACGAAATCGTCTCCAAGATGCGTGCCTCCATCCTGGTGCTCGGCCCGGTGCTCGCCCGCTGCGGCGAGGCGCGTGTCTCGCTGCCCGGTGGCTGCGCGATCGGCACCCGGCCGGTCGACCTGCACCTCAAGGGCCTCGAGGCGCTCGGCGCCGAGATCAGGCTCGAAGCCGGCTATGTCGATGCGCGGGCACCGAACGGGCTGCGCGGCGCCCGCATCGTGCTGCCGTTCGCCTCGGTCGGTGCCACCGAGAACCTGCTGATGGCCGCGAGCATCGCGGACGGCCGCACCGAGATCGTCAATGCGGCGCGAGAGCCGGAGATCGGCGACCTCGTCGCCTGCCTGGTCGCCATGGGAGCCAGGATAGGGGGCGTGGGCACCGACAGGCTCACCATCGACGGGGTCCGGCGCCTGCATGGGGCCACCCACGCGATCCTGCCGGACCGCATCGAGTGCGGCACCTACGCCTGCGCCGTCGGCATCACCGGCGGCGACGTTCGTCTGCAGGGCGGCCAGATCGAGCACCTCGGCGCGGTGGTGCGTGCGCTCGAGGAGGCCGGCGTGACGGTGAAGCAGGAGACCGGCTCCCTGCATGTGCGCCGGAGCGGCGGCCTGCGCGGCGTCGATGTCATGACCGAGCCGTATCCGGGCTTCCCGACCGACATGCAGGCGCAGTTCATGGCGCTACTCTCCGTGGCCGAGGGCGCGTCCATGGTCACCGAGACGATCTTCGAGAACCGTTTCATGCATGTCCCGGAGCTCAACCGCATGGGGGCGCGCATCAACGTGCATGGGGCGTCGGCGATCATCCGTGGCGTGTCGGCGCTGTCGGGCGCACCGGTGATGGCCACCGACCTGCGCGCCTCATTCTCGCTGATCCTCGCCGCCCTGGCCGCCACGGGAGAGACCGTGCTCAGCCGAATCTACCACCTGGACCGTGGTTACGAGGCGGTCGAACGCAAGCTGACCGGCTGCGGCGCCCTGATCGAGCGCGTCTCCGAGTAGCACGGCCGCGAAGCGCGAAGCCGTTCGTCGGACCGGCCCCGCGCCAGGCACACTTCCGGCCGCAGTCCTGCGGTGCTAGTGCCACCGGCATCGTCATCCATGCCGGACCCGGCAGCAGATCCGGAACCAACATGACCGCCGTGACCCCCGCCGCAGTCCTGGCGCCGCAGGCGACCTTCGAGGACGAGAAGCCGCTGGTGCTGGCGCTACCCAAGGGACGCATCCTGAAGGACGCCGCCAGGCTGCTCGCCGCCGCCGGGATCATCCCCGCCGCGGACTGCCTCGACGAGGACAGCCGGCGCCTGCGCTTCGAGACCGACGACGCAAGGCTCGACGTGATCCGCGTGCGTCCCTTCGATGTCGCGACTTTTGTGGCCTTCGGCGCCGCGCAGATCGGGATCTGCGGCGCCGACGTGCTGATGGAGTTCGACTACTCCGAGATCTACGCCCCGCTCGACCTCGGCATCGGCGCCTGCCGTGTCAGCGTCGCCGAACCGGAGGCACTGGCCGCGACGGACGACCCGCAGCGCTGGTCCCAGGTCCGCGTCGCCACCAAGTATCCTAACATCGCAAGGCGGCACTTCGCCCGGCGCGGCATCCATGCCGACATCGTCCACCTGAACGGCGCCATGGAACTGGCACCCGGGCTCGGCATCTCGCGCCTGATCGTCGACCTGGTGCAGACCGGCTCGACCCTGCAGGCGAACGGGCTGCGCGAGACCGAGGTGATTGCCGACGTGACCAGCCGCCTGATCGTCAACCGGACGGCATTGAAAACCCAGCCTGAGGCGATCGGCGCCCTGATCGCACGATTCCGCGGCGCGATCGCCGCTGAAGCGGGTCGGTCCACGCGATGAAGCGACTGGACACAGGCAGCGCCGGGTTCGCTCAGGCCTTCGCCGCCCTGCTCGCCGCACGCGAGTTCGGCGCCGAACCGGTCGACGCTCCGGTCACGTCCATCATCGCCGCAGTGCGCCGCGACGGCGATGTGGCGCTCTGCGACTACACCAGCCGCTATGACCGCTTTACCCTGACCTCGGACCGCCTGCGGATGACGGCCTCGGAAATCGAGCAGGCCTGCCGCTCGGTGGAGCCCGCGTTGCTCGCCGCACTCGACCTCGCGGCGACGCGCATCGAGGCCTTCCACCGCCTGCAGATGCCGCGGGACCTGCGCCACGTCGACCCCGCCGGCCTGATCCTCGGCCTGCGCTGGACGCCGCTCGACCGCGTCGGGATCTATGTCCCCGGAGGCAAGGCGGCCTATCCCTCCTCCGTCCTGATGAACGCGTTGCCCGCGCGCGTCGCCGGGGTCGGGAGCATCGCCATGTGCGTGCCGACGCCGGGGGACGTGCTCAACCCGCTGGTGCTCGCCGCCGCGCGCCGGGCCGGGGTGAGCGAGATCTACCGGATCGGCGGCGCGCAGGCGGTGGCCGCCCTCGCCTACGGCACCGCGACGATCGCTCCGGTCGATCGCATCGTCGGTCCAGGCAACGCCTATGTCGCGGAGGCCAAGCGGCAGGTGTTCGGCCATGTCGGGATCGACAGCGTGGCAGGGCCCTCCGAGGTCGTCATCGTCGCCGACGGCGCCAGCAATGCCGATCACGTCGCCCTCGACCTGCTCGCACAGGCCGAGCACGACGAGATGGCCCAGTCGATCCTGATCACCGACAGCCCGTCTTTGGCCGATGCGGTTGCCGGCGCCGTCCAGCGCATCCTGCCGAGCCTGCCGCGCGTCGCGATCGCGGGTGCCGCCTGGCGCGACCACGGCGCCATCATCTTGGTAGGCACGCTTCGGGAGGCCGCCGACCTGGTCAACCGCCTGGCACCCGAACACCTGCAACTGATGCTGGCGGATCCCGTGCCTCTGTTCGGCGCAATCCGACATGCCGGTGCGATCTTCATTGGCCGCGACTGCCCCGAGGCGATCGGCGACTACGTCGGCGGCCCCAACCACGTGCTGCCTACCAGCGGCGCCGCCCGCTATGCCTCGGGTCTGTCGGTGCACGACTTTCTCAAGCGGACGACCTGGATCGAGGCCGGAACCGCCGCTTTGGATGTCATCGGCCCCGCAGCCGTCACCCTGGCCACCGCGGAAGGCCTGCACGCGCATGCACGTAGCGTCGCGGCGCGCCTGCCGCCACCCGAGGCCTGAACAAGACGGGTCGAGCGGCCTGTGGCTTGACCGAACGTCCTGCAATCATCATGTTCCCGCCCTCGCAAACCCCACGCAAAACCCTGGCGAGCCGTCTGCCTGTTCCGGTCCCGGAGCAGGCCCGGCCGGCCTGGACAGGAGGTCGTATTGAACAATGGACCGATAGAAGGACCCAATGTCTAAAGAAGACATGATCGAATTCAGCGGCACCGTCTTGGAGCTGCTTCCGAACGCCATGTTCAAGGTCAAGCTCGACAACGAGCACCTGATCCTGGCGCATACCAGCGGCAAGATGCGCAAGAACCGGATCCGGGTCCTGGCCGGCGACCGCGTCAATGTCGAGATGACGCCTTATGACCTCTCCAAGGGTCGCATCACGTTTCGGTTCAAGTAAGGCTGGCCGGTTCAAGGAAGGCTGGCCGGTTCGAGGAAACCCGGCCTGTCCCGGAGGGGACCGTCCTGATGGAGCCGATTGCACCGGACCGCTCCCCGCGCGGCCCTCTCATCCTGGCCTCCTCGTCGCCACGCCGACTGGCGCTGCTGGCCCAGATCGGCATCGTCCCGGACCGGGTGCTCGCACCGCTCGTCGATGAGACCCCGCATTGCGATGAATTGCCGCGCGCCTATGCCGAGCGCGTCGCGCGGGCCAAGGCCGCGTCCGCCTGGCTAAGGCTGGCGGAGGCAGATGGTGCTGCAAACGCACTCGTCCTGAGTGCGGATACCGTCGTGGCAGCCGGCCGTCGCATCCTGCCGAAAGCCGAAACCGACACCGAGGCACGCGGCTGCCTCGCTTTGCTGTCCGGACGCCGACACCGGGTGATCACCGCGGTGGTGCTGCGCCATGCAGCCGGCCAGTCCGAGCGCGTGGTGGAGAGCGTCGTCGCGTTCTCCCGCTTGACGACCCGGCAGATAGACGCGCTGATCGCCGCCGGCGACTGGCGCGGCAAGGCCGGTGGCTATGCGGTACAAGGTTACGCCGCCGCTAGCATCCGCTCCCTGTCGGGCAGCTATTCCAACGTGGTCGGCCTGCCGCTGTTCGAGACCGCTCAGCTGCTGCGGACGCATCGCGTGCTGGAATGAGTCTGCGCATCCTGGCCGCCTGCAGCCCGGGCGAGGTCCGGCTGGCGGTCGCCGAGGAGGCCGGTCCGCTGCCCGAGGGCCTGCTAGATTATGCGCTCGACCGTCCTGGCGCGCCGGACGGGGTGGGCGACCTGCTCATCGGCCGGATCGAGGCGGTGCTGCCGGCAATGGGCGGCGCCTTCGTCAGCATCGGCGACCAGTCTGGGTTCCTGCCGGACCGGGACGGCGCAACCGGCCGCACCAAGGGCGAGCCTGTGGCCGTCCGCATCGTGCGCAGCGGCCAGGGCGGCAAGGGACCGCGCCTTTCGGCAGGTCTCGATGACCGGGAACGGACGATCGCGGCAGCGCATGGCGATGCGCCAGGCCTGGTGACACGCGGCCCGACGGCTCTCGAGCGGCTGGCGGCACGCTACCCCGACGCACCGATCCTGTCGGACGGCGCCGTCGCGACCGCCGCTCTCCCGGCGACGCTGCGTCCACGGGTGCGCCTTGTGCCCTGCGCCTTCGACGACCGGATGGAGGATGCCGTCGCACAACTGGCCCTGCCGGAGGTGGAGCTCCCCGGCGGGATGCGGGCCAGCATCCAGCCGACACCGGCTCTGGTCGCCATCGACATGGATCTCGGCGCCGGCACCGCCGAGCGCCGCCCGAAGCAGACCGTGCAGTTCGCCGCCAACCGCCTGGCGATCGGCCCGCTCCTGCACCAGGTGAGGCTTCGCAACCTGTCCGGCGCCATCCTGATCGACGTTGCTGGCCTCGCCACGCGCAAACGAGCCGCCCTGGCGCCGGAAATCGAGGCCGGGCTCCGGCGCGACCCGCTGCAGCCACGCCTGCTCGGCTTCACCGCGCTTGGATTCGCCGAAATCCTGCGCCCCCGCATCCATCCCCCGCTGCATGAACTGCTGCACAGCGCGCACGGCCTCGGCCTCGCCGCGCTCCGGCACGCGCTGCGGCATGCGCGCGACGGCCAGACGCGCAGCAGTCCCTTCCTGCGCGGCGGCATCGGCATCATCGAGGCGCTGCGTGCCGATCCGGCCGCACTGCAGGCGTTTGCCCACGCGGCGTCAGTGCCCATCTCGCTGCACATGGATCCCGCCCTTCCCACACTGTCCTGGACGCTCGAACATGACTGACCAGAGTCCGCCGGCGGCTGCAGTACCCTGTCCGATCTGCGGCCGGCCAGCCATGCCGACAACCCGTCCATTCTGCTCCAGGCGCTGCGCCGAAATCGATCTCGGCCGCTGGTTCTCGGGCACCTACCGGGTGCCCTCGACGCGGCTGGAGCCGGAGGATGAGGAGGCCGACCGGCTGCCCGCGGACGACCAGGACCCGGCTTGATCAACCGTCCCGGCTGGGTTAAAGCCTCCGCCACCAAGCGGCGAGCCCCTCGCCCCGGTCTCTTGCCACCGGTCTGCCCAGGTAGCTCAGTTGGTAGAGCATGCGACTGAAAATCGCAGTGTCGGTGGTTCGAATCCGCCCCTGGGCACCTTTACCAGCCCGCCGGGATGTCGCCCCGGTTGCGCGGCGACGGCCAACTGCTCTATCGCCATCCCCACCATGATGACAGGCATGCGCGTGACGGCCTCTTCCATCCCCGGATCCCGAGCCAGCCGGGGGCGCGTCGCCGGCGAGCCGTTTCTCGACCTGCTGCCCGAAACACCGGCACGGCGCGTCGCCCACGCCCTCGATGACGTGCGCCGCAGCTTGCTGCTCTGGCGCCTGTGCTGGAAGCTTGGCTGGCTCGACCTGAAACTCCGCTATCGCGGGTCGATCCTTGGCCCGTTCTGGCTTACGGCGTCCACCGCTGTCATGGTCGGCTCGATGGGCGTGATCTACGCGTATCTGTTCAAGATGGACGTGCAGGCCTACCTGCCCTTCCTGACTCTGTCCCTGGTGCTCTGGGGATTCATCGGTGGCATGGTCAGCGACTCGACGGTCTGCTTCACCCAGGCCGAGGGCATGATCCGCGCGATGCGAATGCCGTTCACCATGCACGCGATCCGCGTGGTGATACGCAACCTCCTCGTGCTGGCCCACAACGTCGTCGTCATCCTGGCGGTGTTCAGCGTGTTCCACGTCTGGCCAGGACTGGCCGCGCTGCAGATCATCCCGGGCCTGCTGCTCTGGCTGGTGGACGGCGTCGCCGCCTGCATCCTGCTCGGCGCGCTCGGCGCGCGGTTCCGCGACATCAGTCCGGTGATCGCCAGCGTCATGCAGATCATCTTCTTCATCACGCCGATCATCTGGAAGCCCGACCTCATCAAGCACGGCCGGCAATACCTGATGATCAATCCGTTCTACGACCTGATCGAGATCGTCCGGCGGCCGCTGCTCGGAGGCAGCCTGACACCGGCGCTCTGGGGGGCGGCCTTCGGCTTCAGCCTGCTGTTGTGTGGCTTTGCGTCGCTGCTGTTCATGCGCGTGCGCGCGCGCCTTGCCTACTGGGTCTGAACCAATGGCCGGCGTCACCGTGCAGGACCTGCACATCTCTTTCCCGCTCTACCATGCCTCCGCCCGCTCGCTGAAAAAGACCGTGGCCGCTGCTGCCTCGAACCGGCTTCGTGAGGATCGGCAGCACCGCGTCGTGGTGCACGCGCTGCGCGGCGTCAGCTTCAGCCTGTGTCCCGGCGACCGGCTCGGGCTCGTCGGCGGCAACGGCGCCGGCAAGACCACGCTGCTGCGGGCGCTCGCCGGGATCTACGAGCCGATCGTGGGGCATGTCACCGTCAGCGGCGAGCTGCATACGCTGCTCGATACCGGCCTGGGGATGAACATGGACCTGACCGGGCGCGAGAATATCGGCCTGCGTGGGCTCTATGCCGGCCTGACGCCGGCATCCATCGCCGTGCTGGAGGATGACGTGCAAGAATTCGCGGAACTCGGCGAGTTCCTCGACATGCCCGTGCGGACCTACAGCTCAGGCATGGTCGTCCGGCTCGGCTTTGCCCTGGCAACCGCCATTCATCCGCAAGTACTGCTGATGGACGAATGGTTCCTGGCCGGCGACACCGGCTTCATGATCAAGGCGCGCAAGCGTCTCGAGGAACTGGTGCAGAAGGCCGAGATCCTGGTGCTGTCGACGCACAACCCGGAGGTCATTGCGTCCTGGTGCAACCGCGTGATCTGGCTCGATCAGGGCGTCGTGCGCCTGGACGGGACCCCCGAGGACGTGCTCGCCGCCTATCTCGGCCATCCGGTCGCGCCGGCCGAGGAGCTTGTCCTGGAAGCCTGACACGGTGCAGGAAATTGGTGAGCCGGGTGGGATTTGAACCCACGGCCATTCGATTAAAAGTCGAATGCTCTACCACTGAGCTACCGGCTCGAATGCGCAGGTTCCCCCCCTGCGCATCGAAGATCACTCCGGGGTCGTCAGGCCGAAGCCGCCGGACGCATACGGGCGATTTTGTCGGGGCCGGATACCATGCCGCTCGACCCCGCGCCACGCTTGATCTGGTCGACATGCTCCATGCCCTCGATCACGTCGCCGACAATGGTATATTGTCCATCCAGGCTCGGCGCCGGCGCGAACATGATGAAGAACTGGCTGTTGGCGCTGTGCGGATGCGCCGTACGGGCCATGCCGACGGCACCGCGCATGAACTTCGCCTTGGTGGTGAACTCGGACTTCAGGTCGGGCAGCTTGCTGCCGCCGCTGCCGGTGCCGGTCGGGTCGCCGCCCTGCGCCATGAACCCCTCGATGACGCGATGGAACACCACGTTGTCGTAGAACCCCTCGGCGCTCAGCGTGCGCAGCCGCTCGGCGGCGAGCGGCGCCAGATCCGGACGCAGCCGGATCACGACGCGGCCACCCTTCTCGAGTTCCAGGATCAGGTCGTCCGCGTGCGCGGCCGTCGTAGTGTCGGACATGATGTCCCTTTCGTGTGGTTGAGCGCCGGGACGGCCTTAGCCGAGCTTGGCGAGGATCCGGCCCAGGGTGAAATGCGGCACGAACGACGAGATGTCGCCGCCGAGTTGCGCGATCTCCTTGACCAGGCGCGACGAGATGAACTGATGACGCTCGGTGGCCATCAGGAACACCGTCTCAATGCCGGGGTCGAGCCGATGGTTCATGCCGAACATCTGCACTTCATAGTCATAATCGGTGACCACGCGCAGGCCGCGCAGGATGATGCCGGCGCCGTGCTCGCGCGCGCACTGCACGAGCAGGTTGCCGAATCCCACGACGTCGATCTGCACCCCCGACCGGGCGGCAATCGGCGCAACCTCGGCCCGCACACATTCGACACGCTCGTCCAGGTTCATCAGCGGCTGCTTGCCGGTATTTTCCGCGACGGCGACGACAAGCCGCTCCACGAGCAGCACGGCGCGACCGATGATGTCGAGATGACCATTGGTGATCGGGTCGAAGGTGCCGGGATAGAGGCCGACATGGCTCCAGGCCTTGCCGGGCGTCCCGCTCCCCGTCTCACTCATCGCCGGGCTCGTCCGGGGTCTCGCTGCCCGGGATGCCGATATCCTCGATCACCTCGATCACCTCGATGTCGCTGGCCTGCCCGGCCGCGCCGTCCTCCGCGACCTCATCCTCCAGGACCGGGAAGACGCTGGTGACACGCTCTCCGTCGGCCATCCGGAACAGCGTCACCCCCATCGACTGCCGGGCGGTGACCCTGACCTGGTCCACCGGAACCCGGATCAGCCGCCCGGCATCGGTGACCAGCATCACGTCGGTGCCATGCAGTACCGGCAGCGTCGCCACGACGGCGGTGCCGTTGCGCGGCGCCAGCACGATGTTGCGTATGCCTTGGCCGGCACGCCCGCTGACCCGGTAGTCATAGGCCGAGCTGCGCTTGCCGAAGCCGCCGTCGGTCACCGTCAGCAGCACCTCCTCTATGCCCTCCAGCTCGGCGTAGCGCTCCGGCGTGATCGAGGCGTCCGGGGGTGCCGCTTCCTCGGCACTGTCCTCGGACAGCTCCGGCTCGGCGACGATCTCCTCGGCGGCGGTCTCCAGCCGGCGCCTGGCATTGGCCATGCGCAGGAAGGCGGAGCGTTCGGCCACGTCCGCCTCGACATGGCTCAGGACGCAGAGGCTGTTGACCTCGTCGCCGCGGCCTAGCCGGATGCCGCGCACGCCGGAGCTGTCGCGGCCGGCGAACACCCGCAGCGTGTCGTCGCTGATCTGGAAGCGTACGCAGCGGCCCTTGCGCGTCGCCAGGAACACGTCCTGGCCCTCGCGGCAGGTAGCCACCCCGATCAGCCGGTCGCCGTCGTCAAGCTTCATCGCGATCAGCCCAGACGAGCGCACGTTGCGGAAGTCGCTGAGCCTGTTGCGGCGGACATTCCCGCTCAGCGTGGCGAAGACAAGGTGCAGGCTCTCCCACATCTCCTCGTCCTGCGGCAGCGGCAGCACCGTGGTGATATGGTCGCCGCCCAATTCCGGCAGCAGGTTGACCAGCGCGCGCCCCTTGGCGGTCGGGCTTGCCTCCGGCAGCCGCCACACCTTCTCCCGGTAGGCCTTGCCGCCGGACGAGAAGAACAGCACCCACTGGTGCGTGTGGGCGTTGAACGACCGGGTGATGATGTCGTCGCCGCGCCGCCCGGCCGCCGTGCGCCCGCGGCCGCCGCGATTCTGCGCCCGGAAGATGTCCAGCGGCGTGCGCTTGATGAAGCCGTCGCGGGTAATGGTGACGACCATCTGACCCGGCTCGACCAGGCTCTCGTCGGTCTGGTCGCCGGCGATGTCGGAGATCTCGGTCGCGCGCGGAACCGCGATCTCGGCTCGCACCGCGACCAGCTCGTCGCGCATCACCTCGAGGCGACGCGGCCGGCTGGCGATGATCTCGAGCAGCTCGTTGATCCTGGCGGCGACCTCGTTCAGGTCGGCCTGGATCTTCTCCCGCTCGAGTCCGGTCAGGCGCTGCAGCCGCAGTTCGAGGATCGCGCGCGCCTGCGCCTCGGTCAGGTGGACCTGGCCATCCACGACGATATTGCCGTCATCGTGGATCAGCGCCAGCAACGGCACGACCTCGCCAGCCTCCCAGGCGCGCTCCATCAGGTGCGCCCGCGCGGTCGCGGCATCCGGTGCGGCCCGGATCAGCGCGATCACCGCGTCGATGTTGGCGACCGCGATCACCAGCCCGACCAGCACGTGCCCGCGCTCGCGCGCCTTGTTCAGGTCGAACCGCGCCCGCCGCAGGATCACCTCCTCGCGGAAGGCGATGAAGGCAACCAGCATGTCGCGCAGTCCGAGCAGCTTCGGCTGACCGCCGTCGAGCGCCACCATGTTGACGCCGAAACTGGTCTGCAGCTGGGTGAACCGGTAGAGCTGGTTCAGCACCACCTCGGGCGTCGCGTCGCGCTTGATCTCGATGACGATACGCATGCCGGAGCGGTCGCTCTCGTCGCGTATGTCGGAGATGCCCTCGACCGTCTTGGCCCGCACCAGGTCGGCGATACGCTCCTGCAGGGTCGATTTGTTGACCTGGAACGGGATCTCGGTGACCACGATCGCGCGGCGGTCGCGCCGGATGTCCTCGATCTCGGCGCGCGCCCGGATCATCACCGAGCCGCGCCCGGTCTCGAACGCCGAGCGGATGCCGGAGCGACCCAGGATGATGCCGCCGGTCGGGAAGTCCGGGCCCGGCACGATCTTCATCAGCTCGTCGAGCGTGATCGCGGGATCAGCGATCATCGCCAGCGTCGCGTCGATCACCTCGCCCGGATTGTGCGTCGGGATGTTGGTCGCCATGCCGACGGCGATGCCCGACCCGCCATTGATCAGCAGGTTCGGGTAGGAAGCCGGCAGAACCCTGGGCTCGACCTCGCTCTCGTCGTAGTTCGGCTGGAAGTCGACCGTGTCGCGGTCGATGTCGTCGAGCAGGAACATCGCCGGCCGCGACAGCCGGGCCTCGGTGTAGCGCATCGCCGCCGGCGAATCGCCGTCCACCGAGCCGAAATTGCCCTGCCCGTCGATCAGCTTGACCCGCATCGACCAGGACTGCGCCATGCGCACCATGGCATCGTAAATCGAGCTGTCGCCGTGCGGATGGAACTTACCCATCACGTCGCCGACCGCACGGGCCGACTTGCGATACGCCTTGTCCGGCGTGAAACCGCTCTCGCGCATGCCGTACAGGATGCGCCGGTGCACCGGCTTCAGCCCGTCGCGCACGTCGGGCAGCGCGCGGCTGACGATGACCGACATCGCATAGGCGAGGTAGGAGGTCTGCATCTCCTCCTCGATGGTCACCGGCTGCATGTCGGATGGCGGCTCGGGAGGAATGGCAGGGGCCGGGGGATCGGGGATGTCGCTCAACTCGGGTCCGTCATGTCAAAGTCGCGTCGGCCGAGGCTGCCCGGGTTGATGGCCCGGAATAAGACTCGGCGTCCGAAGGGGTTTCCTGAACCACGATCAATAGCCCAGCCGGCGTCACCTCGCCACCCGAGCAGCCGGGGTCGCTGGTCATGGGTCTCGCCCGTCGTCCGGGTGAGACAGATCCCGCTCTCCAAACCCTCCAAGGTCTCAGCCCTCGGCGAGGTCGCCCGCACGCGGAGCGCGTTGGCCGCTCTCGGAATGCGGGCGCTGGCCGCGCCAGGCCACTCAGGGGGGACCAGGTTCTGACGCCCGGCTTGAAATTGGGCGCCGAGGTGGCAGGCTGTGCAAGTCGAGCGGGAGGCGCACATGAAGTTCTGGCAAGCGGCCGCGGTCACGGCCGCGGCAACGGGCGGTTCTGCACCGGCGGGCGATGGTCCGCAGGCGGAGGCCGGGAATGCCGTCGTCTACGCCATGCAGCAGATGTTCAGGGCGTTCGAAGAGGACGACGAGGCCGAACTCGGACGGCTGACGACGGACGATTTCCGCGTCTTCGAGCGCGGCCAGTACATGTCGCTGGCTGAGCTTCTGGCAGGCCTGCGGACGCTACGGGAGAAGCAGGTGGTTTACGAGTGGGCCGTCACCGCTCCCAGGCTGCAGGTCCACCCCGATCTGGCGACGGTCGCCTATATCAACCAGGGAGCGATCTCGATGGATGGGGTCCGCACACCCACGACCTGGTACGAGACCGCTACGCTTCGCCTGGTCGACGACCGGTGGCGGGTCATGCTCGTCCAGTCCGAGAAGGTCAGGCAGGACGAGGCACCCGGTCGCGCACAGGCGGCCGCGGACAACCCCTGAGCTTGTTGCGGACGAACAGCTCTCGAGCTGCCTCCGCGCCGGTCTGCGGTCTGACCTAGAACGGGATCTCGTCGTCCAGGTCGCTGCCGCCGGGCGCATCCCAGCCACCTGAAGGACTGGCCGGCGCAGGCGAGCCGCGTCCCGGAGCGGCCGCGCGCGGCCCTGCGACCTGGCGCGGCGCCGAATAGCCGCCTCCGCCGCCTTCGTAGCCACCACTCTCCTCGCCGCCCCGATTGGAGTCGATCAGCACCAGATCGCCGCGGAACCGGTCGATCACCACTTCGGTGGTGAACTTCTCGACGCCGGACTGGTCGGTCCATTTCCGGGTCTGCAGCGACCCCTCGACGAACACCTTGCGGCCCTTCTTGAGGAACCGTTCGGCCACGTCGGCGATTCGCTCGTTGAACACCACCACCCGGTGCCACTCGGTCTTCTCCTTGCGCTCGCCGGAGGCCTTGTCGTTCCAGGTCTCGCTGGTCGCCAGCGTGAAGGTCACGATCTTGGTGCCGTTCTGCGCATTGCGGACTTCCGGGTCTTTTCCCAGATTTCCGATCAGGATCACCTTGTTGACGCTACCGGCCATCGTCACTTCCTGTCTCTCGTATCGACCGGCCCGGTCGGGCGCGGTCATGCTGCTCTCTGTTTAGCCCTGCCGGCGGTCGGTTGCACGTGCCGCTCTCGGGTGTGTCGGCGCTAAGAGTAGCCCGGCAAATCAGAACATAGTATGAACGAATGAGCAGGAAGAAGGAACCGCGGATGACGGCTTCGATCCGGGTGCGTGGCGCGCGCGAGCACAACCTCAAGAACATCGACGTCGACATCCCGCGCGACCAGCTCACCGTGGTCACCGGACTGTCCGGCTCCGGAAAATCGTCCCTCGCCTTCGACACCATCTATGCCGAAGGCCAGCGGCGCTACGTCGAGAGCCTGTCCGCCTATGCGCGCCAGTTCCTCGAGCTGATGGGCAAGCCAGACGTGGATTCGATCGAGGGCCTGTCGCCGGCCATCTCGATCGAGCAGAAGACCACCAGCCGCAACCCGCGCTCCACCGTCGGCACCATCACCGAGGTGCACGACTACATGCGCCTGCTCTGGGCGCGCGCCGGCATCCCCTACTCGCCCGCCACCGGCCTGCCGATCGAGGCGCAGACCGTCAGCCAGATGGTCGACCGGGTGATGGCGATGCCCGAGGGCACCCGGCTGCTGCTGCTGGCGCCGGTGATCCGCGACCGCAAGGGCGAATACCGCAAGGAACTGGCCGAGCTGCAGCGCCGCGGCTTCACCCGCGCCAAGGTCGACGGCACGCTCTACGACATCGGCGACGTGCCGAACCTCAACCGCAAGCTCAAGCACACGCTGGAGGCGGTGGTCGACCGCGTGGTGGTCAAGGACGGCATCCAGTCCCGCCTCGCCGACAGCTTCGAGACCGCGCTCGGCCTGTCCGATGGGCTGGTCTATGCCGAGGAGGCGCTGCGCGAAGGCAGCAGGGCGGAACCGCAGCGGACCGTGTTTTCGTCTCGCTTCGCCTGCCCGGTCAGCGGTTTCACCATCGAGGAGATCGAGCCGCGGCTGTTCTCCTTCAATGCGCCGCAGGGGGCCTGCCCGGCCTGCGACGGCATCGGCCTGGAGAGCTTCTTCGACCCGCTGCTGGCGATCCCGGACGAGAGCCTGAGCCTGACGCGCGGCGCGGTGGCGCCGTGGAACGGTGCCCAGAGCCCGTACTACGACCAGACCCTGCAGAGCCTGGCGCGGCACTTCAAGGTCAGCACCGCACACCCCTGGCACGACCTCCCCCAGACGGTGCGCGACGCGATCCTGTTCGGCACCAAGGAGGACGTGGAGTTCACCTACAAGGACGACCGCCGCGCCTACAAGGTGACCAAGCCCTTCGAGGGCGTGCTGAAGAACCTGCAGCGCCGCTATGCCGAGACCGACAGCGCCTGGGTGCGCGAGGAGCTGTCCCGTTATCAGGCCGAGAAGCCCTGCGAGGTGTGCCACGGTGCCCGCCTGCGGCCCGAGGCGCTGTGCGTGAAGGTCGCCGGCAGCACCATCGCCGAGGCGTCGGAACTGCCGATCCGCCGGGCGCTCACCTGGTTCAGCGAGGTCGAGCCGCAGCTCACCCCGCAGCGTCGCGAGATCGCGCGGCGCATCCTGCGCGAGATCGTCGAGCGGCTGCGCTTCCTCGACGATGTCGGGCTCGACTACCTGACGCTCGCGCGCGGCTCCGCCACCCTCTCGGGCGGCGAGAGCCAGCGCATCCGGCTCGCCAGCCAGATCGGCTCCGGCCTGACCGGCGTGCTGTACGTGCTGGACGAGCCCTCCATCGGCCTGCACCAGCGCGACAACGAGCGCCTGCTCGGCACGCTCGAGCGGCTCAAGCGGCTCGGCAACACGCTCCTGGTGGTCGAGCATGACGAGGAGGCGATCCGGGCCGCCGACTACCTGATCGATATGGGGCCGGCGGCCGGCAACCTCGGCGGCTACGTGATCGCGCATGGCACTCCGGACGAGGTCGCGAAGCACCCGGACAGCCTGACCGGCGCCTACCTCTCGGGCCGCAAGCGCATCGAGGTCCCGGCGCAGCGACGGCCGTGGGACAAGAGCCGTCGGCTCAGCGTGATCGGCGCCACCGGCAACAACCTCAAGCACGTCACCGCGCACTTCCCTCTCGGCACCTTCACCTGCGTCACCGGCGTCTCCGGCGGCGGCAAGTCCACCCTGGTCGTGGATACGCTCTACAAGGCGCTGTCACGCCGCCTGATGGGTTCCGGCGAGGTGCCGGCGCCGCACGAGGCGATCGAGGGCCTGGAGCTGCTCGACAAGATCATCGACATCGACCAGTCGCCGATCGGCCGCACCCCGCGCTCGAACCCCGCCACCTATACCGACCTGTTCGCGCCGATCCGCGACTGGTTCGCCGAGCTGCCGGACAGCAAGGCGCGCGGCTACAAGCCGGGCCGCTTCAGCTTCAACGTCAAGGGCGGCCGCTGCGAGGCCTGCCAGGGCGACGGCGTGCTGAAGATCGAGATGCACTTCCTGCCCGACGTGTTCGTCACCTGCGACACCTGCAAGGGTGCGCGCTACAACCGCGAGACGCTGGAGGTGAAGTTCAGGGGCAAGTCGATCGCCGACGTGCTGAACATGACGGTGGACGAGGCGGTGCCATACTTCTCGGCGGCCACCCGCATCCACGACCGGCTGTCGATCCTGCAGCGCGTCGGCCTCGGCTACGTCAAGCTCGGCCAGCAGGCGACGACGCTGTCCGGCGGCGAGGCACAGCGCATCAAGCTGTCCAAGGAGCTCGCCCGCCGCGCCACCGGGCGCACGCTGTACATCCTCGACGAACCCACCACCGGCCTGCATTTCGAGGACGTCCGCAAGCTGCTCGAGGTGCTGCACGCGCTGGTCGACCAAGGCAACACCATCCTGGTCATCGAGCACAATCTCGAGGTGATCAAGACCGCCGACTGGGTGCTCGATCTCGGTCCCGAGGGTGGCGAGGGCGGCGGCCGGGTGGTCGCGGTCGGCACGCCGGAGGACATCGCCGCCAATCCGGAGAGCCACACCGGCCGCTTCCTCGCGCCCATGCTGCCGACGCCGCGCAAGCGCAAGCGCGCCTGAGCGCGGGGTCAGGGAGCCGGGCGCAGGAAGGCGGCCGCGACCGCCAGCCGGTCGCCCAGTCCCCGCCGGCCGGAAACAACGCCACGGGACAGGTCGCGGGCAGCCAGCACCCGGATCAGCTCGGCTGCCCTTCGCTCGCGCGGCAGCAGCACTCGGCCGGCTTCCCGCAGCCACTCCCGCCCGGCCTCGCGCAGCCAGGCCGTTGTCTCCCCCGTCGCATCCATGGGCAGCGGCTGCCGCCCCGCCTGCAGGAGGGCCGGCAGATGCCGCAGCGTCGCACCGGCCCCGTAGGCCGCACCGACCTCGCGGAGGCGCTCCAGCACCTCGGGGTCCGCCTCTCCCAGCGCCTGCGCGAACGCGACCTGCATCCCGCCCGCCCCGGCCAGCGTCGCATCCCGCCAGGCCTGCATCGTCTCCAGCCCCTGCGCCTCGGCCTCGCGCGCCTCGACCAGTGCCAGCAGGGTCCCCCGCGGCAGGCTCCCTGCCGTGACCAGCCGTTGCAGCGGCGCCGCCAGCTCATGGCCGCCCGACTGCCCCTCGATGACGTCGCGCCACCATTGCAGGCGGATCAGCGCCGCCATCGGACCCGCCGCGGCTCGCGACGCGGTCAGCTCGAGTGCCCGCACCAGCTCGTGGTTGAACGCGATCAGCACGAACAGCCGCTCGCGCCTGGCAGCCGGTGCGAACAGGGCGGTCAGGAAGCGGTCGGGATCGTGCAGGCGCGCGATGGCGCCCGCAGCAGAGGGACCCGCGGTGGAGGGATCGGCAGCCATGACTGTCAGATGACCCGCATGGGTTCCGAGGGCAACTCGCTTGACGATCCCCGGTGCGGTCCATAGCTCATGGGGGCGTGCCTCAGGCGGCGGGCAACCCTGTCCCGTCGCAGAACGCTAAGTGGCTGTCGTAACGCGCCACGAGCCCAGGAGAATCCAGCATGGCCTTCGAACTGCCGCCCCTCCCATATCAATACAATGCGCTCGCCTCGCGTGGCATGTGCCAGGAGACGCTCGAGCTGCACCACGACAAGCATCACCAGGCCTACGTCACTGCGTTGAACGGCTTCGTCGAGAAGAACGCGGCGTTGCAGGGCAAGTCGCTCGAGGAGATCATCCACCACAGCCACGGCAATGCCGAGCTGGCGCCGGTGTTCAATAACGCGGGCCAGCATTGGAACCACATCGTGTTCTGGCAGGCGCTGTCGCCGACCGGTGGCGCCATTCCCGGATCGCTGGAGAGCAAGCTGACCGAGGATTTCGGCAGCGTCGAGAAGTTCAAGGAGGCCTTCAAGACCGCCGCCACCACCCAGTTCGGCTCCGGCTGGGCCTGGCTGGTGGCGGGCAGCGACGGCAAGCTCAAGGTGACCAAGTCGCCGAACGGCTCCAACCCGGTTGCAACCGGGGACGGCAAGGTCCTGCTCGGCCTCGATGTCTGGGAGCACAGCTACTACATCGACTTCCGCAACCGCCGTCCGGACTACGTCACCAACTTCCTCGACAAGATCGCCAACTACGAGTTCGCCGAGGCGCAGCTCAAGGCAGCCTGATCGAGGGTGGCCCGGCCGGTCCCGCCGGCCGGGCGACCGCTCAATCCTTGACCGCCTTGACCGGCGGCGCGGAATCGTTCGCAGCCGCGGGCTGCAGCACGGTGCTGATGGTGTCACGCACCACCTGCACTCGCACGTTCGGGGCGATTTCCACCTCGACCTCGCTGGCGCCGTCCCGCACCTTCTGCACGGTTCCGAGGATACCGCCGGAGGTGACTACGCGGTCGCCGCGCTTGAGCGCCGATACCATCGCCTTGAGCTGCTTCTGCTTCTGCTGCTGCGGCCGGATCAGCAGGAAATAGAACACCACGAAGATCAGGACGATCGGCAGGAACTGGCTCAGCCCGGCCAGGTTGCCGAACATCCCGCCGCTGGCATCCTGCGCGTAGGCTGGGGTGGAGAAGAGGCTCATCACACGGTGTTCCTGGTACTGCTCGCTGCTGACGGGCGGCGCGAGCCTTGCCGCCTCAGGTCGCGGACCATAGGTTTCGCACCCGCTTCGTCAAGCAGCACCTCGCGCTAGGATCATCCGTTGGCCGACTTCGACATGACCATCCTGGCGCGGATCGCCGACGCCCTCGACCGCCTGGCGCCGCCGCCGCCGCGGCTGGCCGCTCTCGACGAGGCGACCGCGTATGTCTGGCATCCCGAGCAGGGCCGGCTCGCCGCCGTTCGCGATGTCAGCCATGTCGACCTCGCCCTGCTGCAGGGCATCGAACGGCAGCGCACCCTGATCCTGGACAACACCGCGCGGTTCGCGCTCGGCCTGCCGGCCAACAACGCCATGCTGTGGGGCGCGCGCGGCATGGGCAAGTCGTCGCTGGTCAAGGCGGTTCACCACGAGGTCAACCAGGATCGCCAGGGTGCCGATACGCTGCTGCTGATCGAGATCCAGCGCGACGACCTGTCCAGCCTGCCGGTCCTGCTCGGCCTGCTGCGGCAGTCGGAGCGGCGTATCCTGGTGTTCTGCGACGACCTCTCCTTCGAGCGCGAGGATGCCGACTACAAGGCACTGAAGTCGGTGCTGGATGGTGGCATCGAGGGCCGTCCGGCCAACGTGCTGTTCTATGCGACCAGCAACCGCCGCCACCTGATGCCGCGCGACATGATCGAGAACGAGCGCAGCACGGCAATCAACCCCAACGAGGCCACCGAGGAGAAGGTCTCGCTGTCCGACCGCTTCGGCCTGTGGATTGGCTTCCACAACTGCAGCCAGCCGGACTACCTGGCGATGGTGGACGCCTACGCCGCCGCCCGTGGCTTGCCGATCGCGACCGAGGCCCTGCATGCGCAGGCCAACGAGTGGTCGATCACCCGCGGCAGCCGCTCCGGCCGCGTGGCGATCCAGTTCATCGACGACCTGACTGGACGCCTTGCCGGCAGCGACTAGGCCGCCACGCGCTCCAGCCCCGGCAGGTAGGGCCGCAGCGCCGGCGGGATGGTGATCGAGCCATCCGCCTCCTGCCAGGTCTCCATGACCGCGATCAGCGTGCGCCCGACGGCAAGGGCAGACCCGTTCAGCGTGTGGACGAACCCGGGCGGCCCGCCGGCGGGATCGCGGTAGCGCGCATTCATCCGGCGCGCCTGGAAGTCACGCGTGTTCGAGCAGGAACTGATCTCCCGCCAGGCCTGTTGTCCCGGCAGCCACGCCTCCAGGTCGTAGGTGCGCGCTGCACCGAACCCGGTATCCCCGGCACACAGCAGCATGCGCCGGTACGCCAGGCCGAGCCGCTCCAGGATGTCCTCGGCACAGCCCGTCATGCGCTCGTGCTCGGCCTCGCTGGCCTCGGGCGTCGTCACCGACACCAGCTCGACCTTCTGGAACTGGTGCTGGCGCAGCATGCCGCGGGTATCGCGTCCGGCGGCGCCCGCCTCGGAGCGGAAGCAGTTCGACAGCGCTGTGAGCCGATGCGGCAGCGTCGCCGCATCGAGGATCTCGCCGGCCGCCAGCATGGTCAGCGGCACCTCGGCGGTCGGGATCAGCCAGCGCCCGTCGGTGGT
>CAXTVI010000052.1:0-22034 GCA_964247695.1 uncultured Acetobacteraceae bacterium
ACGCCGCCAACATATCCCTTCCTCAGCCTATTCTACTTTCAAGGAACACTTCGCTCGGCGCTGTGCACCTTGCGATGAAGCGGCTTCTACGTGGTCGGTCGTCGCGTGTCAACGCGATGACAGCCTGGATCATGGCACCCAGGGCTGTCATGCGTTTGACACATAACTAGCGCGTCATGCCGCGTTGCTGATGACCGCCTCTCCGATCGTCAGGCCGTCCCGCGTCGCACCGACATGGATCGTCTCGCCGTCATGCACCTTCCCGTCCAGGATCAGCCCGGCAAGCGGGTTCTGCAGGCTGCGCTGGATGACCCGCTTCAGCGGACGCGCGCCATAGACCGGATCGTAGCCCTCCTCCGCCAGCCAGTCCCGGGCCGGCTGGTCGAGAACCAGGTTGATCTTGCGGTCCTCCAGCAGGGTCAGCAGATGCTTCATCTGGATGTCGACGATCGTTGCCATGTCCGTCTTCTGCAGACGGCGGAACAGGATGATCTCGTCGAGGCGGTTCAGGAACTCCGGACGGAAATGCTCCCGGACCACCCGCATCACCTGCGCCTGCACCAAAGCCGCCGGCTCGCCCTCCGGCTGCTGCGCCAGGATGTCGCTGCCCAGGTTGCTGGTCAGCACGATGATGGTGTTGCGGAAATCCACTGTCCGCCCCTGCCCATCCGTCAGCCTTCCGTCATCGAGCACCTGCAGCAGCACGTTGAAGATGTCCGGGTGCGCCTTCTCCACCTCATCGAACAGGATGACCTGGTAGGGCCGCCGCCGGACCGCCTCGGTGAGCACGCCGCCCTCGTCGTAGCCAACATAGCCCGGCGGAGCCCCGATCAGGCGCGAGACCGCGTGCTTCTCCATGAACTCGCTCATGTCGATGCGGAGCAACGCGCGCTCGTCATCGAACAGGAACTGCGCCAGGGCTTTGGTCAGCTCGGTCTTGCCGACCCCGGTCGGGCCGAGGAACAGGAAGGAGCCGATCGGCCGGTGCGGGTCCTGCAACCCAGCCCGGGCCCGGCGCACGGCATGTGCCACCGCCTGCAGGGCGTCCTCCTGGCCGACGACCCGCCGACGCAGCTCGTCCTCCATGCGGACCAGCTTGGCCCGCTCGCCCTCCAGCATCCGGTCCACCGGGACGCCGGTCCAGCGCGACACCACCGAGGCGATGGATTCCTCGTTTACCGCCTCGTTCACCAGCTGGGCGTTATCCTTGCCGGCATCGGTCGCGGCGATCTCGCTCTGCAGCGCCGGGATCACGCCATACATAAGCTCCGACGCCCGGCCAAGATCTCCGCGCCGTTGCGCGATCTCGACCTCGGACCGCGCTGCATCCAGCCGCTCCTTGAGCTTCTGGGTCGTATTGACCCGCTCCTTTTCGCTGCTCCAGGTGGCGCTCATCGCATCCGACCGTGCCTCGAGATCGGCGATTTCGCTCTCCAGCTTGCCTAGCCGGTCCCGGGAGGCGGCATCGTCCTCGCGCTTGAGCGCCTCCCGCTCGATCTTGAGCTGGATCAGCCGACGGTCGAGCTCGTCGAGTGCTTCCGGCTTGCTATCGACCTGCATGCGCAAGCGACTGCCGGCCTCATCCATGAGGTCGATCGCCTTGTCGGGCAGGAAACGGTCGGTGATGTAGCGGTTGGACAGCGTCGCGGCCGCCACGAGGGCACCGTCGGTAATACGCACGCCATGGTGCAGCTCATACTTCTCCTTGATCCCACGCAGGATCGAGATCGTATCCGCGACCGACGGCTCGCCGACGAACACCGGCTGGAACCGCCGTGCCAGCGCCGCATCCTTCTCGATGTACTTCCGGTACTCGTCCAGCGTGGTGGCGCCGATGCAATGCAGGGTGCCGCGCGCCAGCTCCGGCTTGAGCAGGTTCGACGCGTCCATGGCACCGTCGGCACGACCGGCCCCGACCAGCGTGTGCATCTCGTCGATGAACAGGATCACCTCGCCGGCTGCGGTCTCGATCTCCTTGAGCACCGCCTTGAGGCGCTCCTCGAACTCGCCGCGAAACTTGGCACCGGCCACCAGGGCGCCCAGATCGAGAGCGAGCAGACGCTTGCCCTTCAGCGCCTCGGGCACGTCGCCATTGACGATGCGCGAGGCGAGCCCTTCCACGATGGCGGTCTTGCCGACGCCGGGCTCGCCGATCAGCACCGGATTGTTCTTGGTGCGGCGGGCCAGCACCTGGATGGCCCGCCGGATCTCCTCGTCGCGGCCGATGACCGGATCGAGCTTGCCGTTCCGGGCGACCTCGGTCACATCCCGGGCGTACTTCTTGAGCGCATCGAAGCCGGCCTCGGCGTTCTCGCTCGTCACCTTGCGGCCCTTGCGGATCTCCTCGACGGCCCGTTCCAGCGCCTGGGCCGGAGCATTGGCCTGCCGCAGGGCATTGGCGGCCGGCCCGTCGGACGCGGCGAGCGCCACCAGCAGGCGGTCCTGCGCAACGAAGCTGTCGCCCGCCTTCATTGCCGCCGTCTGCGCGTTGTCCAGTACGCGAACCAGGTCCGGCGTCGCCTGCGGCTGGCCGGCACCACCCCCTTGCACCTTGGGCTGGCGCGCAAGGTCGATCTCGACCGCGGTCTTGGCCGCCTGCGGATCGCCCCCGGCCGCCTTGATCAGTGCCGCCGCCGCGCCCTGCTCATCGTCGAGCAGTGCCTTGAGCAGATGCTCGGGTGTCAGACGCTGGTGGAAGTCGCGGATGGCGATGGTCTGCGCGGCCTGCAGGAAGCCGCGTGACCGCTCGGTGAATTTCTCGATGTCCATGCTGTTGCCCCTCTTGATCAGGCTGCTGCCGATCGCCCCCCGGAAGGCAGGCGGCCGGACGTTGATGCGGGCGCTGAGCAACGTCCCTTGCGAGGCAACGCGCTCAAGAACCCAAGTGCAATCGAGTTGGTGATGCCTCGCCACACGGGCAAGGGTGCCGCGTCTGTGCTCAGGCGCGCGGGGTCGACTCCCGGATGATCGACCGGTTCGCCTGCTTCAGCGTCTCTGCCGCCTCGTCATAGGCGAACGGCAGGCAGGCGTAGCGCCGCCCTCGTTCGACCGGAGACACCGCATGCATCAAGGAGCAGGAGAAGATCAGGGCGCCTCCGATTGCGGGGCGGTAGGTGCGCGGCCCGAACTCCGGGAAGCCGATTTCCCCGCCATCGAAGTCGTCATTGAGGTTGATCGAGATCGCGAAGCGACGATGCGCCGTCGCCCGCACGGTATTGTCGCGATGCGCGCCGAAGCATCCTCGGTCCGCCGCGTCGTAGCAGGCGAGGACGAGGCGGTCGATCCGGGTCGCTTCGAACTGGAACGCCTTTCGTATCTCAGGCACCGCGCGCCGGATGATGCGCGCCTGCACCTGCTGCACCAGGGCAGCGTCGCGCAAGGTGCAGTCGCGCCGCCGCTTGAACCCCGGATCCGAGACCGCTTTCGACTGTCCCGGCTCGCTCTCGGTGAAGACGCCGGACGGCACGCTCTCACCGGCTTCGTAGGAGGCGATCAGGCGCTGGCAGAACTCGGCCTCGAACAGACCGGGCAGTGACAGCACCGGCGCACCCGCATCATTCGGCGCCGGCTGCGCTGTCAGCCGCCTGAACGCCTCGATCACCTGCACTGCGCGGCCCGGCGCCTGCTCCGTCACGCCCAGCACATGCAGCCCGGGATCGAGCACCACCCAGCAGGCTCGCATGCCTGCATCGTCGTTGCCATCCAGCCGGCGAGCCCCGTAGAGGCGCCCCGCAAGACCATCGCTGTCCCAGAAGAACCGCGTACCCGGGAGATCCTCCGCGACCCGTCGATGGCTTTCATCCTCCGGATCGGCGCTGACCCCGAACAGGAGCGCCGTGCGGCCATCGAACAGTTCGCGACAGGTCTTGAGGATGGCGAGATCGGCCGCCGTCTGCGGCTCGAGGCTGGACCGAAAGAAAAACAGCAAGACGTGGCGGCCGGCCGACATGTCGAACGTGTAGGTTCCGTGCACGGTTGTGCAACGTTGGCGGAACCACGGGCCTGGATCACCCGGAAGCAGTGTCGCGTATGCGCTCATGGCAATGCCGAGCCTGCAGGAAGTCGCGAGCCCTGTCGATTGGGGCGCGGATCGCCCGACCCGGAACCGCCGCCTTACTCGCCCGCAAGCATCGCCGGATCGATTACGTCGCCGACAGGCTGGGCTGCCTCCTCCCGGTCGATGAGGCCGCGGGCAAGCCGCAGTGCGACGTAGAGCTCGTCAGCCACCACATGCTGTTCGATCCGGTCCAGGGTCGCGACGTCCTCCTCGCACGGGCTGGCCCGCCGCCGCGTCTCTATCAGGAAGCGCGCCTGCTCCAGCGCCGGCGGCCGTTCCGTGTCACTGCCCACGTAGGCTGACTGCAGGGCGCAATAGATCCGGCGCAGTGCGCTGGTGGCTTCGACGGTCGACATGATCTGCTTGCCGAACAGGAATCTAGCCCGCGTCAGCAACTCGAGGCGGCTGCGTGTCCGGAACCGGATGGCGGCGCCGTTGATCACCATCATCTCGCCCGGCTTCAGGTCCAGGACCAGGTTCGCCATGCCGCTCCGTCCCTCTCGCGGCCGCGCGCACTGACTTGTGCGGGCCCCGAAAGCATCATCGCAGCAAGGGTTTAACACCCGGTGAAGGCGTCAGATATAGTCGACAAGCGACAGTGTCTTTTCGTCGGCGACCAGGTTGTAGCTCGCCGTCAACTGGTTCTGCAGAGCGACCTGCTGGGTCCGGACGGTGGTCGGGTCGGCGTCCATCACCGTGTTGACCTGGGTGTTCAGGGCGTCGCTCATGTCCGCCAGGCTGCTCGACTGGGCGGTCAGCGTCGCCTGCTGCTCGCCGAGACTGCCGGACTGGTTGGCCAGGTCGGCGCCGATCGCCGGCATAACGCTCGACGTAGCCGAGAGCAAGGCGCTGAACTGGGCCGTGGTGCTGTCCGCGCCGGCGAGGCCCTTCACCGTCGCCAGCACGCGAATGAGATCACGGATGGACGAACCCGTGCTGGTCGCGGCGGTGTCTGTCGCCGGGATATCGGTCCCCTGCGTCGCGACCATTCCCGTCGGGACCGACAAGGTCGAGCCGACGCTGACCGCGGGAACCAGGCCCGCCGCGGTCGAGGGCGACACCGACAGCTGCGCGGAGAACGGGCTCTGCGTTCCCGTACTGCCCGCTGCGACCAGGGTGGCGCTCTCGACCGCGCTCGCACCCGAGATAGCAACCTGCGCCACCGTGCCGACGATGCCCGCGACGAGGCTGCTCTGGTTGAGGTCCGTGCCGGTGACCGGCGCCTGGTCGGACGCGCTGCCGGCAAATATGTAGGCGCCGCCGCTCTGGGTGTTGAGCAGCGACGTCAACTCCTTGAGGTCGGTCGTGGCTGTGCTGGACAGCGCCGCGACCGCCGCCGGCGAGGTCACCGACTGCAGGCCGGTGAGCGCCGATTGCAGGCCGGTGGCCATGGCGCTGATGCTCGACAGCGCGTTCTGCGTCACCGCGAGCCTAGTTTGGCTGGTGGAGATGCTGGATTGCCAGGCAGCGATGGTGTCGAGCTGCGGCTGCAGGCTGATCGCGGCCGAGCTATTTGCGCCGAAGCCGGCATAGCTGTCGGCAGCAATCCCCGTGCTAAGTTGTGTCGAGAGCGAGTCGTTCTGCGTGCTCAGCTTGTCGATGGTGCGCATCAGCGTGGGCAGCATGCCGAAACCGTTGCCGATCGCACTCGACATCATCCGTCCTCCTTACGATGCCGCAGGACTGATGGCGGACAGCAGCGCCGAGAACATCGACTCCACGCTGGACACGACCTTGGCGTTGGCTTCGTAGGCGTTCTGCAGCGCCACGATCTTGGACATCTCGTCATCGACCGAGACCCCCGAACTCGAGGTCAACGAGGCCTGCAACGTCGTCTGCATGTCGGTCCCGGTGCTCTGCCGAGTGGTCGCGAGCCCGATGGTCTCCGCCTGGCTGCTCGTGAGGGTCGTGGCCAGGGATCCAAGGTCGCCGCTCCCGGAATACGGCGCGGACAAGGCGCCGTTGATGCCCAATCCCGCCGTGCTGGATGCAGCCTGGCTGGTGCCCGTTATGGTCTGCGTTCCAAACGTGCTGCTGAGGATGCCGTCGATCAGGGTGGTGAAGCCGACCGGTCCGCTCGCCGGGTTCGGAAGGAACGTCGCGGCTCCGGTCAGGGCGCTGTCCTGGCCGTCACGGACCAGTGAAGGCGACGCCGCCACCAGCGGGTTGACCTCGATCTCAGCGGAGAAGCCGAGCTCGCCATTGGCCGGCAGGGGGATGGTCTGCGGGACGGTGACCAGGGTGGTGTCCCACGGCGTGTTGGCAGGCGCCTGCGTCGGATCCGTGGCCGCGTTCGGGTCCGGCGACCAGCCGCCGGCATTGGTGAACAGGTTCAGTCCCGCCGCGCTGAACCGGGTGGCGAGCGTGGAGGAGAAGGCATCGAGTTCGCCCTGCATCGTCGGAAGCGTGGTGTCGCGCAGCTCGATATTGGCGCCGAGCGTGCCGCCGGCCATCGAAGCGGTGACATCCAGGCCGTTCAGGGTGATCGGCGGGATGGTCGTCGTCGCACCCGGCACCGCAGACGCGGCGTAGGCGCTCGATGCCATGATCGGAGGGGCGCCTGCGCTGACCAGTGGTCCGCCGATCGGACGCGTCGGCAGCGCGAGGCCGCTGGTCGTGCTGACCAGCATGTCGCCGGTGGAGGTCGGTGTGAAGACGACACCGAGCGAACTCGACAAGGTCGTCATCGCGTCCAGGCGCTGGTTCTGCAGCTCGGCCGTGTCGCCGCCAGTTGCCTGCAGTCCCATGATCTGCTCGGACAGGGCGCCGATGGTGGTGAGATTGCTGTTGATCGCATCGAGGGTGGCCGGGATTGCCGCCTGGGCCTCCTGACGCTGGGTCTGGTATGTGCCAGAGAGGCTGTTGATCCCCTGGGCCAAGGTCGTGGCGCTGTCGACCACGGTCTGCTGCTGCACCGAACTGGAAGGATCATTGTCCAGCGCGATGAACGCATTCTGCAGGTTGCCGACCAGGCTGGTCAGCGTGTTGCTGTTGGTGGCATCGGTCGTGGAACCCTGGGCGGCGGAGACGGCAGACAGTGCATTCACCGTGACACCCAGGCCGGCCACCGAAGCGTTCTCGACATAGAGGCTGTTCTGCAAGGCATTGTTGAGCGCAAGCGTGGTGGGCTGGACGACGACGCCGCTGGCCGCTCCGCCCGCGTCGCGCGACGCGACGTTGGCAACTTCAGTTATATAACCAGGGGTGCTGGCGTTCGATACGTTCTGCGAAGACACGGCCAGTTGATACTGGACCGCGTTCAGGCCGCTCGACGCAATCGACAGGGATGTGCTGAGGCTCATGCGTCGGTCGTCTCATCCACCGGGACTGGTCTGTATCCCCGGTTATCCTACGCCGGAACCTGTTAAGGATCCGTAAAGGCTACTGCTTCATGCCGAGTGCCGTCTGCAGCATGTCGTTTGCGGTCGTGACCACCTTGGCACTGGCGCCATAAGCCTGCTGTGCGACGATCAACTTGGTGAGGTCGGTATCGAGGCTTGTGGTCGACGCCTCGACGGAGTTGGCCTCGAAGCTTCCCGCGCCATTCTGCCCGGCAAGCTGCAGGCTGGCGGCGCCGGAGGCATCGGTCGCCGTGTAGGCCTGCCCGTCCTGCGCCATGAGGCCGTCCGCATTGGCGAACATCGCCAGCGGAACCTTGGCGAAGACCTGGGACTGACCGTTGTCGAAGGTTGCAACAACCGAGCCATCCGTCTCCATCGCAAAGGAGGTGAATTTCCCGGCGGCCGTTCCATCCTGGGTCGGATTGCCGGCATTGAATGCGGTCGCCGTGGAGGTCGCCATGTTGGTTCCGGCACCGGTGTTGAGGGTGCCGATATTGAGCGTGATCGGCGTCGTGTCGGCTCCGACAGGTCCGATATCGTAGGTCGAGGGGTCTACGGTGGCTCCCAGATTGTTGACGTCCGGAGAGAACGACTGGATCGTCCCGTCGGCATTGAATACGACCTGCGCCGTGGGCAGTGCCGTGGCTGTCCCGGTGACGTTCAATGTATATGTACCGCCGGTCGCCGGCGTCACGGTGCTGTCGGCCGCAGCGGTCTGCTGCCATTGCATCGTAAGCGGCTTGGCGATGCCGTTGCTGTCGTATGCCGTCACCGTCGAGTTGACCACGGCCGACGGCAGCGTTGCCGTTGCACTGGCCATCGGCAGGGTCGCAGCCACCGTGACCTCCGTCGTCGCAGTCGACGTGTAGGTCACGTTGTTGATGTTGATCGGAGCGAGCGTGCTCGAGGTGACACTCGATCCGGAAGCGGACGTGACCTGGTAGCCATCCAGGTATTCTCCGGCGCTGTTCACCAGGTAACCGTTCTTGTCGCTCTGGAAATCGCCGGCACGGGTGTAATACTGCGTGGCACTCAGTGCAGGCGTGGTGGTGGTTGAAGCACCGCTGATCTCGTTCACCGCGAAGAACCCCGCGCCGTTGATCGCCAGGGCTCCGTTGGCGCTGCTCGCCGTGATCGTGCCTTGCGCCTGGTTGGCATACTGGGTCGTGGCGATGACCGAGGACGACTGGCCGGCGATCGCGTTGGAGGCCTCGACGTAGTCGGCAAAGCTGGTGTCGGTCGCCTTGTAGCCGACCGTCTGGCTGTTCGAGATGTTGTTGCTTATGTTGCTGAACGCGACCGATTGGGCGGTCAATCCGCTGACTGCGGTGTCCAGTGCGCTGAAGATCGACATGGTGTTGGTTCCTGCTCCTGACGGATCGGTGCATTCTCGTCAGCACGAACGTCAGCACGAACCATGCCAGTCCTGCACAGGCGGATTTGCCTCATTCCGGCACCGGAATTGCACCGGCGTTCGTGCCGCGCGGCAGGTTCTGCCGGGTTGAAGCTGCCGGGCAACAGGAACATTCCTACGGCTCAGCGGCCATATCCCCGGTATCCCGGCCCATCTTGCGCTGGCCCCGGGCTTGCAAGTTGTCGTTTCGACATGAACACAACCCCATCACGCTCCCTCGTCCCGGCCCCGGCATCAACCAGTCCACGTGACGCGAAGGTGGCCGATGCCGCCGGCTCCGGCGCCGCCTTCGCGACGGCGATGCACGCCAGCGCCCTCGCTGCTTCACCTGATGTTAACCAATCCTCCCTAGCGTCCGCGGGCAGACCGGGAACAGGAGCAAGCGCATGTCCGCTTCCGACCAACGCTGCCCGGCTAAGGTCCGGCACGGCGCCAGAGCCGGCAAGCCAGGGTAGGATGTCGGCCGGAGCTTCGAACCCCGATGCAGCCCGCGCCTCCGCCCGAACCGCGGATGCACGATCGCAGCCTTCCGACGACAAGCCGGCAGCGTCGAACGATATGCAGGCTGGGGCTGTTCCCGGAGCGACGCCTGCGGCCGATCCTGCTGCGTTGCCTGACAAGATCAAGGGCCTGGCTCCGCCGGACCGGCGGCTTGCCGGATCGACGGCACAAACTGCCCGGACCGGTCAACCGGTATCCACACATGGTCGCGGGCGCGATCGCGCCGCGGCGGACATTACGGCTCCCGGGCCGCTTCCTCCCCAAGGCACGGTCGCGGTGGTGCAGCCGGCGCCGGAGCCGCATGCGCAGCGCGTGGCACCGGAAGTTGGTACAACCGGTGATGACGAAACTCCTGGTCCGGCCGTCGGCGACGGCACCGGCGGGACCGTGCCGCATGGCTTGGTCCGGGCCGAGCGCTCTCCGAGGGCGCAGGAGGGTCAGGGCATCAGGACCCCCGGAACGGTTGCGGACGGGCCGGCATCGGTCGCACCGGCGGCCGCACTTCCGAACGCGGCCACAGCCGGGATGCCCGCGGCTGGCCTGATGCAGCCGCCGCTCCCGACCATGCCTTCCGCGATGACAGCTCCGACCGAAGCCGGTGCAGGCGCGCCGGGGCTGGCGAGCGCGCCGCCGGAGGTCCAGCAGATCGCGCCGGCGATCGTCTCGCTTGCGACCGCGACGGACGGCACCAGCAGCCTGACGGTTTCGCTGCATCCACGCGACCTTGGCGAGGTCCAGGTCCAGATGGTGCGTGCGCAGGACGGCAGCACCAGCCTGACCGTCACCGCCGATCGCGCCCAGACGCTGGAGCAGCTGGCACAGAACGCCCATCACCTGCACGAGGCCCTGGACGCCGCCAACATCCCCGCCGGCCAACGCACGCTTGCCTTTGCCTTGTCGCCGTCAAGCGATGATGGTTCGCAAGCCGGCCGCGGCGCGTCGCAGGGCGGCGGCGGTGGGCAGAACAGCCCGCAGCGTCAACCGGGCTGGGAGAGCCGGAACGGCGACTACCCGAGTTCCGCGACCGGCGCTGCCACCGCTGGGATTGCCGCACAAGCCACCATCACCAGGCGCTGGGTCGCCAGCGGCCTGAACATCACCGCCTGACCGGGCAGCATCCGCGTCGACAGAACAGGAGACCACCGTGAGCGGCACTATCTCGAACCAGACCTCCCTGCTTTCCGCCGCGGCGCAGGCGGCCAAGACCAACTCCGTCACGGCAAACTCCAACGCCAGCGCTGCCACCGCGTCCTCGTCATCGACAGCGCTCTCGTCGATCGCCGACAACTTCAACTCATTCCTGACGATGTTGACCACGCAGCTGCAGAACCAGGATCCGAGCGCGCCGACCGACTCCGATCAGTTCACCAGCGAGATCGCGACGTTCGCCGGCGTCCAGCAGCAGGTGAACACCAACACCAACCTCAACCAGCTCATCTCGATCACCCAGAGCGGGCAGGTGGTCAGCGGCAGCAGCCTCGTCGGCCAGCAGGCGAGTGCCACCTCGGCGCAGATGCCGTTGCAGTCCGGCAAAGGCAGCATCGACTTCACGACGGCCAACGCCGAGCCCGTCGCGATCGCGGTGACCGACGGCTCAGGCAATGTGGTGCGCTCCGTGCAGCAGACATCCTCCGCCGGCAGCAACAGCTGGGCCTGGGACGGCAAGGACAATGCCGGCAACACGATGCCGGATGGCGCCTACGGCGTTGCCGTCGAAACCCAGGATGCGGCTGGCAACCCTCTTGCCGTCCCGTTCACCGTCAAGGGAACCATCACCGCAGTGTCCAAGGCCGCCAGCGGCGACGTCATGCTCAACATGGGCACCGAGACCGTCGACATGAACACGGTCACCGGCATCGGCGCTTCCGCATGACATCGCACTCGGCACAATCTGCCTACTGCTTAACCTTTCGGTAAGCCGGAACCGTCATCATCGCTTCCGTGGCGTAAGCCATCCCACGGAAACGAGGCCATGATCCAGTTCTCCCCCGCCGCTTTGCTCATGTGGGATCCGGCGTGAAGGCCCTGGTCGCAGGACTGGGAGCGCTCGGCCCCCCCCGGCTTGCGGCGATGGGGGCTGTCGCACTCGCCATGCTGGCGATGCTGGCGATGCTGGCGATGCACGGTGGCGGCACGCCGCACATGGCGCTGCTGTACGGCGACCTCGACATGCGCGAAGCCGGACAGATCGCCGACACGCTGGACAAGGCGCATATCCAGCATGAGCTCGGTAGCCAGGATGACCGCATCATGGTCCCCGCCGATCAGGTCGCCGCCGCCCGGCTGCTGCTGGCAAAGAGCGGCCTGCCGTCTGGCGGCTCGGTCGGCTACGAGATCTTCGACCGTGGCGACAGCCTGACCGCGACCCAGTTCGAGCAGACCATCAACCAGACCCGCGCGCTCGAGGGCGAGCTGGCACGGTCGATCCGCCTGATCAACGGAATTCGTGGCGCCCGCGTGCACCTGGTGCTGCCACACCGCGAGCCGTTCGCGAGCGAGGAGCAGCCGGCACAGGCCAGCGTGCTGCTGTCGATGACCGGATCGAGCCGGCTCGATCCGGAAGCCGTACAGGCAGTGGTCAACCTGGTCTCCGCCGCGGTGCCCGGACTGAAGGCCGCCAACATCGCCATCATCGACAGCCGCGGCAACGTCCTGGCACGCGCCGGGCAGCCGACCGGCGCGCAGGGCATGGCACGCAGCGTGGACGAACTGCGCCAGTCCACCGAGATCCGGCTTGCCCACGCCGTGGAAGAGATGCTGGAGCCCTCCCTCGGCGCCGAGCACGTGCGTGCGGAAGCCTCCGTCACGATGAACCTCGACCAGGTGCACGAGACCCAGGAGAGCTACAATCCGGACCAGCAGGTCCTGAGGTCGCAGCAGACGAGTTCGGACAAAAGCCACAACACGGAAGCCGATGCGAGCACGTCGGTGCAGAACAACCTGCCCAACGCCAATGCCGGTCAGGCACAGAGCGGCAGCGCCGAGGACAAGCAGGACGAGACCAACAACTACGAGATCGGCAAGACGGTCCGTATCCTCGTGCAGGACCAGCCGCGCATCGCGCGCGTCAGCCTCGCGGTGATGGTCGACGGCACCAGCGCGCGCGGCAGCGACGGCAAGTTCGCCTGGCAGCCACGCACCCAGGCCGAGCTCGACCAGATCTCGACCCTGGTGAAGAGCGCGATCGGCTTCGATCCGAAGCGCGGCGACAGCGTGACCGTTGTCAGCATGCCGTTCACGGCTCCGGACACCGGCAGCCTGCTCGCCGACGTACCCGGCTTCATGGGCCTGCACCTGACGCGCGACGACGTCATGCGTCTGGGCCAGAACGGACTGCTGGGGCTGTTCGTCCTCCTCGCCCTCCTGTTCGTCGTGCGACCGATGGTGCTGCGCCTGACCAACTCGCCCGTTGCACTGGCTGGCACCGACGCGCAGGGCAATGCGATCCTGGCCGATGTCGCCTTCGGCAGCAGCGCTGGCCAAGCCGCCATCGCGGGCGCCCGGGCGGCCGGTGGCCAGGCGCTCCTCGCTCCACCTCAGGCCGCTGCGGAGGAGGAAGTGCTGATCAGCATCGCCAACATCAGTGGCCGCCTGAAGGCATCGTCCATCAGACAGATCGTCGACCTGGTCGGCAAGCATCCGGAGGAGAGCCTGTCCATCGTACGCAGCTGGCTCGGCCATGAGCGGGAGATGGGCTGATGGCCGCTGAAAAGAACGCCGGGTCGATGAACGGCGCCGAAAAGGCAGCCGTCTTCATGCTGGCCCTGGGCGAGGAGCAATGTTCCAAGCTGTTCGAGATGATGCACGAGGACGAGATCAAGGAGATTTCGTTCGCGATGACCCAGCTCGGCAGCGTCTCGGCGGACACCGTCGAACGGCTGTGCAGCGACTTCACGTCGAGTCTTGGCAGCAGCGGCATGCTGGTCGGCAGCTATGACAGCACCGAACGACTGCTGCAGAAATCGCTGTCGCGCGAGCGGGCCGCGCAGATCATGGAGGAGATCCGTGGACCGGCCGGGCGGACCATGTGGGACAAGCTCGGCAACGTCAACGAGGCGGTGCTCGCGAACTACCTGAAGAACGAATATCCGCAGACGGTGGCGGTGGTGCTGAGCAAGGTCCGTTCGGACCACGCCGCCCGGGTGCTCGGACTGCTGCCGGACGGCTTCGCGATGGAGGTCATCATGCGCATGCTGCGCATGGAGAGCGTGCAGCGGGACGTGCTCGACAGCGTGGAGAAAACCCTGCGCTCGGAGTTTATGTCCAATCTCGCGCGCAGCACGCGGCGCGACAGCCACGAGCTGGTTGCGGACATCTTCAACAACCTCGACCGCCAGGTGGAGGGGCGCTTCATGTCGGCGCTGGAAGAGCGCAGTCGTGACACGGCGGAGCGCGTGAAGTCGTTGATGTTCACGTTCGACGACCTTGGCCGCCTGCCGCCGGAAGCGATCGGCAAGCTGATGCGGGTCGTCGAGAAGAGCAAGCTGCCGACGGCCCTGAAGGGCGCTTCCGAGCAGATACGCAACCTCTTCCTGTCCACCCTGTCCGAGCGCGCCGGCAAGCTGCTGCGCGAGGAGATTTCCTCACTCGGCCCGATCCGGCTGCGTGACGTCGACGAGGCGCAGGGCTCCATCGTCGCACTTGCGAAGGAGCTCGCGCAGAGCGGCGAGATCGAGATCTCGGACAGCAAAGACGAGCAGATGGTGCTCTGAGATGTGGGAGGGCCGCAAATCCCCTGGCTCGGTTTCCGGTGTCCTCTACGCCGAGGATTTCGATGCGCCTGTCATTCCGACCGCGAAGGGAGCGGCACGCGGTGTGCCGTCGCCGGAGCCGGAGCTGGTCGTGCCGAGCTACAGCCTGGCCGAACTGCAGGCCGCCGCGCGGCACGCGCATGAGGAGGGCCGCCTGATCGAGCGCCGCGATGCGGCCGCCACGGCATCCGCACAGAGCGACATGGCCCTGTCGGCGCTGGTGCTGCAGATGACCGAGACCCGGCAGCAGGCGACGCGCATGGTGGACCAGTCTCTGCACATGCTGGCCGGCACAACGTTGTCGCTGTTGGCCGCCGCGGTTCCCGAGCTGTGCCGCCGTCATTCGGCGGGTGAGTTGCACGCGCTGATGCGCCGTGTGCTGCCGCCAATGCGCCAGATCCCGGCGCTGAGCATCCGGCTCCACCCCACCATGCGAACGGTGATAGAAGCGCAGGTCGGCTCCCTGCTGCTCGACTCCGGAACCTCGGTGACATGGATCGAGACATCCGCCATCGCAGCCGGAGACATCGCGATCACCTGGCAGAACGGCACCGCGCTGCGTGACACGGCGTCCATCGGCGCCGCGATCCGCGATGCCGTGCTGTCGATGCTCGGCCCCGAAACAATGAAGCAGGATGAAGCTTGCGATGACCAATGAAATCGACCTGACGGAACTGTCGGACTCCGTCGGCGTGCCGGAACCGGCCACGACCCGCAATGCCCACGATCTCGGGGCGGTCTATGACATCCCTGTCACGGTCAGCGCCGTGCTCGGCAAATCCACCATGCAGGTCAGCCAGCTTCTCAAGCTGGGCCGTGGCGCCGTCGTCGAGCTGGACCGCAAGATCGGCGAGGCGATCGACATCTACGTCAACAACCGCCTGGTGGCGCGTGGCGAGGTCGTGATGGTGGCCGACAACAGGCTCGGTGTGACGATGACCGAGATCGTCAAGGCCGACCGGGGCTTCTGACCGTGCGCGTCTTGATCATCGGCTCGCTGGCCGGCGAGCTCGGTCGCGCGGCCGCGATCGCCGCCGCCCGCGGCGCGCGCCTTGATCAGGCGGACGATGTCATGGCGGCCCTGGCCGAGCTGCGCCGCAATGCCGGGGTGCAACTCGTGCTGTGCGAGGTCGGCCAGGACATCGGGAGCCTCGTGCGGGCGCTCGCGCATGAGCGGATCTGCGTGCCCGTCATCGCCTGCGGACTGGAGAGCGATTCGGAGCAGGCGTTGCGTGCCGTGCGTGAGGGTGCGCAGGACTTCCTGCCGCTGCCGGCGGATCCCGACCTGATCGCGGCCATGCTGGAGGCGGCGTCGGGCGATACCCACGCCATGATCGCGCGCGATCCGGTCATGCTCGCCTCCATCCGGCGCGCAGAGCAGGTTGCGCGGGCCCAGGCCTCGGTGCTGATCAGTGGCGAGTCCGGCACCGGCAAGGAGGTGATCGCGCGGCATATCCATCGCCGCTCGCAGCGGTCAGCCGGCCCGTTCATCGCCGTCAACTGCGCGGCCATTCCGGATCACCTGCTGGAGAGCGAGTTGTTCGGCCACGAGAAGGGCGCGTTCAGCGGCGCGGTTGCACGCCGGATCGGCAAGTTCGAGGCGGCGCAGGGCGGCACGCTGCTGCTCGACGAGATCAGCGAGATGGACATCAGGCTGCAGGCCAAGCTGTTGCGCGCGATCCAGGAGCGCGAGATCGACCGGCTCGGCGGCTCGGTGCCGGTGAAGCTCGACGTGCGCATCCTGGCGACGACGAACCGCGATCTCGCGGCCGAGGCAGCGGCCGGGCGATTCCGCAGCGATCTGTTTTTCAGGCTCAACGTGATCGGCCTCACCCTGCCGCCGCTGCGTACGCGACCGGACGATATCGTCCCGTTAGCGGAACATTATCTGCGCCGCTACGCGGAGCAGAACGGCCTGCCGCCACGACACCTGTCCGAGGAAGCCTGCGCCCGGCTGTTGCGCCATGGCTGGCCCGGCAATGTCCGCGAGCTCGAGAACCTCATGCATCGCGCGGTCCTCCTCGCCGAGGGCGCGCAGATTGATGCCGCCGTGCTCGACATGCCGCCCGAGCCGGCCGCCGATGTCGCGCCGACCGGTGCGGCTCCCGACCCAGCCCAGGTAATCGGCAGCGGCGATGCCGTGTGCAGCCTGGTCGGACGGCGCATGGAGGATGTCGAGCAGGCCCTCATCATCGAGACTCTCAACCACACGCTGGGCAACCGGACCCATGCCGCCTCCATGCTCGGCATCTCGATCCGGGCGCTGCGCAACAAGCTGCGCGACTATGTCGGCCAGGGCCTGCCGGTGCCGCCGCCGCAGGCCGGGCACTGGGCTGCCTGAGCGATGGGCGAGACCCTGCTCGCAGCGCCTGCCGGATCCATCGGGGACACCGGCGGCAAGTTCGTCGGCAAGTCTGGCGGCATCACCGGACTGCTCGATCTCGTCGGCCTCGGGCCGCAGGTCCGCCGCTTCGCGCCGGGCAGCGATGTCGGCCTGGCGCTTGGCGTGGTGGCGCTCCTGTCCGTGCTCGTCCTGCCGCTACCGACCATCATCCTCGATCTCGGGCTGGCGCTCTCGGTGACCTTGTCGGTGCTGGTGCTGATGGTCGCGCTGTTCCTCAAGCGCCCGCTGGACTTCACCTCGTTCCCGACCCTGCTGCTGCTGACCACGCTGCTCCGCCTGTCGCTCGATGTTGCGACCACCCGCCTGATCCTCAGCCACGGGCACGAAGGGCCGCTTGCGGCCGGGCATGTCGTGGCGGCTTTCGGCGGGTTCCTGATGGGCGGTGACGTCGTCATCGGATTGATCCTGTTCTCCATCCTGCTGGTGGTGAACTTCATGGTCATCACCAAGGGTTCGGGGCGCATCGCAGAGGTCGCCGCCCGCTTCAGCCTTGATGCCATGCCCGGCAAGCAGATGGCCATCGACAGCGAGCTGTCCGCCGGCGCGATCACCGAGAAGGTCGCGCGCGTCCGTCGGCGCGAGCTGGAGGAGGAGAGCGGCTTCTATGGCGCCATGGACGGTGCTGCGAAGTTCGTGCGCGGCGATGCCATCGCCAGCCTCATGATCACCGTCATCAACATCATCGGCGGCCTCGCGATCGGCCTGATCCGGCACGGCATGGCCTTCTCCGACGCCGCCGCCACCTTCACCACGCTGACGGTCGGCGATGGGCTGGTATCTCAGATCCCGGCGCTGCTGGTCTCGACCGCGTCGGGCATCGTCGTCACCAAGGGTGGCACCGAGGGTGCCGCCGACGTGGCACTGATGCGGCAGCTCGGCGGCAACCCGAAGCCGATGGCGCTGGCGTCCGGCGCCGCCATCGTGCTGGCGCTGATGCCCGGCCTGCCGGCCCTGCCGTTCCTGGCCCTGGGCGCGCTGGCGGGCGGCGCTGCGTGGATGCGTCACAAGAACCCGCTGACAACACCGGTCGAGGAAGCGGCCGCGTCGATCGTCTCGCACGCCCCGGCGGAGCCGCCGATCACCGATGCCATGCGTATCGACATGATCCGCCTGGAGCTGGGCTACGGCCTGCTGCCGCTGGCCGGCGGCGAGACACCGCGCCTGACCGAGCAGATCAAGGCGCTGCGCCGGACGATCGCCCAGGAGATGGGCTTCATCCTGCCGCCGGTCCGCATCCAGGACAACGTGCAGCTGGGCGCCGAGAGCTACTCGATCCGGATCAAGGAGATCGAGGCCGGGAAAGGTGAGCTACGGCCGACGCGGCTGCTGGTGATGCACCCAAAAGGCGGCGTGCCGGATCTGCCCGGTGAGCGCACGACCGAGCCGGCCTTCGGGCTTCCCGCGCTCTGGATCGAGACCTCCACCCGTGAGGAGGCGATCTTCCGCGGCTGCACCGTGGTGGATCCGGCCAGCGTGCTCAGCACCCACCTGACGGAAGTGGTACGCGAGACGATGGCCGAGCTGCTGTCCTACTCGGAGACGCAGAAGCTGCTCGACGATTTGCCGCGCGAGCAGCACAAGCTGGTCGCCGACCTGATCCCGTCGCAGATCTCGACCGGCGCGGTGCAGCGTGTGCTGCAGGCGCTGCTGGCGGAGAAGGTGTCGATCCGCGACCTGCCGACAATCCTCGAAGGCGTGCAGGAGGCCTGCGGCGCCGGCCTGCGCGCGGTGCCGCTGATCACCGCGCACGTGCGGATGCGGCTGGGGCGGCAAATCAGTGAGGCGCATGTCGGACAGTCCGGCTACATCCCGCTGGTGACGCTGGGTCCGGAGTGGGAAGGCGCCTTTCTCGACAGCCTGGTCGGGCCGCCGGAGGATCGCCAGTTGGCGATGGCGCCGAGCCGGCTCAACGATTTCATCGCGCGGCTGCGGGCGGCCCTCGATGGCGCGGCGACCGCCGGCGAACAACCGGTGATCCTGGTCAATGCGACGCTGCGGGCGCCGATGCGCGCCATCATCGAGCGCCTGCGGCCGGCGACGGCGGTGCTGTCGCAGGCCGAGATCTCGCCACGCGCGCGGATCCGCACAGTGAGCACGATCTGATGAGCACTCCGCTTCCCGGCCAGGTCCGGGCCTGAGTCCGTGCGGGTCAGGATCTTCCGCGGGGCAACACTGGCCGCGGCCATGGCGCAGATACGCGCCGAGCTTGGACCGGAAGCGCTGATCCTGTCGGACCGCAGTCGCGACGGACAGGTCGAGGTGACGGCCGCCCTCGAGACCGACGAGGCGCCACGCCTGCGCGTCCACTCGCTGCCCCAGTCCGGCCTGCACGATCTCGAGCCGTTCAGCCCCGGCATCCTCGGTGTCCGCCCGCCGCCGGCTACTCTGGCGGCTGTCCAGCCGCCCGGACCTGCCGCGCGTCGTGCTGGCACGCCGGCTCCGGGTCTGGCAGCCGCACTCGGGTGGCATGGCCTGTCGTCCAGCCTCGCCGCGTCCCTCTGCGAGGGACAGCTCGAAGTGCAATGCGCACGGGTGTTCCGGTTCACGCAACTGCCCCTGGGTGGGCACGACGCACCGCTGCTGCTGGCCGGACCGGCCGGCGGCGGCAAGACCTTGACCGCCGCGCGCCTTGCGACCCGGCTCGTGCTGGCCGGGCAGCGCCCGCTTGTCATCACGGCGGACGGCCAGCGCGCCGGTGCCGTCGAGCAGCTCGCCGCCTTCACCCGCCTGCTCGGACTGACCCTGGTCGCCGCCGGGACGCCGAAGATCCTCGAGCGCGCCCTCGAGCGTCGCGACCCCGGCCAGCCGGTGCTCATCGATGCGCCGGGGCTCGATCCGGGCGACCCGCAGCAGGCTGCCGATCTGCAGGCGCTGCTGGAAGCTTCCAGGGCCACCCTGGCGCTGGTGCTGCCGTGCGGGCTGGATCCAGGCGAGGCGCAGGACATCGCGGCGGTGCATGCCGCCTTCCAGGCCCGCGCCCTGATTGCCACGCGCACCGACGTGTCGCGTCGTCTCGGCGGCATCCTGTGCGCGTCCGCCGCCGCCGGCATTGCCCTGGCCGAAGCCGGAGTGAGCGGATCCGCCGCCGACGGGCTGGCGCGACTGACGCCCGCGTTCCTGGCCGGGCGGCTGCGGACCGGCGGTTCGGCACCGTCAGCCGCGCCGCGCGCCGCCGCCTCGGCCGCCGAACCCGAGGCCACGCGGGTCCTGGTGCATGCCGCGCTACCGCTTCACATCGCGGCCCAGCGCCGCAACACGACGCGCAGCTGAGGACGACGAGCCGATGATCCGAGACGAAGCGGCCCCGCTGGAAGCCGACGCCGCGCTCGGGGCCGGGCGCGTGATCGCGGTCGCATCCGGCAAGGGTGGCGTCGGCAAGACGTGGCTCTCGATCACGCTGGCCCAGTCCCTGGCCATGCGCGGCCATCGGGTGCTGCTGTTCGACGGCGATTTCGGTCTGGCGAATGTCGATATCCAGCTCGGCTTCGTGCCCGAATACGATCTTTCCGATGTCGCCGCCGGGCGCGTTGCGCTGGCCAGGGCCATCGTCGATTTCACGGGCGGAGGGGATGCCACAACAGCCGGGCGCTTCGGTATCCTGCCGGGCCGTTCCGGGACCCCGGTGCTGTCGGGGCTCTCGGTGCCGGATCTCGACTCCATGCTGGCGGCCCTGCGCGGCCTTGCCAGCTACGACACCATCGTGCTCGATCTCGGCGCCGGGATCGACCGCACCACCCGCCGGCTGGCGGCTTGGGCCGATACGCTGCTGGTGGTGACGACGGACGAGCCGACCGCCCTCACCGACGCCTATGCCGTCCTGAAGCTCCATGCCAGGGACCGGCAGACCATGCATGGCGACAGCACGGTCGAGATGGATGCGCGGATCGTGGTCAACCAGGCGGCCAGCGTCACGGGCGGGGAGAAGACCTATGCGACCCTCTCTCGGGCCTGCGCCAACTTCCTCGGCCGCACGCCGCCGCTGGCCGGGATCGTCCGCCGCGACCCGACGGTGCGCGATGCCATCCGCCGGCAGACGCCCCTATTGACGCGCTACCCGAACACAGCCGCCGCGACCGACATTGGCCGCCTGGCCGAAACCCTGCGTCGGCAGCGGGGCTGAGATGCCATTGCCTGATGACGCGGTGCGCCATGCAACCTTTCCGGCTTCCCGAACGCTCCGGTCTTGTCATGAATAATTCGTCCTGCAGCCCCGGCGCGTCTCGTGGAGCAACCTCGCTGTTCGAGGGCTGGTTGCAGTCCGACCTGCAGCGCCTGTATGACAGGACGTTGTGCGAGCCGGTTCCGGATGAACTCCTGCGACTGATCCAGCAGGCGCAGGAGCCTGATCCGACCCGGTCCTGACCGGACGGAAGGACGCTCCGGGCAAAGCCTGGGACCTTGCTCGGCAAGCCTCTGACCGGAGTGCCGTGCTTGCGAATCAGCGTCGTCCAGATGTCGCCCGGCAGCGACAAGACCCAGAACATTGCCGAGGCCGCCCGGCTGGTGCGAGGCGCTGTCGAGGCAGACAGGCCCGATCTGATCATCCTGCCGGAGATGTGGAGCTGCCTTGGAGGCACCCAGGCAATCAAGCGTGAGTCGGCGGAGCAGCTCCCCGATCCGCGTGAAGGCGGTGCGGGCGGTCCGGCCTACTGTGCCATGCAGGCGCTGGCGCGCGACAACGGGATCACCTTGCACGGCGGGTCGATCGGCGAATCCGCCGGCGAGCGCATCAGCAACACGAGCCTCGTCTTCGGTCCGGACGGCCATGAGCTGGCGCGCTACCGAAAGATCCACCTGTTCGATGTCGTGACCCCGAACGGCGAGGGATATCGTGAGAGCGACACATACAGGCCGGGTGATGAAGTCGTCACCGTGCAGGTCGGACCGGTCCGGGCTGGTCTTGCGATCTGCTATGATGTGCGCTTCGGCGAGCTCTTCCTCCGGCTGCGACGGGAGGGCGCCGAGCTCATCATCCTGCCGGCCGCATTTACCGCGGAGACCGGGGCCGCGCATTGGGAGACACTTCTGCGCGCCCGTGCGATCGAGACGCAATGCTGGCTCGCGGCATCGGCGACCTGCGGCCGGCATCTCGACGCATCCGGCGCCTCCAGGGTGACCTACGGCCATTCGATGCTGATCGACCCTTGGGGCACGATCTTGGCCCAGGCCGCGGACGGCCCCGGATGGGCGACCGGCACGCTCATCCCGGCTCGCACCGCGGCCGTTCGAGCCGGTATGCCGATCCTGGATCATCGGCGGCTCGCCTGATGGAGTCCGCACCCCCCGGTGAGAATGCGCTCGAGGATGACCTGCTGGCCGAATTCGAACAGCCTGCCGGCATGCTCGACACCGCCGGCGCCGAGGCGCAGGGCAATGCCTTCTGGCCCGCCGGCACGGTCCTGGAGCGGATTGCCTTCGTCGCGGCCAACAACGAGATGGCCACGGACACCCTGCAGCGCTTCACCCAGCGCTACGGCAACGTGCCGGTCGCGGAGGCAGAGGTCGTCGTCTGCCTGGGCGGCGACGGTTTCATGCTCGAGACGCTGCACACCGTCCTGCTCGCCGG
>CAXTVI010000053.1:0-21853 GCA_964247695.1 uncultured Acetobacteraceae bacterium
GCGCCGCGACAAACGGGGATTTAGGCCCAACACCGCAGAGGGTCAACCGGTAAAAATGCTGCAGCGCGGTTTTGTCGTTTTATCCCACTGCGTGATACGCGCGGAACCAGTCCACGAACCGCGGCACACCCTCCTGCAGGCGGGTGTTCGGCGTCCAGCCGGTCAGGGCTTCTATCGCATCCACCGATGCCCAGGTGACTTCGATGTCGGTCGCCGGGCGCGGGATCAACCTGATACGGGCGTGCCGGCCGAGCGCCTGCTCCAGCAGGGAGACCAGCAAGGCGACCGGCTCCGACCGGTTATTGCCGAGGTTGAGCGTCCGGCCCGGAGCCTCGCCCGCCGCCGGCGGGTGATCCAGCACCCGCAGCACTCCGTCGACGACATCGTCTATGTAGGTAAAGTCGCGCGCCAGGCCGTCTCCCTCGTAGAGCGTAATCTCCGACCCTTCGGCGATCGCCCTGGCAAATGCGTAGTACGCCATGTCGGGCCGACCCCACGGGCCGTACACGGTGAAGAAGCGCAGCCCGGTCTGCGGGAGTGCGAACAGATGGCCATAAGCGTGCGAGATCAGTTCGGCCGACCGCTTGGTGGCGGCATACAGCGAACCCGGCCGATCGACGCGCTCGTTCTCGCGGAACGGAAGCTGGTCGTTCAGGCCATAGACCGAGGAGGATGACGCGTAGATAAAATGATCGAGGCGTTGCAGCCGGCGCGCCGCCTCCAGAAGCGTTACATGGCCGAGCACGTTGGCATTCACGTAGGCATACGGATCGACGAGTGAGTGGCGGACGCCGGCCTGGGCCGCGAGATGCACGATGCCGCTGATCCCGGCTTCCCGCTCCAGCAGGCCGGCCATCCCGTCCCGGTCGGTCAGATCCAGGCGCTCGAACCGGAACGCACCGCCCGCGCACAGCCGGTCCAGCCGTGCCTGCTTGAGACGTTGATCGTAATACGGATCCAGGTTGTCGATCCCGACCACGCACTGCCCGCGTCCAATCAGCGCTTTCGTCACGTGCGCGCCGACGAAGCCGGCGCAGCCTGTCACCAGGATCGACATGTGGTTCGCTGCCTCGGATCCGGCTGTCGTTGAGCTTCAGCCCGCTCTTCGCTCTTGCCCTGGGCACCGAAGGCTTGCAAGCCGGACGTTCGCCGGAACCGCTCGCTGGCGTTGGGACGCACGCAACGTCGCCGCCGCCGCCGCGTTCAGCAGCCGCAACCTGCACAAGGAAACGGCTCATGGCCACCACCGACAAGCCCAAGCTGCTGAAGCCCCGCCTGCATCCGACCCGCAACAACATCGAGTCCAACGCGCGCAACGTCGCCATCTCGCTGCTGAATGAGCGGCTCGCCGACGGGCTCGACCTCGCGCTGATTACCAAGCAGGCGCATTGGAACTTGAAGGGGCCACAGTTCATCGGCGTCCACCTGATGCTCGACGGCTTCCGGACCGAACAGGATGACTGGAACGACAAGATGGCCGAGCGCATCACCGCTCTCGGGGGCACCGCCTACGGCACCACGCAGGACATCACCAAGAACAGCAAGCTGGAGGCCTACCCGACCGATATCTACCGGGTCGCCGACCATCTCTCGGCGCTGATCGACCGCTACGCCGCCTTCGGCAATGCGATACGCGAGTCGATCGACGAGTCCGACGAGGCCGGCGATGCCGACACCGCCGACCTGTTCACCGAGGTGTCCCGTGGGATCGACAAGCAGCTGTGGTTCCTCGAGGCGCACGTCCAGGAGCCGACCGGCCAGATCCGCGACGGCGACGGCAAGGGCGAGCGCTGAGACAAGGCGGCGGCCGGGTGACACCCGGCCGCCGCAGCCCTGCCGGCAGCCTACTGCGAGCCCGCAGCCTGGCTGAACGCCTTGTTCTCGATCCTGTCGCCCACGCGGATGCCGAGCTTCGCGGTCAGGCCACCCTGCAGCTCGATCGTTGCCAGCACTGGACCTTCGCTCGAGATCTGTGACAGGCTTTCAGGCACCGTGTTCTCGGCGATCGTTCGGATCGTGCCGTCCGCCTTCACGAAGACCATGTCCTCCGGCACCGGGCAGTTCTCCATCCACATCGCGCTCGCCTGCGGGGCCGGCCAGATGAACAGCATGCCGCCGTGGTCCGGGATCGAAGTCCGATACATCAGCCCGACCTGTTGCTCGCGCGGCGTCCGCGCCAGCTCGACGGAGAACTGGTGCCGGATGCCGCCGCGAGAGATGATCGTCAGCGGCTGGCTTTGCAGTGGCGCCTGCGCCTGGGTCGGCTCACCGGTCTGGCTGGTATCCCTCGCGAGCGATCGCAGCGGGACCATCCCGGACAATGCCCCAACCAGCATGAGGGTAGAAAGGCGGGTCCGTCGCATCGATCAGCGTACCTCCAGGGCCTGGGCGGCACAGTGCCGCACGGCGTCGCGCACAGGACCCTCGCGTGGCGCATCGCGCAAGGTGGTGAGCCAGTGCAAGGGCGGATTGCGGCCGGCTGCCCGCGGGTAGTGCAGGCCGCGCAGCACCGCCTCGGCGGCGTCCGTCGCCGGCCCGGGACACTCGATCGCGTTCAGGGCGGCCCAGACACAGGCCCAGCACCGGCCGACGCTGTACGGGTTGTAGCCACCGCCGCCACTCACGATGAGCGGGACGCCAAGCGTCGCCGCCAGATCCCGAAGCTTCGTCACGACCTCGATATGCGCGTTGTTGGACAGTGCCAGGCGAGACAGCGGATCCTCCTCCAGCGCGTCGGCGCCGCATTGCAGGAACATCGCGCCGGGGCGATGCGCCCGCACCAGTGGCAGCACCGCCACATCCATCAGCAGCCGCATCTCGGTGTCGTTCAGCCCGGCCGGCACGGGGAAGTTCCGTGCCGCACCTCCGCCCCTGTCTCCTGCCAGGCCGCTGCCGCGCAGGTCGCCGCCCTCTTCGACGCGGCGTAGCGGCCAGCGCATCGCTTCGTGGATGCTCAGGGTGAGCACATCGGGATCGTCGGCAAAAGCGTCCTGCACGCCATCGCCGTGGTGCGCATCGATATCGATGTACGCGATGCGCCGCAGTCCGAGTTCGCGCCAGACCATCAGGGCCAGCACGATGTCGTTGAGGTAGCAGAACCCCGCCGCCCGGTCCGGCCGGCCGTGGTGGGTGCCCCCGCCGAGGCAATGCACGATCCCGGCCTCACCCGATCCCGTCAGCCGCGCCGCCAGCATCAAGCCGCCTGCGCCGGTCATCGAACGGCGATACATCTCCGGATAGACCGGGTTGTCACCAACCCCGAGCCGGTAGCGGGCCTGCACCTCGGCGCTCACCGCCTGGTCCCGCTCGGCCCGGAACAGCGCCTCGACGTAGTCCGCGTCATGGTAGCGCAGCACCGCCTCGCGCTCGGCGACGGGGGCTTCGCGGTAGCGGGCCTCGTCCAGCCATCCCATCGCCCGGATCAGGTCGATGGCGACACTCACCCGGGGGACCGCCAGCGGATGCCGGGGACCGAAGGAGGAGTGCCGGTAGATCTCGCTGCCGACCAGGATCGGCGCGGCTGGGACGACGTCGCGCATCGGCTGGAGCAGCGCTTCAACGCAGGAAGGGGTTGCTCCGCCGCTCGTCACCGATGCGCGTGCGCGGTCCGTGCCCGGGGATCACCGTCACCTCGTCCCCGAGCGGCAGCAGTTCCGTACGGATCGAGCGCACCAGCAGTGGACCGTCCCCCTGCGGCAGGTCGGTGCGGCCGACGGACCCGGCAAACAACGTGTCACCCGCGATAAGCAGGCGGTTGGCACGGTCGAAGAACGCGACATGCCCTGGGGTATGGCCCGGCACGAACAGCACCTCGAGCGTGCGGCCGGCAAGCGCGAGCGTATCGCCGCCGCTGAGCCACCGGTCCGGCGACGCGTCATGCAGGCCGGTGACGCCGTAGGCCGCCGCCTGCCGGCTGATGTTGGACAGCAGGAACTCGTCGCGCCGGTCCGGGCCGATGACCTGGATCGGCTGGCCATCCGGCGCGGGCGGCAGCGCACGCCGCAATTCCTCGACGCCGCCGGCGTGATCCAGATGCCCGTGCGTGAGCAGGACCGCCTCCACCGCGATCCCCAGGTCATCGATCCGGGACATGATCCGGGCTACGTCGCCACCGGGATCGATCACCACACCGAGGCGGCTCGCCGGGTCGAACAGGATGGAGCAGTTCTGCTGGAACGGGGTCACAACGACGGTCTCAAGCCCAGGGACGGTTTCGCGACCCGGGATGCTGCCGGAACCATCCGGGGAGGTGTTTGATGCCATGGCGGGTCGATCTCTTTGCGCTGCGTGTGCGTTAACCTAAATCATCGTTCGCAGCGGTCGAGGCCCGACGCCGCCCATCCGGTGGCTGCAACCCTCGACCCTTGGCACGCGGAGTAGTTCGACCCATGCACATCACCGGGGAGCGGCAGGTGCCGGCGCCGCGCGAGCGGGTCTGGAAGGCGCTTGCGGATGCTGGCGTGCTGCAGGATTGCCTGCCAGGCCTGAAGGTCACGCCGGAGGGCGACGACCTTGTGCTGTCCGGCCTCGGCGACAGGGTGCTGCGCGCCCGGCCCACCATACGCGAGCCGTTCACCACCCTGGGCTGGCGCATCGACCCGGCGAGCCCGGCCACCCAGATGCTGCTGGTCCGACTCGCCGAGCAGGGCGTCTACACCCGCCTGAGCTACGAGATCTCGCTGGCAGATGCGGACGTGGAGGGCGCGTCCGGCGTGCAGGAGCAGAACCTCCAGGCGCGGGTCCAGCAGGCGCTCGACCGGTTCATCCAGCAGGCCGCCGGGCCGGCCGAAATCGGCGCCGGCGGGATCGCGAGCGCGGTCCAGGCCGCCACCGAGCCGGGCACCCAGCCCACCTCGCGGATGACCGCCGAGCCGCTCGCTGCTTCGGACGGCGCCGCCGCGGCCTGGGTCGCGATGCTCAACCCGGCGGCCATCGGGGGCGTGCTGTTTCTCGTGGTGCTCCTGTTCATGGTCGGCATCTTCTGATGGCCGGACGGCTCCAGCCACAGGAAGCGAAGCCAGCTGACGCGCTCGAGCATGCGATGCGCTGGCATGCGGGCGGCGACACGGTGGCGCTGGCGACGGTCACCGAGACCTGGGGCAGCGCCCCCTGCCCGGTCGGCAGCATCATGGCGGTCTCCGGCTCCGGGCGGATCGAGGGCTCGGTGAGCGGCGGCTGTGTCGAGGCCGCCGTAGTGCAGGCAGCCCAGGACGCCATCGCCGACGGAGCGCCGCGTCGGCTCTCCTTCGCGGTCACCGATGGCAACGCCTGGTCTGTCGGGCTGGCCTGCGGAGGCACAATCAAGGTGTTCGTGGAAGCCCTGCATCCAGCATGAGCTCTCCTGCACGCATGATCGCGAGCCGGACATGACGCCGGCCACGCTTGCAGCACTCATGCAGGCGCGGACGCAGCGGACCGCCGCGGTGCTGGCGACGCGCCTCGCCGACGGCTGGCAGTCCCTGCTGCTCGCGCCGGCCGCCGGAGCCGAGGTGGCGCTCGATCCCGTCCTGCTGGAGGCGGCGCAGGCTGCGATCCTCGCCGACCGCAGTCGCACCGTGACTCTGGATGGCGAGGAATGGTTCCTGCAGGTCCATCTGCCGGCGCCGCGACTGCTCGTTGTGGGTGCGGTGCATGTGGCGCAGGCGCTGGCGCCGCTCGCGCAAGCGGTCGGTCTCGCCGTGACCGTCATCGATCCACGCCAGGGTTTCGCGACCGAGGCCCGCTTCCCCGGCATCGAATTGCTGCGGCTGTGGCCGGACGAAGCCATGGCTGGGCTGCGGATCGACAGCCGGACCGCCATCGTGACGCTGAGCCACGAGGCACGGCTGGACGATCCGGCACTGGATGCGGCGCTGTCGAGCGATGCCTTCTATGTCGGCGCGCTCGGATCGAAGAAGACCCAGGCTGCACGGCGCGAGCGGCTGCGGGCGCAAGGGCACGGCCATGCGGCGCTCGCCCGACTGCATGGACCGGTGGGGCTCGCCATCGGCGCCGTCGGTCCGGAGGAGATCGCCTTGTCCATCGTGGCCGAGCTGGTGGCGGTGCGACGCCGTGCGCCTCTAGGCGGCGGCGCTTCGGTCAGCGCCGGCTGACGGCGGCCATCATCCTCGCCGCCGGCCGGAGCCGCCGCGCATCCGGCGACGGCGGCGCGAGCAAACTTCTGGCCGGGAACGCGATCGGCCGGCCGATGATCGCATGCAGTGTGGACAGCGTGCTGCAAAGCCGGGCGGACCCGGTCCTCGTCGTCCTCGGGCACCAGGCCGGCGCCCTGCAAGACGCGCTGCTGGAGGCTGGCCTGGTGCCCGATGCGCGGCTGCGGCTGCTGGTCTGCGATGACCCAGCCGGAGAAGGCATGGCCGCCAGCCTGCGCACCGGCATCGCGGCGGTGCGGGACACGTGGGCAACCGCCGCCGCGATCTGCCTGGGCGACATGCCGCGATTGCGGCCGGGCACGCTCGACCGCCTGATCCTTGCGCTGGCCGAAACCCGGGAAGCGCAGGCGCTGGTTCCGTCGCACGATGGGCGGCGCGGCAATCCGGTGTTGTGGCGGCGCGCGATGTTCCCGGCGCTGCTGTCGTTGTCCGGCGATGGCGGCGGCCGGGCGTTGCTGCGGCGACATGCGGACCAGGTGCGCGAACTGGAGGTCGACGATCCGGGCGTGCTGGAGGATTTCGATACGCCGGGCCGACTGGAGCTGTTCGCGACGCTGGCCTGAGGCGGGGACCGCCGCCCTGCGTTGACGGGAGGCGGAGGGTTGACCAGAACAGCCGCCTGTTGTCCGCAATCGGGAGCCACGCCATGAGCAAGATCATCCGTACCGAGCCGAACGCGATCCTGTCGAAGGTGGTCGAGTATCACGGCTTCATCTTCACCCAGGGCGTCGTCGCGAGCGACCTCTCGGCTGACGCCGCCGGACAGACCCGGGACGTGCTGGCCCAGCTCGACGCATTGCTCGAGGAGCACGGCACCGACAACACCCGCATCCTGCAGGCGCAGATCTGGCTCAAGAGCATCAGCGACCGCGACGTGCTGAACGAGATCTGGTCGGCGTGGCTGCCGCAGGGCGCCGCCCCCGCGCGCGCCTGCGTCCAGACGGTCCTGGCCGATCCGCGCATCCTGGTGGAGATCATGCTGATTACCACGAAGTAGGGCATCGGTCGCGGCGCCAACTTGGTTGCATAACTGCAACAATGCGTCGAATAACGGTTCGGGCGCCGAGACCGGACTGGACTCCGGCCCCGGCGCCACTCTATTCGTTGCGATTACTCATTGAACAGGGCCTGAAAGGATTATAGTCCTTGAATCCCGTCCGGTGAGACCGGTTTTCTGACTAATTCCGCCAGATCGGCGGGAGATCCGCTTCCGCGGCTTGTCAGAGTTGCAACACGCTTGCTAGCTGCCTCACGGAACGGTGAGGGCAAACGGCGATGCGGCAGTCCGGGCGGCAGATTGGTTACACGGGGATGCTAGGCTTGATGGTCGCCGTGACCGCCGCCACCTGCTTCAGCACACCCGCCGGCGCGCATCTCCGGCATCACCACGCAGGACGTCGCTATGCCGGCGTTGCGCCGCACGTGATCCAGTGCGTCGCCTTCGTCCGAGCCGCCTCGGACATCGCGCTGCGCGGGAACGCGGTGAACTGGTGGCAGAAGGCGGAGGGTGTGTATGCCCGCGGCACGGCTCCCGAAGTCGGCAGCGTGCTGAACTTCCGCGCCATCAGCCGCATGCGTCTGGGCCATGTCGCGGTGGTGACCGACATGGTCGACAGCCGTACCATCCAGATCGACCAGTCGCATTGGAACGCCAATGGCATCAGCCGCAACGTCTCGGTGATCGACGTTTCGCAGAACAATGACTGGAGCGCGGTGCGCGTCGAGCTCGGCCATCGTGGCACCTTCGGCAGCATCTACCCGACCTACGGCTTCATCTACCCGCGCGCCGACACCAGCGGCGAGATCATCACCGCGCGCAGCGACGCAACGCCGGTGAGCCTGGCCGCCCGGGTCCAGGCCAGGCTGCACGGCGCAGGCACCGAAGTCGCCGAGGCGCCGGCGCTGACACCGGAGTTCTCCAGCACCAACCTGCTCGGCGACGACGCTCCGAACCGCAGCCTCCAATAGCCTTAGAGCGGCCTGCCGGCCCGATGATAGGGATGGCCGGCAGCGATGCTGCGGGCCCGATAGAGCTGTTCCGCGAGCATCACCCGCGCCAGCATATGCGGCCAGGTGAGTGCGCCGAGCGACAGGGTGTGGTCGGCACGCCGGATGACCGCCTCGTCCAGCCCTTCCGCCCCCCCGATCACAAAGCAGAGCGGGCTCTGCAGCCCGAGCCAGCCCTCCAGCCTCGACGCCAGCCGCGCGCTATCCGGCTGTTCGCCGGCCTGGTCCAGGGCAACCAGGTAGGCATTCGCGGGCAGGCAGGCGAGCAGCGCCTGCGCCTCGCGCCGCTTGATCTCCGCGGCGGCGCCGCGGCCGTCGGCAAGTTCGGTCAGCTCGAGCTTCGGCCGCAGGCGCGTCGCGTAGCGCTCGAACAGCGCCTGTTCCGGGCCGCCCCGGGCGCGCCCGATCGCGATGAGCCGCAACCGCCCGAAACCTCCAGACCTGCCCCGCTCGTCAGACCTGAGTCACTTCGCCCGGATCGTCCTCGCGCTCGTCGAGATCCGCCCCCCACATGCGCTCCAGCGCGTAGAGCGCGCGCGCCTCGCGCTTGAACAGGTGGACGATGATGTCGCCAGCATCGATCAGCACCCAGTCCGATCCGCCGGCCCCCTCGATCAGCACCCGCTTCAGCCCGGCCTCGCCCAGCTTCTCCTCGAGATGGGTCGCCATCGCACTGATCTGCCGGTCGGCCAGGCCGGTCGCGATTACCATGCGATCGGCAAAGGCGGCGCGGCCGGTGAGGTCGAGCACGACGATCTCCTCCGCCTTATCCGCCTCGAGACTCTCCGTGATGATCCCGGTCCAGCGCTCCAGCAGCTCCGGCTCGGCCGGCGCGCGCGCCGCACCGCGCCGCCGCGGCCCCGCCACCGCCGCCTTCTTGCGCGGCGTACCCGGCGCCCGGGCCGCTTCGGCCAGGGACGTCAAGGTCGGGCCGGCGGGGCGCAGGCGCGGCTTGCTGTCGGCGCCGGTGGTCCGGGATGGCTTTCCGGTGTCGGCGGGGGGCTTCCTGGCGATGATGTCTCTCCTGTCGCCTGGTTGGTACGCAGGCTCGACGGCAATGGTGACTGAAGCATGATCGCCGGATCACGTTCCATGGCTCAGGCGTCGCTTGGTCCGCGCCCGCGCGCGGCGCGCAGGGCTGTTGCCGATATATCGTTCTGCGGTGCCGGCAGGAAGGTCCAGGACGGCAACGGGTGCGCCGGCAGGATCACCGCCTCGCGCGCCGGTCGCCGCGCCTGCCGCCAGCGCAGCGCCGCCTGCCCCGCCAGAGCCCGCTGGTTGTAGGTCGGGCGCGGCAGCACCGCAAACGGCACCTGCCGCCCCAGTTGCGTCCAGCGCCGCCAGCGCGGCAGCTCGGCGAACACGTCCGCGCCCATCAGCCAGACGAACTGCACGCGCGGAAAGCGGCGGCGCAGCGCCCGCATCGTGTCGACCGTGTAGCGGGTGCCCAGGTGCCGCTCGATGTCGGTGGCGATGATGCGGCGATCGCACGTCAAGGCCCGGGCTCCCGCCAGGCGCCGCTCGAGGGCCGCCATGCCCGCCACTGGCTTGAGCGGATTACCTGGCGATACCAGCAGCCACACCTGGTCGAGCCGCAACTGGCGCAGGGCGCGCTGGGCCACCTGGAGATGCCCCTGGTGCGCGGGGTTGAACGAGCCGCCGAGCAGGCCCACGCGCATGCGCCGCCTGTCGCCGCCGGGCGGCAGCATGCGCAGGCGACTCAGGGCCGGGTCTGGCCGGTGCCGATGACCTCGTACCGGAAGCTGGTGAGCTGCTCCAGTCCGACCGGGCCGCGCGCATGCAGCCGTCCCGTCGCGATGCCGATCTCGGCGCCGAACCCGAATTCGCCGCCATCGCAGAACTGCGTCGAGGCGTTCCACATCACCACCGCGCTGTCGGTGCCGGCGAGGAAGGTCCGCGCGACGTCGGCATCCTCGGCGATGATCGCCTCGGTATGCGCGCTGGAATGCCGCGCGATATGCGCGAGCGCGCCGTCGACCCCATCGACGACGGCCACCGACAGCACCGCATCGAGCCACTCGGTATCGAAGCTGTCCGCGTCCGCCGGCGGGAGGTCGGGCACGATGGCACGCGCCGCCGCATCGGCGCGGAAGTCGCAGCCCAGCGCGCGCAGGCCCGCGACCAGTCCCGGCAGCTGCGCGGGCGCGATGCTGCGGTCGATCAGCAGGGTCTCGGTCGCGCCGCAGACGCCGCTGCGGCGCATCTTTGCGTTGCCGAGAATGCGCAGCGCCATCGCCGGATCGGCCGAGGCGTCGACATAGGTGTGGCAGAGCCCTTCCGCATGTGCCAGCACCGGCACGCGGGCCTCGCGCTGCACGCGCTCGACCAGCGAGCGACCGCCGCGCGGAATGATCAGGTCGATCAGCCCGGCCGCCCCCAGCATCGCCGCGACATGCGCGCGGTCGGCGTCCGGCGCCATCTGCACCGCCGCCTCCGGCAGCCCGGCCTTGCGCAGCCCGGCCTGCATCGCGGCATGGATGGCGCGCGCGCTGTGCAAGCTCTCCGAGCCGCCACGCAGCAGCACCGCATTGCCGGACTTCAGGCACAGGCCGGCTGCATCCGCGCCGACATTCGGCCGGCTCTCGTAGATCATCCCGATCACTCCGATCGGCGTCGCCACCCGGCGCAGATGCAGGCCGTTCGGCCGGTCCCACTCGGCGAGCACCCGCCCGACCGGGTCGGGCAAGGACGCAATCGCCTCCAGCCCCGACGCCATCGCCTCGATGCGTTCCGGGCTGAGCGCCAGCCGGTCGCGGAACGCCGCCCCTGCTTGGCAGGCATCCAGGTCACGCGCGTTGGCGTCCAGGATCGCGCCGCTCGTCCCGCGCAGAACGGCGGCGGCGGCCTGCAACGCGGCATTGCGGCTGGCCGCATCGGACCGTGCCAGGACGCGGCCGGCCGCCCGCGCGGCGAGCGCCAGCGTCTCGACCGGTGCCGGGCCAATCGCCGGCTGCTTCAACGGAGCGCCCATCGGTTCCTCACCGCACCTGCCGGGACCTGGCCGCTACGACCCGGCCGCGGTCCTGGTCCTCACCAGCTCTGCGAGATCGCCTACATTCCGCAGCTTGTCCACCTCGCGCGATCGCAACCTGACGCCGAAATGCTGTTCCACCCCCAGGATGATGCTCACCATCCGCATCGAGTCCCACCCTGCGATGGTGTCCGCCGCGGTGCCGGCGTCGAGCACCAGGCTGTCATCGCCGAACACCTCGTGGAACACCTCGGTCAGTTCGGCATAGATCGCGGCGTCGGCCGCCAGGTCACTCATGTTCAGGTTCCTTCGAGGATCGCGATGCCGGCAACCGGTGCTACGAAGTCGTGCAGGTCGAGGACCGCGTCGTGGCCGCCATCCGCCGCCTCGGTGCCGACGGCAAAGCCGAGCCCGCGATAATGCGTCGAGACCATGAAGTTGCGGCCGCTCGGGATGTATTCGCCGTGCAGGGTCGTGGCACCGAGCGCCGCCGCCTGCGCCGCCAGCACGGCCAGCGTCGCCAGCTCGACGCCGCGCCCGAGCACCCGGCACGACATCAGCCAGCTCTCGATCCGCATGGCGCCGGCCGTCTGCATCCGACCGATCACCACCGCGATGATGCCGCTGTCGCCGTGCCGGTCGCGCAGCCGCAACTGCAGCCCGAGAACCATCGGGTCGTCGATCAGCGCCAGGATGCCGGCGGCCGTCGTGCGGCGCGTCGTCAGGTTGAACTGGTTGGTCTTGTTGACGAGCTGCACGATGCGCTCCAGCGCCACCCGGTCGAAGCGGCGCCAGGTCAGCGTCATCTCCAGCGAACGCAGGTACGCCGGCAGGTCGGCCGTCCCGACCGGCACGGCCCGGCCGGCGCCCGCGGCGTAGGTGGCACCGCGGCGGCGATCCTCCTCGGTGATCGAGACCGTCTCGAAATAGCCCGCCGCCGCCAGCACCGACGGCATCAGCGCCGGCTCGTCCTGGGGCACCTCCGGGACCGCCACCTCGGGCACTGCCGCACGCACCAGGTTGCGCTCGAAGGCGCTGTCGTCGAGCAGGACCAGGCTGTCGAGGCCGATACTCAGCTCGGCCGCGATGCGGCGCAGGTTGGTGGCCTTGTCGTCCCAATTGGCCACGAACGACGCGATGTCGGACCGGCGCAGCAGCATCTCCGGATGGGCTTCAAACGCGGCGAGTGCGACCGCCTCGTCGTTCTTCGAGCAGACCGCCAGGATCACGCCGCGCGCCGCCAGCGCGCGCGCATGGCGCTGCACGGCGAGATGCGCCTCGCCAAGGGCCGAGCCCTGGCCGAGCATGATGCCGTCGATCCCGTCATCGCCGATGACGCCGCCCCACAGTGTGTTGTCGAGGTCGAGCACCAGGCACTTGGCGGAGCGTCCCTGGATCGCCGCGATCAACCGGCCGACAAGGTCGCCATAGACCGGGGCGGCGACCGGTGAGATCTCCTGCCTGGTGCGGTGCCAGAGCACCGGATCGTGCCATTCACTGACGCCGTCGCGCGCCGCGGCTTCGTCGATGGCGAGGATCTGCACGCCGTCGGCATCGGCCGCCTCGCGGAGCGCCGCGTTCAGTCGGACCAGCATGCCCGCCGGGGAGCCGGGGAGACGCTGCTCGTTGTTGCCGGCGAGGCCGGGCAGGACCGCCAGTGCCGCCTGCTGGATCACGCTCGCGCCAAGCTCGCGCGCCATCCGCCAGCAATTGCGCAGGGTGGCGCTGACCGCATCCAGGCTGGCCTGCGCCTGCGCCTGGTCGGCATCCGGTTCGAGGCCCTGGGTCAGGTGCCGCGCGTCGAGCGCCAGCAGCACCGTGTCGGGACGGAAACGGTGCAGCGCGCCATTTACGTCGGCCAGTTCCTGCAGATACTGGCCATACTCGCTCTCATGGATGGTGACATGGATGTTGCGACGCAGGCCGGCGACACGGATCGGTGCGGCGAGATGCGCGGTCGTGGCCGACCCCAGCACCGCGAGGCGCACGGGTCCGTTGCACCCCGGACCGTGATCCGGCGGCACCGGGAACTCTCGGCGCAGCATCGCATCAAGCCGGTCGGTGCGGAGGAAGTCGAGCCGCAGCCGTGCCAGCGCGACCAGCTCGTCCCAAGCGGCCCCCGCCTGCAGCCGTTTCAGCCCGGCATTGAACGCGTCGGCCGCCGGCAGCCAGTCGAGGCCCGGTCTGGGCATGTACGCCTCCGCGGCAGGTGCCGCCACCGATGAGGAACACCGTTTCGAAGCCGCTGCGCAACCTGCTTGGCGGCATCGCCTTTGTGCTCGCCGTCAGCGCCGCCGCAATCGCCGCCTACATGCTGCATGGCTGGTCGTTCAACGACGCGCTCTACTTCACCATCCTGACGGTGTTCACCGTGGGCTACGGCGAGGTGCGGCCGATCGACACCGAGGCCCTGCGCTTCGTCACGATGAGCCTGATCGTGCTCGGCTGCTCCGGCACGATCTTCGTCACCGGCGCCCTCGTGCAGTTCATTACCTTCAATCAGATCAACGAGATTCTCGGGGGCAGGCGCATGAAGAGCCAGATCGACGAGCTGCGCGGGCACATCATCATCTGCGGCTTCGGCCGCATCGGCAGCATGCTCGCCGGCGAACTCAAGGCCGGAGGGCAGCGCCTGGTGATCCTGGAGCGCAGCGAGGCGCGCCATGCCCAGGCGCAGGCGCAGGGCTATCTCAGCCTGATCGGCGATGCGACCGAGGAGGAGGCGCTGCGGTCGGCGGGCATCGATCGCGCCCACGCGCTGGCAACCGTGCTGCCCGACGATGCCGCCAACGTGTTCATCACGCTGACCGCGCGCAGCCTGAACTCCAGCATGATCATCATTGCGCGCGGCGAAGCGCCGGCCACCGAGAGCAAGCTGCTGCAGGCGGGCGCCAACCGGGTCGTGCTGCCGACCGCGATCGGCGCCGAGCGCATCGCCGAGATCATCATGTATCCGGAACTGAGCAAGTCGATCCGCAACTCCGAGCGCGAGGCGTCCGCCAGCCTGCGCAAGCTCGGGCTTGAGCTCGAGATGGTGATCGCGGAGTCCGGCAGCGCGTTCGCCGACCTCACCGTCGCCGAGATCGAGCAGCAGGCGGCGCACGGGTTCCTGGTGCTCGCTGTGCAGGCGCCGGGTGCGGAGCCGGTGGACGATCTGCGCCCGCAGATGCGGGTGCGCGCGGGGAGCGGCGTCACCGTCATCGTGCGCAGCGGCCACGAGGTGGTGCTCGGCGGGTTTCGCGCCTCCGTGTAGGATTGCGTTCCAGGAATGAAGGTCGCCGATCATTATTTGGACTGCGTGCTGCTATATTCTACAATTCAAATCTTCGGTCGTTAATACATCGTCACGACACGCTATAGTGTTGATCGCGGCTGCGAAACGCAGCAATTCAGGGCGGTCACTTCAACCTTGGTTTCCGGCAAGAGAATCATGCTGCAGACATTCTTCCAGTGCCCCCGCCTGCACTTCGACGGCATGACCTGGACCGTCCGCCTCGGCTTCAGGACCGTTGCTGGTCCATATCGTTATGGTGCCGACGCGAAGCGTGCCCTGCAGATGCATCACAGTCTGCCCCGGCGCTTTACCGGCCTTCCCTGGATGCCCCTCGCTACCGCCTGACCCGTTCTGCAGTCACTCAGGCGAGGGCCACGCCTGTCATACCCGGCACCGCCGCGGCGACGTGGTCGTAGGCGGCGTGCAGCGCCCGCGCCATTGCCTCGATCGGTTCTCCGAGATAGGGATGCGGAAAGTTGGCAACGCCGATCAACGAACTTTTAAACGTGGATCTTGCTCGCCTCGAGCAACTCCAGGACGAGGCCGGGCACGCCGCCGAACGGACCGGTTCCCGGGTGCCTCCGGCGCTGCCGCCGGGCGCCGGGCTCGACGAGCGTCAACGCGGCGCGGCGTGACGAACCCGCAGCCATGACGGTGCGGCCCTGCATCAGCAGAAATCGGTGGATCGGGAGACCGCCTCCCAGGCCGCCATCTCGGTCCGCATCGCCTCGAGCTTGTCGCCGACAAGCTGCAGGGCATCGGCGCCGAGATAGAGCCGGACCGGCGGATCGTCGGAGGCGACCAGCTTGAGCAGCGCCTCGGCCGCCCGTGCAGGTTCACCGGGCTGCCGTCCGCTCCTGGCCTGCCGCGCCGCCCGGATCGGATCCATGACCGCATCGTAGTCGCCGATGCTGCGCGGCGCCCGGTCCATCGACCGCCCCGCCCAGTCGGTGCGGAACTGGCCCGGCGCCAGCGCGGTCACCCGCACCCCGAGCGCCCTCACCTCCTTGGCCAGTGCCTCCGAGATGCCCTCGAGCGCGAACTTGCTGCCGCAATAGGCGGTGATGCCGGGCATCGTGATGAAGCCGCCCATCGAGGTGACATTGACGATGTGCCCGCTGCGGCGCTCCCGCATCCCCGGCAGAACCGCCTTGATCATGGCGACGGCGCCGAACACGTTGGCATCGAACTGCCGCCGCACATCGTCGAGCGACGACTCCTCGAGGATGCCTTCAAGCCCGTAGCCCGCGTTATTGACCAGGACGTCGACGGGGCCGACCTCGCGCTCCACGCGGCTGACCGCGGCGGGCACGGCGTCGAAGTCGGTCACATCGAGGATGACAGCGTGGGCACGGCCGGGCGCCAGCGCCTCATGCGCCGACGCCGCGTCCCGTTGGCGGACGGTGCCGATCACCCGGTGCCCAGCCTGCAGCGCCCCGATCGCGAATGCCCTGCCGAGACCGGAACTGACGCCGGTGATGAGGAAGGTCCTGGTGTCCTGCATGAGCCGCTCCTGAAGCGATGAGGATATCGTGCTATAAGAGTTATATCATGATATAGTTTCTGCAAGAGGGTGTGAAAGGAGGGGACGACCGGATGGACGACCTGACGCGGCCACGACTGAGGGAGCGCAACCGGCAGCACGCCCGCGGCCTGATCCTGGATGCCGCCGAGCGGTTGCTGCGCAAGCACGCGTCGGCGGACTTCTCGATGCGCGCGCTGGCGGCGGAGGCCGGTCTCGGCTTCGCGACGCCGTTCAATCATTTCGGCAACAAGAATGCGATCATGCAGGCGCTGTCGGCGCGGTTGATCGACAGCATGGCCGAGCGCTTCCGCCAGCGACCGCCGCCCACCGACGTGCAGGCCGAGACCGCCATCGATCGCGTCCTGGCAATGGGGCGGATCGCGACCGGCCGCCTGCTCGAGCAGCCTGAAGTTTGCAAGGCGGTGGTGGGGTCGCTTGGAGTGGCCAATCCGGCGCCGGGCGCGGTCCGGCCGCATTCCGGTGCGCTCTGGTCGCTGGCGCTCGGCGACCAGGCCGGCCTCGCGGTTGCGGTCAGGCCGGCTGCGGAGCGGGTGCTCGCCGGACAACTCGCCTTCCTGTTTCGCGGCTGCGTCTCGTTCTGGATCGCAGGCGAGTTGCAGGACCCGGAACTCGGGCCTGCATTCGCAGACGGCGCCTCGGTTCTGCTGCTCGGCTTCGCCGAAGCGTCGCAGCGCACGCGCCTCCTCGAGCAGATCGCGAGAACGCCAGGCGCTGCCGTGCCTGGAACCTGATCGTCTCCGGCGGAGGCGTATCCCGAGTGCCGGCATTCATCCAGACCAGCCATCTGGTTTAGAACGACCCTGCGTATCAACGAAACGGAGGCCGAGGAATGCCGGTCGTCAAATACAGGTCCCACCACCCTGGCCTGATCCCGCGTCGAACCAGGATGGAGATGCCCGGATGGGCCGGCCGCTCCGAGCCGAGGCAGGACGGCTCGATGGAGCGCGCCTGGCACTGCCTCCCCTTCACCGAGGCAGCAAGGGCGGGCGTGGAGCTATGCTATCCGCACCCGGACGAGCTCCGTGTGACGAAGTGCCAGGGAGACCTGCGGTTCGACGGCGATTTCGGGATGGACGATGTCCGCCGACCGCCATTCCGAAGCTTCGGGACCGACTACTTCACCTATCAGCTTCTCGTGGACCTCAAGGTCGGCGACGGATTGGCCCTGAAGACGGAACCACACCCGCGTTTCTTCACGGACCCGACCGGCATGGCTCCGATTGCCCTCCCGGCGATCATCAGACATTGGTGGCCAATGATCTATTTCGCCGTCTTCAAGGCCCCCCTCGAAGGCCAGACCCATCTGTTCCGGCCCGGCGAGCCGTTCATGCAGATCACGGTCGTGCCGGAGGAGGATGCCCCCGATCTCGTGCCGATGTCGGAGGAAGAGGCCGCGGAGCGCGAGCTTCAGTCTCGACGCATCTACGAGAGCCGGTCGACGCTCGGCACCGACAGCCGGTGGACCTCGGCCACCGGCACGGTCTTCGATGGCACGTACCGTCGGTTGCTGGCGGCGGCCAGGGCGAGCCGCGCAGGCGGCGGATAGGCCGCCGCCGGCGCCCCCGCTCAGCCAGGAATGTGATGATGGTGGTGGTGGTGGTGGTGGCGGCGGCGATGATAACGATGGTGGTGATGATGGTGATGATGATGCGGGAGGAGTTGCGCCTCCTGCACGATCGGCGCCTCGACCTCCGGGGCGGCCTCGGCTGCGGCAGTTTCGAGTCGAAGCAGGTCCAGCGCATTCGGAACAGGCTTCAGCAGGTCCGCGTATGAAGCGGCCGGCCTGAGCGCGGTTTTGATCGTTGCGACCTCGGCGTGTGCCGGGGCCACGCTCGTGAGCGCTCCGACCGCCCCCAGCAAGTAGATCACATTCTTATCCATTTTTCCTCCCCCGCGCCGTCGTCTCCCGGCGCCTGCGTCGACCGCTTCCAATTCCTACGCGAAACATGCGGTCACTTTAAGACAACATTTAGTCGGCGGAGCGGCGGGACGGTGCCTTCCGACGGCCCGCCACATGCGCCAGTGACGGCTCCCATTCAGGCGGACAGGACCTCCGCCACGTCCTCGAGGGACTTGCCCTCGGCATCGACGCCGAGCGTGAACTCCGCCAGGGCGCCGCACCCCATCAGGAAGGCGGCGATCAGGTAGCCGATACTGACCGACCAGGCCTCGCCGGTGCCGATCAGCCGCCCGAGCACATACGGCGCGCCCAGGCCACCGAGCGCGGTGCCGAAGGCATAGAACACCGCGATCGCCATGGCGCGGGTCTCCAGCGGGAAGATCTCGCTCGCGGTGAGATACGCCCCGCAGGCCGCGGACGACGAGACGAAGAAGATCGCCATCCAGAGCAGGGTCTGGGTGAGCGCATCGAGCAGCCCGAGGCCGAACAGGATCGCGGTGAGCACCAGCAGGATCGCCGATGCCGCGAAGGTGCCCCCGATCATCCGACGCCGGCCGACGCTGTCGAACAGCGGACCCAGGATGAACGGACCGAACAGATTGCCCGCAGCCAGCGGCAGGATATGCAGCCCGATGCGGTCGACCGGCACCGCATAGAACTTGGTCAGCACCAGCCCGTAGGTGAAGAAGATCGCGTTGAACAGGAACGCCTGCGACACCATCAGCACCATGACCAGCAGGCTGCGCTTGCGGTGGGTCACGAACATCGCGTGCAGCACCATTCCGAGGCCGAAGCTGCGGCGCGGGCGGATCGACAGCGTGCCGCGCGGTGCGGCCAGCGTATGGCCCAGGCTGCGCACGGCGTGCTCGATCCGAGCCGTGGCGGCTTCCGCCTCCGGCAAGTAGCCGTGCGTGACCAGCCAGCGCGGGCTCTCGGGCACGAAGCGGCGCAGCCAGATCACCGGCAGTCCGAGGATCCCGCCGACCGCGAAGCCCAGACGCCAGCCGAAGTTGGGCGGAATGAAATTATGGTTGGTGACCAGCAGCGAAGCCACCGCGCCGAGGCCCGCTCCCGCCCAGTAGCTGGCATTGACAGCCAGGTTGACGCGTCCGCGCATGTGCGCCGGGGTCATCTCGTCGACCGCGGAGTTGATCGCGGCATATTCACCGCCGATGCCGATCCCGGTCAGCACCCGCGACAGGTCGAAGCTGACAACGTCAAACGAGCAGGCCGAGCCCAGCACGCCGAGCACATAGATCCCGAGGGTGACCGCGAACACCGAGCGGCGTCCTACACGGTCGGTGAGCCAGCCGAACAGCAGCGCACCGCCGACGGCGCCGGCGATGTAGGCGGAGGCTGCCGCGCCGATCTGGCTGCTGCTGAGGGCCAGAGCCCCGCGCTGCTGCAGCGCCGGGCCGATCGAGCCGACGATGGTGACCTCCAGGCCGTCGAGGATCCAGGTCACCCCGAGGGCGATGATCACCATCAGGTGAAAGCGGCTCCAGGGCAGCCGGTCGAGCCGGGCTGGGATGTCGGTCTCGATACGTGACAATGCCTTGGCGGCCATGAACCCCTCCTCGCATCGCACGTCGGTGCGGCGTATGCGTTTGGCGAACGTCGCAGGTCCGGCAATGTTCGCAGGGTTGACGATCCTGTCGCCGCATGGACCGCCTGACGACCAGAACGAGGATCCGCAATGACCCTGATTTCGATTGGCGACCACGTCTCGGACCTGAACGGCGCGCATGCGGGCAGGCTGGTCGATATCGACGGCGCCACCGGCTATGTCGTGCAGGAGAACGGCGTCGAGGTCGAGTTTCCGCTGGACCGGCTCAAGCCGTACGAGACCCCCAGGGTGGTCGAGCGTCGCACCCTGTCCGGCCCGTTGCGCGACCGCGCCATGAGCCCGGCCCAGAAGACGCTGCTGGCTTCGGTGCCGGCGGAACTGGTCGCAGCGGTTGCGCGGAGCTACGAGGCGGGGGTGGAGCCATCCGCCTCGCGCGCCAGCTTTGCCGAACTCCCGGACCAGAAGAAGCTCGAGGTCATCCGCATCCACCTGCCGTCATTGCCGCAGCGATTGCTGGCACCGCATGTGAGGCTTGTGGTCGCGATGCGCGACCTGGCGAAGGCCGGACGCTAGAGTGGCGTGATCGATCGGATCATGGCCTAGGCGCCGATGTTGGCGCTGTCGCCGGCGGTGACCGCATAGGTTCCGCCGCTCACCATCCTCGCCTCGTCCGAGGCGAGGAAAACCACCATCGGCGCCACGTCCTCGGGCGAGATCCACGGCACGCCGAGCGGTGACTTGGCCGCGAGTGCTGTCCGGGCCGCCTCCTCGTCCTTTGCCACATCTCTGCTCGGCGACTTGCCGGCGGTCTGGATCGCCTGCGCATAACGGTCCTCGTGGCGGGTCAGCGGCGTGTCGATCAATCCAGGGATCAGCGCGTTGACGGTGATCCCGTGTTCGCCGAGCTCCATAGCCGCCGACTTCATCAGGCCGATGATCCCCCATTTAGACGCGGCATAGGCGGAGCCGTTCTTCATGCCGTGCTGGCCCTGGGTCGACGAGGTCAGGATCATCCGGCCGCCGCCGCGCTCGACCAGCAGCGGCGCAAAGGCGCGCACCACGTTCATCGTCCCGGTGAGGTTGATGTCGATCTGGTCGTGCCAGTCCGGATCCTGCATCTCGAGGATCGGCTTGAAGGCCTGGATGCCGCCATTGGCGAAAAGGATGTCGAGCCCGCCGAACTCCGATCGGATGCTGGCTGCTGCCGTGCGCAGCGCCGGCAGGTCGCGCTGGTCGAGCGTGATCGCTCTCCAGCGCCGGCCGGCCGCTTCCACCAGCGCCCCGGTGGCGGCAAACGCCTCGGCATCGGCCGGACTGAAATCGACATCCGCGCTCGCCGGACCGGCGATGTCGATGCCCACCACGTCCGCGCCGGCCCGCGCCAGGGCGGCCGCGGCGGCACGGCCGATGCCGCGCGCCGCCCCGGTCACCACCGCGATCTTGCCGGACAGGCGGAACGGAATGGGCGTATCGGTCATGGCAGAGGCTCCTGCGGCAGGAGTCACGGAACGCGTCGAAGCATCGTCGGTTACGCCCCGCTTGGCGGGAAAAGGCGCAGGATGACGGAAGCCGACGAGGAGAACCGACATGCGCTCCCCCACCTTCCTGGTGCATCTGCAGCCCGGCCGTTCCAATGCGGGCCTGCTGCAGGTCGCAGCCGATCTTGCCGGACGCTGTGGCGCCCGGATGGTCGGCATCACCGTCTGCCAGCCGATGCTGATCACCTACAACGAGATCTGCACCATGGAGGACCTGATCGAGCAGGACCGGATGGCGATGCGCAACGAGATCGCACGCGCCGAGGCCGAATTCCGGCAGAGGCCGGGCGCCTCCGCGGAGGAGGCTGCGTGGCGCTCCGGAATCGCGCAGGTCAGCCCGGCGGAGTATCTGGCGGCCGAGGCGCGTTGTGCCGACCTCCTCATCGTCGCGGCACCCGGCACCGATCCGTTACGCGAAACCCGCGACCCCGATCTCGGCGCGCTGGTCATGCAGGCCGGCAGGCCGGTCCTGGTTGTGCCGGGGGAAGCGCCGACCTTGGCGCTCGACACGATCCTCGTCGCCTGGAAGGACACACGCGAGGCGCGCCGGGCGACACTCGATGCGTTGCCGCTGCTCACGCTGGCAAGGCATGTCGCTGTCGTCGAGGTCGCCGAGCGGGAAGCGGCCGCGGCGGCCCATCGCCGGGTCACCGACGTGGCCGGATGGATGCGCACCCGCGGCATCAAGGCCGAGGCGACGGTGCGGCCGACGCACGGCGAGGACGCGAACCAACTGCGGTCGCTGGCGCAGGAGATGGCTGCCGACCTCGTGGTGGCCGGCGCGTATGGCCATAACCGCCTGCGTGAATGGGTCCTCGGCGGCGTCACCCGCGACCTGCTGCTGCGCCTGGACCGCTGCGTCCTGCTGTCGCACTAG
>CAXTVI010000054.1:0-21360 GCA_964247695.1 uncultured Acetobacteraceae bacterium
GTAGCAAGGTGAAGGACAGCCCCGCCTGGGATCCAGCTGACGCGATCCAAAGAGATTATGAGAAACATCTTCACAACCATTATGGATGGCCCGGGTATGGGTGGCAAAAGTAGTAGAGACCTGCCTTCCGGGCTCCGCGCGTTGGGCAAGAAGGCTCGGCATGACGCTTCTTTGCAGAGACGGCGTGCCGCTCATGGTCTTCCGATAGCTCGACTACTGAGCGGGAACACGCGGGTTGTGCCTCCAACGAAGTTGATCGCCTCGCCCGCCACGCACAACGAAATCGGAGCGGCCTCGCTGTCGTTCCCATGAACCGTGAGAGCATCGCGCGTCAGCCGCAGATCAAGCGAATGTCCCCTGTACCGAATACGCATGTCCAGTGCCTGCATTTCGAGCGGCAGTTCCGGGTTGAGCTTGAGAATACCACCTTTTGCCTCAATACCGGTGGAGACCCGCTGTATCAGGTCGACTGTTCCTGCCATTGCTCCAAGATGAACGCCCTCGGCGGTTGTCCCCTGTTGAATATCCACAACATCGCTTTGCAGGGCATCTGCAAAGAAAGCCATGGAACGGGTTCGGTCACACCGCGCTAGAACCCAGGCGAACACGACGCGGCATAATGTCGAGCCTTGGGAGGTTCGTGCGGCATAGTACTTCACGCTCTTCGGGATAGAATCGCACTCGAGCGGATAGCCGAGCCTCGTGAACAGCTCCTGGAGTTGCTCGGAGGAAAACAAGTAGAACAGCATCAGAACGTCGGCTTGTTTCGAAAGCTTATAGCGGTTGGGGCTGTCATCCTCCGATTCGAGGATGAGATCCAGGCGCTGTATGTTTCCGTAGCGTGATCGATAGCCCTCCCAGTCGAGCTCCTGCAGCGCCTCGTAACCCTCGAATTGACTGATAACCCCGTCCTCATGGAACGGAACGTACATCCTTCGGCTGACATCGTCCCAGCGAGCGATCTCCTCTGGCGCGATGTTCAGTCGTCTCGTCAGTTCATCGCGACGCATGGTGGGCAGGAGGCTGAGCACGTCCTTGGCCCTGCACAGCACCCAAACCGCCATCACGTTGGTGTAGGCATTGTTGTTGATGCCAGGCGTCACGGCGTCCGGATAACTATCATGGAATTCATCAGGGCCCATCACCCCGTGGATCTCGTATCGCCCGCGCTTGTCGTTGTAGATTGTCATGCTCGACCAGAAACGAGCGATGTCCAGGATCAGTTCGGCGCCCGAGAACTGGAGGAATTCGATGTCCTCGGTCACCTGAAAGTATTGCCAGACGTTGTGTGCAATCGCGCTTCCCACGTGGCGCTGCAGGTAGGAGTTGTCCGGAACCCAGCGTTGTGAGCGAGGGTTGAGGTTGAACTTCTCGGTCTCCTCGGCTCCGTCGCTGCCGCTCTGCCAGGGAAACATGGCTCCCTTCAGCCCGGCGCTTGCGGCGGCGGCTCGCGCCTCGCCGAGCCGCCGGAAACGGTATGTCAGAAGCGCCCTCGTGATTTCCGGAATCCGATAGTTGAAGAACGGAAAGATGAACAGCTCATCCCAGAATATGTGCCCTTGATAAGCTTCGCCGGTCCAACCACGGGCCGGTATCCCGATATCAAGGCCGATCGAATGCACCGATACGGTCTGCAGCAGGTGGAACATGTTCAAGCGAAGCAGCATCGCGACATCCAGCTTGAACCCGGAAGCGGCGGGCTGAATCACGATGTCAAATCGATGCCAGTGATGTGCCCAGATCAGAGTGTGGTCTGACTTGGCCGCCTCGAAGCGGCCGGCACGGGCCATGGCTTTGTGCGCCTCCTCGCCGCACTCCGAGATAGCGTAATCCCGGGACGTATAGAGGTAGACCAGCTTCTCAAGGGACAGTGTCTGGCCCTGAACCAGGTCTACTGCGAATTCCTGGCCGACATAGCCCGGTTCCTCGACGACCGTGCGATGGGTCTCGAGAGACCTGCCGCCCAGAAACGCCTGTGTTCGCGCGACCTGGGCGATCCGGAGGTCGGATTGGCGTGTGCGCACCATCAGGTAGACGCCATCGTTCCCGGTAGTCTCGGCCACCAGGGGCTCAAGATGCTTGCCGTTGAACGCCCGGTAGAGCTTCGCACCACTATTGACAACCCGGCCGTCGATCGCGGACCGGATCGTAAGCCGCCCCGACCAGTTTTCGGCTATGATTACCAGCTCCAGCGCACCGAGGTGCATGTCGGCCATCGAGACGAGGCGCTGCTCCTGCAACAGAGTCCGCCGGCCGTGAGCATCTTCGAAGCGAACGCTCCGGAGCAACAATCCACGTCGCAGGTCAAGTTCCTGTCGGTAGTCAACCAGGGTCGTGTTTTGCTCGTTGAGCCAGCCCTGGTCGCCGATCCGGAGGTCAAGTGCAAGCCAGTTGGGAAGGTTGACCAGTTCCTCGTTTTCGGTTGTCCGGCCTGCTATTTCTGTTTTCAGCCGGTCGTAACCACCGGCAAGGTAGGTCCCGGGGTAATGCGTGCCGTCCGACTCGGCCCAGACCGCTGCTCCGCGTGTTGCGAAGTAACCGTTCCCCAAGGTGCAGAGAGACTCCCGTATGCCCTCGTGCGTCGGCTCATAGCCGTCGAAATCCAATGACCACGTTTCGTCAGCTTGCAGCTGCGTGATCTGGTCTTTGGCACCGTCGGCGGTTGCGTCTGCCAGTCCGGTCGAGGAGGTCTCCGGCAGCGCGCTGGTCAGCGTCCTCTCATGGCGCAATCGCGCCTGCTCCTCTGGCGCTTGAACGGTCACGCCGGCGTGCGGTCTCGCGCTCATGCTTCGAGGCGTCTGGAAAAGACCGGGAATGCGTTTTCCAGATGACCGGGAGTCTGGGTCGGAGCGGCCTTGACCGTTGGCGTCGTCATATTCCATTGCACGATCACGTGCAGCCCGGGATGGCTGGGGTTGAAACCAAGGATGCTCAAGGACGCGGTTCCGAGCAGAAGGTGCTCGCCCTGCAGCACCGGCAAACCGATCCAGCGTGCTCCCAGGCTGCAGCCGAACTCACCATGGGAGAAAAGTGCCACGTTGCCATGGAGGCGGCGGAGCCGGGCCAGGAGTCGGTCGGCGCGGGCCGATACGTCGCCAGCACTCTCACCCCCTGGGCAGCCGTCGCGATAGCAGTTCCATCCCGGCCTATCGAGGCGGATGTCCGCGGATGTCCTGCCCTCGCAGCGTCCATAGTCCCATTCGGCCAGATCCGGTTCTATCGCGGGCGCCGGCAGGCCGGGGCCGGCCAGTTCGCAGGTCCGCCGCGCTCGTGCCGCGGGGCTGGTCAGGACGGTATTGAAGCGGGTGCGGTCCAGGAGCGGCTGGAGCGCGCGGGCCTGTGCCTCGCCGTGGCTGGTCAGAGCAACGTCGGTCCGCCCGGTGTGCTGGCCGGACAGCGACCACTCGGTCTCGCCGTGCCGGATCAGGTAGAGCCGGAGGCTCTGGTCGATGGCGGATGATCGATCATCTTCCAACCTCACGACGCCAGCCGGTAGGCAGGCTCGTCTTCCATGGAGTCCCCGTACTCGCCACGCAGGGCCGCATGGTTGCAACGCGCGCGATGCATCAGGGCATGCTGGGCCGGCACGACATTGGTCTCCTCGCCGCGCCAGATCCCAAGGGCCGGTTGCTGAATGGCCCGTGCGAAGGAGAACACGAGCGGCCACGGCGAGTGGCGATCGGTCTTGCCGCCGACATTCATCGCGTTCAGGCGGGCAGAGGCAAGTTCACCGGGCTGTCCGCCCGATAGGAAGGCGATCCCGGCTACGGCGGCGGGCACACTCCGGCGCAAGCACCGCACGGTCGCAGTCGCTACCGCCTCGACTGTGTCCTGCTCCGTGCAGGTCAGGCCCGGCAGCACCATGTTCGGTTTCAGGATCATCGCCTCCAGGACAACCGACTGGGTGCGCAGTTCGTCGAAGACCACCGCCAGCACATCACCGGTTACCGCCTCGCATCGTGCCATGCCGTGGCCGCCCGCCATGAGCACCTCGGGCTCTACGACCGGGACCAGTCCGGCCTCCTGGCACAGCGCGGCGTATCGGGCGAGGGCCTGCGCGTTGGCCCGAATGCAGGACCGGCTGGGCTGTTCGCCCTCGAGACCGATCACCGCGCGCCACTTGGCGAAGCGGGCTCCCATGCCCGCATACTCCGCAAGGCGGCCGCGCAGCCCGTCCAGGCCCTCGGTGATCATCTCGCGGGGGTGCAGCGCGAGGCTCTTCGCGCCGAGATCGACCTTGATGCCGGGGATGATGCCGGCACCGGTCAGCCGGTCGACAAGCGAGGCACCGCGCCGATCGGATTGCCGGATCGTCTCGTCGTACAGGATTGCTCCGCTGACGCACTCGCCCAGGCCCGGCGTGCTCACGATCAGCTCGCGATAGGCGCGCCGCGCCTCAATCGTCTGCGGGATGCCGGCCGCGGCAAAGCGCTTGTTGCAGGTCGGATTGCTCTCATCCATCGCCAGCAATCCCTTGCCGGCACCGACCAGTGCCTGTGCCGTCGCCACGAGCGCCACCGTCATGATGGCTGGCCCCACATCCAGTTGCGGATCTCGGGCAGATCCTCGCCATGCTTGTCGATGTAGTGCTTATGCTCGACCAGCTTGTCGGTCATGACCTGCTTGAGGTAGGCGCCCTTGGTGCCCAGTCCGGGCACGCGGTCGACCACGTCCATTACCAGGTGGAACCGGTCCAGCTCGTTCTGCACCCGCATGTCGAAGGCCGTCGTGATCGTGCCCTCTTCCTTGTAGCCACGGACGTGGAGGTTGCGGTTTGTCCGCCTGTAGGTCAGGCGGTGGATCAGGCCTGGATAGCCGTGGAACGCGAAGACGATATGCTTGTCGCGTGTGAACATCTGATCGTAGTCGATCTCGCTCAGACCATGCGGATGCTCGCATTCCGGCTGGAGCCGCATCAGGTCCACGACGTTGACGACGCGAATTTTCAGGTCGGGCAGGTGCTGGCGCAGGATCGAGACGGCGGCCAGGCTTTCCAGCGTCGGCGTATCGCCGCAGCTGGCCATCACCACGTCCGGCTCCTCGCTCTGGTCATTGCTGGCCCACTGCCAGATGCCGAGCCCTTCGGTGCAATGGATAACGGCCTGCTCCATCGTCAGCCATTGCGGCAGCGCGTGCTTGCCGGCGACCACGACATTCACGTAGTGCCGGCTGCGCAGGCAGTGATCGAATACCGAAAGCAGGCAGTTGGCGTCCGCCGGCAGATAGCAGCGGACGACGTCGGCCTTCTTGTTCACGACGTGGTCGAGGAAGCCCGGGTCCTGGTGCGTGAAGCCGTTATGGTCTTGCTGCCAGACATGGGAAGCGAGCAGGTAGTTGAGGGACGCGATCGGCCGCCGCCAGGACAGTTCCGACGTCACCTTCAGCCATTTCGCGTGCTGGCTGAACATGCTGTCCACGATGCGGATGAACGCCTCGTAGCTGTTGAACAGGCCATGCCGGCCGGTCAGCAGGTATCCTTCCAGGAAACCCTCGCACTGGTGCTCGCTCAGCATGGAGTCGACGACGCGGCCCTCCGGTGACAGGAACTCGTCTTCGGCCACCTCGCGGGCTTCCCATTGCCGTGCGGTGACCTCGAAGACGGCGCCGAGCAGGTTCGACAATGTCTCGTCCGGGCCGAAGACACGGAAGTTTCGCTGCTCCTGGTTCAGCACCACCACGTCGCGGAGGAACTTGCCCAGTATCATCGTATCCTCCGCCGTGACGGCGCCCGGCGACGGCACGCTGACCGCATGGTCGCGGAAGTCGGGCATGCGCAGGTCGTGCAGGAGCATGCCGCCGTTGGCGTGCGGGTTGGCCCCCATCCGACGGTCGCCTTTGGGTGCCAGCGCGGCCAGCTCGGGCAGCAGGCGGCCGGTCCCGTCGAACAGCTCCTCGGCCTTGTAGCTTCGCATCCAGCTCTCGAGGTCGCTGACGTGATCGGGATGGGCAGGGTCAACCAGGATCGGCACCTGGTGCGCCCGAAACGTGCCTTCGATCTTGAGTCCATCGATGACCTTCGGTCCGGTCCAGCCCTTCGGCGAACGCAGCACGATCATGGGCCAGCGGGGGCGTGTCGGCTGTCCCGAGGAGCGAGCCGCAAGCTGGGCCTGACGGATGTCGTCGATTGCCTGGTCCAGCGTGTCGGCCATCAGCCGATGCATCGTTTCCGGATCGTCGCCCTCCACAAAATACGGCGTCCAGCCGCAGCCGAGCAGGAAGTGCTCCAGCTCCTCTGGTTCGACCCGGGACAGAATGGTCGGGTTGCTTATCTTGAACCCGTTGAGGTGCAGGATTGGCAACACGGCACCGTCAGTGACCGGGCTGAGCAGCTTGTTTGACTGCCAAGCGGTGGCTAGCGGACCCGTCTCGGCCTCGCCATCGCCGATGATGCAGGCGACGATCAGCTCGGGGTTGTCGAACACGGCACCGAATGCATGGCTGAGCGAATAGCCAAGCTCTCCACCCTCGTGGATCGATCCTGGGGTCGTCGGTGCGACGTGGCTGGAGATGCCCCCAGGGAACGAGAACTGCGTGAAAAGTTTCTTGATCCCTGCCTCGTCCTGGCTGATGTCGGGATAGATTTCGCTGTAGCTGCCCTCGAGGTAGGTGTTCGCCACGAGGGCCGGTCCGCCATGGCCCGGTCCGGCGATGTAGAACATGTCGAGGTCGAACTTCTTGATCACCCGGTTCAGGTGAACGTAGATGAAGTTCTGACCCGGTGTGGTGCCCCAGTGGCCGACAACTAGCGGCTTGACATGGGCGAGCCTCAAGGGCTCGCGCAGGAGCGGATTATCGTACAGGTAGATCTGGCCGACGGAGAGATAATTCGCCGCGCGCCAATAGGCGTCCATGCGAAGCAACTCTTCCCGGCTGCTACTACCGCCGCCGGTGGGGGCAGAGGGATTGATCCTGCTCGGAGGGCCCAGCGTCGGAATGCCTGTGTCCATGACGGACTCCTTTAAACGATCTCGCTCGGCTCCTGATCAGGCACCGGTAACAAGGAGTGTTGTAACCTCGGCTGTCACCGACCCGCAGCCTCGGAAACTACTCAAGCAGTGCTGCATCCTCGCAGTGCCTGACAGGCGCGCCCCCGAACGCGGCTCGTTGCTCACGACCGCCGGCTGCCTGATCCAGTTCGTGGAGGCTGTACCGGGTGAGCGGCGTTCGAGGGTATCACGGGGCAGGCGCCGGGGAGCCGAGCAGCCTTTGCCGGAGGAGGGCGAGCCGGGTGGAAGAATAACGCCTCTCCCGACCGTTACACATCAAGCTGCCGATGAACCTCAGCATCATGAGGTTTCTGTGCGAGATCCCCTCATTGAAGATCGTCGGGTTCGAGGTAGGCCTGCTGGCCGACACTGTGTTCGATGTGTCGCATGATGTGGCGCGTTTCGGGCTTCATCGCGGATGAACTTTCGGCGCGCAGCTATCACGGTAGCTTCTACCGTCCGCTCACCCTCCCACCGACCCGGCCATAGACGACACCCGCTCTCAAAAGTTGGCTTGAACAATCGACGCTGCTGCCCCTTGCCCGTGCATCACGAACGACCATCGGAATTCCACCCGCAAGATTTTGGCAGAACGTACAATCTGGTCGGGCGGGGGCGCCGTTTGTCCACCGTCTGTCGTGCAATAGGCGACACGGCCATATTCGCCATGAACCCGGCTCCAGGCGATGCTGGATGGCCCGAGCAGTAGCTCAGTGAATGGCTGCCCCACCACGCTTCGTCGGCTACCAGCGTTTGGTTCAAGCACCACCCGATCGGTCGTGTTTTCACGATGGGTCGTGACGTAGGCGACATCGGTTTCCTCGTCTATGCAGAAGTCATCGGCCATTGTGCCACTGTCTACAAGTACTGGCATGCCGTCGGGATCGTGATTTTGCGGATCGACATGAACACGCATGAACAGCTTCTGACCCGTGGACGTGTAGTAGATGGAATGCCTCTTCGAGCCATAGCGTATGCCGTTTATTCCCGGTTGAGGAGGCGGGGGTAGCGTGTCAGCGACATGCGCCATACTCGCGTGAGCGAGCCAGATACGAGGGTCCAGCATGCCGGGCAGCGACAGATCGACGCGCCAGATCAGCCCAGCGAAAGAGTCGGCAATGAGGAGGCTATCCGGCGCGATCAGACAGCTTCCGTTAAGGCCGCGAGCTTGCTTTGGAAAGGTCAGCACCAGCTCGGGCTGAGCGGTCATGCCGGGCGTCCAACTGCGCAGATCGAGTTTGTGCAGATAGGCCTCGTGAGTCCTGTAGGCATTGCCCGAACAAGCATAGAAAACATCTGGCTCGTGCTCGACAATACCAGTCACTATATCGTCGAAAGTGTGAATGAGCATGGGGTCTACCCGAGCACCCTCGCGCGGGGGCGGAACGTACCAAAGCTCCTTTCTTGTTGCGACTGTTACGAGAATGGAATTGTCGTGCCGGAGTGCGAGTTTCTCCAGAAAGAAATGAGGCGGGAACGATGCGGCTTCGGTTAGCATGGGAGAACCCAGCGTCCACCTAGGCGATCGAGATGACCCGGCACCAGGGCCGGAAACTACTCACTGCCGAACTCGGCTGTGCGCTCGACAGACTACCCTTCGCGAGCCGGGCGAAGCTCAACCTGGCGCCACCAACGCGTCCGCGCCGCCCTGCGCCTTCTTGCTTGGCACGGGGTGCAGGCGCGGCTTTTCTCGACCCGCATCTTCCTGCGCCCAGGGCACGCGCCATCTCCGGGGAGAGCACCCCAGATTCGACCGGGCACCAGCCGCCGGGTGCCTCCTTCGACGTTAAGATAGCGGATGAGCCACGTCCTGGCGCCCCAATGGCTTCACGCGCACCCCGAGCCCCCTCGTTTCGCTGTCCCAAGTTTCCCCTATCCAGCTGATCAACAGGGGGATTTCCCGGTTTTCTCTCTCCAAGGTCTGGCGGCGGCGGGGGAAGCACGAGAACAGCATCGGATGGGAAGAGGATACGTCTGGCATGAGCGCCAGCAGGGGACACTCTTCTTGAACACTCATTCAGGAGCTGCGGGATAGGGAGTGATGCTGTGGCGTAGGTGGTCCTTGAAAGTAGCCAAGGTTGGGGTCGAGGTCAGAACCCCTTCGCCCGCTCCAGAAGCCCTCGGAGCACGTCGATTGCGGCGACCATCCGGAAGCCGACCCTCGTCCCACGAAGCCTCCAGCACGGCGCACAAGCCTGCTTCCTGACCGATGGCATCCGACCTTCAGGCCGCCGGCCAGAGCTGTTGCCAGGAATCTCCCGCACCCTCTATGCTGCCCCGTAATAAGAAGTGCACCGGGAAGGAATGTGGATGGGGGCTGATCCCATAGCGCCGAAGGATCAGGACGAGCTCCTGAGGCTGATCAATATCAGCAAGGATTTCGGCGCTATTCGCGCGCTGTCCAACTTCTCGCTTACAATCAAACCCGGCGATGTCGTCGGACTGATGGGCGACAATGGCGCGGGCAAGTCCACTCTCGTCAAGATTATCGCCGGCAATTTCCATCCGACGCATGGAACCATCGAATTCGATGGGCAGGAACACCGCTTCGACAGGCCGCTCGATGCCCGTTCGGTCGGCATCGAGGTTGTCTACCAGGATCTGGCACTTGCCGATAACGTCACTGCGGCGGCGAACGTGTTCCTGGGCCGTGAACTTGTGCGCAGGGTCGGGCCGTTCGCGTTCCTGGACCACAAGGCGATGAACACCCGCGCCCGCGCTCTGTTCGAGGAACTGCAGTCCGAGACCCGCCCGCGCGATCTCGTCAAGCAGATGTCGGGTGGCCAGCGCCAGGCGGTTGCCATCGCCCGCACCCGCCTGGCCAACGCCAAGCTTGTCCTGATGGATGAACCAACGGCCGCGATCTCGGTACGGCAGGTTGCCCAGGTGCTCGACCTCATCCGCCGGCTCCGGGATTCCGGCATCGCCGTCATCCTGATCTCGCACCGCATGCCGGACGTCTTCTCGGTCTGCGACCGGGTCGTGGTCTTGCGACGCGGCGAGAAGCGGGCCGACAAGCCGATCCTCCAGTCCAGTCCGGAAGAGGTCACGGCGCTGATCACCGGTGCCAAGGAATATGCCTGATGTCCGAGCTCAGCCAGTCGGTCAGCTTCGACAATATCGGCAGCGTGCGGTGGTATCGCCGCGGGGCGTTCGCAACCCAGACCGCCTATGTCGGCATCGCCTTCATCATCATCACCCTGCTCGTCGCGGTCTTCACGCACCGTTTCCTGTCCTATGGAAACCTGCTCAACACCTCGAAGAACTTCAGCTATATCGGCATCGTCGCACTCGGGTCGACGCTGGTGATCATCACCGGCGGCATTGATCTCTCGGTCGGGTCCGTCATGGGCCTGGTGGCTGTCATGACGGCGATCCTGATGAAGGTCCTGTCGGCCACGCCGCTCGCCGGCATCCCCTACGCCGTCATGATCGTCGCCGCGGCCGGCGGCATGGCAATCGCCGCCATCGTCGGGCTCATCAACGGCCTGCTGATCGCGAAGGTGAGGCTGTCGCCGTTCGTCACCACCCTGGGCATGCTCTCGATCTGCCGTGGCATCACATACGTGATCACTCAGGGCCGCGGCCAGGCGCCGACCGGTCCGTATGTCGACACCTTCTATAACCTGTCCGACGGCAAGATCCTCGGCCTGCCGGTCTCGGTGGTCTATCTCCTGGTGCTCGCGGTGCTCATGGGCATCGCATTGCGACACACGCGCTGGGGACGATATGTCTTCGTGCTCGGCGCCAACGAGCGTGCCGCGCAACTGACCGGTGTGGCGGTCGCCCGCGTCAAGATGTCGGTCTACATCCTGTGCGCCCTGAGCGCCGGGCTTTCCGGAATCCTGATCGTGGGCTGGCTCGGCTCGGCTCCGGCCAACCTTGCCACCGGCTATGAGCTCAAGATCATCGCCGCCTCGGTCATCGGCGGCGCCGATCTGGCGGGCGGCGTCGGCGGCCCGGTGGGCGCCATCCTGGGTGCAGCACTCATCGAGGTGATCCGCAACGGGCTCGCGCTGTTCGGCGCCGACACCTACTGGGAGCAGACCTTCGTCGGCTCGATCATCATCCTGGCCGTCCTGGTCGACAAGATCCGAACACGGCAACCAGAGTAGCGGCCCGGATACTGGACATAAATCAAGAAACGCAATCTGAGGGACATCCACATGAAGAGACTGCTTCTGGGCGCTGTGGTTCTGGGCGCTGTCGCCGCCGCCACGATGACGACGACGGCTCGCGCTGCCGACGCCTACCGGTTCGCCCTGATCCCGAAGGGGATGGACAACCCGTACTTCGACCTGTCGCGCAACGGGTGCATGGCGGAGGCCAAGCGCCTCGGCAATGTCACCTGCATCTACAAGGGCCCGGCGACGCACGAACCGGCCACGGAGGTCCAGATCATGCAGGACTTCGTAACCCAAGGGGTCGATGGCATCGCCATCTCGGTCGCCGACGCGGATTCCGTCATCCGGGTCATCAAGCAGGCGCGCGACGCCAACATCCCGGTGATCACCTTCGATGCAGACGCGCCACAGTCGGAGCGGCAGGCCTATGTCGGCACCGACAACAAGGAGATGGGCCGCGAACTCGGGCGCCAGCTCATCAAGCTGCATCCGCAACCGAGCACCTTTGCCACCCAGTCGGGCGGCCCCGCCGCCGCGAACCTCAACGACCGGCTGGCCGGGCTCTATGAGGTCCTGAAGGGCGCCGGCTGGAAGGAGGTGAAGGGCTCGCCTTCCTTCTGCAACGACGACGCCGCCCTCGCGGACCAGCAGCTTTCCGACTTCGCCACTGCCAATCCGGATATCGGCGCCATCATCCCGGTCGGCGGCTGGGCCCTGTTCGCGCCGAAAGCCTATAAGGCGTTCGTCGACGCCAACATGGACCGCGTCAAGGCCGGCAAGTTCCCGCTGGTGATGGCCGACACGCTCCCGGTCGAGTTGCAGCTTCTCAAGGACGGCTATGTCCAGACGCTGGTCGGCCAGCGCCCCGCCGAGATGGGTCAGAAGGCCATGGACATCCTGCTTGCCCTGAAGAAGGGCGAGAAGGTTGCGCCGGTGAACATGGTCGGTCTCGATGTCGTGACGAAGGGTAACGTCGGTCAGTTCCTCACCGCCGCGCAGTAACGGGCACCGCGGCCGCCTGCCAGAGGATCCCGAACCCCGTTGGGTCGGCGATCGCGAGGCAGGCGGCCCGGTTCAGAAGACGGCGTGGTCACCGCGATCCGGTGGCGCGCCGCCCGCCATGAGCGCCGTATAGAAGCCGGACAGCGTCTCGGTTCCGGTCGAGGGCGTGGCGGCGGCGTCGTAGCGGCCGGTGTCGGGGTTCAGCACCAACATCGACTCCGTTGCATAGTAGCGCCCGATCCGCGCCAGCTCCGCCTTGTCCGCTGCCGCCGGCAGCAGCCGTGCCGCGATGCCCAGGCTGCCGATGATCACGTCGAGCAACGCCACCGGCACCCGGCGGAACCGCGCCTTGCGGCCGGCCAGCGCGAACAGGAGCTCACCCTGCTGGCGCGGGGTGATCGCCTCGCCGGGGCCGCCGATCGGGAACACCCGGTTCCAGCGGCGGTCGTCATCGAGGCAGTCCGCGAGATAGGCCGCGACATCGCCGTCGCTGATCGGCTTGCACGCCGTCAGGTCGCCGTTCCCGAACAGCAGGAAGGGCCGGCCGCGCCGGACGCGTTCGACCTGCCCGGACAACGACTTGAAGAACGCGGTCGGCCGGACGATCGACCAGGTCAGGCCGGATTGCATCAGGACCGCCTCGAAGGCCAGCTTGGCACGCTGGAACGCCAGCAGCGGCTTCTGCACGCAGATCGCCGACAGCAGGACGAAATGACCGACACCTGCGCCTCTGCATGCCTCGAGCACATCGACATGCGCCTGATGGTCCACAGCCCAGGCATCCCGCGGCGCCCCGGTGCGCGATGCCATGCAGGACACGATCGCGTCGAAGCGTTCGCCGCGAAAGCCGTCGCGGGCGATCCCGGCCGGGTCGGCCAGATCGACGATTCGGACCTCGGCGCCATCGATGGCCAGCGTGCGGCCGGGGCGCGGCCGCACGAAGCACACCACCTCGTGCCCGCGCAGCAGCAGCGCCCGCAGCGTCGCCCGGCCGATCGTGCCGGTGGCGCCAAGCAGGCACACCCGGGACTTCCTTGGCTCCTGGTCCACGGATCCCTGTAAAGCCCAATGCGACCGCAAACGCCATCGGTCGAACCTCGGCGAGGCGAGCGATCTCGATGATCGGGCGGACCTCGCCGGCATGGCACAGCGCATCCTGACGCGGGCGTTCCGCCTGCAGACCGGCATGAGCTTCATCACTTGGCGGCAGCGGGCCCGGCTGGTGATGGCATCTGCCCGGCTCTCGGGAGGCTGCTCGGTGCTGCAGGCAGCGTGCAAGGTCGGCTATGACAGCCCGAGCGCCCTTACCGCGCTGTTCCAGCGTGGGCTCGGGACGACGCCGAGCGTGTATGTGCGTCAGGCGTTGAAATGGAGTCCGGACAGCCGGATCATGGCCTGACGGACGATTTGTCCCTCGCGAAGGAGACTGCGATGCAAGCCGCGCCTGCCTTGCCAATCGGACGTATCGCCTCGGTGCAGATCGGCCGCATCGCTCCGCTTGGCCCTGAGCACGTGCCAAGCGCCTTCGTGAAAAGGCCCGTCGAGGGCGACGTCGTCATCGGGGAGCAAGGGCTTGCGGGCGATGAGCAAGCCGATCTGACCGTGCATGGTGGCGCGGAAAAAGCCGTGTACGGCTATGCCAGTCGCCATTATCCATCGTGGATGGCGGACTATCCGGACCACGCGGACCGCTTCCAGGCCGGCGGCCTCGGAGAAAACCTGACCATCGATGGCCTGGATGAAGCGGATTTGTGCGTCGGCGACTGCCACAGGATCGGCAGCACGGTCCTGCAGGTTTGCCAACCGCGCCAGCCATGCTTCAAGTTCGCGCTGCGCTTCGACGACAACCGGCTGCCGAAGGCGATGGTGCGGACCGAGCGATCGGGCTGGTACTATCGCGTCCTCGTGCCGGGCACGCTGCGGGCCGGTGATGACGTGTTTCTCGAGGACCGGCCCCATCCGGATTTTCGGTTCGGACGCCTCGTGCAAATTGTCTACCGCCACCGGGCGACCATCGACGAGCTCAGGGCGATGGCTGCCATGGCCGGACTGGCGTCCTCGCTGCGATCGGACGCGCGGCAGCGGCTTGGGGCGGCCTGATCGACGATCATCCGGCGGAGGGCGTCGGGATCGGTCACCAGGGTACCGCGCGCATGCACGTCGAAATGCAGCCAGGTCGGGGCACGTGGCCGGGTGCCGTACCAGCTCGCGAACCATCTGCCTGCGGGCCGAGAAAGGCGACGAGGCGGACCGGATGCGTCTCCAGGCCCTGCCAATGCGCGTTGCGGCGGTCGACACGGCCAACCAGCCGGCCGCCAAAGCCGGTGTGCGCATCCGCTTCGCTGCGGTCCACCAATGAAGGGCAAGTGGCTCATCTCCGGCATGCCGGAGCCTGCGGTCACCACGCTCCCCATCCGGAGTGCTTCGACCAGCACTACGCCCCGAGCTGCTACTCGGCCTCGTCCGGCTGCTTCTTCGGTGCCGGCCGGAAATCATCGGCCGGCTCACCTACCGGTGGTGAGGGCGCCTATGCGCTGCGCTGCAGCTTGAACGCCGCCCACTCCTCGCCGACAGCGCTGGCCAGGTGCGCGACGTCCGCCTCGCCGTGCAGCGGCGTCGGCGTCAGGCGCAGGCGCTCGCTGCCGCGTGGCACCGTGGGGTAGTTGATCGGCTGCACGTAGATGCCGTGCCGCGACAGTAGCCGCTCCGACATCATCCGGGTCGCGACCGGATCGCCGACGATCACCGGGACGATGTGCGACGGGTTCTCGAGATGCGGCACCCCCTCGCGCTCCAGCGCCCGGCGCACCTGCGACACCCGCAGCTGGTGCAGCGCGCGGAGGTCGTCGGCGTCGCGCAGCGCGCGGATGCTGGCGATGGCGCCGGCCGTCAAGGCAGGGGGCGGCGCGGTGGTGAAGATGTAGCCGGACGCGAACGAGCGCACGTAGTCGCACATGGCGGCCGACCCCGCGATGTAGCCGCCGACGATGCCGAAGCCCTTGGCCAGCGTGCCCTCGATGATGGTGATGCGGTCGGCGACGCCGTCCCGGGCCGCGATGCCGGCGCCGTGCGGGCCGTACAGCCCGACCGCGTGCACCTCGTCGAGATAGGTCATCGCATTGTGCCGGTCGGCCACGTCGCACAGCTCGGCGATCGGGGCGATGTCGCCGTCCATCGAATAGACGCTCTCGAACACCACGAACTTCGGCGCATCCGACGGCAGGTCGTCCAGCCGTCGCTCCAGGTCGCGCGGATCGTTATGCGCGAAAATCTGCCGCTCGGCGCGGCTGTGCCGGATGCCCTCGATCATCGAGGCATGGTTGCCGGCATCCGACAGCACGATGCAGCCCGGCACGCGGGCGGCGATGGTGCCGAGCGTCGCCCAGTTCGACATGTAGCCCGAGCCGAACAGCAGCCCGGCCTCCTTGCCGTGCAGCCGGGCCAGCTCCTGCTCCAGCAGCACGTGCTGGCTCGAGGTGCCGGAGATGTTGCGGGTGCCCCCGGCGCCGGCGCCGAGCCGGTCGATCGCCTCGTGCATGGCGGCCAGCACCGACGGGTTCTGGCCCATGCCGAGATAGTCGTTCGAGCACCAGATGGTGACCTCGCGGGTGTCGGACTGCGCCCCGTGGTCGCGAGCGTTCAGCAGTGTCGCGCGCGGGAAGTCGCCGACGTGGCGCTCGAGCTCGGCGAACACCCGGTAGTTGCCCTCGGCGCGCAGCCGGTCGAGCTGCCGGCGGAAGAAGGCTTCATGGTCCATGGACGGCGATCCCTGTCCGGGGCGGGACCCAAATCTGACCATCACCCGGCGACTGCGCAAGCGGCCTGCATGCTGCCCGCGACATAGCAGGCAATCATCCGCCGGGCCTCCGCGACGGTCGCCTCGGGCTCCAGGCCTTCGCGTAGCAGGGAGGGCACCGCCTTCATCGCCTGCAGCACCATCGGCGCCATCCGCGTCGTCTGCGTCAGGGGCAGGCCGGTCGCGGCGACCAGGATCTGGGCGACCTTGTCGCGGATCGACGCGCGCAGACCCATGCGCAGCATCGGACCCTCGAGCCGGTCATCGGCGAGGGCCACGGCAGCATCCCGGTAGGCCCGCTGCTGCATGACGCTCGCCACCAGCGCCTCGGACAGCGCGGCCGGATCGAGCCCGGCCGCCCGCTCCGACAGCGCATCGAGGCCGCGCAGCATGGTCTCGGCGTAACGGGCGAACACCGCATCGGCCAGCAGCTCCTTGGTCGGGAAGAAGCGATACAGCGACCCGATCGCCGTGCGGGCGCTCTCGGCGATCTCGGTCATGGTTGCCGCATCGAACCCCTTGTCGGCGAAGATGGCCGCGGCGGCCTCGATGATGGCTGCCACCCGATCGTGGCCACGCTGCCGAGATGGCACCACTCCGGTCCTGGCGGTTGACATTTGCGAGGATATCCTCAACTTCTAAAGGCGAGCCTACCCTCGCATAACACGATCCGATGGAGCCGCCGATGCTCGAGCTTGATCCCTCCACCACCGCCCTCGTGCTGATCGACCTGCAGAACGGCATCGTCGGCATGGACGTCGAGCCGCGCACCGGGCCGGAAACACTGGCCGCCGGCCAGGCGCTGGCAGCACGCTTCCGTGCAGCCGGCGCGCCCGTGGTGCTGGTGCACGTCGCCTTTGCGCCCGATTTCTCCGATGCACCGCCCGGACGCGTCGACCGTCCCCTGGCCACTCGCTTCAGCGACCTGCCAGCCGGCTGGTCCGAACTTGCAGAGGGCCTGGCACAGCCTGGCGACCTGCTGGTCAGGAAGCGGCAATGGGGCGCCTTCACCGGCACCGAGCTCGACCTGCTGCTGCGCCGGCGTGGCATCGAGAGCATCGTGATCGGCGGCATCGCCACCAACTTCGGCGTCGAATCCACTGCCCGGCATGCCTGGGAGCTCGGCTATCACGTCGTCATCGCGGAGGATGCCTGCTCCAGCGTCTCAACCGAGGCGCACGACTTTGCAGTCGCCCATGTGCTGCCGCGTGTCGCCCGCGTGGTCCAGGCGAACGGCATCGACTTCGCCCGCACCGCATGACCCGGCAGCCTGCACCGAGGGGATGGCCGCGACCCGCTCAGGCATTGCTGCTGCTCGCGCTGTCGGCGCTGCTGGTGCTGCCGCTCGAGGCCCTGCATCTGCCCGCGGCGCTGCTGCTTGGGCCGATGGCCGCCGCCGCCACGCTCGCCGGAGCCGGGGCGTCGCTACGGGTGCCACAATGGCTGTTCGTCGCGGCACAGGCCGCCGTCGGCTGCATGATCGCCCGCATCCTGCCGCCTACGCTCGGCATCGAGATCGTGCACCACTGGCCGGTCTTCGTGGGCGGCGTGGTGTCGGTGGTCGTGGCGGCGGCGCTGCTCGGCACCCTGCTGATGCGCTTTCGCGTGCTGCCCGGCACCACGGCGGTCTGGGGCTCGATGCCGGGTGCCGCCACGGTGATGACGCTGATGGCGGAAGCCTACGGCGCAGACATGCGCCTCGTCGCCGTCATGCAGTATCTGCGCGTCGTCTGCGCGGCGCTCATCGCCTCGCTCGTGGCACGCCTGTGGATGCCGGCCGGAGCCGCGGCGCACGCGGCCGGCCCGCACTGGCTGGCAGCGGTCCCGGCGACCGGGCTTGCGGAGACGATCCTGCTGGGTGCCGCCGGTATCGGGCTCGGCACGGTCCTGCGCATCCCGGCCGGACCGCTGCTGGTGCCGATGTTCGCCGGCATGGTGCTGCAGGGGACGGGCCTGATGACCATCGTGCTGCCGATGCCGCTGCTGGCCAGCGCCTACGCGCTGCTCGGCTGGACCATCGGCCTGCGCTTCAGCGCCGACATGCTGCGCAACGCGGCCGCGGCACTGCCCAGGATCATCGCCTCGATCCTGGCGCTGATCGCGCTGTGCGGCGGCTTTGCCTACATCCTGCATCGCGTCGCCGGGGTGAGCCCGTTGACCGCCTACCTCGCGACCAGCCCGGGGGGCGCGGATTCCGTCGCCATCATCGGCGCCGGCAGTCGGGTCGACCTGCCGTTCGTGATGGCGATGCAGGTGTTGCGCTTCCTGCTGGTCCTGCTGGCCGGCCCTTCGCTGGCCCGCCTCGTCTCCACCCTGCACCGGCCAGCCGAGGCTATGCCGGCCCGGTAGGGCGCCCCAGGGCCCGTACGCCGATATCGCGGCGCCAGATGCCGTCCGGCCACGCGATCCGCGCGATGCCGGCATAGGCCGCGTCCCGCGCATCGGCCAGACTGTCCGCCGTGGCGCACACGCTCAGCACCCGCCCGCCGGCGCCGCGCAGGATGCCCGCCGCATCCAACGCCGTCGCCGCCTGGAACACTCGCACTCCGGCGATCGTCTCGGCCGCGTCGAGGCCGGTGATCGCGCCGCCGGTCGCCGGATTTCCCGGATAGCCACGCCCGGCGAGCACCACCGCAATCGAGGCCTGCCCGGAGAACCTGAGGCCGCTTTCCGACAGCCGCCCCTCGCACATGGCGACCAGCGCCGCCAGCAGGTCGCTCTGCAGCCGGAGCAGCAGCGCCTGCGCCTCCGGATCGCCGAAGCGCACGTTGTACTCGATCAGCTTCGGCCCCTGTGCCGTCAGCATCAGGCCGGCGAAGATCACGCCACGGAACGGCGTGCCGCGCCGCGCCAGCACCGCCAGCGCCGGTCGCACCAGCAGGTCCAGCGCGCGCTCCTGCGCCTCGGGGCCAAAACCGGGCGGCGGCGAGATCGCGCCCATGCCGCCGGTGTTCGGCCCGGTATCACCCTCGCCGATGCACTTGTGATCCTGTGCCGCACCGATCAGTACCGCGTCGGTGCCGTCGCAGAAGGCGAACAGCGAGACCTCGTCGCCCTCGAGGCGCTCCTCGATGACTAGCGAAGCGCCGGCACCGCCGAGGGATGCGTGCTCCATCATCCCGGAGATCGCCGCCTCCGCCTCCGCCACGCTAAGCGCCACCACGACGCCCTTGCCGGCGGCGAGGCCGTCCGCCTTGATCACGATCGGCGCGCCGCGCCTGCGCACGAAGGCATGCGCGGCGGCAGCGTCGGTGAAGCGCTCCCAGCGCGCGGTCGGAATGCCGGCCTCGTCGCAGACCTCCTTGGTGAAGCTCTTGCTTCCCTCGAGTTGGGCCGCGGCGGCGGTCGGTCCAGCACAAAGGATCCCGGCCGCCGCGCAGGCATCGGCCAGCCCCGCCACCAGCGGCGCCTCCGGACCCGGCACTACGAGGTCGATGCGCTCGGTTTGCGCGAACTCCACCAGCGCGGCCACGTCGTCCGCGGCAACCGCGACGTTCGAGCCAAGAGTGGCAGTGCCAGGATTACCGGGCGCCACGAACAGGCTGGTCAGCAGCGACGAGCGCGCCATTGCCGCCGCCAGCGCATGCTCGCGGCCTCCGGACCCGACCAGCAGAACACGCATCGCCACCCTCGCCCCGCACCTGGGGCGATACTACCCCGACGTCCTCCCGCAAGCTAACCTGCGGAGATGGATACCCCCGCGCCCTTGTCGAACCTGCCCGAGTTCTCGGTCTCGGAGATCTCGGGAGCCATCAAGCGGGTGCTGGAAGGCTCCTTTGGCCGGGTGCGGGTGCGCGGCGAGATCACCGAGTTCAAGCGCTACCCGTCCGGCCACCTGTATTTCTCGCTCAAGGACGAGGGCGGCAAGATCTCCGGCGTGTGCTGGAAAGGCACCGTCTCGCGGCTAGGCCTGGTCCCGGAGAACGGGCTGGAGGTGGTGGCGACCGGACGGGTCTCCTCCTACGGCGAGCGCTCGTCGTACCAGCTCGTCGTCGAGCGCATGGAATATGCCGGCGAGGGCGCGCTGCTGGCCCGCATCGAGCGGCTGCGCGTCAGGCTCGCTGCCGAGGGCCTGTTCGACAGCGACCGCAAGCAAGCGCTGCCGGTGCTGCCCACGGTGATCGGCATTGTCACCTCGGCCCAGGGCGCGGTGCTGCAGGATATCCGCACCACGCTCGCCCGGCGCTTCCCGCGCCGGCTGCTGGTCTGGTCGGTGCCGGTGCAGGGTGAAGCAGCCGCCGCGCGCATCGCCGCCGCCATCGCCGGCTTCGACCGGCTGGATGGCAGCGGCGGCATCCCACGCCCGGACGTGCTGATCGTGGCCCGGGGTGGCGGCAGCCTAGAAGATCTGATGGCGTTCAACGACGAGGGCGTGCTGCGTGCCGTCGCCGCCTGCCGCATCCCGCTGATCTCGGCGGTGGGGCACGAAACCGACACCACCCTGATCGACTACGTCTCCGACCGCCGCGCACCGACGCCGACAGCCGCGGCAGAGCTCGCGGTTCCGGCGCGAGCCGACCTCGCCGCCGACCTCGCGCATCGCGCCGCCCGGCTGATCAGCGCGCTGAACCACCTGGTGCAGGGGCGCCGGCGCCGGCTCGATCTCGCAGCCCACGCGCTGCCCGACCTGCCGACGCTGCTCGGCGTCGTGCGCCAGCGGGTCGACGATCGCGGCTACCGGCTGTCGATGGCGCTGCCCAACCTCGTCGCCACGCGCCGCAACGCCCTGGTCCTAGCCGAGCGGCACATGCCGTCGCCGGTTGCGCTGATCGCGGCGCGCCGCAACCTCGTGACCCTGGCGGCGCGCGGGCTCGCCACCGCCCTGCCCCGCCTCCTCGCCCTGCGCCGCACCGGCCTGATCACCGCCGAGCGCCACCTGCACCCGCCGCGCGCCCGGATCGCGGCCGGCCGCGGACGGCTCGGCCTCGCCGGCAACCGGCTCGACGCGACCCTCCGCCGGGCACTCGCATCTCGACAGGCGCGTGTTGCCGGCCGGCCGATCTCGGCATCCCCGCTGCTGGCGCTGCTGCGCCAGCGTCGCACCCAGCTCGACGGCCTGCAGGCGCGGCTGGAAGGCGCCAATCCGATGGCGCTGCTGGCGCGTGGCTATGTGCTGGTGCGCGACTCCGGCGGCCGCACGGTCACCAAGGCAGCCGGACTGCGCCCAGGCATGCGGCTCGACCTGGTATTTGCCGACGGCGAGCGCGGCGTGCGGGTCGAGGCCAACCGGGACAGCCAGGGCGCCCTGGAAATCTGACCCACCCGTCAGCTGGCCATCGGCTGCAGCGCCGCGAACAGGGCGCGCTCGCTCAGCGGCTTCTCGCAGCGCGGATAGCGCCGGTAGGCGACATCCACCGCATCCACATTGTAGCCGGTGGTGAACAGGAACGGCACGCCGCGTTCCGCCAGCACGTCCGCGATCGCATAGGATTTCTCGCCGTGCAGGTCGACG
>CAXTVI010000055.1:0-20950 GCA_964247695.1 uncultured Acetobacteraceae bacterium
ACAGGGTCGTCTTGACCCCGTCCAGGACGAGCGCAAAGACGGCGGCGCTCGCCAGGAGACACGCCAGGACCGCCAGATGCAGTGGCGCCATCAGGATGCCGCGATCGGCCAGTGTCGTCATCAGCCCGACATCCATCACCGAGCACGCAACGAGCAACGTCCCGGGGCGCGAGCTCCAGATATGGCGCCTGTCGCGTGCGACGTAGAGAACGGCCTGTCCGCTGAAGACGAGAGTTGCGGCCGTGAACGTCCGCAGGGTGCCGAGATCCAGCCCAAGAAAAAACTTCGCCTGGCAACGCAGGCCGCGCAGAACACGAAGTCGACCAGACCGAGGCCAGCGCCTGCAAGCGTCAGATGCCGGATATTCCAGACGCTCGGGGTGGGCGATGGCCGGACATTGTCCGTCGATGACGACATGGTCAGGAAATCGCCGCTGACCATCATCAGGACCATCAGCATCGGGTTCAGCACGGCGCTCCCGGTGATCACAAGACCGAAGCCGAGCAACAGGACCTGGGTGACCTTGTGAATGATGGTCCTGAGGGTTTAGGTGAGGGCGCGCTGGTAGGTCTTGCGGCCCATCCTCGATCGAGGCGACGACGCCTGCCAGCCCCGGCTCCGTCAGGACGATGCCCGCGGATGACTTCGCGACGTCGGTCGCCGTCGACACCGCGATCCCCATCTGCGCCTGTCGCAACGCGGGACCATCGTTGGCGCCATCGCCGCACATCCCTACGATGTGTCCGGCCTTCTGCAGCGCCTACACCAGGCGGAACTTGTCTTCCGGAAGCACGCCCGCGAACACCGCATAGCGATCGGCCTGCAGGGCAGCCGGGATGGGCGTCGGGGCGAAGACGGGGCCGGTGATCCCGATGGCGGCCGCAACGACCTCCGCGGTCCTGCGGGCATCCCCCGTCACCATGATCATGCCGACGCCGAGGTCATCAAGGCGGCCGACGAGATCCGCGGAGTCCGGTCGAGGCGGATCGCCGAGGGCAATCAGGCCGGCGAGGCGCAAACCCGACGCGATCCCGGAGGCAACGGCGAGCACCCTGTATCCCTTGAACCTGAGCTCCGCCAACGCCGGCTGAGCCTGTGGCGGGACCTGTGACAGCAGCTGGGATCGCCTCGAAGGCACCCTTCACGATCCGCTGCTGGCGTCCGTCGGCCTGGTCGACCGTTGCCTGCGCGACTTTCGTGGCGAGATCAAAAGCAACAAAACTCCGGACAGGTGTCTGCACGGACCCCGGAGCTGCGGTGGCTGCTGCGGAGCGGATGGCGGCGTCGACCGAGTCCTGGCCAACGTCGGAGCTGGCGAGCGCTGCCAGCGCAAGCACCTTCGCCGCATCGAAGCCCCGCATCGGATGGACGGATTCGATCGTCAGGGCATTCGGGGTGAGCGTGCCGGTCTTGTCGGCACACAGGACGTCGATGCTGCCGGCTTCCTCGACGGCAGCAAGGCTGGTGGGCAGCGCGGACTTCGCCGCAAGCGTACGCGCGCCGACGGCGCCGGCGAGCGTGAACATGGACGGAAGCGCCACGGGGATCGATGCGAGAACCGCCACCAGAAGCAGGGACGCAAGCGCGCCGTAGGGCAGGTGCAGCATGGCCCCGTAGCCGATCAGGCAGACTGTTGCGGACCCGTTGAACAAGGCCAGGTTGCGCACGACCCGCAGGATCGCCTTCTGCTGCGATCTCTGCACCGTGGCCGTCCGGACCAGTTCGGCGGTCCGGCCGAACTTGGTCTGCGAACCCACCGCAACAACCTGCCCCAGGGCTTCGCCACGCCGCACCAGCGCGCCGCATAGATGTCCCCGCCGGCGCTGGCTTCGACGGGAAGCGATTCGCCCGTCAGCATCGACTGGTCGATCAGGATCGAGCCTTCGACGACCCGTATATCGGCGGCGACAACCGATCCGAGCGACAGCTTGACCAGATCGCCCCGGACGATGGTCGTGGCGGCCACCTTGGTCCACGTCCCGTCGCGCAGCACGGGCGCGATCAGGGCCATGCGGGATTTGAGTGCATCCAGAGTCGCCTGCGCCCGGCTCTCCTGCACAAAACCGAGGGCAGCATTGAACAGCAGCAGAAATGCGATGACCGCCGCCTCGACAAACTCGCGCAAGCCCAGCTGCAGGACGATGGCGGCCTCAAGGATCCACGGCACCCGCGCCCACAGCTTCGCGAGCGCACGCGTGACGGGATGTTCCGTCACGGTGGCAATGGTGTTGCTGCCGTCCTGCTGCAGGCGCCGCGCCGCCTCGACGCTCGACAATCCGGTGGGCGCGCGGGCGCGGGCGGGCGGCTCGGCCAGGATCTGATCCGTCACTCGGGAGCTTTCGATGTTCCGACGCGCCGCGACGGCGTATGCAGTCGCCTATTGCATCAAGGCATCGCCGCGTCAGGGTCGGTAGCTACCCAGGACCCGGCGTCGGACGGAGGCGCCCCGTTCCCCGTTGAAGGGTGAGTGTTTTCCGATGCTACGGAGCCACCCCAGGTCTCCCTACCATAACGTCGTCGCGGCAACTGCCGGGAGCTTCGGCGGATGCCTGCATCGCACGGGAGAAGTTCATGAGTTTCGAAGGAACGGCGGTCGCCACATTCACGGAGCATGCTGCCGCGGAGGCCGCCATCAAGCGACTCACCGAAGGTGGCTTCGACATGAAGCACCTCAGCGTCATCGGCAAGGGCTACCATACCGAGGAAAAGGTGGTCGGCTTCTATACGACCGCTGACCGGGTGAAGTTCTGGGGCTCGCGCGGCGCCTTCTGGGGCGGCCTGTGGGGCCTGTTCTTCGGCGGCCTGTTTCTCACCATTCCGATCGTGGGGCACGTCGTCGTGCTCGGGTACCTCGCCGCCACGGCCCTGTCCGCCGCCGAGGGCGCCGTCGTGACCGGCGGACTTGGCGCCATCGGGGCGGCCCTGTTCAGTTCCGGCATCCCGAAGGACAGCGTCCTGAACTACGAATCCGCGATCAAGGCGGACGGGTTCCTGGTCTTTGCGCGCGGGACGGCAGCGGAGGTTGCGCATGCGCGCGACATCCTGCAACTCGGCAACCCGTCCATGCTGGCGGTGCACGACCATGCCGAAGGCAAGCCAGAGCCACTCCCGCTGCTGCAGTCGCACGGCTGAGGACGATTACTCCGGCAACCTGTCGCGGACATAACGGAAGCAGTGTGACGCAGGTGCCGCCAGCGGTCGGCGCGGCACCTGCCGAGGGCACGTGGTGTTGGTGCGTGGCGCTGTGGTCGATGTCCGGTTCGACGATGGCGCACTGCCCACGATGCAGGTCCGGCAGGAGCAGATCACCGCCGAGATCATCGAGCTCGCGGCCGGCGAGACGGCTACCAGGGGACGGATCCGAACGCCGCTACTCGCGTACGGCCGCACGCGGCAGGAACGGCAGGGCGTCATCTCACAGGGTGATGACCGGGATGTCCGGGTGCGCAGGGTTGTGGCGCAGGCTGCCGAGCGAGGCGGTGGCGAGAGCAAGATCCTCGGCCCCGGACACGGGCGCCGCACTCCAGCGGGCGGCCGGCGCGCAGGCAAACTGGCCGTGCGAGCACAGGGCGACGTTGCCCTGCCCGCTGCGGAGCCGGGCGATCAGCAGGTCGGCCTGCGCTGCGGCCTGCCCCGTGGCTTCCCGGTGCGGGCAGCCGTCCTTGAACACGTCCCAGCCGGGGCGGGAGCTGCAGGCGTCCATCCGGCCAAGCTCCTCCGGTGACAGCTCAAGTGACTTGACGTGGCGCGTGAGTTCACGTGCGGGAGTGCCGGCATCCCAGTCTTGGTCCTAAGAGTGGCGCGACGTGCCGGCGACCTATGGCGCGGGGGCCCTTGGATTTCGCATCGCGAAGGCCGCACCCATAGGTGCCGATCCTAGAGCCGGGCATGTCGGAGGCGCAGGTCCGGAAACTACGCAAGACTGATCGGGACGTGTCAGACCGGGCGTCATGGACGGACAGCCTTCAATGCCCAAGTACGCCATGGGTAATTTCCACGGGTCGTCACCCATACGGCAAGCGGCTATGGCGGATCATGCCGCAAGCGCCGCCTGACGGAGACAAGCCAACTGACCGGATCTTGCGGCCTGCGTGCTCAGCATGCTGATCGCAGGCGACATCGGCGCCACCATGACGCGACTTGCCCTTGTGTCACCGCAGGACGGCCCAAGGAAGTTCCTGGCGCAGCGGGACTATCGGAGTGCCGAGCATGCGGGTTTGCAGGAGATCGTCGAGGTCTTCCTGAACGAGGTGGGACGCGATGCCAGCACGGCCTGCTTCGATGTTGCCGGTCCCGTCCTCGACGGCCGTGCACGTCTGACCAACCTGCATTGGGATGTCGATGCGCAGGCGCTCAGGTCCGGCCTGAAGCTGGCCAGGGTCAGCCTCCTCAATGATCTCCAGGCTGTCGCCTATGCAATCCCGCACCTGCTGCCGGAAGAGGTTGCGGTCATCAATGTGGGCTCCGCCGTCGCCCGCGCCCCGATCGCCGTGCTGGCTCCGGGGACCGGCCTGGGGGAGTCTTTCCTGATCTGGAACGGCGAGGCCTACATCTCCTGTCCATCGGAAGGCGGCCATGCCGATTTCGCGCCGACGAACGAACATCAGGCCGGGCTCTGGAGGTACCTCACCGAGCGATACCGGCACGCCGGCTATGAGCGTGTCTGCGCCGGTTCGGGATTGCCCAACGTCTATGACTATGTGAGGTCCAGGGATCCGTCGGCTGAGTCTCCAGCCTTTGCGGCGGCACTCCGGGCGGTGCGCGATCGGTGTCCACTGATCGTGGAGGCAGCGCTGCATGATGCCGACAACAACCCGCTCGCCGCCGCCACCCTGCGCCTCGTGATCGACGTCTGGGGAGCGGAAGCCGGCAATCTGGCTCTGAAGGTGCTGGCGACCGGCGGTGTCTATCTCGGGGGTGGCCTGCCGCCACGCCTGCTGCCGCTCCTGCAGGACGGCGCCTTCATGCGGTCATTCTCCGCCAAGGGGCGCTTCTCCGGGATGCTCCAGGCTGTCCCGGTGCATGTCATTCTGGTCAACGCCGCCCTGCTGGGCTCGTCGCTCTACGGTCTCGCCCGGCACGAGTAGTCCGCCCGGTCGAACTCGCGATCGTCCTGTGAGTAGTTTCCGACGCTGCAGCGATAGCAGGGGCAGGCGTAGGAGTCGCACAGCAGGTTCCTGGGGCGCAGCCAATGATCCGGCGCGTGAGGATCTCGCCAACCCTGGAGGGCGCTATGTCGCAAGACGGTCAGCTGCAGAAGTCGGTCCTCGCCGAGTTGGCCTGGGAGCCCAGCATCACGGCGGCTCATATCGGCGTGACAGCCGATGACGGTGTCGTCACCTTGTCGGGGCATGTCGACAGCTTCGTCCAGAAGCATGCGGCCGAGGACGCCGCGCGGCGGGTCAGAGGCGTCAGGGCGGTTGCGGAGGACATCGAGGTCCGATTGCCGTTCGACATGACCAGGGGGGATGACGACATCGCCAGGGCGACGGTCGATCGGCTGGCCTGGGACAGCTCGGTCCCGAGAAACTCGGTGCAGGCGCGCGTCGAGGCGGGCTGGGTCACCCTGACAGGCGAGGTGCAGTACTACTTCCAGAAGCAGGCGGCGGTGCTGGACGTCCGCCACCTGACCGGCGTCGTCGGCCTGACCGACCAGGTCACCATCCGCCCGAGCGAAGGTGCCGGGAACATCAGCGACGAGATCATGCACGCCCTGCACCGGTCCTGGTTCTTCGACCCAACGCTCGTCACGGTCACCGCGCGCGACGGCATCGTCCGCCTCGGCGGCAGGGTCAAGTCGTCGTACGAGCGGCAGGTCGCCGCCGAGACCGCCTGGGCCGCGAATGGAACGATTTCTGTCGAGAACGACATCCTGGTCGGATGAGCCGCCTGTGCGAAACGGTCAGCCGGTGAGGAGCGGGCAATGAGCATCAGGACAATCCTGGTCGTGCTGCAGATGGATACCGCCGCCGAGCAGCTGCTCGATGGGGCCCTGGAGATCGCGCGGACCATGGAGAGCCATCTCGAGGTTCTTCTGTTGCAGAGCGATCCGGAGCAGCTCCTTGCGGACTGCTCGTTCACTCCGCTCGGGTTGATCCCGATCGATGCACTCAATGAAGCGCGCGACAGCAATGCCACAAGGGTTCGGCAACGTTTCGAAGCCTGGCGCGCGACACGTGAGCTGCCGGTCGACATCGTCGACCACAAGCTGCGGACGACCTATGCCAGGTGGTCCGACTGGAAAGGCCCTGCGGAGATCGGGCTCCTCCGTCGCGGGCGCCTCGCCGACGTCATCATCATGGCGGCGCAGCCCAGGCGGCTGGGGCTGAGCTCGGCGGTGGTCGACGCCGCGTTGTTCGACAGCGGCCGGCCGGTGCTGTTTCTCCCGGGCGCGCCCGTGGTGCCACCACTGGGAAAGGTGGCGTTGGCGTGGAACGACAGCCTGCAGGCCGTGCGGTGCCTCGCCTGCAGCCTGCCGTTTCTGCACGAGGCGGAGCGGGTCTATGTGCTCTCCGTCGGCTCCGCGCACGGAAATTCGGGAAGCGACAGGTCTAGCATTCCGGCCGAGGATGTGGTCGAAGCGATGACGTGGCAGGGGATCAAGGCCACGCTGGTGCGCATCATGCCGGACGCCGACGAGACTGTCGGCGGCAGGCTGCTCCGAGAGGTCTCCGACCTCGATGTGGGCTTGCTGGCACTTGGAGCCTTCACGCACAGCCGGGTCCGGGAAGCGTTGCTCGGCGGCGTGACCCGGCATGTTCTTGATCACGCCGATCTCCCCCTCCTGATGATCCACTGATTACGAGCCCGGCGAGATCCGCCGGGCAGCGACCCGCCGGGCCGTAGACAGTCCGCCTAAGCACTTCCCGATGCTTGCGGTCGGGTCAGGTAAGTTCCATTCACGGATGCAGCGAGCGTCATGGAACCTGCCGTCGCTTCGCTACCGCATAAAAAGCATGTCTCAGGATAACATCCTGCAGAAGTCCGTCCTCGCCGAGCTGGCATGGGAGCCGAGCATCACCACGGCCCACATCGGAGTGACTGCCAGGTACGGCGTCGTGACCCTGTCGGGGCACGTCGAAAGTTTCCTGAGTTTCCAGCAGAAGAATGCCGCCGAGGACGCGGCAAGGCGGGTGAAAAGGGGTGAAGGGTGTTGCCGAGGAACTCGAGGTCCATCTTGCCTTCGACATGGCGCGCAGCGATGACGACATCGCGGTGGCGGCTGTCAATCGGCGCGCCTGGGATACTGCCGTCCCCACAAGGTGGAGCAGGGCTGGGTCACCCTGACCGGGGCCGTGCGCTGGCACTTCGAAAAGGCGGCGGCGGCGGCCGATGTCCGTCATCTCGCCGGCGTCATCGGCCTCTCCGACCAGGTCACGATCAAGCCAGCCGTCAACACGCTGAATATCTCCGACAACATCATGGACGCCCTGCAACGCTCGTGGTTCTTTGACCCAAAGACGGCGAATGTCACAGCCGAAGGCGGCCGTGTACGGCTGTCGGGCACCTATCGATCGGATAAAGATGCTCGTCAGAACGACAAGCTAGAGCATCATCCGATCGCCTTGTTTATCGATCGGATAAAGCTCTAGTGAGGCATCGACTGGCTGCGACAGCACTCCATGAGGCCGATGCGATGAGAGAACAGGATTGCTCCGTGATCGAACTGATCGGTGCGCTGCTCGCGACTGCCGGGCCAGCCCACGGGCAGTTCAGACTGCAGGATGGCACCGGCGCGATCCAGTTCAGCCTCTCGGCCGGTAGCGATGGTGTGCTGATCGAGGGATCCAGCCGCTTCCGAGGCCTGGCGGGGCAGTTCTCAGGGGAAATCGAGCCGACAGCAACGCCCGGTGTCAGCCGATATGTACTCGAGTATTCGGACCCGGAATGCTGCGGAAGCATCATGTCGTTCACGGCCGATGACGGCACCGGCAGGATACTGTCGGTCGAGCCGTCGGAGCGCGATCGGCGCGACAGGATCGTGCTGCCGATGCCGGCGGACACGGAGGCCCGGCAGGAGGCGGACGACGCGCATTATCTCGAGCAGAACCAAGTCGGCCCCTGATGGCCGCATACTCAGCCAGGGCCGGTGACGCGACATGTTCATAGTCCAATCACCGGCACTCGCCATCACCATGTGTGTCGTCACACATGCTGTGCTGGGGATCCTGGGCCAACACCCAGAAGCTCGCGAGCGAGGAGTGGTCGTTCGAGCTCTATTGCTGGAACTATTCGATCGGCGTCCTGCTCCTGGCCCTCGGCCCCGCCTTGACCATCGGCAGCGTCGGCGGCTCCGGTCGTCGGCATCCTCGGCGGCGCGATCTGGAGCCTCGGGATGTGCCTGAACGTGATTGCCAGCACCAAGGCGGGCGCAGCATTGGCCCATGGCATGGAACAGGGTGCCACGCTGATCGGCGCCTTGCGGGGCGTGTTCGTGTGGCGCGCGTTCAAGAACGCGCCGAAGGTCACGAGCATCCTTCTGGTTTCCTTGCGCCGGCCGGGCCATGAGGTCGTCGATTTCGGGGCGAGGGAACTGGACCCTGCCGACGACTATCCGGACTTCGTTGTACCGATGGCGCAAGCCGTGGCCAGCGGCGCGCTCGAGCGAGGGCTTGCCCTGTGCGGCAGCGGGGTGGGTGCGCCGATCGCCGCCAACAAGCTGCACGGCGTTCGCGCCGCCCTCATCGAGGATGCATTCGCGGCCCGCCAGGGCGTCGAGGATGACGACATGAATGTGCTCAGCCTCGGCGGCAAGGTCATCAAGCCGGGGCCCGCCATCGAACCGGTGACGATATTCCTCGCGAGCCGGTTCAGCGGGGCCAAGCGCCATCGTCGTCGGATCGCCAAGGTGATGGCGCTCGAGACCCCCTCACCGGACGCATCGGCCGTCGCGCGGGAGCACGGTCCTTGAGCGCATCGGAGGCGCCAGCCGGCTTCGCACGGCGGCCCCTCGATCCGGTCGCGGCGATCTTCGACGTCGACGGCGTGCTGCTGGCCTCGCCGCACGAGCAGGCCTGGCGCGAGGCGCTTGTCGGTCTGGCAGACCCGGCCTTGTTCACGACGGCGCTCTACCAGGCCGCGGTTGCCGGCAAGCCGCGAGGAGCAGGCGCCCTGTCCGCGCTCCTGGCGCTCGGCGTGGCGGACGCCGCGGGCCTGGCGCCGGCCTATGCGACACGCAAGCAGGCGCGGCTGGAGCAACTCGTGCGCGCGGGCGCCGTGCAGGCATTCCCCGACGCCATACGGCTCGTCTGTTCCCTGCGCAGGCTCGGTTGGCCGATGGCCGTCGCGTCCTCCTCGAAGAACGCGAACGCGATGCTGCGCGCGATCGTGGCCGAACCGGGTCGCAGCCTGTTCGAGATGTTCGAGGTGAATGTGTGCGGACGCGACCTCGCGCACGGCAAGCCCGACCCTGAGATCTTCCTTCTGGCGGCGGCTGGCCTGAAGCTCGCGCCGTCGCAGTGCATCGTCCTGGAGGATGCGCCGGCCGGCATCGAGGCCGCGCGTGCCTGCGGGATGCGGTCTATCGGCGTCGCGCGGCTCGACGACGCCGCTGGATTGCGGGCGGCGCACGCCGATCTGGTCGTGACCAGCCTGGACGAGGTTCCGGTGCAGGCTCTCGCGGAAAAGGCCCTCAGCCTGTGAGCGAGAGCAGGCTGACCCTTGCCGCCGGCCTGGACCTCGAGCCGCCAGCCGCGCCGGCCTGGGTTCTGACGACCGATGGCTTCGATGCCCTGCGCGAGGGCAGCCTGGAAGCGCGCTATGCCATCGGCAACGGCCTGATCGGCGTGCGCGGCGCGCGCGCGGCAACGCGCGGCACCCGCTGGCTGGCGCCACCGCGCACCTATGTCGCTGGCCTGTTCGATAGCCCGGGCATTCCAACCGCACAGGGCGGTGGGCAGGCTGCGGAACCCGTCTCGCCCGGACTGGTGCCGGCGGCGGACTGGCTGCACGTGCGCGTCCTGCTCGATGGGCACACCCTGCTGCGCCACCCAAGCGAGGTGACCGCGCACCGCATGACCCTGGACATGCGGGGCGGCGCCTTGCTCAGCCGTTTCGAGCATGAGCATCGGAGCCGCGATGGCGGGGCTCCCCTGCTTCTGCTGGTGCGCACGCTGCGTCTGGCCTCGCAGGCGGATCGCGCGATCGGCCTGCAAATCATCGAGATCGAGGTCCGGACCGGCGACGCCGGGATCGAGTTCGAGGCGTCGTTCGAAAGTGTCGAGCTGGGCCTGATCCCCGAGCGTCTCGGCAACGATCTCGGGGAATGGCGCACCCATACCGGCGGCCACCGCCTTGCGATCGCCACCGAGGCAAGGCTCGCCATCGACGGCAGCCTCCGGCCGCCGGCGAGGTACGGCCCGCTGCGCGATACCTGGCGGTGGACCTGCCGGGCCGGCCAGACGATCCGGTTCGAGCGCATGGTCGCGGTCGTGCGGTCTGATGGGCCGGATGGCGATCCGGGCGCGTGCGCCACGAGACGGCTGGCGATCGCCTCCGGCCTCGGGACGGCAGCCGTGATGGCGGCGCACCGGGTTGCCTGGGCGGCCCGCTGGCAGAGCAGCGATGTCGAGGTCGGCGGGGATCCCGCCGCGCAGCGGGCGCTGCGGTTTGCGATCTACCACCTCAACAGCGCGGCGAACCCCGAGGACGAGCATGTCTCGATCGGGGCCCGCGCGCTGACCGGAGACGGCTATCGCGGGCACGTGTTCTGGGACACCGAGATCTACCTGCTGCCGTTCTACAGCATGACGTGGCCCCAGGCGGCGCGCGCGATGCTGATGTACCGGTATCGCACGCTGGATGGCGCGCGGGCGAAGGCCGCCGGCATGGGCTGGAAGGGCGCCCTGTATGCCTGGGAGTCGGCCGATAGCGGCAACGAGGCCACGCCGCGTCATGCGGTCGCCGCGGATCATACCGTCATCGATATCCTGTGCGGCGAGCTGGAGCAGCATATCAGTGCCGATGTCGCCCATGCCGTCTGGCAGTACTGGCGGGCTACCGGCGACGAGGCCTTCCTGCTCGAGGCCGGCGCCGAGATCCTGCTCGAGACCGCGCGCTTCTGGTCCAGCCGCGCCCGGCTGGAGGCGGACGGGCTCAGTCATATCCGCGGCGTCATCGGTCCGGACGAATATCACGAGCATGTCGATGACAGCGCCTTCACCAATGTCATGGCGCGCTGGAATATCCGCACCGGCCTTGCGGTTGCGGCCCTGCTGCGCGAGCGCTGGCCGGCGCAATGGGCCGCCCTGTCGGCCAGGCTCGGTCTTGCGCAGGAAGAACTCGCCCGCTGGACCGGAACGATCGCGACCATCGTGACCGGGCTCGATCCAGCGACCGGCCTGTATGAGCAGTTCGCCGGCTACAACAAGCTAGAGTGGATAGATCTGGCGGACTATGCCGGCCGCTCGGTCGCCATGGACCTGATCCTGGGACACGACCGTATCGGCCGATCCCAGGTGGTCAAGCAGGCCGATGTCGTGGCGTTGCTTGGCCTGCTGCCCGCAGAATTCTCCGGCACGACAGGGCTCGCCAACTTCTGCTTCTACGAGTCCCGCTGCAGCCATGGCAGCTCGCTCAGCCGGGCAATGCATGCCTTCGTCGCGGCACGCCTGGGCCTCACCGATCTTGCCCTGCGCTATTTCCGCGAGACGGCCGAAATCGACCTTGGCGACACCCAGGGCGGCGGCGATGGCGGCATCCACATTGCGGCCCTCGGCGGCCTCTGGCTCACGGCGGTGTTCGGCTTTGCCGGGCTGTCGCTGACGGACGACGGCGTGGCGCTTGACCCGAAGCTGCCAGCGGAGTGGAGCAGCCTTGCTTTTTGCGTGCAGTGGCGCGAATGCCTCCTGCGCATCGGGATCGGCGGCCCCGATGGTGGCGTGGACGTCACGATGCGCGGTCCTGTCCGCATGACCTTGCAGTTCGAGGGGGCTGCCCATGTCCTGCAGCCGGACCGACCGATGCACCTTGATCGCAGGACGCCTGCAGAAGGCCTTGTCCCGGGTGCGGCAGTGTCGCGAGACCTGCTGGCATGGGTCGGTAGGTAGTTTCCGTCGCTGCGAAGAACAGGCGGCTGGATCTAGGGTCATCGCGAAGCGGCGCATTGGGAATCGGTTCCTGGACCTCGATCGGAAGCATCATGTTTGACGATATCCGGCTGCGCGCGGACGTCCTTGCGGCAATATTGTGGGAGCCGGGCGTCGCCGGCGACGACATCAGCGTCACGGCATGCCTCGGGCGGGTGACGCTGTTGGGTCACGTCAGCAGCTATGCGCGCGAGCCGGAACCCGGCAACCCCGACACGGGTGACGAGATCGTCGATGCGCTCTACCGGTCCTGGTTCCTGAACCCCGACGATATCCTCGTCGACGCAGAGGCCGGCACGATCAGGCTCCCGGGCGAGGTTCATCCCCTGGATGACAGTCGGACCGCGCCGCTGGGCGCCTGGTCCGCACCGGGAGTGACGGCGCTCCAGAACATTATCGGCGTGCCGTGAGCGCGTTCGCATCGCACGCCCGGTATCGCCCTGGACCAGTGGGAGTGCCTTCATGACGACGATCGACATCGTGGCGAGCTTCGGTCCAGGTGCGGCGGACCGGGAGAGCCTGTCACGGGCGCATCGAGCGACCCTGGATGCGCTGTTTCAGCATCCCCTGACGCACGGGCTCGAATGGATGGATATCGTCGCCTTGATGAAGACAATCGGGGAGATCGAGAATCACCCGGATGGCGAGACCTGCTTTGCCGTCGCGGGTGAACGCAAGCTGTTCAGGAAGCCGCACACGAAGGACGTGCCGGCAACGATGCTGATCGATTTCCGGCACATGCTGACGCGAGCCGGCTGGTCGCCGCATGCCGTCGAAGCCCTGCCGACCGCGCGGGCTGCGGCGGAGCCCGGGCACGATGTGCTGGTGGTTGTGGAGCGACGCGAGGCCCGGGTCTATCGCCTTGATGTCGCCTCCGGCGAGGAGGACAACCACCTCATCCGGTCCGACCTCTCGCCGCACAAGCTGCATGAGCTTGCACACCGGACCCGGACCCATGACAGCGACACCGGATGGAAGTCGGATCCCGCATACTACGAGCGTATCGCGCAAGCTTTGCAAGGCGGCGGTGGCATCGTGCTGGCCGGTCATGGCCACGGCCACAGCAACGCGGCGCACGACCTGGAGTTCTATCTGCGCCAGCATCATGCGACCATCGCCAGCCGGCTCGGCATGGAAATCGACGTCGACCTGTCGAGCCTCACCGGCGCGCAACGGCGCGCTCTGGGGCGCAGGGCGCTGACGGCTTCAGGGCCCGCGGCGGAGGCGTGATCCCTGTTGTCGATGGCCTGCCGACCGATGTGAGATATATTCACGAGAGTTATTCTGCTCGCCAATGTCGATCCTGAGACGGTCGCGCAGCCGGTCCGCCGGGATGGCGTCCGGGCCGATGAGCTCTCTCTTTGCAGGGTTCTTCCTCACGCGCATGGCGTTTCGCGACAATCCGATCCGCCACTTCCTCTGTCAGTTCGCGATCTTCGTCTGTGTCACGATGATCATCGTCGCGGGCGGCATCGTTCCGTTCGAGCCGACACCGGCGTTGCCGCACGTTCTGGAAGTCATGGTCATCAGCGCCTTCAAGATGGTTTGGTGGCTTGCGGGAGCCTGGCTGCTGGCCGGGTTCACGCGCGCGGCCCTGGTGTTCCGCAGGAAGCCTGTCGAGACCCGGTTCCTCCAGGACCTGTGCGCGGGATTCATTTATGTCAGCGCGATCCTGGGCATCACGTCGTATGTGTTCGGCATCTCGCTCGGCGCCCTGCTTGCGGCATCAGGGACCGTGGCGATCGTTCTCGAGCTCGCGCTGCAGAGCACGCTGGGCGATGTCTTCTCGGGTGTCGTGCTCAACCTCGCCCGGCCGTATCATCCAGGCAACTGGGTGACGCTCGAGACCGGCCTGACCGGGCGGGTCATCGAGACGAACTGGCGCGCGACCCAGTTGATCACGCTGTCGAACGACGTCGCCATCATACCGAACAGCGTGATTGCCAAGACGAGGCTCGTCAATGCCAGCAAGCCGGGCGGCGCGCATGGCATCACCATCGCCATGCGTGTCGATCCGGCCGGAGCGCCCTCGGCTGCGGTGGCGATCCTGGAGACAGCCATGCTCGGCTGCAACCAGATCCTGCAAGACCCGAAGCCGATCGTCACCATCCTCTCGCTCGACGCGCTGGCGCTCGAGTGCGAGCTGATGTGCTTCGTCGCGCAGTACGAGCAGGGGTCGGCCGCCCGCAACGAGGTCTTCGACCGGGTGTTCCGGCATTGCGTGGCCGCCGGGCTGCGGCCGGCGCCTCCGGCCGGAAGTCCGGCGCTGTCCGTGCAGCGCGCACCCTGGACGCACGATGAGACGGCGCGCCGGCTGCTCGACCATCTGCCGGTCTTCGCTTCGCTCTCCGAGAGCGAGCGCAGCGAGCTCATCCCCAGGATGCTCCGGGACATATTCAAGCCGGGCGAGACGCTGATGGAGGAGGACACTCCTGCGCCCGCGCTCTTCATCCTCACGGCCGGCATCCTGGTGGCGTCGAAGCAGCAGCGTGGCGCCGACGTCGAGATGACCCGGCTCGCACCCGGAGAGTGCTTCGGGCAGACGAATGCGCGTCCGGAAGCGAGGACGTTCTTCAAGGTCAGGGCGCTGACCCGGGCGACGGTCTACAGGATCGCGCGCGCGGATCTGACACCACTCCTGCTGGCCAAGCCGGCGCTCGTCACCGAACTCGAACAGCTGGCCGCCCGACGCATCGTCGTGAGCAAGGCGCGCTCGGCGCATGCCGGACCGGTGCCGCAATCCCCTGCCGGAGCCGCCGCGCGGATCCCCGGGCGTCTGAGGGTGATCCTCGGGTTCGACCAGGCCAGACCCGGCGGCCAGCCATGCCTTAGGGAACCGCGATCATGCGCCGGGCACAGGACGTGCCGCCTCGCCGCGCAGCGTTACGAGGGTGTGGCGCGCGATCATCGCCTCCTCGTCGGTCGGGATCACCCAGATCTCGACAGGGCTCTGTGGCGCGCTGATCCGGCCTTGCCCATTCCGGTTGCGCTCCTCGTCGAGAGCGAGGCCGAGCCAGGCGAGCTTCGCGCAGACGGCCGTGCGTATCTCCGGTGCGTGCTCCCCGATCCCGGCGGTGAACACCAGCCCGTCCAGGCCGCCGAGGGCCGCGAGCATGGCGCCGGCCTGCTGCACGAAGCGATAGACGAACAGCTCGACCGCCTCGCGTGCCGCCGCCTCGTGGCTCGCCAGCAGCGCGCGCATGTCGCTGTCGAGGCCGGAGACCCCGAGCAGGCCGGACCGACGATACAGCAGGTCCTCGAGATCGGCCACGGAGAGACCTCCCGAGCGCAGCAGGTAGAGCAGCACGCCCGGGTCGATGCTGCCGCAGCGGGTGCCCATCACCAACCCGTCCAGCGCGGTGAAGCCCATCGTGGTGTCAAGGCTCACCCCCTGGCGCATTGCACACAGGCTGGCGCCATTGCCGAGATGCGCCACGATGACGCGCCCCGCCGCCAGCGCTGGCGCAGCGGTCGCGAGCCGCGCGGCGATGTATTCGTAGGAGAGGCCGTGAAAGCCGTAGCGGCGCAACCCCTGGCGTTCGGTGCTGCGTGGCAAAGCGAGGCGTGTGGCGACCGGCGGCATAGTCCGGTGGAACGCGGTGTCGAAGCACGCAACCTGCACCAGGCCGGGCCGCGCCTGCATGATGGCGCGGATCGGCGACAGGCTGTGCGGCTGGTGCAGCGGTGCCAGCGGCGTCAGCTTGTCGAGCGCGTCCAGCAGCCCAGCCGTCACCCGTTCCGGCGCGCCATGGTCCGCGCCGCCATGCACGACGCGATGCCCGACCGCCACCAGCCGGTCGTTGCCCAGGTGGTGATCCACCCAGTCCAGCAGGTACGCGAGCAGCACCTCGTGCGCCGGCGCCTGATCATGCGTCCAGCGCCGCTCGGTCAGGATCGCACCGGATGGATCGCGCGCCGCGAAATGCGGCGCCTCGCCAATGCCCTCGATCTGGCCACGCGAAACGGGGTCCGCGTCGTCGGCAGGCCCGATCTCGAACAGCGCGAACTTGATCGAGGACGAGCCCGCATTCAAGGCCAGCACGGCGTCGGCCATCGATCATCCCTCGGGCGCTCAGCCTGCCAGCCAGCCAGACGGCGGCACGGGCCTAGCTTTGCTTTACGTTCTCCAGCCTGTCAAAATAGTCAGTCAGTTCTGCCGATGCACTTTCGAAATTCAAGTAGGCGTCGTTGAACTCGGCGATGACCTGCAGACCGCTGAGATCGACGATGTTAAGTCGGTGACGCTCCAGCACAATCAATCCGTGCTTGCGAAATTCCTGCAGGATACGGTTTACATGAACCGGCGACAGCCCAAGGCTGTCTCCGAGCTCGGTCTGGGTGAGAGGCAAGGTGAAGGCGCGGCCGTTGGTCAGCCCGATCGCCACGTGTCGCCAGAGCAGTTCGCAGAGCAGATAGGCCACGCGACCCCGCGCGTCGCGCCGGCCCAGCGAGACAATGCGCTCCCTCAGCATGGCTTCTTCCTGCAGCGAGCTCCACCAGAGCGCCGCCGAAACTCTCGGATGGCGGATGAACAAGTCCATCATGCTGTCGCGCGAGACCGGTGCGAGCCGGACAGGTGTCAGCGTTCCGATCGAATGATCCATCGTCTTGAGCAGGAAGACATGCAGATCGCACATGTCGCCTGGAATGAGGAAGGTGATCACCTGCCGGCTGCCATCCGGAAGATCGCGATAGCGGACCGCCATGCCCTCGATAAGGACAAAGATCGAACGCGGAACCGAGCCCTCGGTGATGATATCGACATGGGAGGAGAATCGCTCCTCCCGCGAGGTCAGCGCGTCCAGTGCCGCGGCGTCCGCGTCCGAAAGCGGTGCAAAATGCGAAAGCTTGCGTATCAAAGGATTGCGGTTAGCCACCGGTCAGCCGCACACACTGGGTTGTTCATCCGAAAACAAGCATGTCTCGACAGGAGCGGCAAGCCCCGGAGAATGCGGACAGACACCGGCCCGGCGGCCGAAGCCCCTCGCGCCGCTTGCAGTCTGCCTGAGGATCAAGAGGCGACTTTAACCAGAGGATCCGGCGCCGCCGAAATACTGCGTGCCACAGCGTGCAGCAGCGAGATCGACTTGACGCTGACCACGACGCTTTCATCTGCCCCGGCCATCTCGCGCTTGACCTCGATAACCCCGCTGATCGCTTCCTGCATCTGCTCTTTGCCGACCAGGCCGCGCTCGATCAGAATGAGTGCGACGCTTTCGCAGAGCATCAGGGCTGCCTGGCCATGTGGATCGGGATCTGTGTCCATTGCTGACACTACCACGTGATCGCCGGACAAGGACTATCCCAGGTTAGCTGCCGGCCGATCGGATCTATTTACACTCTGATCTCACCGCCTCGACTGCAGAGCGCCGGGGCTCCCGCCTCTGGCACGTGGCATTGTCTGCCGCAGCGACCACAGCCGGCCTGGCTCATGAAACCGAGACGTGGAGATCTGAACTGATGCAGCGCTACCAGAAGCTTATCGGCGCTCAAGTTGCAGAGCGGACGCCGTGCATGCTGTCGCTTGACGCGCAGATCCTGCTTTCGGTCAGGCAGGTCAACGATGGAAATCTCATCCTGACGCTGGTTGCGTTGCCGGCCGGTCGCCCTCAGTCACGAAGGAGGAGCGGCGGCATTTCGGCCGGGTTCGATGGCCTCGCGGGCGATGCTGCCGATGCCCAAGGCGGCGAGCCGGAGGCGGCACGCTTTGCTGTCGCCGGCCCCGTCCAGGATCGGCAATCCGCATCGCCGTTCGCCCGGAGCTGCTTTTTCTCGCTCATGCAGCCTCTCCCGGTGCGCGGCTACCGGCTGGCGACCGATGTCGCAGCGCCGTCGCCGCCCGAGGCCCCGATGCTGCGCTGCTCCGGCCCGGATCGACCTGTCCTGGCCTTCCTGGACCAGGAGTTTCCGCCTGCCGCAGTTGCCCGTAATACCGGCCGCGATGACGAGGCGCAGGGCGAATCCGAGCCGCTCGCTGCAACCGCTGGCGCGACCTCTCGGATCGAGCAGCGGGCCCGAGCTCTTGCCCTGGCCTACGCGGCTGAACATGCCGATGCGGGGCAGGAGCGGTCATTCCTTCAGAGCACGCTCTACCGCTTCAGCAGGAGCTTGCTGGGCCTCGACTCCGAAGAGACGACCGCGCCGACCGTCAAAGCACCGGTGCAGGATGAACCGTCTGAGCATCGGCTCAGCGCAAGGCGCGCGGTCGACTGCCTGACGGATCGGCAGCGGCAGGTCATGGTCTCTGTTCTGGCCGGTCGCCCCAACAAGCTGATCGCCGAAGATCTCCACATCAGCCAGCGCACGGTCGAAAACCACCGGGCAGCCGTGATGGCCAGAACGGGTGCGACATCGCTGCCTGCTCTCGCGAGGATGGGTCTGCTTGCCGGGTTACACAGCGAGCCTGCGCCGCATCACGGCCTCACCGGACCAGCTTGCGCGCCGGTTACGCATGACAGCCGAAGGATCAGTTCGCAGCCGGCAAGGTTGGCGTCACTCAAGGTCTCGTGTTGAGTTTCATCGGGTCGAGTCCAGAGTTCGCATCCTGATGGGAATGCCGGAGGCCGCGTGCAATCAACCTTGATGGTGGTGTTGCGGCCTGGATGCCGCAACACCGACCTGCTGCGGCTGACCTGCGAGCTTGCCGGCAAGCTGGATGCCGCGGTGATCGGGATCACCGGCTGCCAGCCGATCCCCGTCGTCATGAGCGAAGAATGGGACACGGGCGACCTCGTGGAGCAGGACAGGCTGCAGATGCATCGCGAGATCGGAGCGGCCCAGGACGAATTCCACGCCATGCAGGGCCTGCGGGGAGATGAGCCGCAATGGCGGTCCGACATCACGAACGGAAGCCTGTCCCAGTATATTGCGCATCAGGCTCGCTGCGCGGATGTCCTCATTGTTGGCGCCGCACAGGATCCACAGCACCCGCGTTTGGCCCACGACATCGATATCGGTGACCTCGTTCTACACGCGGGGCGTCCGGTGCTGCTGGCGCCACCCGGGGCGGCGTCGCTGCCGCTGGCTCAGGCGCTGATCGCCTGGAGGGATACGCGGGAGGCGCGACGGGCAGTCATGGACGCGCTGCCGCTGCTCAGGCTCGCGCGGCGCGTGGCGGTGGTGGAGGTCGCGCCCGCGGCGGATGCCGATGCCGCCCGGCACCGTGTCGCCGACGTCTCGCACTGGCTCCACAGGCACGGCATTGCGGCCGAGGCTTCGGTCAGTGCCTCCTATGGCGAGGATGCGAACGAGCTGGCGAGTGTGGCACAGGAGTTGGGGGCCGATCTCCTGGTTGCCGGCGCCTATGGTCACGGCCGGCTGCGCCAGTGGGTCCTGGGCGGCGTAACCCGGGACCTGCTCCTGCGCCCTGACCGCTGCACCCTGCTCTCGCACTGAGCCGGTGCTGCCCTGCATGTGGGGTCCTGCGCCGATCACGGCGTCAGCACGGCGGCTCCCTCGTATCGGCCGGCACGCAGGTCGGCCAGCGCCTGGTTCGCCTCTTTAAGCGGATAGACGGTGGTGCCCGTGACGATACCGATCCGCGGGGCCAGGCGCAGGAAGTCGAGCCCGTCCCGCCGTGTGAGGTTGGCGACCGACAGCAGCGCGCGTTCCTCCCAGAGCAGGGAGTACGGGAAGCCCGGGATGTCGCTCATGTGTATGCCCGCGCAGACGACGCGGCCGCCCTTGCGCACAGACTGCAGGGCCGCCGGGATCAGTCTGCCGTCAGTGGCGAAGATGATCGCCGCGTCGAGCGGTTCCGGCGGTGGCTCGTCCGAGCCACCCGCCCAGACCGCACCCAGCGTCCGGGCAAACGCCTGGGCCGCCGTCGACCACGTGCGGATCGGTGCGACAGACGCCGCAGGCGGCGATCCTGACCTTTATCTCGCCCGGGCCCGGATGGCGATCGGGCAGATCGGTCAGGATGAGAGGCTTGCGTAACTGGTAGAGGACCATCGCCTGAATGCAGCGAGCACATCATGCGTGTGCCGGGCAGGCAACTATCGGGAACTACACAATCAAAGGTATGCGCTGGATCACCGCACAGGAGCTCCAGATGGCGCGGCGGCTGGTGCAGCAGGGATTCGAGACGATCGAGGTGCTCGATCAGCGCCAGTCGCAATTCGACAGCGCGATGGCGGCCTACCACAACACCCAGGTCAGCATCGTCTCCGCAAGGGCCGGCATGCAGGCCGCGATCCATAACGCCGAGCTGTTCGCCGTCGACATCGCCGATGACACTCTGGTTGCTCCCAGGGATGGTCCGATCGAGTATCGCCTGCACAATGTCGGTGAAGTCCTGGCCGCAGGCGGCAAGATCTACACGATGCTTGATGCCACCTACGTCTATATGGACATTTTCCTGCCGACGGATATCGCGGGACGCGTGAAGTTCGGCGACCAGGCCAGTTTGGTGCTCGATGCGCTGCCCAGCCATCCGCTGCCGGCCACGGTCTCGTTCATCGCAACCGAGAACGAGTTCACGCCTAAGGCGGTCGAGACGAAGTCGGAACGCGACCTCCTCATGTTCCGCATCCGCCTGCGCATCGATCCCGCGCTGCTGCGCGCGCATGAAAGACTGGTCCGGGCCGGACTTCCCGGCATGGGCTATATCCGGCTGGACCCGACGGCGGCCTGGCCGGCGGCCATCAGACCGCTGGTCCACCACCGGTAGGCCGGCGGTGCCGCAGCAAGCGATCGTCCCCGTCGCGGAGCTTGTCGGCGTCGGCCACCGCTACGGCAAGACGGTGGCGCTCCGCGATATCGCGGTCGATCTGCGGCGCGGCGGCCTAGTCGGCCTGATTGGCCCGGATCAAGATCAACCGGGGCGAGATATTCGGGTTCCTGGGGTCCAACGGGTGCGGCAA
>CAXTVI010000056.1:0-20293 GCA_964247695.1 uncultured Acetobacteraceae bacterium
ACAGCCACGTCGAGTGGTTCGAGGGCAACTTCCAGGCCTACGAAGAGGACAAGCGACGCCGTCTCGGCGCCGAGGCCACCGAGCCGCACCGCATCAAGTACCGACCGATCGCCCGCTAGCGCGCAGATGGCGCCGCGCCGTGCGGCGCGGCCGTCCTGGCCTCGGCCCGGGAGCCGGCCCGGGAGCCGACGATGACAGGCTTCTCCTCACTCGGACGCACGGTCCGGACGGCGCGGCTGATCCTGTCCCCGGTCGGCTGGCCGGACCTGGACAACATGGTCCGGCTGAAGGGCGATGCCGGCGCGTTCGGAATGATGCTGGGCGGAGTGCGCAGCCGCAAGCAGGCGACCGAGGAGATGGCGGACGACATCGCCTTCTGGGCGCGGCGGCGCGTCGGCATCTTCACCATCATGGAGAACGCCGTGTTCCAGGGCATGACCGGCCTGCACGAGCGCCCGGACGGCCTGGGTCTCGGGCTGCGCTTTGCGATCTGGCCGCATGCGCGTGGCAGGGGGATCGCCCGCGAGGCAGCCGCGGCGGCGCTACGCTATGCGCACGACCAGGGCGAGATGCGCGTGGTCGCGGTCGCGCGCGAGGAGAATTTCGCCTCGCGCACGATCCTGGGCGGCATCGGCATGCAGGTCAGGGGCAGCTTCCTGCGCGCCGGCCATACCATGCTGGTCTATGCAAGCGACCGGACGGTTTAGGCGTCTCAGGAAGAACGGGCGGCCTGCCTCTGCATGGCGCCCAGCAACTTGTTGATGTCGTTGCCGTTGCGCGAGAGGTAGCTCGAATAGTCCTGGCGCTGGGTCAGGCTGAGGCTGACCCCCTCGCCGAACACGTCCTCGACCCTGGGTGCGCCACCCGCGTGGCTGATCACCCAGTCCACGTCCGCGGGCGGCTGGCCGGGCCGGTCGATCGTGGTCGCCACCTGTGTCTCGGCATTGCCATGCGGTGTTTCGCCGCCGACCGAGAAGCGCACGCCCTGGTACTCGCCGAGCTTGCCGGTGATGGTGTTGAGCAGGACATGGTGGAACAGGGTGACGAACTGCTGCTGCTGGCTCGGCGTCGCGAGCCGCCAGTAGCGCCCCAACGCGAACTTCGCGATGCCGTCGACGTCGACGTTCTGGTCGATCAGCGGCTGGATCTGCTGCTTCTTATCGGCGGTCGAGCCGGAGCCGTTGATGACCGCCACCAGCTTGTCGCCGAACTGGTGCACGAAGGCGACGTCGGCATTCTCCGCGCGCGCGGAGACGCTTCCAAGCAACAGGGCCAGGCAGGCGGTAGCCCCGGCCGCGGCACCCAGGCGCCGCCGCGTCGGGACCGCGCGGTGCGGAGCGAGAGGGTGTTGGTCAGCGTCAGGCATGCAGTCGGCCCCGATCATTGCGTATACCAATCCGGTGTCGTCATACGGTTGTCCTTGCGCATCGCCTCGATCTGCGCGGCACGGTGCTGCCGGTACAGGCTGCGCAGGGTGGCATACGGATCGAGCGCGTCGCGGTTGATCTGGTCGAGGTCGTTCAGCACCCCGGCCCGGGCATCCACCGCGCCGATACCGTACAGCGCCCAGTTCAGGGTCAGCAAGCCATACCCGCGCGGCACGTAGGTCAAAGGCTGCAGGGCGATATCCATCCCGAACCCGGTAATCGCCTGTGGCGAGGATGGCCCGAGCGCCGGCAGGTAGAGGTACGGGCCCTGTGGCACGCCCCAGCTCGCCAGCGTCATGCCGCCATCCGCGTCGTGCGCGGGATAGCCGAGGCTCTTGGCCACGTCGAACACGCCGGCGACACCGACCGTCGAGTTTACAACGAAGCGCACGAAGGTGTCGCCGGCGCGGCGCGGCCTGGTCTCGAAGATGTCGTTGAAGAAGACGGCCGGGCTCCCGAAGTTGGCGAGCGCGTTGTGCACACCGGTGCGCACCGGCTGCGGCAGCACATAGACATAGGCCTGAGCGACCGGCTTGAGGGTGTATCTATCGACCGTGTTGTTGACCCGGTAGAAGAAGCGGTTGGTCGGCTCCAGCGGGTCGTTGGTGCTGTTGTAGTCGGCGAGGGCATCCGGATCGGTCGGCTTCTGCGCGCAGCCGCCCGCCCCCAGAAGGAGCCCGGCTGCCACGATGGCGCCGGCGCGCCGCATCCCCGTCCGGATTGGTCCCACGGTCCGCATCCTCATCCCCGGCTGCCCTGCATCGGTCGGTCTCCGGCTGCCTGCACCGGCAGGACGATGACCGTATAGTCACACCGCAACTTCATTAACACGGGGGCAAGCACGCGCAACCACCGGGAGTCGTTGCCTCCCGGCGGCCATGTCATGACGTTTGTGCCGGTTGCGTGTCGCCGCTACCATGCAACTCCGCCCACTGGTTCCCGTCCTGCAGACGGGTCATCCGGAACGAAGAGCATGAACGAGGCATCTCCGATCTCTGGCCTGGCTCCCCTGGAGCGCTGGCTGACCGGCCCCCGTGTGGCCGGGCTGCCGATGCGCCAGGCCGGACCGGCGCCGATCCTGTCGTTCGAGTTCTTCCCGCCGCGCACCGAGGCGCTGGAAACCCAGCTCTGGGCCTGCATCCGGCGGCTGGAGACGATGCGACCGAGCTTCGTGTCGGTCACCTACGGCGCCGGCGGCTCGACCCAGGCGCGCACGCACGACACCGTTGCGCGCCTCGTGCGCGAGACCAGCCTGACGCCGGCCGCCCACCTGACCTGCGTCGGCGCCTCGCGCGGAGCGGTGGATGACGTCGCCCGGCAGTATTGGGACGCCGGCGTGCGGCATATCGTTGCCCTGCGTGGCGACCCGCCCAAGGAGAGCGCGTTCGAGGCGCATCCCGAGGGGTATGCGAGCGCCGCCGAGCTGGTGGCCGGGCTGAAGCGGGTCGCGGATTTCGAGATCTCGGTCGCCGCCTATCCGGAGATGCATCCGGAGGCTGCAAGCCCGCAGGCGGATCTCGACAACCTCAAGCGCAAGCTCGATGCCGGCGCCACGCGTGCGATCACCCAGGTCTTCTTCGAGGCGGACACCTACCTGCGCTTCCTCGATCGCTGCCTTGCCACCGGGATCACCGCGCCGGTGGTGCCGGGCATCATGCCGGTCTCGAATTTCGGGGCGGCGACGCGCTTCGCGTCGTCCTGCGGCACCGCGGTGCCCGGCTGGCTCGGCGCGATGTTCAGCGGCACCGAGGAGGATGCCGATACCCGCCGGATGGTCGGCGCCGTGGTGGCCGCCGAGCAGGTGCGGCTGCTGCAGGCGAACGGCGTGGACGAGTTCCACTTCTATACGCTGAACCGTCCGGACCTCACCTACGCGATCGCCCACATCCTGGGCGTGCGGCCGCAGCAGCCGGCCGCGGCACAGCCGGATGGTGATGTCGGACGCAGCCCGGGCTAGCACGGTCCGCACCGACCTCCTCGAGGTTGCGTATCTCGAATACGGCGCGTCCGAGGGGTGGCCGGTCCTGCTCCTGCACGGCTTCCCCTACGACGTGCATGCCTATGACGAGGTGGCACCAGGTCTGGCCGAGGCGGGCGCCAGGGTGATCGTGCCCTACCTGCGTGGCTTCGGGCCGACCAGGTTCCTGGACGCGGACACCATGCGGTCAGGACAGCAGGCCGCACTCGGCCGCGACGTCGTCAGCCTGCTCGACGCCCTGAGCATCGAGCGCGCGATCCTCGCCGGCTTCGACTGGGGCGGCCTGTCGGCGTGCGTGGCAAGCGCGCTCTGGCCGGAGCGGGTGCACGGCCTGGTTTCCCTGGCAAGCTACGACGTGATCGACGTGGCCCGGCTGCGGCACAGCTACCCGCCCGCGCTCGAGCATGTCATGTGGTACCAGCATCTGTTCCAGATCGAACGCGGCCGCGAATGCCTGGCGGCGCATCGTCGCGACCTGTGCCGCATGCTGTGGCAGCAATGGTCGCCGGGATGGGCGTTCGACGCGACGACATTCGAGACAGCGGCCGCCGCCTTCGAGAACCCCGACTTCGTCGAAATCGTCATCCACTGCTACCGGTACTGTTTCGGCCTCGCCGAGGGCGATCCCTCGTTGTTGGGGCTGGAGGAGCGGCTCGCCCTGCGCCCGCCGATCACCGTTCCGGCCGTAACACTCGACGGGCTGCGGGATCCGCTCAAGCCGGGCGGGACGGCGGATGATGCCCGGATGTTCAAGGCCCGGCATGAACATCGCTCGATCGAGGCCGGGCACGCGCTGCCGTACGAGGCACCCGGCGCCTTTGCGGATGCCGTGCTCACCGTGCGGCGGTGGGTGGCGGAGGTGGCAGGACCGCTCTCCGCCCCGATTGTCAGGCGACCTTGAGCTTGACGTCGATGTTGCCGCGGGTGGCGTTGGAATACGGGCAGACCTCGTGCGCCTTGTGCACCAGCGTCTCGGCCTGCTCCCGGTCGAGGCCGGGCAGGGCGACGTCGAGTGCGATCTCCAGGCCGAAGCCACCTTCCGAGCGCGGGCCGATACCGACCGTTGCGGTGACGTTGGCATCCGCGGGTACCTTCGGGCCACCCTGCGACGAGACGAACTTCATCGCGCCGATGAAGCACGCGGCATAGCCGGCCGCGAACAGCTGCTCCGGATTGTTCCCGGTGCCGCCGGCCCCGCCGAGTTCCTTCGGCGTGGTCAGGCGGACGTCGAGGCTGCCGTCGAGGGTCGCGGCGCGGCCGTCGCGGCCACCATCGGCGCGGGCGGTGGTGCTGTAGAGAACGTTTGTCGACATTGAAATCGTCCTTGCGAAGATGACCACACCAGCATCGTCCACGATCTGATCGCGCACAATCTAATCGCACGCATGGCTGCCGTGACGATGCATTGCTTGCGATCGGATCGTGCGCGATGTTTCTGGCCAGCAGTGCGCCATACCAGGGAGCCAGCATGCGGGATGACGGACTGACCCTCGACCAGATGTTCTGTTTTGCGGTGTATTCCGCCGGCCACGCCATGAACCGGGTATACAAGCCGTTGCTCGACGAGCTTGGGCTCACCTACCCGCAATATCTGGTCATGCTGGTGCTGTGGGAGCAGGACGACCTGACGGTGGGGCAGGTCGGCGAGAAGTTGTTCCTGGACTCCAGCACGCTGACGCCGCTGCTCAAGCGGCTGGAATGCACCGGGGTGCTGAAGCGCGAGCGTGACAGCGCCGACGAGCGGCAGGTGCGCGTGCGGCTGACCGAAACCGGCAGGGACCTGCGCCAACGCGCGCTCGGTTTGCCCGGCTGCATCGTGAAGGCGACCGGCCAGAGCCTGCCGGAACTGCGCCGCCTGCAGGACGACATCCAGCGCCTGCGCAGCGCCCTGCACGCGGCGGCCGCAGCCTGAGGTCAGGCCGGGGCGGACCCGGGAGGGGTCCAGCGCGAGTAGTCATGGCCGTTCAGGCGGTGGATCAGCGACGCCACCAGGCCTGACCAGCCGGTCTGATGCGAGGCGCCTACCCCGCGCCCGGTATCGCCATGGTAGTATTCGTAGAACAGCACCAGGTCGCGGAAATGCGGATCGTTCTGCAGCAGCGGGACGTCGCCATGCACCGGCCGGCGTCCGTCCGCGTCGCGGGTGAACAGGCTGACCAGCCGGCGGGAAAGTTCGGCGGCGATGTCGTGCAGGTTGGCCTGCCGCCCCGAGCCGCGCGGGAACTCGACGGTCAGAGCGTCACCGTAGTAGCGATACTGCCGCAGCAGGCTCTCGATCAGCAGGTAGTTCACCGGCATCCAGACCGGGCCGCGCCAGTTCGAGTTGCCGCCGAACAGCCGGCTCCTGCTTTCGCCCGGCCAGTAGTTCAGCTCGAAGCTCTGGCTGCCCCATTCAAGCCGGTACGGGTGCTGCTCGTGATACTTGGACACCGCGCGTACGCCACCCGGCGACAGGAACTCGGTCTCGTCGAGCATGCGCTCCAGGATGGCGGTAAGCCGGTGCGTGCGCAGCAGCGAGATCAGCACCGTGTCGCCCTCGCCCGGCACGGTCCAATGCGACACGAGCTGCGCGAGGTCGGGCCGGTTCTTCAGGAACCAGGTCATCTGCGCCTTGAGCTGCGGCAGCCGGTCCACCTCGGCGCCCGACAGCACCGTGGTGGCGAACAGCGGGATCAGTCCCACCATCGAGCGGGCACGCAGCGGGATCTTGCGGCCGTCCGGAAAGCCGAGCTGGTCGTAGAAGAACTTGTCCTGTTCGTCCCACAGGCTGTTGCCCTCGGCGGCGGCGATCAGCAGGAAATGCTCGAAGAACTTCGCCGCCACGTCCTCGAAGGCGCTGTCCTGCAGCGCGATCTCGACCGAAATCCGCAGCATCGAGAGCGCGTACATCGCCATCCAGGCGGTGCCGTCCGATTGAGACAGCTCGCCGCCGGTCGGCAGCGGCGAGGAGCGATCGAAGATCGCGATGTTGTCGAGACCGAGGAAGCCGCCCTGGAAGATGTTGCGGCCCGTGGCGTCCTTGCGGTTCACCCACCAAGTGAAGTTCATCGTCAGCTTGTTGAACACGCGCTTGAGGAAGTGGTGGTCGGGTGCCGCGTTCAGCGCGCGGTCGATCTCGAACACCCGCCAGGCCGACCAGGCATGCAGTGGCGGGTTGGCGTCGCTGAACGACCACTCGTAGGCGGGCAGCGCGGCGTTCGGGTGGGTGTACCATTCGCGTGTCAGCAGCAGCAGCTGGCCCTTCGCGAAATCCGGATCCACCAGCGCCAGCACCGGGCATTGCAGCGCGAGATCCCAGGAGGCGAACCAGGGATATTCCCATTTGTCCGGCATCGAGATGATCTCGGAGGCATGCACGTGCTGCCAGTCGCCGTTGCGTATGTCGCCGCGGCCCGGCGGCGGCTTCGGTCCGGCGGGATCGCCTTCCAGCCACAGCCGCACGTCGTAGTCGTAGAGCTGCTTGCTCCAGATCATGCCGGCCAGCGCCTGGCGCTGCACGAGCCGGCTGTCGGCATCGGGATCGGCCGCCTGCAACGCCGCATAGAACTCGTCGGCCTCCTCGATGCGTGTCGCGAAGACGGCGTCGAAGTCGGCAAACGCATCGCTCCCGAACTTTCCGTCCGGCGTCGGCTCCGGCCGCAGGCGCAGACGCAGCACGCGCTCCTCGCCGGGGGCTAGCGACAGGGTGTGCAGGGCCGCGCACTTGCTGCCGTGCTGTTCCGGGTTGATCGCGTTGCGGTGGCCATCGACGAGATAATCGTTGATGCCATCCTTGAAGAAGCCCGAGGTGCGCTCGCCATAGAGGCGCACGACGTTGGTCTCGTTCTCGCAGAACAGCAGCGCGTCGGCCGCCTCGATGCAAAGCCGCAACGGCGCGGTGCGCGGATGCTGAAGCCGGACCTGCCGCGGACTGTCCGCCTGCATCACCGGTCGCGCGACATCCGGTGCCCAGGACCAGTCGTTACGGGCCCAGACCTGCGGCAGCACCGACACCGAGGCGGCCTCCGGGCCACGATTGATGATGCGCACGCGCATCAGGATGTCGCCGGCATCCGCCTTGGCGTATTCCACGAACACGTCGAAATAGCGCTGCTCGTCGAACAGCCCGGTATCGACCAGCTCGAACTCGGGTGCATCCTGGCCGCGGCGCGCATTCTCCTCGACCAGCCGCTCGTACGGATAGCGGCCCTGCGGATACTTGTAGAGCATACGAAGATAGGAATGTGTCGGAGTCGCATCGAGATAATAGTAGAGCTCCTTGACGTCCTCGCCGTGGTTGCCCTCGGAATTGGTCAGGCCGAACAGCCGTTCCTTCAGGATCGGGTCCTGGCCGTTCCATAGTGCGAGCCCGATGCACCAGCGCAATTTCTCGTCGCCGAAGCCTGCGATCGCGTCCTCGCCCCAGCGAAAGGCTCGGCTGCGGGCGTCGTCATGGGTGAGGTACGTCCAGGCATCGCCGCGAGCGCTGTAGTCCTCGCGCACCGTGCCCCACTGCCGGTCGCTCAGATACGGCCCCCAATGCCGCCAGGCGGCGCCCTCGCGTATCTGCCGCAGGCGCGCGCCCTCACGGGTCTGCATGATGGCGGCAGGCTGCATCGGTTCGTCCTTTTCCAGAAGCGGCCTCGTCGTCGGGCTAGAGACCGCGTTCCCGCTTGATGCGATCCCACGCCGCGTTGATCCGCGCCACGCGATCGCCGGACTTGGCGATGGTCGCCTCCGGCACGCCGCGCGCGGTCAGGAGATCCGGGTGGTGCTCGCGCATGAGCTGTCGCCAGGTCTGCCGGATCTCGTCGTCGGTGGCGCCCGGCTTGAGGCCGAGCACGGCATAGGCGTCCGGCTCGTCCGAGCTGGGCCGGGCGGCGCCGCTCTCGGCACGTTCCCAGGATGCCCTGGTGAGGCCCAGCGTCGCATGTACGCGCTTGAGAAAATCAAGTTCCCGGGAATTGACCGGCCCGTCTGCGCGCGCGATCGCGAACAGCGCGACCAGCACGTCTTCCAGCACCAGCCGGTTATCGGAAAACGCATTCGCCAGTTCGGCGGCGAACGGCTCGAAATCGTCGGTGCGGGCGCGCGCCTGGTCGAACAGCCGCCCGATCTCGCGGGTGCTCTCCGGCGGGATGCGGAAGCAGCGCTTGAAGGTGTCGATCTCGGCCCGGTTGACCGGCGCGTCGACCTTGGCGAGCTTGGCCGACAGCACCACGGCGACGATCGCGAACAGCTGGTCCTTGCGGCCCATGACGGCCGCCATGCGCAGCGCGATGCGGGCGGCGGCACTGGTCGGATCCGGCGCCAGCCTGGCGCGGGCGTCGCCACCCACTGCGCTGAGCCAGCCGCCACCCTGCGGCGGATCCAGCAGCGAACCGCGGTCGGCGGCATGGCCGAGGGCCGCGCCGATCACGGCTCCGGGCGGTCCGCCAACGGCGAACCCGGTCACCGCGCCGAACACCTTGCCCCAGATTGCCATGCTTCGCCCAATATCATGCGTCGGCCGCGGCGGCCAACCAGCCCCGCCTGCCTGAGCGGAAGTTAATCCCGCCCCGGCGGTTCCGGCGGCGCGGGCTCAGGTGAACGAGAGACGCGGGCGGTCGCCGCACACGGTGTGCGCCAGCTTGAGCAGCGAGCGCGCGCTGCGGCCGAGGCCGGCCTGGTCCGCCTGCTCGGCCAGCATGAGGAGCTGGTGCGAGAGGGTGAGCGGGCTTACCGGCATGGCCGGGACGAGGTAGGTGGTCGGGCTGATGGAGAGCATCGGTATTTTTCCTTCTGGTTGACAGGAGCCGTTCTGTTCCTGTTCTCGTTCGACATCCCGAACATGGCGGACGGAACTTAGCCGAAGGTTAACAACCCTGAGGCCTGTCGCAATTTTTCGTGCAACTCATGCGTGTGTGCGGCAGCGGAGCAGCGCGTGCACGCGCAGGGCCGAAGCGAGCGGTCGAAGCGGGTCGCGGCCCTGGTCGATGTCTGCCACCAGCGCCGCGAGTCCGAGGCCTTCCGTGGCGGCGATGCGTTCCAGGGCGGCCCAGAACTCCGGCTCCAGGGCCACCGAGGTGCGATGGCCCGAGAGCGACAGGCTGCGCTTGACCAATCCTTGCGTCATGCTGCCGTCAGCCGGCCTGCGGCCCATGCGGCAGCCTCCGCCACCACCGGATCCGGATCGTTCAAGAGAGCCTGTGCCGCCGCGGCGAGCGTCGGCGCCTGCGAGTTGCCGATCGCGATCAGCACGTTGCGCACGAAGCGGTTGCGCCCGATGCGCTTGATCGGCGAACCCGAGAACCGGGTGCGGAAGCCTGCATCGTCGAGCGCCGCCAGTTCGGCCAGCGGCGGCGCCCGCAGGTCGTCGCGCGCCTGCAGCCTGGCCTCCCGGGCGCTGACGGCGAAGCGGTTCCAGGGGCATGCGGCGAGGCAGTCGTCGCAGCCGTAGATGCGGTTGCCGATGGCAGCGCGGAATTCGTGCGGGATCGGCCCGGCATGCTCTATGGTGAGGTACGAGATGCAGCGCCGAGCATCGAGCCGGTACGGGGCCGGGAAGGCATCGGTCGGGCAGGCCTCCAGGCAGGCGGTGCAGCTGCCGCAGCTGCCCGCCGGGCGGTCCGAGGGCGGCAGTTCCAGCGTCGTATAGATCTCGCCAAGGAACAGCCAGGAGCCGTGCCGCCGCGACACCAGGTTGGTGTGCTTGCCCTGCCAGCCGAGCCCGGCGCGCTCGGCGAGCGGCTTTTCCATCACCGGCGCGGTGTCGACGAACACCTTGACGTCAGCGCCTCCCGGGACCTCCGGGCCGCCAGCCGCCTTCACCACGAACTGGGCGAGGTGCTTGAGCATCCCCTTCACCACGTCGTGGTAGTCGCGGTTGCGGGCATAGACCGAGATGCCGCCACGATCCGTCTGGCCCTGGATGGCGCGTGGGTCCTCGTCCGGCGCATAGGAAAGCCCAAGGGCGATGACGCTGCGCGCCTCCGGCCACAGCGCGCGCGGGTCGGCGCGCTGCTCCTGGCGCGCGGCGAGCCAGTCCATCTCGCCATGCGCGCCGCTCGCCAGGAAGTCAGCGAGCCGGGTGCGCGCCTCCGGGCCCAGGCTGGCCTCGGCAAAGCCGACGGCATCGAAACCGAGTGCCAGCGCCTTGTCACGAATGCGATCACGCAGCAGGGCGGCAGGATCGGTCATGGCGCGGGATCGCCCTCGGCCCAGGCCTGCCGCAGCGCCGAGGCATGCGCGAGCAGCCGCCGCTCCAGGATCGCCGTGCGCATGCCGCGCATCAGCGACTGGTAGTATTCGAGGTTGTGCCAGGTCAGCAGCATCGGCCCGAGCATCTCGTCGGCCCGGAACAGATGGTGCAGGTAGGCGCGCGTATGCCGGGTGCAGGCGAGGCAGGCGCATCCCGGCTCCAGCGGCCGCGTGTCGCCGGCATGCCTTGCGTTGCGCAGGTTCAGCGTGCCGGAACCGGTGTAGGCGCGCGCGGTGCGGCCGGCCCGGGTCGGCATCACGCAGTCGAACATGTCGATGCCGCGCTGCACCGCGCCGAGCAGGTCGTCCGGGGTGCCCACCCCCATCAGGTAGCGCGGCGCCGTATCCGGCAGCAGCGGCACCGTGGCGTCCAGGGTCTCGAACATCAGCGCCTGGCCTTCGCCGACCGCGAGGCCGCCGATGGCGTAGCCCTCGAACCCGATCTCCAGCAGCGCGCGCACGCTCTCGGCGCGCAGCGCGGAATCGGTGCCGCCCTGCACGATGCCGAACTGCGCGTAGCCGTCGCGTGGCACGAACGCCTCGCGCGAGCGGGCCGCCCAGCGCATCGAGAGCTGCATCGAGGCGGCGATCGCCTCGGTCGTCGCAGGCAACTGGATGCACTCGTCGAAACACATGGTGATGGTGGCATCGAGCGCATGCTGGATCTGCGTCGAGCGCGCCGGGGTCAGGCGATGCGCGCTGCCGTCGAGGTGCGAGCGGAACGTCACCCCATCCGAGTCGAGCTGGCGCAGGGCGCCCAGCGACATGACCTGGAACCCGCCGGAATCCGTCAGGACCGGCCCCGGCCAGTCCATGAACCGGTGCAGCCCGCCGAGCGCCTGCATCCGCTCGGCGCCCGGGCGCAGCATCAGGTGATAGGTGTTGCCGAGCACGATGCCGGCGCCGGTGGCGCGCACCGCATCCATCGTCATCGCCTTGACCGTGCCGGCGGTGCCGACCGGCATGAAGGTCGGCGTCGGCACGTCGCCGTGCGCGGTGTGCAGCGTGCCGGCCCGCGCGGCGCCGTCGTCGCCCGCGCTGCTCCAGGCGAACCTCATGGGCCGGCAGCCGGATCACGGTGCAGCAGGCAGGCGTCGCCGTACGAGTAGAAGCGGTAGGTCTCCCGCACGGCATGCGCATACGCCTCCCGCATGCGGTCGTGCCCGGCGAACGCGCAGACCAGCATGAACAGCGTCGAGCGCGGCAGGTGGAAGTTGGTCAGCAGCAGGTCGGCGGTGCGGAACCGGTGCCCCGGCCGGATGAACAGCCTGGTTTCCGCGTCCATCGGCCGGACGTGGCCCTGGTCGTCCGCGGCGCTCTCCAGCAGACGCAGGCTTGTGGTCCCGACCGCCACGATCCGGGCGCCCGCCGCTCTGGCGCGGTTGATCGCGTCCGCCGCCTCAGGTCCGACGATGCCGCGCTCGGGATGCATCGTGTGGCTGGCGACATCGTCGCCGCGCATCGGCAGGAAGGTGCCGGCCCCGACATGCAGCGTGACATTCGTGCGTCCGATCCCGGCCGCCTCCAGGGCCTGCAGCAGCGCCGGCGTGAAGTGCAGCCCGGCGGTGGGTGCCGCGACGGCACCGTCATGCCGCGCGAAGACCGTCTGGTAGTCCTGGCGGTCCGCGTCGGTCGGGCCCGCCGGCCGCTCGATGTAGGGTGGCAGGGCAAGTGCCCCGGTTTCGCCCAGGAAGCGGTCGAAGGCGCTTCCTTCCACCGAGAACCGCAACGCGGCGCCGCCCTCGTCATCGCGGGAGACGATCCGGGCCGTCACCGCACTTCCGTCAAACTGCAGATCCTCGCCGGCCCGGGTCCGACGCGCGTTGCGCAGCAGGGCATGCCAGGTGCCGTCCGGCAGGATGCGGTCCAGCGTGATGCCGACCCGTGCTCCGGAGACCAGGCCGGATGTCCGGTGCGCGGTCAGCTGCGCGGGGATCACCGCGGTGTCGTTGGCGACCAGCAGGTCACCCGGGCGCAGCAGTCCGGGCAGATCGCGCACGACCCGGTCGCCGAGCGCGGGCCCGGAGACTTCGAGAAGCCGGGCACTCCCGCGCGGACGCGCCGGCTCCTGCGCGATCAGCGCGTCCGGCAGCTCGAAGTCGAAGTCGCGCGTGCGCAGGGTCGATGATGGGGCGGTTTCGGACATGGCGCGGACCATGTGCCGCCGGCACACCCGGAAGTCGAGAGGCACGTGCCGCTTGATCCGGCCGTCCCGGTCGTGGTTTCTCGCACCCGCCAGCAATCGGGAATTGAGCGGCTTTATCCAGATGCGCGTAAGCAGCCTGTTGCTTTGCGGCCTGACGGGCCTCGCCGGCTGTGCCGTGGACGACGCCGTGGTCGCACACCGGGCGCAGCAAGTCCTGGTCGGGCTGCGCGAGGTGGACCTGGTCGCCTGCCTGGGCAGCCCCGACCAGCATACAAGCTTCCCAGGCACCGACGTGCTGACCTGGTACATGGCATCCAGTTCCGCCGTCAGCCTGGCGCCACCGATCGTCGGCGGCATCTCGCTCTCCTTCGGCGGCAACTGCCACGTCACCGCGCGCGCCGACGAGGGCATCGTCACCAACGTGCTGTATTCGGGCGAGAAGAACGCGATCTTCGCGACAGATGCGTTCTGCGCGCCGGTGGTCCGGACCTGCCTCGGCTATCTCGACGCGCATCCGCCGGTGCGGCCGCCCAGCGCGCACGGCCTCGACGCATCGGGCACCACGTCCAGCCCCCAGCCGGTCGCCGCCGGCTCGGTCAGTGCAGCACCTCAGCCCGGCGTCTCGCATGGCTCGCTGCCCGCCAACACGCCGACCTCCGCGCCGAATTGAACTTGCCGCCTACGCCGATATCGCCGTGACCGGCACGCCGGCCGCGCCCTCCTGGCCGTCCTGCAGGATCGCGGTCTCCACATCGTCGAGGTCGCGTCGCAGCATCTGCAGGGTGAAGCGCAGCGGCACGCCGGCGGTGTCGCCCAGCGAGGCCAGCGTGTCGTCGAGATTGGCGATCTCGGCGGCGCCGTCGCCGGGCGCCTGGACGCTGCGGACGCCACGCTCGATGGCCTGGCAGCGCCGGGCGAGGCCGTCGAAGACCACCGCCAGCGCCTGGCTGGCGCTGGCCAGGGTGTCGCGCAGCCGGGTCGCGTCCGGCAGCTCGTCCATCGCGCGGGTGACGAACAGAACGTCGCTCTGCAGCCGGCGCAGCATCGGCACCAGGCGGACCAGCAGCGGGTCGGCCTGCTCGAGCGCGCTGACATGCTCGCGCCGGGCCTCGAGCACCGCATCCGCCAGCTGGCGCAAGGCCACGACCGCCGCATCGTTCAGGACATCGCGCGAGGCCGCCGGGCCGCGGCCGCTCATGACCTCGGCCAGCAATTGCCGCAGCACGCCCAGCATTTCCCGCGCGCTGCCGAACGCCTGCGCCCGCGCCCGGGAGCGGAACACCACGAACGACACCAACAGGGAGACCAGCGCGCCGGTCAGGATCGCGGCGACGCGGTCGACCGGCCGGTCGAACGGATGGCCCGGCGAGGGGAACAGGAACACCACCACCAGGGTCACGCAGGTCAGCCGCAGCGTCGGCCGGGCGGCCGCCAGCAGGGCGAGTGGCGCCAGGACGAGCCAGAACACCGGCATCTTCGGGTAGCCGAGCAGCTCGAGACCGATGGCGGCGGCGCCGGCCACCGCCCCGATCAGGGTTCCGGTGATCTGGTCGCGGCCGGCGGTCCAGGTGCCGGTGACGCTGCTGGAGGTGACGATGGCCGCGGTGATCAGCGCCCAGGGCGCCTCGCGCAGCCCGAAGAGCTGCGACACCGCACCGGACAGGAACACCGAGACCAGGGTCCGCGCCGCCTGGCGCAGCCAGGTCCGGTGCTGCTGGCTGACAGCCGCGAAGACCATGCCCGGGGCCGGTCTGCAGGCTCAGCGGCCAGCCGGTCGCATCAGCCCCCGTTCTTCGAATCGGGATCCTTCTTGCCGCCTCCGACCGGCAACGGCACGAAGCGGATCGCGTCGCCGTCCTGCACCAGCATCAGCACCGAGGAGCGCTTTGCCTTGCGCGCGCGGTCGATCTGCTCCTGCAGCGCCGCCGGCGTCGCGACATCGGTCTGCTGCACCTCGACCACCACGTCGCCCGGCCGCAGCCCACGATCGGCGGCGACCCCGTCCTGCGACACCTCGGTGATCACCACGCCCTTCTGCCCGTCGGAGAGCTGGTACTTCTGACGCAGCGCCGGCGTGATCGGCGCCACCTTCATGCCCAGCGACGGCAGCGTCATCGCGGTCGCGGCCTGCGGCTTCGGGCTCGGCTTGGCCGCCGGCTGGGGCTGCTGCTCGGGGAACTCGCCGATCGGGATCGACAGCGGCTGCCGGTGGCCGTCGCGCCAGATCGCGAACTGGCCGACATCGCCGACCGGCGTCTCCGCCACCCGCCGCGGCAGGCTGCGGCCGTCCACGTCCTTGCCGTCGAACTGCAAAATCACGTCGCCACTATGCAGCCCGGCCCTTTCCGCCGGACCCTTCGGCTCGATGCCGGCGATCAGCGCGCCGTGCGCCGCCTTCAGGCCCAGGCTGTCGGCGATGTCCTGGGTGACGTCCTGGATGTGCACCCCGATCCAGCCGCGCCTGGCATGGCCGAAGCGCCGGAGCTGCTCGATGATCAGGCGTGCCTCGCTGGCCGGGATCGAGAAGCCGATGCCGATCGAACCGCCGGACGGCGAGTAGATCGCCGTGTTTATGCCGATCACCTGGCCGTCCATGTTGAACAGCGGGCCGCCCGAATTGCCCTTGTTGATCGGCGCGTCGGTCTGGATGAAGTCGTCGTACGGACCCTGCTGGATGTCGCGTCCACGCGACGAGATGATGCCGGCGGTCACCGTGCCCGACAGCCCGAACGGGTTGCCGATCGCCAGCACCCAGTCGCCGACCCGCGACTTGTCGCTGTCGCCGAAGCTGACCGCGGTGAGCTTGTGGTCGGCATGGACCTGCAGCACCGCGAGGTCGGTGCGGTCGTCGTGGCCGATCAGCTTGGCCTTCAGCACCGTGTTGTCCTGCAACGTGACGGTGATCTCCTCGGCGCCGCTGATGACGTGGTTGTTGGTGACGATGATGCCGGACGGATCGACGATGAAGCCGGAGCCCAGCGCCTGCATCTTGCGGGGCGGGGCGTTCGGGCTGCCGCCGCCGTGCTGGCGGTTCATGAAGTCGTGAAAGAACTTCTCGAACGGTGAGCCGGGCGGGAAGGCCGGCACGTCAGGGCCGCCGCCCCCGCCCTGATCACCACCCCCGCCGCCCCCGCCCTGGTCGTCATTGTCGTCGTCCGGAGTGTCGCTGCTGACGGTCTCCGTCGAGGAGATGTTGACCACCGCCGGCAACAGGCTGGCCGCGAGATCGGCGAAGCTGTCCGGGGCGCCGCGCGCCACCGCCGGCGTAGGCAGCCCGGCCACGGTCGCCGCCGGCACGCCGGCCTGCAGCAGGGCCGCCGCGAGGCAGGCAAAACCCAGGCGGGCGGGACGGGGGGCAGGGCGCATGCAGCGAGTGTCCTCAGGGAGCGTGGCGGCCCATTATCTAGCCGAAGATGCGGCGTTTCCATAACGCCGCCGGTGCAAGGCTTCGCTCACGTTGCCGGATGCAGCAGCGCGTCGCGCAGCCAGCCGGCCAGTGCCTCGCCCAGCAGCCGGTAGCCGGCATCGCCCATGTGCAGCCCGTCCGGCGACAGCCGGTCGCGGTCCATGCCGGGCGTCATGCTCCAGCTCTGCATCATCTGGTAGCGCGGGAACACCGGCACTCCGGTCGCGGCAGCGGCTGCGTGCAGCGCGGTGAGGTACGGCGGAAAGGCCTCGCACTCCTCCAGCATGCGGCAGAGCTGCTGGTCGACCAGGACGAGGTCGGCGCCGGTCTGCGCGCCGAGGGTCTGCAGATCGGCACGGGTCAGCCGCGCGAACTCGTCCACCGGCACCTCCTGCAGCGGATCGTTGCTGCCGGTCTGGAACAGCACCAGGTCGGGCGCGTCCGCGATCACGTCGCCGAGCCGCGCATGCAGGTCGCGTGCGTTGTTGCCGCCGATCCCGCGATTGGACAGCGAGACCGGGGCAATGCCGGACCCGACCAGGCTGGCGCGCATCACCTGCGGAAAGCTGTGGATCGGGGCGGAGGCGCCGACGCCCTCGGTGGTCGAGGAGCCGAACACGGTGATGCGCAGCGTGCGGCCTTCGGCGAGGGCTTCCCGCGAGCGTGCGACATGGCCGGGGGACAGCCCAAGTCCGAAGGCGGCGGAATCGGTATCCCGGGCGCGAGTATCCGGGGCAGGCGTGGGCGGTGCTGGCATGCGGTCAGGATGCGGCGACGGGATCCTGATGGGAAGTGCCGCGCGCCCGGGCATCCGCCTGCTGGCGCTGCTCGGCGCGCCGCGTCTGGTCCTGCTTCTGCAGCGTCTTGCGCCGGTCGAGGGCGCGGGCCAGCAGGTAGAGCGTGCCCAACCCGACCACGTTGATGCCGATCTGCAGGGCCCAGTTCGAGCCCAAAGTGGCGAACAGCAGCTTGGCGAGCAGGTCGAGCAGGGTGCCGGCGGAGAAGATCTCCAGCGAGTGCCGGCCGAGCACGGCGAGCACCTGGCCCGCGCGGCCGGCGGCGAAGCGGGACATCAGCGGGCTGCTCTGCACCAGGTAGAAGATCGAGAGCACGTCGATCAGGCGCAGCGGCGAGAGCGGCGTCTTCAGCGGCGGGTCGATGTCGAACGGCGACAGGTTCGGCAGGTGCCACTGCGCCCACGGGAACGCCTCGACCGCGCTGAAGGCGAGATAGCCCCAGCAGAACGCCACCAGCAGGCGATAGCGCGGCAGGTCGCCGCCGCGCGCCTGCGTCACCGTCGCCGCGAGTGCCCCCAGCGTGAACAGGAACTGCCAGGCGAATGGGTTGAAGTACCAGCCGTCCGGGTCGAGCCAGTTCGGCATGTTGAGCGAGGGGTCGATGTTGACCACCAGCCAGGCGCAGCCGCTGAGCCCGAGCGCCAGCCAGGCGGAGCGGCGATGCACCCAGTAGATCACCGGGAACAGCAGCAGCAGCACGATGTAGAGCGGCAGGATGTTGAGGTTGCCGGGCAGCGCCATCAGCGTCATCGCCCGCCACAGGCTGGTCCAGCCATGCGCGAGCTCCGGCTCTAGGAAGTCGACCGGCACCCAGTGGATGCTGCGCCACTGGGTGATGACGCCGATGCTCACCAGCAGCATGCCGACCTGGTAGACATAGAGCTTGCCGCAGCGACGCAGCAGCCTGGACATCGCCGAGCGCACGCTCTCGCGGGCGAAGGCGCGGCCGTACGCCAGCATCGAGGCAAAGCCCGCCAGCAGCACGAAGATCTCGGCGGCGTCGCAGAAGCCGAGGTTGCGCAGCGTGATCCGGTTGAGCAGGTTGTCGGGAATATGGTCGACGAACATCATCGCCAGCGCCACGCCACGCAGGGCGTCGACCCGGTGATCGCGGCCTGCGCGCGGCGCCGCCGCAGCGGGACGCGCCGCCGCCTCGTGCGTGACGGCGGACGCTGGGGCGCTGGATTGCGTCATCCGGGATCCGGCTCCTGCATGCATCGAGAACTCAGATAGGGAAGGCGGCGCGTCCGCTTCCAGTGCGGCGTCGGCCACCTTACCTTAAGTCACATCCGGCGGCCGGGTTGTTTCACCCGGCGTGCCGCCCAGGGGAAAAACATGGCCGAACTTGACGAGGCTACGGTGCTGCGCGCCCTCGAGGCGGTGGTCGACCCCACAAGCCGGCGCCCGCTGCCGTCCAGCGGCCGCATCGACAGCCTGATGGTGCGCGGCGGCCTGGTGCAACTGGCGCTGCTCACCACGCGGGAGGAACAGCCTGTGATGGAACGCGTGGCGGCGGCCGCCGAGGCTGCGGTGCGCGGGGTAGCCGGTGTCGTGAACGCCACCGTGCTGCTGACCGCGCATCGGCCGGCGACGGCCGTCGCTTCATCGGCACGACATCCCGCGACGGCTCCCGCTCCCTCCCATGCGCCTCTGAAGCTCGGCGGCGCCGTGCCCGAGGGCAAGCTGCTGCCCGAGGTGAAGCGGATCGTCGCGGTCGCCTCCGGCAAGGGCGGCGTCGGCAAGTCCACCACCGCCGTCAACCTTGCCGTGGGGCTGGCGCGGCGCGGCCTCGCGGTCGGACTCTTGGATGCCGACATCCACGGCCCGAGCCTGCCGCGCATGCTGGGCATCACCACGCGCCCCGAGCTGCAGGACAAGCGCATGCTGCCGATCGAGGCGTGGGGCCTCCGCGCGATGTCGATGGGCTTCCTGGTCGAGGAACGCACAGCGATGATCTGGCGCGGACCGATGGTGATGGGGGCGCTGGTGCAACTCATCGGCGAGGTGGAGTGGGGCGCGCTCGACGTGCTGGTGGTTGACATGCCGCCCGGCACCGGCGATGCGCAGCTCACCATGGCGCAGAAGGTGTCGCTGGCCGGGGCGGTGATCGTCTCGACACCGCAGGACATCGCACTCCTCGATGCACGGCGCGGGGTGGCGATGTTCGAGAAGACCAACGTGCCGGTGCTGGGCATCGTCGAGAACATGTCGTTCTTCTGCTGCCCGAACTGCGGCGAGCGCACCGAGCTGTTCGGCCATGGTGGCGCGCGCCAGGAGGCGGCGAAGCTGGGCGTGCCGTTCCTCGCCGAGATCCCGCTGCTGCTCGACATCCGCACCAGCGCGGATGCCGGCACGCCGATCATGGCGTCGGCGCCGGAGAGTGAGGCCGGGATCGCCTATGCCGGGCTGGCTGAGCGGGTGGCTGCCGGGCTACGCCTCGACGGCTAGCACCTGGGGCCTAGCGGCTGGCGCAGTCGACCCGGCCGCTGCCGACGCAGTCCTGGTAGTTCATGTACGACTTGACCATCGGGAACACGTAGAGCCCGAGCGCCATCAGCCCGAGCAGGGCGACGAGCACGATCCACGGTGTGAAGTCCGGTGGCCGTCGCCCGGAGGGAAGCCGCTCAGGCTGCTTGTCGCTCATTCAGGTCGGGGATTGGCCGCAAGCACAGCCTGCATCTCGTCCCATTCCCGCCGGCTGAGACCGCTCTGCGGCTGGGTCACCAGCTCGCCTGCGAGCTGTCGCCGCAGCACCGCCAGCATCGAGGCGGAAAAGCTGAAGGCGCCGAGCCGATACTCCTCGAACGCCGCGCAGGCGACCGGAACCCAGGCGCGCACGGTCTGCAGCATCGCCTCCGCATACACCCGGATCTCGTACTGCGCGTGCGCATCCAGGCGCAGCGACAGGAAGCCGAGCAGGTTGTGCAGGTCGGCCTTCCAGTACCATTGGGTGTAGGTGTTGAGCGTGAGGTTCATGCGCGCCAACTCGCGCGCCAGCCCGTAGCCGGGTGCCGGCGCCTCGGGAGAGCCACCCTCGCCGAGCATCAACTCGTAATGGTCGTGGCAGCGGCCGGCATCCTCGCGCAGCAGGTCGAGCACGGCCGCGGCCGCGCCCCCTTCGAGCACCGATCCGCGGCCCTGGCGGTTGTTCGCGCTCTGGGCGGCGAGGTGCTGCGGCTCGGGGATGTAGAACTCCCGGTCCAGCACCGAGTAGCGTGCCGAATACTCGTTCACGCTGGCCATCCGGTGGCGGATCCACTGCCGCGCCACGAAGATCGGCAGCTTCACGTGGTACTTGATCTCGCACATCTCGAACGGCGT
>CAXTVI010000057.1:0-20276 GCA_964247695.1 uncultured Acetobacteraceae bacterium
GTGGTGAGCAGGATCGCGCCCAGGATCGGGCCGATCACCGTGCCGACCGCGCCGAACAGCGAGGTGCCCCCGATCACCGAGGAGGCGATCGATTGCAACTCCCAGCCATCGCCGGTGGTGGCGACGCCGATGCCGATGCGCGACGCGGTCAGGATGCCGGCAAAGGCCGCGAGCGTCGCCGAGATGATGTAGGCAAGATAGATCGTGCGTCCGACATTGATGCCGGACAGCCGCGCCGCCTCGGGGTTGCTGCCGGCCGCATAGATATGCCGCCCCCAGCGCGTCTGGTGCAGCAGCAGCCCGGCCGGGATCGCCACCAGTATCACCATCCAGAACAGGTTCGGAATGCCGAGCACCGCGCCGCGCGAGAACGCGCCGAAGCTGTGCGGAAACCCGGCGATGGTCTGGCCGCCGGTCATCAGCAGGCCGATGCCGCGCAGTGCGGTCAGCGACGCCAGGGTGGTGATGAAGGGCGGCAGCCGCATCTGCACGATGGCGAAGCCGTGGAACATGCCGATGGCCACCCCCATGGCCAGCGTGATCAGGCAGGCGAGCGCGATCGGCACGTGGGCGACCAGCAGCATCGCCACCACCGTGCTGGCGAGCCCGACCACGGCGCCCACCGACAGATCGATGCCGGCGGTGATGATGACGAAGGTCTGGCCGATCGCGATGATCGTCCACAGCGACGCCTGCCGCATCAGGTTCACGAAGTTGCCTTCGGTGGCAAAGCTGTCGGTGGAGATCGCCAGGATCACCCAGAGCAGCAGCAGCAGCCCGAGCAGCGTCAGGCTGAGCAGAAACGCGAAGCGCTTGCGGGCGCCGGATTTCGGCACCGGCAACCCCGGCACCTCGCGCACGGTATCAGACACCGATCGCCTCCCTGAGGATGGTTTCCTGGTCCACCTCGCGTGGCCTGTAGCTCGCCGCCAGCCTTCCGGCGCGGAACACGTGCAGCCGGTCGGCGAGGTCGCGTACCTCCGGCAGATAGGACGAGATCAGGATCACCCCGGCGCCATTATGCAGCAGCTTGGCGATCAGCTTGTAGATCTCGACCTTGGTGCCGACATCGACGCCCACGGTCGGCTCGTCGAAGATGAACAGGTCGGCGCCATGGCTGAGCCATTTGCCGATCACGATCTTCTGCTGGTTACCGCCGGACAGCGTCGCGGCCAGCGCCCCCTGCGACGCAGCGACGATGCGCATGTCGCGGATCTGGCCGCCGGCGGCGCGTCGCTCGGCCCCGGCATCCATCATCGGGCCGCGGCTGAGCCGGTCGAAGATCGATGCGTTGAGGTTGAAGCCGACGCCGAGATTGAGGCACAGCCCCTGGTCGCGCCGGCTCTCCGGCACCAGCGCGATGCCGAGATCGATCGCCTGCCGCTCGCGCCTGATATCCACCCGGCGGCCCTTGAACTCGACGGTGCCGCCGGCGGCGCGGGTGCGGCCGAACAGGCATTGCACGAACTCGCTGCGCCCGGCGCCGACCAGGCCGTACAGCCCGACCACCTCGCCCTTGCGGACCTCCAGGCTGATATCGCTGAATCCCGGACCGCTGAAGTTGGCGACCCGCAGAAGGGTCTCGCCGTGCGCCACCTGCTCCTTGTAGTGCACCTCCTCGATCGAGCGCGCGACCATGTCGCGGATCAGCGCGCGCTCGTCGGTCTCGGCGGTGACGTGGGTGGCAATCAGCACACCGTCGCGCAGCACGCTGACACGATCGGAAAGCTCGAAGATTTCCTCCATGCGGTGGCTGATATAGACGATGGTGACACCGTCCGCGTTCAGCCGGCGCACCAGCCGGAACAGCTGGTCGGTCTCCTGCCGGGTGAGATAGCCGGTCGGCTCGTCGAGGATCAGGAACCGGGTGCCGCGCATCGCCGCCCGCGCCGTGGCGACGAGCTGCTGCTGGCCGATGGTCAATTCGCCGAGCATGGCGCCGGCATCGATATGGAAGCCGAGATCGTCGAGCACACGCTGCGCCTCCCGGCGCATCGCGCGCTTGCGCAGGAAGCCGCCACCACTATCCTCGTCGCCGAGGAACATGTTGGCGGCCACGTCGAGATGCCGGCACAGCACCACCTCCTGGTGCACCGCATTGATGCCGAGCGCGATCGCGTCATGCGGCGTCGCCAGCGCCACCAGGTCGCCGCGCCACAGGATCTCCCCGCCGGTGCGCGGATACGCACCGGTAAGGATCTTGATCATGGTCGACTTGCCGGCGCCGTTCTCGCCGACGACGGCGTGGATCTCGCCCTCCTCGAAGCCGAGGCTGACCGATTTCAGCGCGTAGGTGCCGGTGAAGCGCTTGTCGACACCACGCAACTCCATGATGGTCGTCATGGAGAAGTGCTCAGTTCAGCTTGGGGTTGAGCAGCTCCTGCGAGCGCGGCGTGTCGAGATTGGCCTTGGTGATGACGTTGACGCCGGTATCGACATTCTTTGGCACCGGCTGGCCGCGCGAGGCTGCGAGAGCTGTCTTCACGCCGTCATAGCCCATGCGATACGGATCCTGCACGATCATCGCCGCGATGGTGCCGTCCTTGAGGAAACCGACCAGCTTCTGATCGCTGTCAAATGCTACCGTGCTGAGCTTAGGCGGCTTGATCTCGGCGATGGCCTGGCCGGCGCCCTCGCTCATCGTGAGGTTGGACGCGAAGATGCCGACCAGGTTCGGATGCGCGGTCAGCAGGTCGTTGGCAATGTTGAGCCCGGTGGTGACCTGTCCGTCGCCGATGCGCACCGCGATGATCTTGAGGTCGGGATACTTCTTCGCCAGCTCCTCCTTGAAGCCCTGCGTGCGCTGGTCGAGCGAGCCGACGCCGGGCAGCGACACGATCACCGCGACGTCACCCTTGGCACTGCCGTTCTTGGCCGCGACCGAGGCCCCGAGGGCGTCGGCCGCCTTGCGGCCACCTTCGACATTGTCGGTGGTCAGGAACGAGGTGAATGCGTGGGTGTCCGCGGCGGAGTCGATGCCGATGATCTTGACCGACTTGGCGGCGTCGTCGATCGGCGGACCGAGTGCCGCGAACTGCGTCGGCGAGATCACGATGGCGGCCGGATGCTCGGAGACCGCATTCTCCAGCGCGCTGATCTGACCCGGAATGTCGGCTTCGCTCTGCGCCCCCATCAGCGGCACGTTGACGCCCAAATCCTTGCCGGCCTTGCGCGCACCGGCCTGCACGATCTGCCAGTATTCGGCGGTCGTGTCCTTCACGATCACCGGGATCGTCTCGGCCGCCCGCGCAGCGCCGGCTACCGGGGCCCCGGCGATCAGGGCCGCGCCGGCCATCGCACCCAGCACGCGACGACGCGCGGCCGTTGACGCTCTCTTAGTCATGTCTATCTCCCTGTTCGGCTCTGTCGGCCGGTCACTCGGGCGGGTATTGCCCGCCTGTGTTTCTTATAGGATAAGGAACAGACCGGTCTGTCAACTGGCACAAATAACCGGGCGTCCCGGACGAGGACAGCCCGGCATCTGGGACGAATGTCGAAACCGAACACCCTGTTCAAGCAGGCCTATAATGGCAGCCTGGATCTGATCGGACGCACCCACGCGCTGCCGTCCGAACCCGAGCTGAGCGCGCGGCTGCGGGTCAGCCGCACCACCGTGCGCGCCATCCTGCAGCGACTGTCAGAGCGCGGCCTGGTGGAACGCGAGCAGCGCGAGAAACGCATCCTGCGCACGCCGGCGGCGGATGATTATTTTCCGCAGGACGAGGTCGATGCGGTCGCCCTGGTGATCGAGCGCCGCTTCATGCAGAAGATCCTCGCCGAGGACAGCCTGCCTGGCGGCAGTATCAACGAGCTCGAGCTGGCACGCGAGCTTGGCGTCAGCACCTCGTCGGTGCGCGAGTTCCTGATCCGCTTCAGCCGCTTCGGGCTGATCGAGAAGCGGCGCAACAGCACCTGGATCCTCAAGGGCTTCACCCGGGCCTTCGCGCTGGAGCTGACCGAGGTGCGCGAGATGTTCGAGCAGCGGTCGGTGCGCCATTTCATCGAGCTGCCGCCGGCGCATCCAGCCTGGCGGGAACTGGCCCGCATCGGGCAGCTGCATCGGGCGGCGCAGCAGGCCGGACGCATCGACGAGGCCGCCTTCGCCGGGCTCGACGAGCGCTTCCACCGTCTGATCCATTCGGCGTCGGACAACCGCTTCGTGGTCGAGTTCTACGACGTCATCGCGCTGGTGTTCCATTACCATTACCGCTGGAACAAGACCGACGCGGTACGTCGCAACATGGTCGCCATCGACGAACATCTTGCATATATCGCCGCTCTCGACGGCCGCGATCGTACGGCGGTGGACCGGGCCTGCCGCGCGCACCTGCGCTCGGCGCGGCGGACCTTGCTGGAGTCCATCATGTTCGTCGACGAGACACCGCCGAAGGAGCAACATCGATGACCCGGATCACCGGCCTGCGCAGCCTCGATATCCGCTTTCCGACGTCGCGCGGCCTGGACGGCTCGGACGCGATGAACCCCGATCCGGATTATTCCGCGGCCTATGCGGTCCTGCAGACCGACGATCCGGCGCTGGAAGGCCACGGCCTCACCTTCACGATCGGACGCGGCAACGAGATCTGCTGCCGGGCGATCGACGCGCTTGCCAGTCGTATCGTCGGGCTCGACCTCGACTGGATCCGCGAAAACCCGGCGCGGTTCTGGCGGCACGTGACCTCGGACAGCCAGTTGCGCTGGATCGGACCGGACAAGGGCGTGATCCATCTCGCGACCGCCGCGGTGGTGAATGCCACCTGGGACCTCTGGGCCAAAGCCGACCGCAAGCCGCTATGGCGGCTGGTCGCCGACATGAGCCCCGAGCAACTCGTCGCCTGCATCGACTTCCGTTACATCACCGACTGCATCACGCCTGGAGAGGCGCTTGAACGGCTGCAGGACAAGGCGTCCGGCAAGCCGGCGCGGATCGCGACGCTGCTGGCGCATGGCTATCCCTGCTACACCACGTCCGCCGGCTGGCTCGGCTATGACGACGCCAAGCTGACGCGGCTGTGCGAACAGGCGGTGGCCTCCGGCTTCACCCACATCAAGATGAAGGTCGGGCACGACCTGCAGGACGACATCCGTCGCCTGCGCATCGCACGCGACGTCATCGGGCCGGAGCGGCGGCTGATGATCGACGCCAACCAGGTCTGGGATGTCGGACAGGCGATCGACTGGGTACGGCAGCTCTCCTTCTGCAACCCGTATTTCATCGAGGAGCCGACCAGTCCCGACGATGTCGAGGGCCATCGCGCCATACGCGAGGCGGTCGCGCCCGTGCGTGTCGCCACCGGCGAGATGTGCCAGAACCGCATCGTGTTCAAGCAGTTCATGATGCGGCGCGCCATCGACATCGTGCAGATCGACAGCTGCCGGCTCGGCGGCGTCAACGAGGTGCTGTCGGTGCTGATGATGGCGGAGAAATACGGCCTTCCGGTCTGGCCGCATGCCGGCGGCGTCGGTCTGTGCGAACATGTCCAGCATCTGTCGATGATCGACTATGTCGCGATCTCCGGCACCATGCAGGACCGCCTCATCGAGTTCGTCGACCACCTGCACGAGCATTTCGTCAATCCGTGCATCATCCGCGATGCCGCCTACCAGGCGCCGACGGCACCAGGCTACTCGACGACGATGCGCGCGCGGGCACTGGAAGAATTTCGGTACAGGGGCTAAGCAGGGTTCTTAAAATAAATACGTCCGGGAGCGCCGTTGGATCATGCTGCGTGGAATAGACCCCCTGCTCACTCCCGGGCTGCTGCATACGCTGGCGTCGATGGGACATGGCGACCGGATCGCGATCGTCGATGCCAATTTCCCGGGCGCGTCGAACGGGCGCCGACTGCACGAACTACCCGGCATCGATGCCGGGGCTGTCCTGCGCGCGGTGCTGTCGCTGCTGCCACTCGATGATTTCATCCCCGATCCGGCGGTCACGATGCAGGTGGTCGGCGACGCCGAGACGATCCCGGAAGCCGTCCAGGATTTCACCGCAATTTTGCGCGCGCATGACGCGCCGGCACCGGCCACGGTCGAGCGGTTCGCTTTCTACGAGCTGGCAAAATCGGCCTACGCGATCGTGCAGACCGGCGAGACCCGGCTCTACGGCAACATCATCCTGGCCAAGGGCGTGATCAAGCCGTTCTGACGAAGCCGCCCAGCAGCCGCCCGACATCGCGCGCACGGGCGCGCAGCAGGGTGCCTGCGTCGCGCATCGCGTCGTCCAGGGTGATCGGCCCCGGCGCCAGGCTGAAGGCCGCCCGCATGCCGTGCGCGTACATCGCCTCGTAGCCCTCGCCGAGCGAACCGGCAAAGGCGATCACCGGCACTCCGGCCGCGCGCGCTATCCGGGTCACGCCGAAGATCGTCTTGCCGCCCAGGGTCTGCCGGTCCAGCCGGCCCTCGCCGGTGAACACCCAGTCGGCACCCTGCACCGCGTCCGGCAGTCCGGCCTGCTCGGCCACGATCTCGATGCCGGGGCGGAAATCGGCCTGGGTGAACATCTTCATCGCGTAGCCGACGCCACCGGCGGCGCCCACACCGGGAAAGTCGCGATGATCCATTCCGGTGGCAGCGGTGCAGAAATCGGCATAGCGGCGCAGCGCCGCATCCAGACGCCCCACATCCTCCGGCGCGGCGCCTTTCTGCGGACCGAACACGGCGCTGGCGCCGTTCGGGCCCAGCAGCGGGTTGTCGACATCGGCGGCGATGTCGAACCGCACATGCCGCAGGCGAGGATCGAGCCCGGAGGCATCCAGGCGATCGAGTGTCGCCAGCGCGGCGCCGCCGTCGGGGAGCGGCGCCCCCCCGCCATCCAGCAGCACCAGGCCCAGCGCCCGCAACAGGCCGGCCCCGCCATCGTTGCTGGCGCTGCCGCCGATGCCGAGCACGATGCGCTCGGCGCCCGCATCGAGTGCCGCGCGCACCACCTCGCCGGTGCCGAACGAACTCGCCCGCCCGGCATCCCGGGAGTGTCGCGGGACCAGCATCAGGCCACTCGCCGCCGCCATCTCCACGAAGGCGGTGCGGCTGTGCGGCTCCCAGCCCCACTCCGCCGCGACCGGCTCGCCCAGCGGTCCCCGCACGACCTGCGACCGCGTCCCGGCGCCCGTGATGTCGCGCAGCGCATCGAGCAGCCCCTCGCCGCCATCCGACATCGGCCGCAGCACCATCTCGGCGTTCGGCCAGCTCTCGGCGAGCCCCTCCGCAATGGCCAGCGCCGCCTCGGTGGCGGTCAGGCTTTCCTTGAAGCTGTCGGGAGCGATGACGAATTTCTGCATCTCAGGCGGCCCAGTCGGTGACGTGCCCGGCGAGCGCCGGACGTGCCACCTCGGGCAGATCGTCGGCGGGGGTGCCGACGAACAGGAAGCCCGCCAGCGTGTCCGGCGGCACGAAGCCAAGCCCGGCCTGCACCACCGGGTCGTAGGCGTTGGCGCCGGTGACCCAGATCGCGCCGAAGCCGGACGCATGGATCGCGTTCAGCAGGTTCATCGCCCCTGCGCCAACCGCCAGCATCTGCTCGGACGGGGGCACCTTGTGATCGGTGCGGATGCGGGCGCCGAGCGCGATGGTCAGCGGCGGCCGCAGAAACTTGCCGCGCTGCTTGTCGATGAACGGCTGCGGCGCCTCGGGATCGCGCTGGCGCAGCGCGGCTTCGACCAGGTCGGCCATGCGGGTGCGCGCGGCACCCCGGATCAGCACGTAATGCCAGGGCGCCAGCCGCCCATGGTCGGGGGCGCGCAGGCCGGCCTCCAGGATGCGGTCGAGCACCACCCCCTCGGGCGCGGGTTCGATCAGCTTCGACACCGAGACGCGGCTAAGCAGAGTCTCGAGCGCGGCGTTCCCAAGGCCTGAGGACCCGGTGCCTGTCATCGGCGTCACCGCGCCAGCTGCGCGGCGACCGCCTCGGTGACCAGCGGATGGTCGGGCGGCACGTCGGGCGCGAAGCGGGCGACCACGCTGCCGTCGCGCGCGACCAGGAACTTCTCGAAGTTCCAGAACACGTCGCCCGCCGGCGGCGCATGCCCGAACGAGGCGAGCCGGGCGCGGAACGTGCCATCCGGGTTCTGCTGCGCCTGCGGGATGGCCTGCACCAGCGCCGCATAGAGCGGATGCCGTCCGGGCCCGTTCACCTCGACCTTGGAGAACAGCGGAAACTCGACCCCGTAGGTGGTGCTGCAGAACTCGGCGATCTCGTCCTCGCTGCCCGGCTCCTGGCCGCGGAACTGGTTGCAGGGAAAGCCCAGCACAGTGAAGCCCTGGTCGCGATACGCCTCGAACACCGCCTCCAGTGCCGTGTATTGCGGCGTCAGGCCGCATTTCGACGCGACATTGACCACCAGCAGCACCTCGCCGGCATAGGCCCCGAGCGTGGTCTCGGTGCCGTCGATCCGCTTGACCGCAATGTCGCGTATCGCTGTCATGGGGTCCTCTTATGCTGTTCGCAGCCAAGGTGACGCGCCGCGCCGTTGCCGACAAGAGGCGGCCGGGGCGGGCAGTGGTATGGGTCGCGGCCATCCTGTAGGAGTTGCGCGTCATGGATACCGCTCCCGCCCCGGCCAAGTCCGCGTCGCTCGCCTCCGGCCGAAGCGCGCACGTCCATCGCGTCACCGGCGAGACCACGATCTCGCTCACGCTGGGCCTCGACGGCAGCGGCCGCACCCGGATCGCCACCGGCATCGGCTTCCTCGACCACATGCTGACGGCGCTCGGACGGCACGCGCTGTTCGACCTCGAGATCGAGGCGCAGGGCGACCTGCATGTCGATTTCCACCACACCACCGAGGATACCGGCATCGCGCTGGGCCAGGCATTTGCCCGCGCCATCGGCGACAAGCGCGGCATCCGGCGCTACGGGCAGGCGCTGGTGCCGATGGACGAGGCGCTGGTGGAGGCGGCGATCGACATCTCCGGCCGCTCGTTCATGGTCTGGGACGTGCGCTTCCCGCGCGACAAGGTCGGCGAGATGGACACCGAGCTGTTCGAGGAGTTCTTCCGCGGCTTCGCGTCCAACGCCGGCCTCGCGCTGCACGTGACGCAGAAGGCGGGCAGCAACAACCACCACATCGCCGAGGGCTGCTTCAAGGCGGTGGCGCGGGCACTGCGCATGGCGAGCGAGCCGGATCCGCGGGCCGCAGACGTCATCCCTTCGACGAAGGGCGTGCTGTGAGCGTCCCGCGCACGGGGGGCGCCCCTTGAAGCTGTACAGCTCGCACTTCCATCCGCCGACCTCGCCGCGCGCCGGCGCACCGCCGGTGCTGGTCAAGGAGGGCGTGTCCTGGCGCTGCATCGTGCTGGGCTGGCTCGGGCTGCTGGTCACCGGCGCCTGGATGCCGGCGCTGCTGGTCGGCGCGGTCAGCCTGCCGGTGCTGGCCCTGTCGCGTCATTTTCCTGGTCACTGGGCGGTGCTGCTCGGCGTGAACATCCTGGTGGCGTTCTTCGCCAACGACCTGCGGCGCTGGGACCTCCGGCTGCGCGGCTTCACGGTCGGCCCGCTGGTGGCCGGTCGCGATGCCGGTGCCGCGCTGCTGCGCCTGCTCGACCACCGGCCGGAACTGCTCGGAGGCGGGTCGTGATGCGGCCGGTGATGCGTGTGGCCGTCGTCGACTATGCCGGCGGCAACCTCGCCTCCGCCACCCGGGCGCTCGAGGAAGCGGCCCGCCTCGCCGGCCTCGCGGCCGACATCGCCATCACCGACGATCCGGCGGCCCTGCGCGAGGCCGACCGGATCGTGCTGCCGGGCCAGGGCGCCTTTCTCGACTGCGCCAGCGGGCTCGCTTCAGTGCCCGGCCTGCGCGACGCCCTGGAGGATGCGACCAGCGAAGGCACGCCGTTCCTCGGCATCTGCGTCGGCATGCAGCTCATGGCCGGGCGCGGCCTGGAGCACGGCGAGACCCCCGGCTTCGGCTGGATCGCCGGCGAGATCGCGCCGATGGATGTGCCCGGCCTGCGGCTGCCGCAGATGGGCTGGAACGAGCTGCTGTTCACCCCGGGCGCGCATCCGCTGACCGAGGGCCTGCGCGCCGGCGACCACGCCTACTTCGTGCATTCCTACGCGCTGCGGGCGCACGCGCCGGCCGATGTCGTCGCCAGCACCGACTATGGCGGCCCGGTGCCGGCCCTGGTGGCCAGAGGCAACCGGGCCGGCACGCAGTTCCATGTGGAAAAGAGCCAGGCGGTCGGTCTGCGCATCCTTGCGAACTTCCTGCGCTGGGAACCGACACCTGTGGAACCCGCCTGATGCAGGCCGGCGACAGCAGGGGTGCAAGGCCGCCGAAACTCTCGACCGAGCGCGCGACCAGCCTCGACGACGATGACATCCAGGCGCTGTGCGAGGCGACCAGCGCCGCGATCCTGGATGGCGGCGGCTTCGGCTGGGTCAAGTCGCCCGGGCGGCAGGTGCTGGAACGCTATTTCCGTGGCCTGCTGATGGTGCCCGAGCGCACGCTGTTCGTGGCGCGGCTCGACGGCAGCATCGTGGGTGCGGCGCAACTGGTGCGGCCGCCGCGCAACAACGAGGCGCAGGCGATGAGCGCCACCCTGATGCACAGCTACGTCGCACCCTACGCGCGCGGCCATGGCCTGGCCCGGCTGCTGACCCGCGAGGTCGAGGACTGCGCGCGCGCGATGGGCTACCAGGTGCTCAATCTCGACCTGCGCGAGACCCAGATCGCGGCGATCGCGCTGTACCGGAGCATGGGCTTCACCCACTGGGGCACGCATCCGCACTACGCCCGGGTCGGCGGCCGGGTGGTGCGCGGCCTGTTCTATACCAAGCGGCTGCAGGAGGGCGGCATCCTCGATGAATGACGCCGTTGCCGCCTCCTTCGCCCAGAACAGTCTGACACTCTATCCGGCGATCGACCTCAAGGACGGCGCCTGCGTGCGGCTGCGCCGGGGCGAGATGGCGGACGCCACCGTCTATTCCGACGATCCCGGCGCGCAGGCGCGGGCCTGGGGCGAGGCCGGCTTTGAATGGCTGCACGTGGTGGACCTCAACGGCGCGTTTGCCGGCCGCTCGGTCAACGAGGCGGCGGTGCGTGCGATCCTGGCCGCCGCCCGAGTGCCGGTGCAACTCGGGGGCGGCCTGCGCGACCTGGCCGCGATCGAGAGCTGGCTGGCGGCCGGCATTGTCCGGGTGATCCTCGGCAGCGCTGCGGTAAAAGACCCGGCGCTGGTGCGCGAGGCGTGTCGCCGCCATCCCGGCCGCATCGTGATCGGCATCGACGCGCGATCCGGCAAGGTCGCCACCGAAGGCTGGGCCGAGACCTCGACCCTCGACGCCACGGAGCTGGCACGCCGGGTCGAACAGGAGGGTGCGGCCGCGATCGTCTTCACCGAGATCGAGCGCGACGGCATGCTGTCAGGTCTCGATCTCGACCAGACCGCGAGCCTTGCCGAGGCGGTGCGCATCCCGGTGATCGCCAGCGGTGGCGTCGGCTGTCTCGCGCATCTGGTGGCCCTGCGTGAGACAGCCGGACATCGGGCGGCGGACCATGCGGGGATCGAGGGCGTCATCGTCGGCCGGGCGCTGTATGACGGCCGGATCGACCCGGCGGCGGCGCTCGCGGCGCTCGGCGGTCGCGCATGCTGAAATTGCGGGTGATCCCATGCCTCGACGTGAAGGACGGCCGCGTCGTCAAGGGGGTGAACTTCGTCTCCCTGCGCGACGCCGGCGACCCGGTGGAGCAGGCGGCCCTCTACGACGCGGCCGGCGCCGACGAACTCACCTTCCTCGACATCACCGCCAGCCACGAGCAGCGCGACACCATCCTCGATGTGGTCAGCCGCACCGCGGCGCGCATCTTCCTGCCGTTCACCGTCGGCGGCGGCGTGCGCACCACCGAGGACATGCGACGTCTGCTGCTCGCCGGCGCCGACAAGTGCGCGATGAACTCGGCCGCCGTGTCGCGCCCGGCGCTGGTCGCGGAAGCCGCGCGCAAGTTCGGCAGCCAGTGCGTGGTGGTCGCGGTCGATGCCCGCAGCGATGGACGGGGCGGCTGGGAGGTGTACACGCATGGCGGCCGCACGCCGACCGGTCGCGACGCCGTGCACTGGTGCCGGGAGGTCGAGGCCTCAGGGGCCGGCGAGATCCTGCTGACCTCGATGGACCGCGACGGCACCCGCTCCGGTTTCGACCTCGAGCTGCTGCACGCCGTTTGCGGCGCAGTGCGGGTGCCGGTGGTGGCATCCGGCGGCGTCGGCGAGCTGGCGCACTTCGCCGAAGGAGCCAGCGCGGGCGCGTCGGGGCTGCTGGCGGCCAGCGTGTTCCATTTCGGCCAGTTCACCGTAGCCGAGGTCAAGGCCTCGCTTGCCGCGGCCGGCCTGCCGGTACGGCTTGCACCACAGGAAGAGACGGCATGAGCAAGCCGGCCAAGAGCCGCAGCAAGACGCCCAAGACCGCGGGCAAGGCTCCGAAGGCTTCCGGCAAGGCGGCGGCAAAGTCCACCAGCCCGCGGAAGAAGGCGGCAGTTGGCAACAAGGCCGCGGTTCTCAAGGCGGTGCAGCGACTGACGAGCGCCAAGCCGAAGCGTTCGATGGGAGTGCCGGAGCGAGCGCTGCTCAATCCCGGCTCCACCGCCGCCGTGCTGGACCGGCTGTTCGAAACCGTGATGGCGCGGCGCGATGCCGATCCGAATGTCAGCCACTCCGCCCGGCTGCTGTCGCGCGGCACCCACAAGGTGGCGCAGAAGTTCGGCGAGGAAGCGGTCGAGTGCCTGATCGAGGCGGTCGCCGGCAACGGCGACAAGCTGATCGGCGAGAGTGCCGACGTGCTCTACCACCTCATCGTGCTGTGGGTGGATGCCGGGCTGCGGCCGGATGCGGTCTGGAACGAACTCAGGCGACGCGAAGGCGTCAGCGGCATCGCCGAAAAAGCCTCGAGAGCGCGCTGGCTCCCGGGAGCCGCTGAAACAGGAGACTGAGGCGATGACCGTGGCCGGCCTGGGTCCGTACGACCCGGACAACATCTTCGCCCGCATCCTGCGCCACGAGATCCCGGCGAGCATGGTGTTCGAGAACGAGCATGCGGTCGCCTTCCGCGATATCGCGCCGCTGGCGCCGACGCATGTTCTGGTGATCCCGCGCGGCGCCTATGTCTCGTTTGCCGATTTCACCGCCCGCGCCGCCGCGGCGGAGATCGCCGGCTTCTTCCAGGCGGTCGGGACGGTGGCGACGCAGCTCGGTCTGGATGCCCCGGGCTACCGGCTGCTGACCAACATCGGCGACCAGTCCGGGCAGGAAGTGCCGCACTTCCACGTGCACCTGTTCGGCGGCCGGCCGCTCGGACGCATGCTGGCGTCGTCCTGAACCGGGCCGGCCAAGCCCTCAGAACGTCAGGATGTCTCGCCCGGATGTCCCTTTGCGACGCCGTTCGACAGCGTGCCGCCGGAGGGCGACTGGCTCGAGCCATTGTCGGACGCGGCGCAGGCGGCAAGCCCCAGCAGCAGGGCCGCGACCAGTAGTTGACGAACACGATCCATCCGCATGTCGGCAGGCCTCTCAGAGGTTGAACGGGACGCGCCTGCAACGGAACGACCTGTCGATGTATCCGCCGCAATCGTGTGACAGCTTCATCGTGAACGCCGGCGATCCTGGCCGATAAGCGCCAGCCCTTCGGCCACCGACACGAATTCGCCGCCGCCCGAGACGCGGTGCGCGCCGAAGCGCTGCTCGAACAGCGCGCGGACCGCGGGCACGAAGGAGGTGCCGCCGGTGAGGAACACCCGGTCGACCTCGTGCGCGCGCATGCCGGCCTGCTCCAGCGCCTGCCCCACAGTCTGCGACAGGCGGGCGAGATCCGGCGCGATCCAGCGCTCGAACTCGTGCCGCTCGATCCTGCGCTCGACGGCGAAGCCGCCATGCGCGAAGCGCAGCACGGCGGTGTCCGCGTGCGACAGCTCCGCCTTCACGGCGCTCACCGCCTGATACAGCGGATAGCCCATCTCGTCCTCGATCAGGCGGATCAGCGTGCGCAGGCGCCCGGGATGCTCGCTCGCGGCCGCCACCTCCTCGATCTCGCGCAGCACGCGTGGCGTGCGCATCAGCGACAGCCGGTGCCAGCGCGCAAACCCCGAGAAGTACTCCGGCGGCACCGGCAGGGCATTGCCCATGATCGAGTAGGTGTCGCCCTTGCCGAGCAACGGCGCGATCACCTGGTCGATGATGCGGGCATCGAAGCTGTCGCCGGCAATGCCGATGCCGGCATGGCCCAGCGCCGTCGCCCGCCCGGGCTCGAAGCGCATCACCGAGAAATCGCTGGTGCCGCCGCCGAAATCGCCGACCAGCACGGTCGCCGCCGCGTCCAGCCGGCGCGCGAAGCGGAACCCGGCGGCCTCCGGTTCCAGCGCCACGCCGATGCTGTCGTAGCCGGCGCGCGCGAACGACGCCCGCAGGCGCGTCTCCCCGAAGGCATCGTCGGCGAACTCGCCGGCGAACCGCACGGGCCGTCCGGCCACCACCTGCGCACCCGCCACCCGATCTCCGAGCAGGCCATCAAGAAACAGCGCCACCATCTGCTCGAGGCCGTGCATGCGCCCGAAGATGTTGGTCTGCACGAAGCTCCTCTGCGCCAGGTAGGTCTTCATCGACATGATCAGCCGGCTATCGAGCGGATCGTCGAGATAGGCCTGCACCGCGGCAGGCCCGGCGGCATGGCGCAGCAGGCTGCGGCCGCGCGCCTCCTCGCTCCAGAAGCACAGCACGGTGCGGAAGGTGTCGAGCTGCGCGCGTCCGAAGGCGTGGGTGCGGGTGGCGATGCCGCCGTCGGGCTGCAGGATCGCGACGACGCTGTTGGTGGTGCCGAAATCGATCCCGAGCAGTCGTGTCATTCCGAGGCGGCCGGAGGTCAGGCGCGCACCGCAGCGCGCAGCCGTTGCAGCACTGCATCGTCGGTGCGCTCGAAGCGGAGCGGCGTCACCGAGATGGCCCGGTTGTCGAGTGCCGCCGCCTCGCTGTCGGCGGCATCCCGACGCGACCGGCGGCTGATCTGCAGCCAGTGGTAGTCGAGCGTGCGCGGATCGGCGCGCGACAGGATCTCGATGCCGTCCAGCAGGCCCTCGCCCTGCCGCGTCACCGTCAGCGGCCCGGCCGCATCCGGAGCGCAGGCCGGGAAGTTCAGGTTGAGGCAGGCGCTGGCGCTCCAGTCGAGGCCGGCAAGCCGGCGGATCGAGGGTCCCGCCAAGGCCGCGGCTGTCGGCCAGGGCACCGCGTCGCGATCCTCGAAAGCCTGGCTCAGCGCGATCGACGGAATGCCGAGCAGCAGCCCGGTCATCGCGGCACCCACGGTGCCGGAGAACACCGTCTCGACGCCGAGATTGGCGCCGCGATTGACGCCGGACAGGATCATGTCGGGTGCGGCGTCGCGCATCAGGTGGCGCACGCCGAGCACGACGCAATCCGCCGGCGTGCCCTGCACCGAGAATCGTCGCGCGCCCATCGTCTCGATGCGCAGCGGCGCATGCAGGCTCAGCGAGTGCGAGGTGCCGCTCTGGTCGTGCGCCGGGGCCACCACCCAGACCTCGCGGGCGAGGCTGGCCGCGACCTGCTCCAGCACCGCGAGCCCGGGGGCCGCGATGCCGTCGTCGTTGGTCAGCAGCACGCGGTCGAAGATCGGGTCCAAGCGAGCCTGCCCCTAATGCGCGGCCGGTGCCTTGCCGCCGCCGCCCGGCTTGTTCGGCGACAGCAGCCAGCACAGCGGCACGATGGCAAAGCAGGCGATCGCGAAGCTGTGGAACGCATCGTTATAGGCCAGCGCCGAGGCCTGCTGGATGAATTCCTGGTAGATCTGGTGGTTGACGCCGGCATCGAGCGAGGCCTGCGAGCGGCCGAGCTGCTGCAGGTACTGCCTGGTGTGGAAGTTGTAGTCGTTGAACGGCTGATAGAATGGCGTCATCCAGTGCACCATGTGCGCCTCGCGGATCTGCGTGCGCTCGGTGATCAGCGAGGTCGCCGACGAGATCCCGATCGAGCCCATGACGTTGCGCATCATGCTGAACAGCGCGGCCGCGTCGCCGTTCAGCTCCTTGGGCAGCGTCTGGTAGGTCACCACGCTGATCGGCACGAACAGGAAGGCGAGGCAACTGGCCTGCGCCATGCGGTAATAGACCAGGGAGCGGAAGTCGATCGTCAGCACGAGGTGCGCCGAATACATCAGCGCGGCTCCCATGATGAAGAAGCCGAACGCGATGACGTAGCGGGCCTGCACCCGCTTTAGGACCAAGCCGATGAGCGGGATCAGCACGATGATACCCATGGCGCCGGGCGACAGCACGAGGCCCGCCAGGGTGGCGGTGTAGCCGATCACCTGCTGGGAGAATTGCGGCACCAGCACCGCCGACGAGTACAGCACGAAGCCGACTCCGCCGATCAGCAACGCGCCCACGGCGAAGTTGCGGTCGCCGAACACGCGCAGGTCGACCACCGGCTTCTTCACCGTGAGCAGCCAGCCGATCGCCCCGAGGATCCCGGTGACCGCCAGGAACGCGAGGATGCGGATGAATGGCGAGCCGAACCAGTCATCGTCCTCGCCGCGATCCATCATCACCTGCAGGCAGCCGAGCCCGATGCCGATCAGGGAAAGCCCGACCAGGTCGATCGAGGCCGGCCGCTTCGTCGCCCAGGGCGGGTCCTCGACCAGGGCCGCGACCGCAAGCAGGCCGAAGATGCCGATCGGGACGTTGATGAAGAACACCCAGCGCCAGGAGGCATTGTCGGTGATGTAGCCGCCCAGCGTCGGGCCCAGCACCGGGGCCACGATGGTCGCGAGTGCCGTGATCGCGAAGGCGCCGGAGCGCTTCTCCGGCGGGAACGTGTCGAGGATGATGGATTGCTGGTTCGGCTGCAGCCCGCCGCCGAACAGGCCCTGGAACATGCGGAACACGATCAGCTCGGGCAGGCTCTGCGACACGCCGCACAGGAACGAGCAGACCGTGAACATCCCGATGCAGATCATGAAGTAGCGCTTGCGGCCGAGCACGCGGCCGAGCCAGCCGGACACCGTGAGCACGATGCCGTTGGCCGCGAGGTAGGAGGTCAGCGCCCAGGTGGCATCGTCATAGGAGGTGGAGAGGTTGCCGGCGATATGTGGCAACGAGACGTTCACGATGGTGGTGTCGAGCACCTCCATGAACGCCGCCACCGTCACCACGACCGCGATCAGCCACGGGTTGGATTTTGGCTTCCATTGCTGCGAGCCGCTCACGCGCGGATCCTCATCCTGGCGAGCTCCCACTCATCTCCGCGCGGCCGACTTCGTGTTCACCGTCGGCTCGACCGAGATCCCGATCGGCAGCGGGATGTTCGGGTTCAGCCCGTCATCGATGATGATCTTGACCGGAACGCGCTGCACGATCTTGACGAAGTTGCCGGTCGCATTCTCCGGCGGGAAGGCGCTGAACGCGGCACCCGAGCCGTTCTGGATGCTGTCGACATGGCCCTCGAGCTTCAGCTCGGGATAGGCGTCCACCGAGATCTTCACCGGCTGGCCGGGCCGCACGTCGTCGAGCTGCGTCTCCTTGAAGTTGGCGGTGATCCAGACCTCGGGCTCGACGATCGAGAACAGCGACTGCGCCGCCTGCACGTAGTTGCCGCGCTCGACGTTGCGCTGCGAGATCCAGCCATCGTGCGGCGCGCGGATCACCGTCCATTCGAGGTCGAGGTTGGCGGTGTCGAGTTGCGCCTGCGCCTGCGCCAGCGAACCGGCCTGCTGGGTGATGCGGGTCCTGGCATTGCCAACGTTGCTCTCGATCGGCGTGTTCTGCTCGACATTGCCCTCGGCCTGCAGCACCTGGCCCTGCGCCTGCTTGAGCGATGCGGTGGAGTTGTCGATCGCCTGCTGCGTGGTGGCGGCGTGGGCGATGTTGTGCTGGCGCTTGTATTCGGTCTCGGCGTTGAACTCGTTGGCCTGCGCGATCAGCAACTGGCCCTGCGCCTGCTTGAGCTGGCCCGGGAAGTTCTTCCTGGCGACGTCGACCTGGTACTTGGCCCCTTCGAGCTGACCCTTGGCCTGCTCCAGCGACGCCGCGGCCTGGTCGCGGCTGGCCTGGTAGTTGCGCGGGTCGATGCGCAGCAGCACCTGGCCCTGGTGCACGAACTCGTTGTCGTTCACGTCGAGCTCGGTCACGTAGCCCGCCACGTGCGGCGCGATCGTGATGGTGCGGCCGGCGGTGAAGGCGTCGTCGGTGCTCTCCTCGAACCGGGTGGTCCACCAGTAGAAGAAGCCGCCGACCACGACGACGATGACGAACAGGATGAGGCCGAGCCGGACCCAGGGCTTGGCCTTCTGCCGCGACTGCTCGCGCTGCTGCTCCTGCTGCTTCGCCTTCCTGTCGTCGCCCGACCCGCCGTCATCCGATTTGCTGTCAGGCTTGTCCTGGCCCTTGGCGTCCCCGGAAGAATCGTTCTCAGCCATTCATGCCTCAAAGTTCGCCCAAAGGGGGACACCGCGCCCGAACCGTCTGGCCGCTGACCGACCCGTTCGGTCAGTTTTAGGCATGAACCGGCGGAGGCAGCAACCGGGTCAGGTCATCAGGGCCCGGTATGCGAGCTGGTCCTCGGTCATGCGCAGGAACACCTGGTACTTGCGGTCATGGAAGGCGCGGGTCGCCGGATCGGGTTCGATGACGCGGCCGGCGCGGGTCATCGCCGCCATGCCGTCGGTGACCGAGGCATAGGCGCCCCCGGCCACCGCTCCGAGGACCGCAGCCCCGAGCAGCACCGCCTCCGGCTCCTCCGGCAGCACGATGCGGCAGCCGGTGGCATCTGCGTGCTCGCGCAGGAAGACCGGGTTCTTGTTGTGGCCGCCGGAGGCCAGGATGGTGTCGATGCGGTAGCCGGTGGCGTTCAGGGTCTCGATGATGTGGCGGGTGCCGTAGGCCAGGCCCTGCAGGGTGGCGAGATACAGACGCGCGAGATCATCGGCGCCCGCCGACAGGCTCAACCCGGAGATCATGCCGCGCAGGCTGCTGTCCGCGCGCGGCGAGCGGTTGCCATGGAAGTCCGGATCGACATGCAGGCCGGCTGCGAGCATGGCGGAATGCGCGACCCCCTCCATGCGCGCCAACGCCTCGAGACGCTGGTTGAGCACCGCGTAGATGCTGCCCTGCTCCGGTTTCAGTGCGGGATAGGCCGCATGGGTCTGCACCACATGGTCGACCAGGCTGCCGACCGCCGACTGACCGGCCTCGTTGAGCCACATCCCCGGCACCATCGCCGAGAAATACGGCCCCCAGATCCCGGGCACGAAGCGCGGCTCGGTGGAGACGGTCATGTGGCAGCTCGACGTGCCGCCGACGAGCGCGAGGCGCTGGTCGAAGCCGGGATCGCCCGGCAGCGTCACCCCGATGGTGCCGATGCCGCCCGCATGCGCGTCGATCGCCGAGGTGGCGATGGCGATGCCGACGGGCAGTCCCAGCTCCGCAGCAGCCGCTTCCCCGAGTCCGTCCCCTTGGGGCGTGCCGATCGCCAGCACGTCGCGACCGATGCGGGCAAAACCCTCGTCGGCCAGCATGCCGAGCCCGATCGCCCGGAAGTAGGCGTCGTCCCAGCGCTGCTCGTGGCCGAGATAGGTCCATTTGCAGACCGTGGAGCACAGCGACCGGGCGTCGGATCCCGACGCCCGCCAGGTCAGGTAGTCGGGCAGGTCGAAGAACAGATCGGCACGGCGGAAGGCCTCCGGCACGGTCTCCGCGAGCCACAGCAGCTTCGGGGTCTGCATCTCGAGCGACACCCGGCCGCCGACATAGCGCAGCACGTCGTGGCCGCCGGCATTGATCCGCTCGGCCTGCGCCTCGGCGCGGTGGTCCATCCAGACGATGACGTTCCGCGCATCCTCGCCGTCCGCATTCACGGCGACCGCGGCGCCATTCGCGTCCACCGCCACCAGCGAGCAGGTGGCGTCGAAGCCGATGCCGCCGATCCTGACGTCACCGCTGGCCGCCACCGCCCGCCGCACGCATTCGCAGACCGCCCGCCAGATGTCGTCGCCGGACTGCTCGACATGGTCCGGCCGCGGGCGCCAGGTCCGGATCGGCTCGACATGCTGGCCAAGCGCGCGGCCATGGGCGGTGAAGATCCCTGCCCTGGCACTGGTGCTGCCGACATCGACGCCGATGAAGGCGAGCTCTTCCGTCGCTGTTGCGCTCATTGTTTCCTCCGGTAGGGGCGCGAGGATGACGCCGGACGTCGCCCGGAGCAACGTCCGGCCGGCGGCTCCCGGACTTGACGCCTTCGCGGGGTGCTACGCATCGTGCGCCCAAAGCACCGTGGGCCTTGGG
>CAXTVI010000058.1:0-19627 GCA_964247695.1 uncultured Acetobacteraceae bacterium
CTAGCAAGAACGAAGGCGCTTTTATTGGTGTACGGATCCAAGGAGAGAGCTCTTGCCAGCTTACCCAGTCCGGTTGTGAGTGTGGCGGGGTCGGGAGGAGCTCATAAGCCACTTCGAACGCCAAAGAGTCCTCCTTCTTGCCAGCGCATAGACCACATTTATCGTGACGGAAATTATTGATCGGGTGGTAGGCCGCATCGGGATAAAGACTTAGCGGCCCAGCCCTGTCACAAGAATTGGAAGTTTGCGCCTCACCAACTCGGCAAGCTCCGCTTTGCAACTTTAGCCAACCGATTCTTGTCACGCAACGAAAGCATTAGGTCTGGCTTGGCCGTATGGTTTACGAGGATGTCGTGGCGGACGTGCTAGCGTAGTGTTGCGCTTCAATACGGGGCCAGGTGGCGCCTCGAGGCAAAGCGTAAATCTTCGGTCTGGCAGATCCTGATGATGGCAGCCTTGAGGCTCCAGGACCGAGAGTTTGATCTCCCGATCACATCGCCCAACCACCAGGAGCAGCGTTAGTGTCGGATGATTACGCACAGAGACTACGTGACTTCATGGACCAAGTTTCGGCTTTGGATAGCTTGAACGCTTCCTTCTCGCAGCTTGGCGAGGATCGAGTGCTCTGGTGGCTTTTCGGCACCCGCCATGATGGTTTCTACGTAGACATAGGATGCCACAAGCCGTATCGATTTTCCAATACCGCACTCCTGCACCTCAAGAATGGCTGGAGCGGGGTTAATGTGGATGTGGACGATCGCTCCATCGCCGCGTTCAAGCTTGCCCGCCCGCACGACGTCAACATATGCGCTGCGGTTGGCGGTGCAGCCGGCAAGCTCGAGGTAACCATGTTCGAGCATGGCGAGTTCAACACCCTCGACCCGCACCGGAGCGTGCATCCAAACTTCGCCAGCTTCCTCAGCGAACGGCGACTTGTCGACGTCATCCCGCTCCGCGATATCTTGTCGACCCATGTGGCGGCAGGCCAGCAGATCGACCTCCTGAACGTTGATATCGAAGGGCTGGATTATGAAGCTCTTGCTTCGAACGATTGGATCCGGTTCCGGCCGGAGGCCGTAGCCGTCGAAATACATGGCTTCAACCTGGCGGATCCCACGTCCAGCCCGACTTACCAGCTCCTCGAGGCAGAAGGCTACGACCTGCTGGCGCATGTGGTTGCTACCACCATATTCCGCCGAAGACCTGCATAACAGGCAGGCTTTCCCGCCCGCCGCGCGAGTCGGATGGATGGGGAACTCTCCAAGTAGCTATAGCAATGATTAGGGCTGGCTCGAGAGACAGCCTAGGCTTGCCTACGAGCGGCGTCGGCAGGCGGCCGTGCTCCTGGAGATAATCTATGCGCGAGCCGGTCCGCGTCAGAGAAGCCTGTACTCTCATCCTGTTGCTGTCGCCATTGCTGATACCGAGCCTGGCCGCACATGCGGACGGACCGACCGATGCGACGCTGAACCAGACCATGGCGTCAGCGCCCCAGACCGGAACGGTGCTGTCAGGGAGCGTCAATCTGAGTAACCTGCCGGTCACGTCGAACGGCTCGACCGCGGCGCTGGGTGCGGTGCTCGGCGCGGCGATCGCTGCCGCCGCGGCCGCGCAGACGACGGCGAACGGCGCGGTGCAGTCATCGGGCGGCAATGTCACCAACACGACGTTCCTGCCCGCCGGCGCCAGGCAGCCGGCATCGTTGGGCGGCAAGCTGACGCAGATGCCTGATCCGAAGGATTACGGCGCGACCGGCAATGCCGTCCGGGGGGTGTTGTTCCAGCCTGCACAGGCCGGCGACACGGCGATCACTGTCACCGCAACCTCGTTGAGCGCCGGGATTCTCGTGGCAAGCGGCTGGCAGGTCTATGCCGTCGGTGGCTTGCTGAGCTCCTCGACGACAGTCACCGCGGTGACGCAGGTGGCGGCGGTCGGGGGCGCTCCGGCGACAACGCTGATAACCCTCTCGTCGCCGCTGCTGGCTGCAGTGCCGTTGACCAGCCCGGGCAACGTCTACTTCGACTTCTCGCCGCACGATGACACTGCGGCGTTCCAGGCCGCCTACGCTGCGGCGCTCGCGCAGGGGCAGAGCGCGGTGCATGTCGGTCCGGGGCTGTATGGGGTGCATATGTCGCTGGCACCCACACCGGCGGTGTCCTGGGTTCTCGACAACGCCAGTCTGGCGCAGGGCTCGGCGATCAATGACGGTCCGAATGCCGGAGCTGAACAGTCACCATCCGGACAGACACTGCTCAAGACCTTGAACTTTCCCGGCAACGAGAGCGGGCTGCAGGTCGATCTGACATTTGCGCAGACCAGTTCGACGCAGCAGTATCAAAAGAATGCCGCCAACTTCTATTTCAACGACAGCGACAGTGGCTGCTTCCAGACGATTGACGATGCTGCATGCAGCGGCAGCGATGGTTCCGCCGACATCGTCCGAGCCGCGGTTGGCGTTTCCATCCAGGGCCAGTTCGGGCCGCTTGTGACCCAGGGCTCGATGTTCGGCCAGGAGAGCCTGATCCAGGTGCCGGCGGGCACGGATGGAACGGTGACCAACGACGAGGCGAGCCTGGTCAACAACGCCACGCGTGCCGCACCGTACCTGGGTGACATCCTGAACAAGGAGGTGGTCACCTTCCTGAGCAGCGGCACGACGCCGGTCAGTGACACCGTCCGCGTCGGCGGTGTCTCACCCTCGATGAACGGTATTTGGATCGATGCAGCGCAGATGGTCGAGAACGCCCTGGTGGTGGGAACCGACAGCGGCCGCAATGCCGAAGGGACCGGCATGGGCTACAGCGCGCTGGCCTGGATCGGTCACGGTGGCGACATCTTCGGGAGTTCTGCCCATTTCGGGGGTGGTCCGGCAACGGCGACCGCGGGCGCAGCACCCGTGCTGCCGGCGACCGACGGGCGGACACTGCCGACAGGCGGGCTCGCCATCGACGGCGGCGGCAACCTCGCGACGACCGGGACCCTGTCCGCGGCTGGCCTGGTCAACGCTTCCGCGGGTGTCCGGGCCGGCGCAGGCACGAGAGGGCTGGGCGGTGTCGCGGTGTCGCTCAATCCCGTCGGCCAGATCGACATCGGCAACTCGACGCTGCCTGCCGGTCCGTCGCCCACGATCAATTTCCACCGGCCGGCCGCCAGTGGCAGCGACGCGTTCGACCTGCAGATCATCGACGCCGGTGGCGCGCTTCGAGCATCGGATGGCGCCGGCAACCAGTTGTTCTACGCGAGTGCCTCAGGCGGCTTGGCGGGCACTCAACTGGTCGCCACGACCACCAGTGGCGTCGCAGCCACCTTCGATGGCGCACGCGCCGTCGGCAGCCTGTTGTTCTATCTGACCCAGTCGGGCTTCGACATGCTCCAGGAAACCGGAACGCAGTCCATCTATGTCAAGACGGCCGGTGGCTACAACGCGCAGTTCAACGCGGATGGCAGCACGACGCTGGGCGGCCCGCTCGCGCAGACTGCGGCCAACTCGCTAGCAGGAACCGGGACCATGCAGTTGGGGGCCACGCCTTTGTCAAAGCATGTCAATCTCATCACGTCATGCGCAAGCGGTGCGACTGCCTTCGTGCTGCCGCCAGGAGCGGCTGCGGGCAGTGCCAGCGAGGTCAAGTTGCTGAACCGCAGCGGCAATGCGTGCCTGGTTTTCCCGGCGACAGGCGGTGCCATCGAAAGCGGGGGCACCAATGTCTCGGTCGAGCTGGCCTCGGGCGTGGACACCGTGTTCAGCAGCCTGAGCCCGACTCAGTGGTATCAATAGAACGCCTGCTTTCACCATCCTGTCGTGCTGGTGTGCCAACGAAGCCACTGAAGCACGTCGCATGGGGCTGCTGGACCGCATGCGCCCTCGCGCGCCTCGCGCTCAGGAGCAACCGACTGCGCCGACGGCTCGCATTCCGTCCCAGAAACGTCGGCCTGATCGTGGCGCATGCGCAGGTCGCCGACCCACTCGCCTCCATCGACCTGGCCATCCTGGAGGGATGGCAAGCGGCCGCTGCGATGCCGGCGCTAGCCGGCCCGCAGCCAGCCTGCGTCAGCCCGAGGCGTGCCGGGTCATGACATCCAGCTTGTCGCTCAGCGCGGACAGCGTGTAGGGCTTGGCGATGAAGGCCATGTTCTCGTTGTCGTCCTTGCGTTCCTGCATGGCCTCGCGCGGGTAGCCCGACGCCATCAGCACCGGGATCTCCGGCTGCAGCAACCTTGCATCCCGGGCCAGGTCGACGCCGCTCAGGCCCTTCGGCATGACAACATCGGTAAACAGCAGGTCGACCGGCTTCTCCGACAACAGGATCGCCAGCGCCTCTGCGCCGTCACGCGCCGCATGCACCTTGTAGCCGAAGCTCTCCACCGCGGCGACCGCGATCTCGAGCACGTCGGGATCGTCCTCCACGACCAGGATGGTGCCATGGCTGGTGTCGGCCGTTACTGCGCTCATCTGGGTTTCCTCGTGTGTGCTTGTGTTGGACTGTGGCAGGTACAGGCTGACCGAGGTGCCGGTGCCGAGCGCGCTCTCGATCTCGATCTGGCCATCGCTCTGCCGGACGAAGCCGTAGACCTGGCTCAACCCGAGCCCGGAGCCCTGGCCGACATCCTTGGTGGTGAAGAACGGCTCGATCGCGCGCGCGCGCACCTCCGCCGTCATGCCGCCGCCGGAATCGTGGATGGTGACGCAGACGTAGTGACCGGGAGCGATCTCGCGCACCCGTATCGCTTCGGCCAGCCCGATCTCGATGTTGCGCGTCTCGATGCTGAGCGCGCCGCCCTTCGGCATCGCATCGCGCGCGTTCACCACGAGGTTCAGCAGCGCGGACTGGAACTGCGCCGGATCGATGTCGCTGAGCCAGGGCACGGGGCACAGGTCGAACTGCAGGTTGATGGTCTCGCCGGCAGCCCGCCTGAACAGGATCTCGAATGCCGTGATCAGGTCGTTGATGTTCGAGGTCTGCGGCTGCAGGATCTGGCGTCGCGAAAACGCCAGCAACTGGTGCGTCAGCTTGCCGCCGCGATCGGCGGCTCGCTGCGCCACCTCGATCAGGCGCCGCACCCGGTCGTTCGTGCTGGCAGCAAGGACAAGGGCCAGACTGCCGCTCACCGCCGTCAGCAGGTTGTTGAAATCATGCGCGACGCCCCCGGTGAGCTGCCCCACGGACTCCATCTTCTGCGACTGGTAGAGCTGCTCGCGTGCAACCTCCAGAGCGTGCTTCTCGGTGATGTCCCGGGTGATCTTGGCGTATCCGACGAAGTTCCCGTCCTGGTCGTGCATCAGGTCGATCACGACGTTGGCCATGAAGCGGCTGCCATCCTTGCGCACCCGCCAGCCTTCGTCCTCGAAGCGTCCGTTCGCCCGTGCGGCGGCCAGCGTCCGTTCCGGCTTGCCGGCCGCCTGGTCCTCGGTGGTGAAGAAGCGTGCGTAGTTCTCTCCGAGGATCTCGTCGCGCGTATAGCCTTTGGCACGTTCGGCACCAAGGTTCCAGCTGGTGACCTGCCCAACCGGATCGAGCGTGAAGATCGCGTAGTGCACAACGCTGTCGACCAGCAGACGGAAGCGTTGCTCGCTCTGCCGTAGCGCCTGGTGCAAGGCCCGGCTCTCGGTGATGTCGCGGGTGATCTTGCCGTAGCCGTCGAACTCGCCTCTTGCGTCCTGCAAGCGGTCGAGCACGACGCTCGCCCAGAAGCGGCTGCCATCCTTGCGTAGCCGCCAGCCCTCGCCCTCGTAGCGTCCGGCCTCGCGCGCGATGGCGAGGTCGGCACTCGGCGCGCCGCGCGCGATATCCTCGTCGGTGAAGAAGCACGCGTAGTTGCGGCCGATGATCTCGGTCGCCGCATAGCCCTTGAACCGCTCCGCACCAGCGTTCCAGCTGAGCACGGTCCCGTCGGCGTCGAGCCGGTAGATGGCATAATCGACGATGCCCTGGACCAGATCCTCCCCCGTGGAGGCGGCCTGCGGCGCGGCGATGGCCTTGAACGTCATGTCGATCCAGTGACCACACCTGCGGCTGTGCCAATCATATCACTAAAGCAACGAAAGCCACTGGCAATCGTGTGTCCGGTCCGATGAGTCTCGCGCCAAGCCTGCATGGCGACCGGCAAGCTGCGCATCATGATCCTGCGGGTTCCGCCGATCATGCTGTAGAGTCGCGAAAGCTCCAGACGTCACGGGGCTTCACGCTCATGAGGGCGCTGCATGCGGCATGTCGTGAGGCATTTTCTCGAAGTGAGCGAACTTGCCGGCGCTGTCGTCGCGTCGCAGCCGGCACGACTCCTCGCGCCGCCGCTGGCCGCCTACCCGGGACAGGACCTGTCGGCGCTGCTGAGCGGCATCCGCGGCGCGTCGGTGCTGGAGCGCGATGAAGTACTGTTCGCGCCGCCGCTGGAACTGCGGCTGCATACCATCGAGAACGGCCGGTTCTTCGTGGGCCACCGCCTCGACGGCACCATCCTTGCCGAGGATGGACGTCCCATCCATCAGACCGCCGCATTTCGCGGCATCCGGGAGGCGGGCGAAGCGGCCGAAACGATCCTCGATCTGCCGGAGCCGGTGCAGATCGACGAGGTGTTCGTGGGCTTCGACGGAGCGTGGCGCAACTACTTCCACTGGATGTGCTTCGGCCTGACCAAGGCGTTCCTGGCGTCGCGCTACCTGGATCGGTCGGTGATGATCGCGATACCGGACTACGCAGAGGCGGCCCGCAGCGGCGGCGTCTCGTACGGCGAGACCACCTGGCGGCAATCCCTCGAGTTCAGCGGCCTCGCCGGGCGGGTGACGGCGCTGTCGCCTGGACTGTATCGCGCGCGTCGGCTGCATTTCTTCTGGACCGAGCCGGGGGCGCCGACCGACATCATGTATCTCGACGCCTTCAAGGACGTCTTCGATCGCATGCGAGCGCATGCGATCCCGACCTCGCGGGCGTTCGAGAGCATCCGCCTGGACCGGTCGGGCGGCGTGTCGAGCCGGATCGGAGCGCAGGCGCAGAGCGTCGCCGCCGCCGTGCTCGAGCGGCGCGGCTTTGCAACCGTGAACTTCGAGGGCATCGACCTGCAGCAGCAGATCTCGATCATCGCGGGTGCCAGGCGCCTGGTCTCGCCGCATGGCGCGGGGCTCGCCAACATCCTGTTCCACCCGGGCGGCCTGCGCGTCCTGGAACTGAACCGGGCGCTCGACGGCAGCGAGTCGTTCCGGCCCTGGTTCTATGTCGCGTCCGCCGTGCGCGGCCACCGCTACGCGACGCTCGACACGGCCGAGGGTCTCCTCGAGCAGCAGGTCGAGGAGGCGGTATCGACGCTGGACGCGGCATGACCGGGCGGCCGGTCGGGGCCGACCTGGCCGAGGCGGCGGCGCTGGTGACAGCCGGGCAACTGGCGGCGGCGGCGACGCTGGTCGAGGCCCTGCTGGAAGCGGACCCGGCGGATGCCGGCGCGTGGTTCCAGCAGGCGCGCCTGCTGGCGGCAGCCGGTGGACCGGACGACGCACTCGCCGCCTGCCGGCGCGCGATCGATCTATGGCCCGACATCCTGCCGGTGTACCGGCTCCTCGTGCAGATCGGCGAGCGCCCCGGCGAGACCGGCGCATCGGATCCCGACCTGCAGGCGCACGCCGAACGGATCATGCTGGCCGATACCCCGGACGATGCAGTGCTGCACAACCGGATTGCCGCCCGCCTGTTCCGCGCCGGCGACGCGCTCGCAGCACTTCCGCACCTGCGCATCGCCGCCCCGGCACTCGGCCATCGCGACAGCGCGCTGTGGAACTACACCAGCGCGCTCACCCTGACCGGCGGCTATCATGAGCTGCTCGGGGCCGAGGGGCTGCTGCGCACGCTGGCGAGCGAGGTGGCGCCGCCGTTCGCACCCTACGTGCATCTCGTCAACGCCAAGCTCGCGCTGCAGCACGGGCGCGAGGCGGTGCTGGCGCAGCTCGAGGCGCTGCGCCGCTCGCCGCGCTGGCTAGACGCGGCAGGGCTGCAGGCCCTGCTGGAGCGCAGCATCGCGCGCCGGCGTCCCTTCAGCATGGTGCTGCTGTCGCAGCCGGAGGCGCGCCTGGCGACATATGCCAGCCGCCAGGCCGGCCGCCATGCGACCGCCCAGGCCGAGCCGCACGCCGGTTTGGAGCTCGGGGAGGACGAGCTGTCCGCGGTGGCGAACTCGGTGTGGCAGGGCTGGTACGGTGGCACCTTCGAGAGTGCCGGCAGCGTCGCCACCGTCCGGTTCGGCAGCCGCTTGCTGGCCGCCCTGGGGCAGGCGGATGTGGTGGGGCTGGCGGACCCGGCGGTGCTGGCGGCGGAGATGCAGGTGTTCGGCTTCCTGGCCGAGATGCAGAGCCTGGCGCTGCGCCGGCCGGACCGGCATTTCGCGCCGCTCGGCATCGTCGCCGACCTGCATGACGCCATGCCGTTCCTGCGGCCGCTGCTGGAGGGGCAGCCATTCCTGGGCCATGTCGGCTGTCATCCGGACCTGGCCGAGCGGCTGGCACGGTTCTGCCGGATCGCCCAGACCGCCACCTGGCTGCTGCCGGCGCCGCTCGACAGCGCCGAAGTCCCGATTTCGCTGCGGTCCGGCGGACCGGCGCTGGAACGCCTCGATCAGGTGCTGGAGAGCCTGGTGGTGCCGTTCGAGGGCGCCGTCTTCCTGGTCGGCGCCGGACTGCTCGGCGCGGTCTGCTCGGCGCATATCAGGCAGCTCGGCGGCATCGCAATCCCGGTGGACGCGATCATGGGCCGCTGGATGCCGGGCTAGCTCCGGCCGCCTCGGCCGGCGGGATCAGCCCGCCTGGGCGGCGCGGCTGTGTCCCGGACTGCCCGAAGGGCGCCCGATCGAACTGTAGTCTAGGCCTGCCGCCGCCATCGCCGCCGGGTCATAGACGTTGCGCAGGTCGATCACGATCCGGCCGCGCATCAGGTCGCGCAGGCGGGCGGGCGAGATCGCGCGGAAGGCGTTCCATTCGGTGACCAGGATCAGCGCGTCGGCCTCGCGCGCGGCGTCCAGCGCATCGGTGCAGTAGGTGACGCGCTCCGGCAGCGAAGCCTTCGCCGCCTCCATGCCCACCGGATCATAGACGCGCACGGCGGCGCCGTTCTCGACCAGCCGGTGCACGATCGGGATGGACGGCGCGTCGCGCATGTCGTCGGTCTCCGGCTTGAAGGTCAGGCCGAGGATCGCGATGGTCTTGCCACGCACGCTGCCGCCGCAGGCCGACATGATCCGCGCCCCCATGCTGGCCTTGCGGGCGTCGTTCACCTGCACGGTCGCCTCCACCAGCCGCGAGGAGGCGCCGGCCTCCTGGGCGATGCGCATCAGCGCCAGCGTGTCCTTCGGGAAGCAGGAGCCGCCATAGCCGGGCCCCGCATGCAGGAACTTGCGGCCGATGCGGCCGTCGAGGCCGATGCCGCGCGCCACGTCGTGCACGTCGCCGCCGACGCGCTCGCACAGGTCGGCCATCTCGTTGATGAAGGAGATCTTCATCGCCAGGAACGAGTTGGCGGCGTACTTGATCAGCTCGGCGGTTTCCAGGCTGGTGAACAGGATCGGCGCCTCGATCAGGTAGAGCGGCCGGTACAGCCGGCGCATCACCTCCTGCGCCCGTTCGCTGCCGCCGCTCTGGGACACGTCGGTGCCGATCACCACGCGGTCCGGCCGCATGAAGTCGGCGATTGCACTACCCTCGCGCAGGAACTCCGGGTTGGAGGCGACATCGAAGGCGAGGCCGGGCCGGGCGTGCCGGACGATCTCGGCGATGCGCCGGCTGGTGCCGACCGGGACGGTCGACTTGGTGACGATCACCGCATAGTCCTCGAGCGCCTGGGCGACCTGCTCGGCGGCGGCGAACACATAGGTCAGGTCGGCATGGCCGTCGCCGTTGCGCGGCGGCGTGCCGACTGCGATGAAGACCGCCTCGGCGCCGGCCACGGCGGCCTTGATGTCGCTGCCGAACGAGAGCCTGCCGGCGGCGATGTTGTCGGCGACCAGCTTGTCGAGACCGGGCTCGTAGATCGGTATCAGGCCCTTGCGCAGGCTCTCCAGGCGTCCCGGATGGGTCTCCACAACCGAGACCTCGACGCCGAACTCGGCAAAGCAGGCGCCGGACACCAGTCCCACATACCCGCCGCCGATCATTGCTACGCGCATGGCTTGCTCCAGTCCGTCAGCATCAAGGCGGCACCGACCTTACAGGATCGCGCCGGGAAGGTCAGGGGTCGGACCGGCGGAGAGAACACGCGGTCAGCTGGCCACCTTGCCGGCACCCGCGCTGAGCAGCGCTTCGAAATAGGCGATGGTCCGCTCCAGCCCATCCTCGAGGCCGACCGCAGGGATCCAGCCGAGCAACTCGCGGGCCCGGCTGATGTCGGGGCAGCGCTGCATCGGGTCGTCCTGCGGCAGCGGCCGGAACACGATGCGGCTGCGCGAGCCGGTCAGCGCCAGGACCCGCTCGGCCAGTTCGCGCACCGGGATCTCGTGCGGGTTGCCCATGTTGATCGGGCCGGTGATGTCGTCCTCGCTCGCCATCATGCGCACGAAGCCCTCGATCAGGTCGCTCACGTAGCAGAAGGCCCGGGTCTGGCCGCCATCGCCGTAGAGGGTGATGTCCTCGCCACGCAGGGCCTGGGTGATGAAGTTCGACACCACCCGGCCGTCATCGGGATGCATGCGCGGGCCATAGGTGTTGAAGATGCGCACGACCTTGATGCTGAGGTCGTGCTGGCGCCGGTAGTCGAAGAACAGCGTCTCGGCGCAGCGCTTGCCCTCGTCGTAGCAGGCGCGCGGGCCGAGCGGATTGACGTTGCCGCGGTAGTCCTCGGTCTGCGGATGCACAGTCGGGTCGCCATAGACCTCGCTGGTGGAGGCCTGGAACACGCGGGCCCCAGTGCGCCGGCCGATGCCGAGCACGTTGATGGCGCCGAGCACCGATGTCTTGGTGGTCTGCACCGGATCGTACTGGTAGTGCACCGGGGAGGCGGGGCAGGCGAGGTTGTAGATCTCGTCCACCTCGATATTGATCGCGTGGGTGATGTCGTGCCGCATCACCTCGAAGTTCGGCTCGCCCAGCAGATGCGCGATGTTGTCGCGCCGGCCGGTGAAGTAGTTGTCCAGGCACAGCACGTCGGCCCCGTCGCGGACCAGCCGCTCGCACAGGTGCGACCCGAGGAAGCCCGCCCCGCCCGTCACCAGGATCCGCTTGCGCACCAGGTTATCCGACGTAGGACGTGACATTTACGTTAACCGTGTGTTGAAGGTGGACCATACGGTAGCCGCAGGGCGGTTGGAAGCTCGGTGATCGGGAGCGGGTCGCGCCCGGGCCGGAATGTGTCTTAGTGCAACGTCGACCTGCAAGTTTCGTGCAGCAGGTCAGGGAATGCGAGGCAGAGTGATGACGCAAGGCAGGCGCTTCCTGGTGACCGGTGGTGCCGGCTATGTCGGCAGCCATGCGGTGCTGGCGCTGGCGGATCGCGGCGACAGGGTGACGGTACTCGACGACCTGTCGCTGGGGCATGCGGCCGCCGTCCCGGACGGTGTGACACTGGTGCGGGGCAGCCTCGCCGATCCGGCCGTGGTGGATCGGGTGCTGGCGGACGGTCCCTGGGACGGGGTGCTGCATTTCGCGTCGCTCTCCCTGGTCGGCGACAGCATGGCGCGGCCGATGCATTACTTCATGGAGAACTCGGGCCTCGGCTTCCGCCTGATCGATGCCTGCATCCGCCACGGCGTGCGCCGCTTCGTGCTGTCCTCGACGGCGGCCCTGTTCGGACGCCCCGGCACGCAGGTCATCACCGAGGATGCGCCGGTCGAGCCGGGTTCGCCCTATGGCGAGAGCAAGGCGATGCTGGAGCGCGCCCTGCTGTGGGCGGATCGGATCCACGGGCTGCGCAGCGCCTGCCTGCGCTACTTCAACGCCGCCGGCGCCGATCCGCAGGGCCGCGCCGGCGAGGACCACACGCCCGAGACGCACCTGATCCCGCTGGTGATCGACGCAGCGTTGGGACGTCGGCCCGAGCTGGCAGTCAATGGTGGCGACTACGACACGCCGGATGGCACCTGCATCCGCGACTACGTGCATGTGAGCGACCTCGCGTCTGCGCATCTGCTGGCGCTGGAGCAGCTGGATGCGCGCAGCATCACCTATAATCTCGGCAGCGGGCACGGCCACTCGGTGCTCGACGTGATCCGCAGCGTGGAGCGGGTCAGCGGCCGGCCGGTGCCGCACAGCATCGGTGCGCGGCGCGCCGGCGACCCGCCGCGACTGGTCGCCCTGAGCGAGCGGCTGCGGCGCGAGACCGGCTGGGCGCCCCGATTCGAGCAGTTGGACGAGATCGTCGCCACCGCCTTCGCCTGGCGCGAGGCGCATCCGGAGGGCTACGGCGATCCGCTCTAGCCGGGGTTTCGGGTGTGGCGGGATCGGGCTATAGGCCGTCCGCATGTCCGAGCCGGCTTCTGCGACCAACCCGATACCTTTGATTCCGGGCTGCCCTGAAGCGTGAGCCCGGGGACTTGAGCACTATGCTGTCTCTGGTCGCGTCGCTCGGGTCGATCGTGCTCGGCTTCGTCCGCGCGGCCGGTTCGCTGGCCCTGTTCGCGATCAACGCGGTCTCGCACCTGTTCCGGCCGCCGTTCTACTGGCGCGCCTTTCTCGCCGCCTTCGTCGAGTTCGCCTTCTTCTCGTTGCCGGTGGTCGCCCTGACCGCCTTGTTCTCCGGCGGCGTCATCGCGCTGCAATCCTATACCGGCTTCGCCCGCTACAACGCCCAGAGCGCCATCGCCGGTATCGTGGTGCTCTCCGTGGTGCGCGAGCTGGGCCCGGTGCTGGCCGGGCTGATCGTGGCCGGTCGCGTCGGCTCGGCGATGGCCGCCGAGATTGGCACGATGCGTGTCACCGACCAGATCGATGCGCTCGGCACGCTGTCCACCAACCCGATGAAATACCTGGTCACGCCGCGGCTGCTGGCCGGGACGCTGGCGCTGCCGCTGCTGGTGGTGGTGGCCGACATCCTCGGCGTGCTGGGCGGCTTCATCGTCTCGGTGGTCAAGCTGGGCTTCAGCCCGAACGCCTACATTGCCAACACCTTCAGCGTGATGCAGCCGATCGACGTCAATGTCGGGCTGGTCAAGGCAGCGGTGTTCGGGTTCCTGATCGCGTTGATGGGCTGCTACAACGGCTACCATAGCCGGGGCGGCGCGCAGGGCGTGGGTTCCGCCACCACCGCGTCCGTAGTGGCCGCCTCGATCCTGGTGCTGGCCTTCGACTACATGCTGACCGAGATGTTCTTCTCGCGATGAGCGGTAGCGAAGTTCATCGGCCGGTGAGCGCCACGACGCCGAAGCTCCGGATACGCGGATTGTGCAAGGCGTTCGGCGCTAAGCATGTGCTCGACGGGATCGACCTCGATGTCGCGGCCGGCACCTCGACCGTGGTCATCGGCGGCTCGGGCAGCGGCAAGTCGGTGCTGCTGCGCTGCATCCTCGGGCTGATCGAGCCGGATGCTGGCAGCATCGAGATCGACGGGGTCAACGTTCTGGCGTTGCGGCGGCGCGAGCGCGAGGCGGTCAACCGCCGGATCGGCATGCTGTTCCAGAACGGCGCGCTGTTCGACAGCCTGCCGGTCTGGGAGAACGTGGCGTTCGGCTTGCTCGCCCGGCGCCAGATCAGCCGGCGCGCGGCGCGCGAAAAGGCGGGGGACGTGCTGCGCCAGGTCGGGCTCGATCCCAGCGTCGGGCTGCTGTCTCCGTCGGAATTGTCGGGCGGCATGCAGAAGCGCGTCGGCCTCGCCCGCGCGATCGCGGCCCAGCCGGAGATGCTGTTCTTCGACGAGCCGACGACCGGCCTCGATCCCATCATGGGCGCCGTCATCGACGGGCTCATCGTGGACTGCGTGAAGACGCTCGGCAGCACCGCGATCGCCATCACCCACGACATGGCGTCCGCGACCCGGATCGGCGACGCGGCGGCGATGCTGTATCGCGGCCGCCTGGTCTGGCAGGGTCGGGCGGCATCGTTGCTGGAGTCCGGCAATCCGCTGGTCGACCAGTTCACGCATGGCCGACGCGAGGGTCCGATCTCCATGGAACTCAGGCGCTGACGGGAGGGCGCTGAGACATGGTCAAGCGCGCGGCCCGGTTCGTCTGCCAGACCTGCGGGGCGGTCTATCCGAAATGGGCCGGGCGTTGCGAGGCGTGCGGCGAATGGAACAGCATCGTCGAGGAGTCCGTGGAGCCCCGCGTCACCGCCGCCCGCGTCGGCAAGCCGCGCACCGGCGGCATCGAGTTCGTCGGCCTAGAGGGCGAAACGGAGCCGCCGCCGCGGATGAGCACCGGGATCGTCGAGCTCGACCGCGTGCTCGGCGGCGGCCTGGTGCCGGCGTCGGTGGTGCTGGTCGGCGGCGATCCTGGCATCGGCAAGTCCACCTTGCTGCTGCAGGCGGCCGCCAGCATGGCCCAGGCGCCTGGGAGGGGCGCCAGCATGGAGAAGCCCGGTGCGGTTGTCGCACCGCAGGTGTCGACGGGGCGCCGGGTGCTCTACATCTCCGGCGAGGAGGCGGTCGACCAGTTGCGGCTGCGCGCCCGCCGGCTCGGGCTGGCGGCGCCGATGCTGGAACTTGCCGCCGCGATCAACGTCGCCGAGATCGCCGTGAGCCTGGAGGCCGAGCGCGATACCGCCCTGGTGGTGATCGACAGTATCCAGACCATGTGGCTGGACACCATCGACAGCGCGCCCGGCACGGTCAGCCAGGTGCGCGCGTGCGCCTTCGAGCTGATCCGGATCGCCAAGCAGCGTGGCTTCGGGCTGGTGCTGGTCGGGCACGTGACCAAGGAGGGCGCCATCGCCGGCCCGCGCGTGCTGGAGCACATGGTCGATGCGGTGATGTATTTCGAGGGCGATCGCGGCCACCAGTTCCGCATCCTGCGCGCCGCCAAGAACCGCTACGGCGCCACCGACGAGATCGGCGTGTTCGAAATGACCGATCGCGGCCTGGCCGAGGTCCCGAACCCGTCCGCCCTGTTCCTGGCCGAGCGTCGCGGCAACATCGCAGGCTCGGCGGTGTTCGCGGGCGTCGAGGGCACCCGCCCGGTGCTGCTGGAGATCCAGGCGCTGCTGTCACCGAACAGCGGCTCCTCGCCGCGCCGCGCCGTGATCGGCTGGGACGGCGCGCGCCTGTCGATGCTGCTCGCGGTGCTGGAGACGCGCTGCGGCCTGAAGCTCACCGCATCGGACGTGTTCCTCAACGTCGCCGGCGGCCTGCGCATCGGCGAGCCGGCCGCCGATCTCGCGGTGGCGGCCGCCCTGGTTTCCGCCGCCTCCGGGCAGCCGACCAGCGCCGGCTCGGTCTATTTCGGCGAGGTCGGGCTGTCGGGGGAGATCCGCCAGGTGTCGCAGGCGGAAAGCCGACTCAAGGAGGCGCAGAAGCTCGGGTTCGGGCAGGCGATCCTGCCCCGCCGCATCGCCCGCGGCGGCCAGCGCCTGCTGGCTCCGGAGGGAATGAACCTGCACGAACTTGGCCACCTGTCCGACCTCGTCGCGATGTTCAACCCCGAAGGCGATTAGAGCCTGCTCCGGTCGATCGAGTTCAGGGGCGCCCTGTAGGGAAGTTCTTCCCGTCGGCCGGCTTCCAGGCCGCTGGTGAGAACCGGAACGCGACCGCGTTCAGCCGGCTCCTGGTAGCTCGCGACGTGCCTCTCCCTGAACCTCGTCGTCAACGCGTTCTCATACTTCAGTGCCAAGGCTCGAAGAACTCTGCCGCCGCATCGTCGATGTGAGCCGAGCGCCGGCGACTGCCGTGACCATGGGGCGTCCTGCTCTGCGACCGGTCTTCGGAAAGTAGCGATACGCTCGAGCCGCCCGGACCGGGAGTGGTGCGTCCGACAGCGCCTGCAGACATTCCGGATACCAGAGAGAGCCGCGCGGTGGCCGACGAGGGCGGCGGCAGGATCTCGTGCGGGGATGTGGCGCGGGACCTCCCTAAGCAAGCTGAGCTTCGGCAGGTTGCTGCGCAGGACGCTTGTTACGACTCCGGCGCCGTCAGCCTGCACTGTCAAGGGTGCCGGGCGCCAAGCCCCGGCAGCAGGATGTGCAGGACCATCAGCACCAGCACGATGGTGAGCAGCAGCGCGAACAGGCCGCCGAAGAGACGGATCGCCGCCACGATCAGCAGCACCGCGAACACCAGCAGGATGGCGTTCTCGGCGCCGTGGCCCAGCCCCATCGGCGCCAGCACCTCGCGCAGCACGCTCTCGATCACGGCGATCGCGGCGATGATCAGGTGGAACAGGGTCATGACCAGGCCGAGGATCAGGTCGATCGCGTGCTGCATGCTCAGGCTTCCCCCAGCTTCACGACGCCTCGAGCCGGTCGAGCCGGCGCAGCGTCGGGAACAGCTTCATCCAGAGCAGCGTCACCAGCAAGGTGCCGACGCCGCCCAGCACCACCGCCGGCATCGCTCCGATCAGGGCCGCCAAAGTGCCGCTCTCGAACTCGCCGAGCTGGTTCGAGGTGCCGATGAACAGCATGTTCACCGCCGACACCCGGCCACGCATCTCCTCGGGCGTGCGCAGCTGCACCAGGCTGGAGCGCACCACCACGCTGACCACGTCGGCGCCGCCGAGCACGGCGAGACAGGCAATCGACAGCGGCAGCGAGCGCGAGACGCCGAACAGGATGGTGGCCACGCCGAACAGCGCCACGGAGGCGAACATCGTCCGGCCGGCGCGTCCGCCGAGCGGATGTCGCGCCAGCACCAGCGACACCGCGAGCGCCCCGATGGCGGGGGCGGCGCGCAGCAGGCCGAGTGCGATCGGCCCGGCATGCAGGATGTCGTGCGCATAGACCGGCAGCAGCGCGGTGGCGCCGCCGAGCAGCACCGCGAACAGGTCGAGCGAGATGGCGCCGAGGATGTCGGGATGGGCGCGGATGAAGCGGAGTCCGCCAAACACCGCGTCGAGATCGACCTTGCGTGCCGGCCGTGCCGCGCTCTCCATCCGCACCAGCCCGTTCATGCAGGCCGCCAGGATGAACATGACGGTGCAGACGATGTACGGCACCGGGGCGCCGAGGCCATAGAGCAGGCCGCCGAGCGACGGCCCGATGATGGTGCAGGTCTGCAGCATGGACGACGACAGCGCCGCCGCGCGCGGGAACAGGGCGGCCGGCACCAGCGAGGGCAGCATCGCCTGCATGCACGGCCCCTCGAAGGCACGCGCGGCCCCAAGCAGCGCCACCACCGCATAGATCAGGCCGGGGGAGAGGAAATGCAGCAACGAGCCGGCGGCCAGCGTCGCCGCGCCGCACGCCTCGATGCACTGGCAGAGTGCTGCCACCCGCCTGCGGTCGAACTGGTCTGCGACATGGCCGGCGGCGAATATCAGCAGCACCATCGGCAGGAACTGCGCCAGACCGAGCAGTCCGAGAGAAAAGGCGCGGTGGGTCAGGGCGTAGATCTGCCAGCCGACCGCGACCGCCTGCATCTGGTAGCCGAGCGCCGAGCCGCCGCGGCTGAGCAGCAGCAGAGACAGCCCCGGATGCGACAGCATTCGGACCGAGGGTGCGGCTTTCTCGTCAAGTCCGGCCTGGGACAGCCTAGGATCTCCCATCCAGCAGGGGCGACCGGCGATGGCTGAGCGGCAAGTGCAGCACGGCGACGAACATGTGCCTATGACGCTGCAGGCTACTCTCGCTCAGGTGCCGAGCCGTGAGGCGCTCCCCGAGCCGTCGGACGAACCGGACATGATACGCATCCCGGTCACCATCCTGATCAGGCTGCCCGGCGTCTTCTGAGGCAGGAGACATCAGGCCGGACCAGACCCGGCAAGAGGGCGTTTGCGGCTGGCATTGGCGAAGTTGATCCCGATGGCGCCGCAGCAGACCACCAGGGCCATCGGCAGCAGGCTGTTGGCCGCCAGCAGGCCCATGGCGATGCCGCTCAGCGAGCCGAGGCTGAACTGCAGGGTCCCGAGCAGCGCCGAAGCGCTGCCGGCATGCCGCGCATGGCTCGCCAGGGCGAACATCGCGGCGTTCGGGCTGATGAACCCCATCGACGCCATCAGCACGGCGATCGGGACCGAGACGAAGGCGACCGGGCGTCCCGCCCCGGCGATGCCGGTCAGCGACAGGACCAGAAAGACGATGGCGGCACCCGACAGCAGCCGGATGCCGAAATCCAGCAGCGGGCCGACGCCGACACGATGCACGATATGCGCGTTGATCTGGGTGCACAGGATGTAGCAGGCGGCATTGATGCCGAACATCACGCCGAAGCCGGTCGGCGAGAAATGCAGGATGCGCTCGAAGGCGACCGGTGCCCCCGACAGGTAGGCGAAGATGGTGAAGGTCGCGAAGCCGCAGATGCAGCTGTTCGACAGGAACGAGCGGTCGCGCACGATGGTGACGTAGCGCTGCAGCACCTCGATGGCCGGCAGCCTGAGCCGCTGCTCGACCGGCAGCGTGTCAGGCAGGAAGGCGCCGACCATGGCGAGGCTGATGACCCCGTAGGCCGTGGCGATCCAGAAGATCGAGCGCCACGAGGCGACGCTCAGCACCAGCCCACCGAGCGTCGGCGCCAGGATCGGCACCACGCCGAGCACCAGCATGAGCTGCGACATGATGCGCGCCCCCTGCGGCCCGGTGGCGACGTCGCGAACCACCGCTCGGGGAATCACCATGCCGGACGAGCCGCCCAGGGCGGCCACGAAGCGCCAGGCGGTGAAGCTCCAAAGGTCGTGCGACAGGGCGCAGCCGGCGGAACCAAGCGTGTAGATGCTCATGCCGACCAGCAGCGGCATTCGCCGGCCGAGCCGGTCGGAGAACGGGCCCTGGGTGAATTGTCCGATCGCGAGACCGGCGAACCAGGCCGCCAGGGTGATCTGCGCGGAGCCGGCGCCCCGGCCGAAGGCGGCGTCGAGCGTCGGGAAGGCCGGCAGGTACATGTCGGTGGAAAGCGGGCCGACCGCACTCAGTGTCCCGAGCAGCAAAATCATCCATAGCGGCATCTGGCCATGGGTGAGGCTCCGGCCGCTGGCAGCGGGCCGGGCTACGGGAAGGGCGCGCGACATGATGATGTTATTAGGCCGAACCCAGCCTTTGCGGAAGTTTCACGATTTCGAGACTGCCCGGAAAAGCCTATCCGCCGGTCCCGCCCACGGTCAGCCCGGCCATCTTCAGCGTCGGCTGTCCGACTCCGACCGGAACCCCCTGGCCATTCTTGCCGCAGGTGCCGATGCCGGGATCGAGTGCCAGGTCGTTGCCGATCATGCTGACCTTGGTCATCGCGTCCGGTCCGTTGCCGATCAGGGTGGCGCCGCGCACCGGGGCGGTCACTCGGCCGTCCTCGATCAGGTAGGCTTCGCTGGCGGAGAACACGAACTTGCCGGAGGTGATGTCGACCGAGCCGCCGCCGAAATTCACCGCATAGAGGCCGCGCTTCACCGAGCGGATCATCTCGTCTGGGCTGTGCGAGCCAGCCAGCATCACCGTGTTGGTCATGCGCGGCATCGGCGAATGCGCATACGACTGGCGGCGGCCGTTGCCGGTGGCGGCGACACCCATCAGGCGCGCGTTCATGCGGTCCTGGATGAAGCCGGTCAGGATGCCGTCCTCGATCATCACGGTGCGGCTGGTGGGCGTGCCCTCGTCATC
>CAXTVI010000059.1:0-17614 GCA_964247695.1 uncultured Acetobacteraceae bacterium
CCACGAAGATCGGCAGCTTCACGTGGTACTTGATCTCGCACATCTCGAACGGCGTCGAATGCCGGTGGCGCATCAGGTAGCGGATCAGCCCGGCATCCTCGCTGACCTTGCGGGTGCCGCGCCCGTACGAGACGCGCGCCGCCTGCACGATGGCGCCGTCGTCGCCCATGTAGTCCACCACGCGCACGAATCCGTGGTCCAGCACCGGGAGCGCCGTCTGCAGCATCGCCTCGAGCGCCGGCACGGTGGCGCGCCGTGTCGGCTGGGTGGTGTCGTGAAGTTCGGTTTCGTGAAGGCGGGGGGAGTCGAGCTGGTCTGGCATCATGGGTCCGGTCTAGCATCGCGGAGGCGCGCCTCACCACGCCGCTTTCGTGGATGCGGGGTGAAAATCCGGCGCACCGGACCCTTCCATATTGCACGCGATCGGCCTACATCTCTGGCGTTGCGCCTTCGGGCAAGACTATGGCGATAAACGGTGCGTGGAATAATCGTTGTGGACCCGGGGGCAGTGCCCGGCGCCTCCACCATCTTCTCTTCTGGAACGGGTGACCGGTCTGGGGAGCTTGGGGGCGACACAGGCTCGACACGCGTGGTAAAGACCCATCTTTTGCTCGGCATTGTACCGCCGTTATCGGGCTAAAACACAGGTGCCAACGATAACTTCGAGGCGCTCGCTGTCGCTGCATAAGTGACAAGCGCGGTACGGGGGGGCACCGGGCAACAGAAGCCCCCCCACTTTGCCGCTCCCGATGCTGCCGAAAAAAGGGAGCCGCTTCGGTCACGGGTCCGTCCGTGATGAGGCTCGATGCCCTTGTGGTCGCAGGGGGCGCATGGCAACAGATGATGGTCCTGGAGCACGTGCCAGTACGGAGAGGCCGATGAGCGACGATTTCGACGGCGACGGCCCGGCCGGTGGCCAGATCGGAGCGCCCGGAACAGAGGACGAGGCGGGGCTGCCGCCCAGCCTGCTGCCCTATGAACGCTGGATCGAGGATGCCTATCGCCAGGTGATGGTGAATGCCCTGATGTTCGCCCGCGACGAGGGGCTTCCCGGGCAGCATCATTACTACATCACCTTCCTGACCGCGGCCGCCGGCGTGGCGATCCCGGACCGGCTGCGCGCGCAGTATCCGCAGGAGATGACCATCGTCCTGCAGCACCAGTTCTGGGACCTGAAGGTGGATGTGGCGGACGCGGTGATGAGCGTCGGCCTGTCGTTCGGCGGCATCCCGTCCACCCTGGTGATCCCGTTCACCGCCATCACCGGCTTCGCCGATCCCCAGGTGCGCATGGTGCTGCGCTTCACCGCGCCGGTCGAGGCGGTGGCGCCTGCGACCGCCGACAGCGCCGGACCGGCCGTTCCGGGCAGCCGTCGATCCGAGCCTGCGCTGGTGCCGGCGGGCGACCCGCCGGACGAGGCGGCGGAACCGGATGCCACCCCGCAGGTGGTCAGCCTCGATGCCTTCAGGCGGCGCGGCCCGACTGGCAGCTGAGAGCGGCGGCCAGCTAAAGAGGCGGACAGTTGAACCGGCGCGGCACGAGTTCCAGGTAGATTGAGATGAACGCGATACCGCCCCGGGCCGCGGCCCGCGATTTTGCCTACTCGCCGATGTTCCCGCTGGCCGACGACGCGACGCCCTGGCGCCGGCTCGATATCGACGGCGTCTCCACCCTGCAGGTGGACGGACGCACCGTGTTGCTGGTGCAGCCGGAGGCGCTGACCGAATTGGCGGCGCAAGCCTTCCGCGACGTCAGCCACCTGCTGCGTCCCGGCCACCTCGCCCAGTTGCGACGTATCCTCGACGATCCCGAGGCGTCGGCGAATGATCGCTTCGTGGCGCTGGACCTGCTCAAGAACGCCTCGATCGCCGCCGGTGGCGTGCTGCCGATGTGCCAGGACACCGGGACCGCCATCGTGTTCGGCAAGAAGGGCCAGCGCGTCTGGATCGACGGCGACGAGGAGGAGGCGCTCTCGTACGGCGTCCACCGGACCTATACCGAGACCAACCTGCGCTACTCGCAGATGGCGCCGCTCACGATGTTCGACGAGGTCAATACCGGCAACAACCTGCCGGTACAGTTCGATATCGCGGCGGCACCTGGCGATCACCATGCCGACGAGCTGCACCTGATGTTCATCGCCAAGGGCGGCGGCTCGGCCAACAAGACCTTCCTGTTCCAGGAGACGCGGGCGCTGCTGGCCTCGCCCGCGAAGCTGCTGGAGTGGCTGGGGACGAAGATACGCACCCTTGGCACCTCGGCGTGCCCGCCCTATCACCTGGCGATCGCGATCGGGGGCACCTCGGCGGAGCTCACGCTGAAAACGGTGAAGCTCGCCTCGACCAAGTGGCTCGACGAGCTGCCGCGCGAGGGCAGCAAGCTCGGGCATGCCTTCCGCGACGTGGCGCTCGAGGGCGAGGTGCACCGGCTCACCCAGTCGCTCGGCATCGGCGCGCAGTTCGGTGGCAAGTATTTCTGCCACGACGTGCGGGTGGTCCGGCTGCCGCGGCACGGCGCCAGCCTGCCGGTCGGCATCGGCGTGTCGTGCTCGGCGGACCGCCAGATCAAGGCGAAGATCACCTCCGAGGGCATCTTCCTGGAGCAGCTCGAGGTCGATCCCGCGCATTTCCTGCCCGAGGCGACCGACGCGGCGCTCGGCGGCGAGGTCGTCGCGGTCGACCTCAACCGGCCGATGCGCGAGATCCGGGCGCAGCTCTCGCGATATCCGGTCAAGACCAGGCTGTCGCTGACCGGCACCGTGGTGGTGGCGCGCGACATCGCGCACGCCAAGTTCAGGGAGCGGCTGGATCGCGGCGAGGGCCTGCCGGACTATCTTCGCAACCACCCGGTCTATTACGCGGGGCCGGCCAAGACGCCCGCCGGCATGCCGACCGGCTCGTTTGGCCCGACCACGGCCGGACGCATGGACAGCTACGTGGCGGCCCTGCAGGAAGCCGGCGGCTCGTTCGTCATGCTGGCCAAGGGCAACCGATCGAAGGCCGTGAAGGAGGCCTGCCAGAAGTTCGGCGGGTTCTATCTCGGCTCGGTCGGCGGCCCGGCGGCGCGTCTCGCCCAGGACTGCATCCGTCGCGTCGAGACGCTGGAATATCCCGAGCTCGGCATGGAGGCGGTCTGGCGCATCGAGGTCGAGAATTTTCCCGCCTTCATCGTCATCGACGACAAGGGTAACGATTTCTATGACGGGTTGACCTGAATGCGCTTCACCGTCGACCGCCTCGACCACATCGTCATCACCTGCCGTGACGTCGAGATCACCGCGTCATGGTATCAGCGCGTGCTCGGCATGGAGCGCGAGGAGTATGGACGCAACAACCGGTGCGCGCTGAAGTTCGGCGGCCAGAAGGTCAACCTGAGGCCCTATGGCAACGAAGGCTGGGTCACCGCGGATGACGCGATCCCGGGCTGTCAGGATCTGTGCTTCGTGACCGCGGTGCGGACCGAGGACATCATCGAGCACCTGCAGAGCTGCGGCGTGACCGTGAGCGAAGGCCCGGTCGAGCGCCTGGGTGCGCTCGGCCCGACCGTCTCCGTGTACTGCCACGACCCGGACGGCAACCTGATCGAGCTCGCGTGCTACGCGGGCTGAGCTTCTGCTCTTGCCTCGCACACTCGCGATTGACGCTGTTCGTTTGCAGTTAGCCTCACTGGAACGGGAGATAGCGGAAGCTGAGGAAAATCATGTTGTCGTCTGTGCCCGGGCTGCCGCCCTTGCCGTCGAAGGCGGTTTTGCGGGTGTAGGAATACTGGATGCCGGTCTGCATGGTGCCGAAGTCGCCGCGCAGGAACCGCCACCAGCCGCCGACCGTGCCCTGCACCACGCCCGAGGTGTTGGCCGTGCACGGCTCCGCCAGCGGGCTGGTGATCGGCTGCTCGGTATTGCAGCCGACATTGCTGTACAGCGGGCTGCCGTAGCCATAGCCCTTCCCCTTCTCGACGAACGACTCGCGGTGGGTGATCTGCTCTGTGCCGACGAGGGCGTAGAGGTCGATGCGTGACACCGGATGCGCCAGCAGTCCCGCCAGCGCGATGACTTCCGGCAGCGGCAGCGGCGCACCGGTGCGCGAGAAGGTGGCGTCGGGCAACTGCGCCGAACCGTAGCGGCCGATGCCCTCGCCGGCGAGCACGCTGCCGGTCAGTTCGAGCCGGTTGCGGATCAGCGGCACGATGGCGTCCGCGCCGCCGCCGCCCGCCAGCACCGTGTGGTTGTCGCCGCTGCCGATCACGGTGGTGCGGTCGTGCAGGAAGCGCGCGAGCCCATACACCTCGTAGTGGCCCCAGCCCGGATCGGCGGTGCCCTTCAGGATCACGTCGGGCGCGATGTCGTCGGAATAGCTGGTGTCGGGATTGAGCGTGCCGCTGCCGGTGTTGGTCGCGTCGATGGTGCCGTCGAGCGAGCCGGTGCCGTTGCCGCCGGTGAAGTAGCTGGCCTGCGGGCTCTCGAACGACAAGCCGAGATCGAACCTGTCGTTGTCGAAGCCCTTGACGAAGCGGATCTGCGGCGTGCGCGTCCAGACGAAGCCCGGAACGAACTGGCCGTCGATGGTGAGCGGCGTGTTCTCCTGGCGCGGGGTGATGCCGATGCGGTTCTGCGTGATCAGCGAGTAGGCCTGGCCACCGAGCACGTAGAAGTCCCAGTCGCTGCGGCTGACCGTTGCGTAGATCTGGCGTTCGCGCAGCACGTAGCTGTTGCTCTCCTGGCTGTTCGAGCCGGAGCCGGCACCCTGGAAGTCCGCCTCCCAGTAAGCGCTGAGCTTGGTCACCGGATCAGCATTGGCCTCGACGAGCAGCGAGACGCGGCTGGCGCGGGCAGACTCGCGGAACTCCGGCGTGTGGTAGTTCGGGCTGCTGGCGTACGGGATGCCGTTGTTGAAGTTGCTGATGGTGTCGAGGGTTTCGTTGCGCGACCGGATCACGCTGTCCGCCGTGATGAAGCCGCCCAGGGTGACGCGCACGCCCAGCAGCTCGAACTGGCCCCGGTTCAGCTTCGGACCGGGATACAGCACCGGCGTCGGCACGCCGCCGACATTGACGTACGGGCCGTATTTCGGGATCCCCCCGGCGCCCACCGGGCCCAGCATGTAGCCCGGCGGCGCCGACAGCGGCTGCGGCGCCAGCGGCTGTCCGTAGCCGTTGGTCACGCGTTGCGAGACCGAGAGCGCCTGCTGGTTGGCGGCAGCGGCCTCCGCACGTGCCGCGCGCACGTCAGCGTCACGTTTGGCCAGGCTCTGCTTCATGCGGCCGAGTTCGCTCTGCAGGTTGCGGATCTGCCTCTCGATCGAGCCGATCTGCGCGCCGGTATCGTCAGCGCGCACCGGCACCGCGTGCGCAAGCGCGGCACCGGCCAATGTGGTGGCCATCAGCAGGGAGGACCTCGAGAGGGTTATTCTGCGCATTCCGAAATCCACAGTGGCGACACGTGTTTGAGCCATTGAACGGCCCGGCCGGTGTTTCGTAGTCGGATCGGCGTTGCTTTATCAAGACAGTGATTCGCGACGGATTTGTGACGATGCAATTATGACACAGGCGCCGCGGAAACTGATTTCGCATCGGTGCAAGCAGCCGGGTCATCCGGCATCGTCCGCCCCGATGGCATCCAGCCAGAGGCCATCGCCTTGTCTCGCATGGCCACATTGAAACCACCGGTTCCCGTAGGAGAACAGCAGTGAAGATCGTTGCCCTGATGCTTGGCGTGGCCCTGCTGGCCGCATGCACGCCAGACACGCCGCCGAGGCAGATCTCGAACCAGCGGCTCAATAATGGCAACCCGCCGCTGACCGGCACCCTGCCGAACGGCGTGATCCAGGACAACGCCACCCACTAGCCTCGCGAGGAGCGCAGGATCCGCTCGTCAGCAAAACGTTATTCTTTACGCGAGGAGGTGGCATAAGGCGGCACCACCCCTGGTCGATGCCGTCCGTGCCGCTCCTCGGCCCGGATGCGTCGGCTGCATTCGACGAAGGACCTCCACTTGCCGCCTGTGCCGCCGCCGGTCCCCGCCCTGCTTCGTCGTCGCAGCTTGATCGCAGGAGGTGCGGGGGCGTCCCTGGCAGGTATGCTGGGGGCTCCCCCGGCCTCTGCCGCCGACGCATCCAAGGCGCCGCATCCGCAGCCGGGACCATTCGATGCCTCGACGGTGCGCCGGCTGGCGCAGGATCTGGCGCGCCGCTCCTACCAGGCGCCGGAGACCAGGTTGCCCAAGGCGATCGACGCGCTGACCTTCGACCAGTATCGCGGCATCCGGTACCAGAAGAGCCGGGCGCTCTGGCAGGGCCTGAACCTGCCCTTCAAGGTCGAGTTCCTGCCACGCGGGTTCCTGTACCGGCCGCGTATCGACATCTTCGAGGTGGTCGCCGGAAAGGCGGAGCGCGTTGCGTACGATCCGGACCTGTTCAGCTACGAGGACCAGTCGCTGCGGGTGACCGAGGATATCGGGTTCTCGGGCTTTCGCATCCACGCGCCGCTGAACCGGCCGGATTATTTCGACGAACTGTGCGTGTTCCAGGGTGCGTCGTATTTCCGTGCGGTCGCGAAAGGGCAGGCGTATGGGCTGTCGGCGCGTGGCTTCGCCAACGGCACCGGCAGCAATCGCGGCGAGGAGTTCCCGCTCTTCACCGCCTTCTGGCTGGAGCGGCCGCAGCCGGGCAGCCCGTCCGTGGTGGTGCACGCGCTGCTCGACAGCCCGGGTCTTGCCGGCGCCTTCCGGTTCTCGATCAGGCCGGGGGACGAGACCATCTTCGACGTCGAGAGCACGCTCTATCCGCGCCACGACCTGCACGAGAGTGGCGTCGCGCCGCTCACCGGCATGTTCTATTTCGACGCCAACGACCGCTCGCGCGTCGATGACTGGCGGCCGGCGGCGCATGACAGCGAAGGTCTGTCGGTCTGGACCGGACATGGCGACCAGCTCTGGCGCCCGCTGGTCAATCCGGTGGACCTGCAGTTCTCGGCCTTCGATTCGAACAGCCCGCACGGGTTCGGCCTGATGCAGCGCAAGCGCGCCTTCGACGACTTCCAGGACTTGGCGCTGAACTACGAGCGCCGGCCCAGCCTGTGGATCGAGCCGATCGGCGACTGGGGCGAGGGAGCGGTGGACCTGGTCGAGCTGCCGACGCCGAACGAGGTCAACGACAACATCGTGGCGTTCTGGCGTCCCAAGGAAAAACTCAACGCCGCCGGCGAGTATGCCTTCACCTACCGGATGCACTGGTGCTGGGACAATCCGTGGACCACGAAGCTCGCGCGTGTCGCGCAGACCCGCATCGGTGGGAGCGATGACCATCACGGACGCATCGTCGCGATCGACTTCACCGGGGACGCGGTGAAGTCGCTGCCGTCCGACGCCAGGCTGCATGCCGAAGCCGGCGCCAGCGTCGGCTCGATCCGCAACGTCGTGGTGGAGCCGAACCCGGAGATCCATGGCTGGCGCATCATCTTCGAATTCGATCCGGGCAGCGCCGGCAGCGCCGAACTGCACTGCACCCTGAACAGCGACACCGAGGCGCTGTCCGAGATGTGGCTCTCCCGCTGGATCCGCTGATCGTGGCCGACCCGGTTGCAGGCTACTCGCCGTTCCTGCCGCAAGAGGCGCCGCTGGCGATGCACCCGCAAACGCTCAGCAGCGCACCCGACCGTTCCGCGCGCCCGGCCACCGCACCGCGGCTGCTCGGGCTGCGCCGGCTGCTGGTCATCGGCGGCGCGATCCTGCTGACGCTTGCCGCCGCCCGCGAGATGTACCTGGTGCTCAACGGCGCCGGACCCTCGGTGCTCGGCATCGTCGTGCTGCTGCTGTTCGTGGTGCTGTTCGCCTGGATCGCGCTCGCGTTTACCAGCGCATTGGCGGGCTTCGTGGCCCTGCTCAGCCGGGGAGGCGGACTCGGCCTGGGGATCAGCCGGGACGGGCCGCTGCCGGAGCTCACCGCGCGCACCGCGCTGCTGATGCCGACCTACAACGAGAATCCGGCGCGGGTGATGGCGGGGCTGCAGGCGATCATCGAGAGCCTCGACGCCACCGGGCGGTCGGGCGCGTTCGACGTGTTCATCCTGTCCGACACCACCAGCGCCGATGTCTGGATCGCCGAGGAGGCCGCCTTCCTGGCGCTGCGCCAGCGGATCGCCGTCGCCGGCGAGCGGGTGTTCTATCGAAGGCGCGCGAAGAACACCGAGCGCAAGGCCGGCAACATCGCCGACTGGGTGCGCCGGTTCGGGGGCGCGTATCCGCAGATGATGACGCTGGACGCCGACAGCGTGATGGACGGCGGCACCATCGTGCGCCTCGCCGCCGCCATGCAACGCCATCCGGGCGTGGCCCTGATCCAGACCCTGCCGGTGATCGTCAACGGCAACACCCTGTTCGCGCGCATGCAGCAGTTCGCGGGACGCGTGTATGGCCCGATGATCGCCTACGGCATCGCCTGGTGGCACGGCTCTGAGGGCAACTACTGGGGCCACAACGCCATCATCCGCACCCGCGCCTTTGCGGAGCAGGCAGGGCTGCCGACGCTGCCGGGACGAAAGCCGTTCGGCGGCCATATCCTGAGCCACGATTTCGTCGAGGCGGCGCTGATGCGGCGCGCCGGCTGGGCGATCCACATGGTGCCCGGGCTGCCCGGCTCCTACGAGGAGAGCCCGCCCTCGCTCACCGACATCGCCATACGCGACCGGCGCTGGTGCCAGGGCAACCTGCAGCACGCCAAGGTGCTGCCGGCGCGCGGCCTGCATTGGGTCAGCCGGCTGCACCTGATGATGGGCATCGGCTCGTATGTGACGTCGCCGCTGTGGCTGGTGTTCCTGCTGTGCGGCATCGCGATCTCGGTGCAGTCGCGTCTCATACGGCCGGAATATTTCGGCGCCACCAAGTCGCTGTTCCCGAACTGGCCACGCGTCGATCCGGTGCTGGCGCGGTATGTGTTCATCGGCACCATGGCGATCCTGCTGATGCCCAAGCTGCTCGCCTGGATCGCGCTGCTGTTCGACCGCGCGGCCCGGCGCGGCTCCGGCGGTGCGGTGCGCTCGCTGGCCTCGCTTCTCATCGAGACCCTGATCGGCGGGCTGGTGGCACCCATCGCCATGCTGATCCAGACCGGCGGCGTGGTCTCGATCCTGGCCGGGCGGGACAGCGGCTGGAACGCCCAGCGCCGCGACGACGGCCGGGTGCCGCTCCGCCTCGTGTGGCGGGCGTACTGGCGGCACATGCTGTTCGGCGTGGTCCTCACCGCGATTGCCTGGACGGTGTCGCCCGCCCTGTTCCTGTGGATGACGCCGGTGCTGCTCGGGCTGGTGCTGGCGGTGCCGCTCGCCGCCATCACCGCCGACCGCGCACCGGGGGTGGGGCTCGCGCGGCTTGGCCTGCTGCGCATCCCCGAGGAGGTGGCAACGCCGCCGATCCTGGCGCGTGCCAATGCCCTGGCGCGCGAACTGGAGGCGGCCGTTCCCGACGATCCGCTCGGGCTGTTGCTGCATGATCCGGCCTTGCTGGCGGCGCATCGCGCCATGCTGCCGCCACCAAGGCGGCGTGGCGAAGGGGCGCCGGACGCCGACCTCCTGATGGGTCTGGCCAAGCTGTCCGAAGCGGATACGCTGCCGGCGGCCCTGGCTGGCCTGAGCCCGAAGGAGCGTGCCGCGGTGCTGGGCGATGCCGGCGGACTCGATCGCCTGCTGGCGCTGCATCGCATACCCGCGGCGGCGCTGGTATAACGCGCGGCATGCGAAAAACCTCCGCCAGCCTGTTCTCGACCACTGCCGTCGCCGTCGCCCAGCTGAGCGGCCGCCGCTACAGCCCGACGCCTGACCACCCGCGCACCGCGGCCTGGTATGCAGCGCTCAGGAAACCGTCCGCGACTCCGCCCGGGCCGGTGTTCGGCGCCGTCTGGACCGGGTTGGACGGGCTGCTCGCCTATAGCGGCACCCGCCTGCTCACCGCCCCCCCGAGCCTGCAGCGCACCGTGGCGCTCGGGTTCTGGGGCCTGAACGTCCTCGGTGTCGCCGGCTTTCCCTGGGTGCTGTTCGGCAGGAAGCGGCTCGACGCGGCGACCGGCGTCACGGTGGCGATGCTTGGCTCAGCGGGAGGAGCGGTCGCGACCGCCGCCGGCGTCGATCGTCGCGCGGCCTGGGCCGGCGTGCCGCTGGCCGGCTGGGTCCTGTTCGCATCGTTCCTGCAGGAGGAGGTCTGGCGTCGCAATCGTTGAGGCGGTGGGGCGTCAGTAGGGCAGCGGCGAGACGCCGAACAGCCACGGGTGCGACAGCAGCAGGGCCACCCAGAGGGCGAGGCCCACGACCGGTGCGATCCAGCCGATCTCGCGCAGCACCTGCCGGTTGCGCCCGGCGAGGATCGCCCCGAACGGCAGGATCGAGGTAACCGCCGACAGCCGGGCCCAGGCTGCCGGATCACGCGCCGCGAGCTTGTGGTCGATGGAAGGCATGCCGAGCAGCGCGGTGACGCCGAACGCGCCGAAGAACAGCAAGGACACAAGGTCGCCGTTGCCCGCCACATGCACCGCCGACCAGATTGCGAACGACCACAGCATCGGATGGCGGGTGATGCGTGACAGGCCCCCTGGCTCCTGGGCCGCCAGCCGCTCGCCGCCGATCGCCGTCGGGTTCGGCCTGGTCATCGAGCCGACCAGCAGCACGAAGGCCGGCGCCATCAGCAGCACCAGCAGCCAGCCGGCCCAGCCGGGGATTGTCCAGAGCCGGACCGAGCCCGCGGCGCGGGCGGCGCGGTAGCTCAGCACCAGGGCGGTGATCGCGACCACCGACAGCACCGAGAACAGCACCCTGAAGCCGTTATCGCCGAGCCGCCGGGCGAGCATGCCGCGCAGGCCGGAGCCGGCGATGCCGACATGCACGGCGATCCAGGCGCAGGCGGTCAGGATGAGGATGTCCAGGGCCGGGGTCATGGCATGCGCCCTTCGGTGGCGGAGGGCGAGGATAGTGTCAGGCTGTCGCCAATGGCGAGGCGTCGTACTGCGCCAGCAGGTCGGCCGGGTCGCGATAGACAGCAATGCAGCCGGCCGCGCGCAGCTCCGCCTCCGACCAGCCTCCGCACATGACCCCGATGGTGCGCACGCCCGCCTTGGCGGCCGCCTCGGCATCGTACGGCGTGTCGCCGATGACGATCGCCTGCTTCGGGTCGCAATCCTGCAGTTTGCCCAACGCCGCCTGGAAGATGTCCGGCTCCGGCTTGCTGTGCTCGGCATCGTCCGACGAGGTCTCGGTCCCGATCAGGTCGGCGATGTCGGCGAGCGTCTTGTAGGTCTGGAGTTCCTCTCCCTTGGCGGAGGAGGCAAGGGCCACCTGCCAGCCCTCCGCCTGCAGCCGCTGGACCAGGGCACGCACCTGCGGGAAGCCCTTGATCCCGGCCAGGTAGCGCTGCTTGAGGATCTCGGCGCGGCGCCCGTTGATCGCCTCGCCCTGCGCCGCGCAGGTGGGCTCGTCGAGGAACACCGGCAGCAGCTGGTCGCCGCCCTTGCCGATCTGCCCCCTTATGTCCTCGAGGCGGAATTCGTGCCCGAAGACCTTGAACGCATCCTGCCACGCCTGCGCGTGCTGCGTGACGCTGTCCACAAGCGTGCCGTCCACGTCGAAGATCACCGCGCCCGGCATGGTCATACGCTCCCGCTCTGCTGCAGGGTTAGCGCGTGGCGGTGGCCCGGTTCCCGATCAGCATGCTGATCTTCCGGCCGGGCAGGGCGGTGTTGAGCCAGATCCCATGCGGCGAGCGGCCGGTCGGGATTGTCGTGTAGGTGCCGGAGGCGAGGTCCAGCACCGCGACATGCTGGCGCCAGCGCAGCGTCGCCCACATGCTGCCGTCCGGACCGAACACGATGTCGTCCGGGCCGCCGGGCAGGCGGTAGCTGCGGACCACGTTCAGGCTGTTCCAGTCGAGCTGTTCGATGGTGCCGGAGACACGGCAGGTCACGTAGAGCCGCTGGTGGTCGGGCGTGATGAAGATGTTGTGCGGCCCGTCCGCCATGTGGATCTCGCGCTCGACATGCCCGTCCCGGGGATCGACGACGGCGACGAAATCGGTGCCCATGTTGGCGACCAGCACATGGCCCTCGTGCCAGAGCACACCGGCGGGGGTGGAGCCGACCTTGCTGTCCCACCGCACCCGGCCGGTCGCGGTCTCGATCGCCATCAGGCGGCCGCTATCCTGCAGGCTGACATAGACCACCGAGGAATCCGGCGCGTAGTTGATGTGGCTCGGCATCGCCTTCGCCGGCACCCGATGCACCAGCGTCATGCTGGCCACGTCGTAGATATCGACCTGGTTCCGGGCGAGGCCGGCCACCGTCAGCCAGCGGCCGTCCGGGCTGTACGAGATCTGGTACGGGTCGCTGACCGCGATCCGCCGCTGCATGGCGCCGGTGACCGGGTCGAGGAAGAACAGCGCGTTGCCGGCGGTGTCGCCGACCACCAGCGAGCGGCCGTCGGGCGTGATCGCCATGTGGTGCGGCTCGCGCAGCACCGGGATGCGTCGCACCTCCTGGCGGGTGTCGATGTCGATCTCGCTGATCGAGGCATCGGCGGAGTTCAGCACGAAGGCGAGCCGCTCCGGATGCGGCGCCGGCTGCGCGCGGGCGCCGGGCATGCGCAAGGTGGGAGCCAGCAGGGCCAGGGCGGCGAGGCTGGCTGCGACGAGGGGGAATCTGTTCATTTGCAACTCGCTGGAAGCGCCTGCTTGGCCAGAGGATGAGCCATTCTGTCAAATGGAAACAGCAGCCCGGTCGGCGGCACTTGCCTGCCGGGCGGTTCTTGCCACATGAGAACCCAGCAAGGTTGCCTCTCATCCGGCCCGTCACAGGATCGCAGTCAAAATGTTCATCGAGACCGAGGACACCCCGAACCCCGCCACGCTGAAGTTCATTCCGGGCGGCCGTGACGTCATGGGCTACAGCACCGCCGACTTCTCCGGCCCGGAAAATGCCGCCCGCTCGCCGCTGGCCGCCGCCCTGTTCGAGCTGGACGGCGTCGCGCGGGTGTTCCTCGGCGGCGACTTCATCACCGTCAGCAAGACCGACGCGGTCGACTGGTCGGGCCTCAAGCCGCTGGTGCTCTCGGTGATCGTCGACCACTTCGTCTCCGGGCGCCCGGTGATCGAGGGGCAGGGCGACCTCGCCAAGGAGGACGTGCTGCCCGAGGACAGCGAGGTGGTGGCGCAGATCAAGGAGCTGCTCGACACCCGCGTGCGGCCGGCGGTGGCCGGCGACGGCGGCGACATCGTGTTCCGCGGCTATCGCGACGGTGTGGTCAGGCTGCACATGCAGGGCGCCTGCTCGGGCTGCCCCTCGTCGCGCGCGACCCTGAAGCACGGCGTCGAGAACATGCTGCGGCACTACGTGCCGGAAGTGCAGTCGGTCGAGCAGGTCGAGGCGTAACCGGCGGCCATGGCGTCCGAGACGGTGCCGTCCGAAACCATGCCCGCGCCCGGCGAGACCGCCGAGACCGAGCCGCCGGCGGTAGCCCATGAACCGACCGCTGCACCGCAACCGTCGGGCGCGTCGGCCGGACCTGCCGGGGTGGAGGACGCGGTGCTGGAGCGCGTGTTCCGGACCGCGCGGACGCCGCAGCGCTGGCGCGACATCCCGGTGGACGCGGGGCTGCTGCACACGCTCTACGACCTGGTGAAGCTGGGCCCGACCTCGGGCAACTGCTCGCCCGCGCGCTTCGTGTTCCTGACCAGCCGCGACAGTCGCGAGCGGCTTCGCCCGGCGCTCTCGTCGGGCAACGTCGAGCGCACGATGAGCGCCCCGGTCACCGTCATCGTGGCGCAGGACCCGCTGTTCTACGAGCAGCTTCCGCGGCTGTATCCGCAGGTCGAGGCACGCTCCTGGTTTGCCGCCGACATCGTGCTGGCCGAGGAGACGGCGTCGCGCAATTCCAGCCTCCAGGGTGGCTACCTGATCCTGGCGGCGCGCATGCTCGGCCTCGACGCGGCGCCGATGTCCGGCTTCGACAACGACAAGGTCGACGAGATCTTCCTTGCCGGCCAGGGCTGGCGCTCGAACTTCCTGCTCAACCTGGGCTATGCCGACGGCGAGCCGCCGCATCCGCGTGCCCCGCGCCTCGCCTTCGACGAAGCCTGCCTGCTGCTCTAGCGCCGGCCGGTGAACGTCCTCGTGCTCGACGGCTCCGGCGCGCAGGGCAGGCTGGCGCTGGTCGCTGTGTCTCCCGGCGGCGCGGCCCTGTTGTCCGAAGCCTGCGTCGAGGGTCGGGGCGGGGCGGAGCGGCTCGCCGGAAACCTGCGCGAGATGCTTGGAACCGCCGACCGGAGCATCGCGGCCCTCGGCCTGATCGCCGTCATCGTCGGTCCCGGCAGCTTCACCGGGTTGCGCGCGACCCTGGCGCTGGCGCATGGGCTGCATCTCGGGGGTGGATGCCCACTCATCGGGGTCGGGCTTGGCGAGGCGTTGCGTCGGACCGCTGGTCCGCAGGCGGCGCCCGTCTGGTGCGTAACCCAGGCGCGGCGGGGCCGCATCTTCCTGGACCGCGAACCGGACGGGCCGATCGGCTGCATGCTGGCCGACCTGCCGCGCCCGGATGGCGCCTTGGGGAGCGGTGACGTGCTGCTGGCGGGCGACGCGAGCGCAGCGGTGGCACCGTTGCTCGCGGCGGCCGGCGTGGCGGCGCGGGTACTCGGTATCGAGCATCCGGGCGCGCTCGCGATCGCGGATGTCGCCGGCGATCGCCTGGCCGGGCGGCTGGCGCCGGTCGCCGTCCAGCCGCTCTATGTCGATCCGCCCGAAGCGAGCCGACCGGCCCGTGGGTTGCGCCCGGCGCCGGTTTGAACCCGGCCGGCCCCCGCATCGTTACGGGCCGCCATTGGGCGACGATGCTGGCGGTCCTGCATGCGGCTGCGTTCGCCGGTGGCGAGATCTGGGATGCGCGGGCCTTTGTCGGGCTGCTCGACATGCCCGGCTGCTTCGCCACCATGGCGGACTCGGGGGCCGATGCCGCCGGGTTCGCCCTGTTCCGGGTCGCGGCCGACGAGAGCGAGGTGCTGACCCTCGGCGTGCGGCCGGCGGCGCGCGGCGCCGGGGTGGGTGCTGCGCTGCTCGATGCGGGAATGGCGGAATGCGCCAGGCGCGGCGCCCGCCTGCTGCTGCTGGAAGTGGCCAGCGGCAACGCAGCGGCGGCCGCCCTCTATCGCAGCCGCGGCTTCGTGACGGCCGGCCGCCGCCGCGGCTACTATCCCGACGGCGGCGACGCCCTGCTGCTGTCGTGCGTGCTGGCGTGTGCTACCGGCGGCGGATCGACACCAGCCTGATCCCGTCCCGCTGCGGCTCGTCGGCGATCACCGCATGGCCCAGATTGCGCGCATTGTTGACCACGTTGCGGTGCGGCTCGTCGCCGGCGAGCAGGACGTGCAACACCTCGCCCGGAACGATGCGATCCAGGGCCAGCCGGGTCCGGACAAAGGTCATCGGACAGGTCTCGCGGGTGATGTCGAGATGATGGTCAGGCATAGTGCAGGCATGCTCTTCGCGGGTGCGGTGGGCGCGTAGTAAGGCCGGGACTAAGACGGAATACACATTGCGGGAATCGGAATAACATTTATATGGAATGAGAGTATTGTTGGCCAAGGGGCACGGGGATGAACGACCAGGCAGGGCAAACGGGGGTGCTGGGACTGACCGCCCAGATCGTCTCGGCCCATGTCTCCAACAACCCCGTGCAGTCCGATGCATTGCCGGGCCTGATCGCCGATGTCTTTCGCACCCTGTCCGATGTCGGACGCGACAGCGCCCCGGTGGACAAGCCGCAGCCGGCGGTCGCGGTCAAGAAATCGATCTTTCCGGACCACATCGTCTGCCTCGAGGACGGCAAGAAACTCAAGATGCTCAAGCGGCATCTCAAGACTGCCTACAACATGACTCCGGAGCAGTATCGCGAGCGCTGGAACCTGCCGGCTGACTACCCGATGGTGGCCCCTAACTATGCCCGCCACCGCTCCTCGCTGGCCAAGCAGATCGGCCTCGGCACCAAGCCCCGGGTTGCGCGCTAGCCTCCGGGCGTGCCTGAACTGCGCCGGCCGGATTGATCATGCCGGATCCGGGGCAGGTGCAGGCGTGGCCTGCGGGGCAGGTCTGTCACGATTCGACAAGGTCGAGGGACTTGGGATACGCCGCCTCAGATGAACGGCCGCCTTTATCTCCCGGACCGCGGGGGCGTGATGCGATGGCATCGCGTATAGAGCGGCTCTGCGTCGATCGCGGCCTCAAGATGACCGGTCAGCGGCGGGTGATCGCTCGCGTGTTGTCCGAGGCGGAAGACCATCCCGATGTGGAGGAACTGTATCGCCGGGCGTCGTCCCTCGACAGCCGCATCTCGGTGGCGACGGTGTACCGGACGGTGCGCCTGCTCGAGGAGAAGGGCATCCTGGAACGGCGCGACTTTGGCGGTGGCCGGGCGCGCTACGAGGCGACCGAGCACGGGCACCACTACCATCTGATCGATATCGAGACCGGCCGCGTGATCGAGTTCGAGGATGCGGAGCATGAGCAGTTGATGCGGCAGATCGCGGCCCGGCTCGGGTTCGACCTCGTCTCCCATCGCATGGAGCTGTTCGGGCGGCGCCGGACCCCGGCCGCCGAGGTCACCGAGACAGCTGCGGCACCCGACCAGGATGGCGTGCGGCGGCCCAACCGGGACGGAGCGATGCGGTGAGCCTGACCACTCCGATCGTGACACCGACGCTTCCTGCGCCGAAGCACGATGGCGGATTCGGTGAGCTGCGCGCCGGCAATCTCGGCGTTCGTATCGCGGTCAGCGCAGCCGAACGGGATGCGGCGCAGGCGCTGCGCTACCGGATCTTCTACGAGGAGATGGGCGCGCAGCCCGACGACACCGCCCGGCGCCTGAAGCGCGACATCGACGTGTTCGACGACGTTGCCGATCATCTGCTGGTCATCGACCACGCCCTCGGCTCCGGTCCACGCGGGGTCGTCGGCACCTATCGCCTGGTGCAGAACGAAGGGGCCGCGCGTGTCGGCCGGTTCTACACCTCCGACGAATACGACATCAGCCGCATCACCGGCTTCCCCGGCCGCCTGCTGGAACTTGGGCGCTCCTGCGTCGACCCGGCCTATCGCGGTCGAGCTGCCATGCAGCTGTTGTGGCGCGGCATCGCCGCCTACGTGTTCCTGCACCGCATCGACGTCATGTTCGGCTGCGCCAGCCTGCCCGGCACCGACCCGGACCGGCTCGCTCCGGAGCTGACCTACCTGTACCATAACCACCTTGCCCCGCCGGCGCTGCGGCTGCGCGCCGTGCCCGACAGGCACATCGAGATGCGCCGCTGCGACCCGACCGGCCTCGACCACAAGCGCACGCAACTGCTGCTGCCGCCCTTGATCAAGGGCTACCTGCGCCTGGGCGGCTTCATCGGCGACGGCGCCGTGGTGGACCGGCAGTTCAACACCACGGATGTCGCGGTGGTCGTCAAGACCGACCTCATCACCGACAAGTACTACCGTCATTACGAGCGCCAGCTCCGCGACGCGCTGGACTGAACTGCCAGTCCCGCTGTCTGCTGCCCCACTGTCTGCTGCCCCACTGTCTGCTGCCCCACTGTCTGCTGCCCCACTGTCTGCTG
>CAXTVI010000060.1:0-16601 GCA_964247695.1 uncultured Acetobacteraceae bacterium
GACCACGTTGTTGAAGTTATGGGCGATGCCGCTGGCGAAAGTGCCGAGGGTTTCCAGGCGCCTCGCCCGGCCCAGACGCTGCTCCAGCCGCAGACGGTCCTCGGCCGCCTGGCGGCGCTGCAGCGCATTTCGCACCACCTCGCCTGCGATGCGCACCATCCCGACGCCGCCATGCGGCCAGGTGTGGGCCGGGCGCACGCGATCGAAGCCGAGCAGCCCGGCGCGACCGTCGGCCAGATGCAGGGCCACGCCGCACCACCCGCTCACGCCGTGGCCAAGCAGCAGCTCGCGCATCGGCGCCGAGGCCAGGCCGGTGACCTTCGGCGCCTCGATCACCGCGTTGTCTTCGGCCAGCGCCGCGAGCGCGGGCGCAAGCACCGGGGCGGGCCAGTCGCGCGGAGTGGCGATGCCCGGGGCGCACCAGAGCCGTTCGAGCCCACAAGGACCCGGCAGCGCAAGATAGGCGCGGTCTGCCTGGAAAGCCTCCCCAAGCCGGGCAAGCATCCCATCGGCTACCACGTCGTACTCGTCGAACGGGGACACCACGAAGCTGGTAGAGACATCGGCGATGAGCAGCTCGAGCTCAGCCCTCTGACGCAGCTGCCGCAGGCTGCCTCGCCAGTGCGTGCCAACGCGCCACAGCACGACCAGGAGCGCCAGCGCCAGCGCATACAGGGCACGGCGATAGCGTGTCGCGAGCCGTTCCTCTGCCAGGCGGCGGCTGTCCTGGCTGCTCCGGATCTGCTGCCGCACGTCGAAGGTGTCGATCATGAAGAGAGTGTGCAGATCCTCGTCGACCGCCGGGAGCTGGCTCGCCAGGACGAGGGCATGCGTGACCAGAAGATCGACTTCCGACCAGGGTGCCGCGTCATCCGGCAGGGTCTCCAGCTGCCGTACGGTCTCCACCCGGCGCCACACATTCTGCCGGGAGCGTGCGGAAGGATTGCGGGTGAGCTGGAGCACCGAGTTGCCCAGTGCCGCAATCGCGGTTGAAAGCCTGGCCGGGATACCGCTGCCGGCAAGCTGCGTATCCAGGCCATCGAATTGCGATAGCGAGTTCTGCAGCAGCGCGTTGTCGGTCTTGAACCGCTCGAGCGCCACGTCGTCCTGATTGACGACATCGACGATGCGGTCGAGCAGAACGCGATCCGCCGGACGCACCCTGGCCTGCTGGTGCAGTTCGGCTGCCGATTTCCGCAATTCCTGCATGTCGGCGACAAGCGGATCGTAGTTCCGTAGCAGCCCTGCGCGCGCCTGCAACACGTCGCTCCTCAGCATGGCCTCGGCGAGCGAGACCCGGGCCACGTCACGCTGCGCCAGCACGTAGGCTTCGCCTGGTGGCCCGGCTCCATCCAGCAGAAGCCAGGTGAGCACGCCCGCGAGCAGCAGCAAACCTGCGATCGCGCGCAGGACGACCATCATCTCGGCACGCTGACCTCCACCCCCTGGTAACGGCCCGTGAGGGTATGCAGGAAGCCGGTGAGGGCAAGCACGTCCTGATCGCTGAGATCGCGTCCAAGCTGCGCCCGCGCCATGCGGTGCACCGCCTTTTCCAGCGTGGGCGCGCTGCCATCATGAAAATACGGCGGCGTCATCGCGACGTTGCGCAGGCTGGGCACCCGGAACATCTGGTGGTCCGCCTGGCTGACCGGATTTATGACCCGCTGCTGCTCGTAGAGGTTACCACCGATGTTAACTCCCTGATGACATGACACGCAACCGATGGACTTGAAGAGCTGGTAGCCCGCAAGTTCCGCCGGTGTCAGCGCGGTCGCATCGCCGCCAAGCCAGAGATCGAACCGGCTGTCGGGCGTCAGCAGGGTGCGCTCGAACGTTGCGATCGCGATCAGCACCGTGGCCCAGTCAGGCCCGTGGCCATAGGCGGCCTGAAAGCGGTGCACCGAGGCCGGATCCGACCGCAGCCGCGCGATCACCTCGGTTGGCTTGGCGGCCAGGAAATCGGGGCTCTGCGCGGACTCCGACGCCTGGTCCTCCAGCGTCCGCATATTGCCGGACCAGCCCAGTCGGAAGCTCAGCGCGGCATTGAAGACGGTGTTGGTGTTGCGGTCGAGCAGCCTGCCGCCCGCCGTGGGGTCGCGGGTCCTGGCCGTCGCGCCGTTCGAATGCAGATCATGGCAGGAGGCGCAGCTTCGCGTGCCGTCGCCGGAGAGGCGCGAATCCGCAAAGAGAGCCGCGCCGAGAGCCACCCGCCGCTGGTCGACCGCCGAGAGCGAAGGCGGGGCTGGTATCGGCGTGATCGGCTCGGCAGCGGTTGACGGAAGCTGCGCCGCCGCCAGGCTCGGATGCAGTGCAAGCAACACGACGGCGGCCGCGCTTCGTGCAAGACGCCACCTTGCACCGTCGCGAACGATCCGCGGAACCGCGCTGGCTGGCAGCGGCGCTGCGCGGAGCGACCGGCGGACACCTGCTTGCTTTCCTCCTGTGCCGGACAAGGCTTTCCGATCATCTGCTACGAGCGACGCACCGTTGCCGCCTCCGGCTTCTTGCAGCAGCCTGTTACGTGAAGATTTCCGTCGCACGGGCTTGCGGTTACGGCTGTAACAGAAGCGGTGTAGCACGTCCGCCAGCATCATGATCCGATCAGCCGGCTCCGTCCGGTTGGATGATGCTCCAAGCCCGATGTTCCAGAGGCTGATCGAGGCCTCAGGCTGATTCGGCTGAGGCGATCAGGTTCCGGGCTACATCCGTAGCCCGGTATCGGATTTCGGTCATCGAGCCGACATGCGGCTCACCTAGATACTCCTCTCCCAGCAGAGGAGTAGAGCACTATGACCCATACCATGATGGCCCTGTGGCGCGGCAAGGCGGAAGTAATGCGTTTCGCCCCCCCGGGCCTGACAGCACATCTTGCCTATTTCGACGGGGCTGTTCTCGACGCGATGCAGCCACAAGGCGGGAACATCCGACCCGATCCGATGCCTCTCGTGGTCGATGCCAGTCACACGAGCGGGGCAGTCGCCAGGGCCGGCGCTGCCGCTGCAGGCACTCTGCCTCCCGGCTGGGAGGACCGCCCGCTATTGAGCAATCCAGACGTGACCGCCCGGTTGCTGTGGGCCGAGGGAGATGTGACAGGCTGTGGGCTGCGCCTTCTCTGTGCCATTGCGCCGACGGCCGCGATCGGCTGCCTGTTCGTGTTCGGCTGAGCGTGACCAGGCCCAGATCATCCGGGAAGCCCTGCTAGGCGTCGGAGGCCGCGCCCCGCTGCCACAGCACGTCGGCGCGGCCGTTGTCGTTGAGGTGCCGGGCCAGCACGAACAGGTAGTCCGACAGCCGGTTGAGCAAGCGGATGACGGCGCCGTTGACGTCCTCGGCGGCGGCCAGCGACACCACCCGGCGCTCGGCGCGTCGCATCACCGTGCGTGCCACATGCGCCTGCGCCGCCGCCAGGCTGCCGGCCGGCAGCACGAAGCTGTCGAGCGGCGACTGGTGCTCCAGCAAGGCGGTGATCTGCGCCTCGATCAGCGCCACCGGACGGTCGTCCAGACGCAGTGTCGCGCCCATTGCGCCGGGCACGCACAGATCGGCGCCGACATCGAACAACAGGCTCTGGATGCGCACCAGCACCGCATCCTGCGGATGCTGGGTGCCGAGCGAGGCGCGCAGCACGCCCAGACAGGCATTGGCCTCGTCCACAGTACCATACGCCTCGACGCGCAGGCTGTCCTTGGGCCGGCGGCTGCCATCGCCGAGCGACGTCTGGCCCGCATCGCCGCCTCGGGTGACGACGCTGTCGATCCGCAGGATACCGGAGCGCGAGGTCATGGCTTGTCGACAGTCTGCAGGACCTCGAAACCCTCGAACTGCGGCGGCCCGAGATAGGACGGGCGATGCGCGCCCTGCCCGGCATCGCGGTGCGCCTGGCGGAACGCGTCCGAGCGCGTCCAGTCCTCGAATTGTGCCTTGGAGGACCAGACCGTATGCGAGGCATAGAGCACGTGGTCGTCGGCGGCCGGGCCACGCAGGAGGTGGAACACCTCGAAGCCCGGCACCTCGCGCAGCCGGGATTCACGACTCAACCACATCTGCTCGAACTCCGTCTCCGACCCGAGGGCGACGCGGAACCGGTTCATGGCGATGTACATGACGTCTGGTCTCCTGGTGCAGAAACAGGACCGGCCGCTGCCCCTGTGAAGGACAACGGCCGGCGGCCCCGACGACAATCCTGCTTAGGACGCGTCGGCCTTGTGGTGGTGCATCATGTGATGATGGTGCATCGGGCCCATGCCGGCCAGCGCCTTGGCGCGGTCAAGGTGCATCTGGATGACCGGGATGGTCTGCGTCGCGAAGTTCTTCAGATCCGGGTCGGTCCCGGAGGACGCCTCGGTCTGGAACGCGCTCAGCATGGCCTCATGGCCCATGATCTGGCCGTGCAGGTAGTCATGGTCGAACTTGCGGCCATGCTCGCCCTGCAGCTTGGTCAGCATCGCCTGCTGCTCGTCGCTGAGGGTGGTCGGAACGACGCCGCCCTTGGCGGTGACGAGTTGCTTGAGCTGGTCGTCGTTGGCGGTGTGGTCGGAGACCATCTTCTCGGCGAAAGCCTTGATCGCCTTGCTGTGCGAGGTGCTGTCGGCGAGCTGACCCATCTGGACCTCGGCCATGCCGCCCTCGGCAGCGGTCTGGATGAAGGTCGCGTCGTTGGCGGCGATCGGCGGCGGCGCCGGTGGCGGTGCGGGGGGAGCCGGCGGCTTGGTGTCTGCACAGGCGGCGAGTGGAAGGAGCGCAAGGGCGAGGCCCCAGCGTACGGTGCGGTTCATGAAGAAGCGTTCCTTTGGAAGAGACGTGTCCGTGGCAGCGTTGCAACGTCATAACGTGCACGGCGTTCGGTTCGCCGCGGACAAAAGCCGCTTTGTCGCGTTACCGAACCAAAATCAACTGTTTTCGCGCATCCGTTCCACCGCCTGCACCAGCGCGCGTCGGATGCCCGGCTCCAGCGCCGAGTGACCGGCATCCGCCACCACGTTCAGCTTGGCCGCCCTCCAGCGCTCGGCAAGCTGGAACGCGCTGCGCGCCGGGCAGATCATGTCGTAGCGGCCCTGCACGATCTCGCCCGGCACGTCAGCCATCCGGTCGATGCCGGCGAGCAGCCCCGCCGGCGGCAGGAACAGCCGGTTGGCGAAGTAGTGCGCCTCGATCCGCGCGAGGCCGAGCGCCGCCCGGTCGCGGGCGAAACCGAGCACGGTGGCGGGCGTCGGCAGCAGCGTCGAGCAGGTGCCCTCGTACATCGACCAGGCGCGCGAGGCCGGCAGGTGCACCGCCGGGTCGGGATCGGTCAGGCGCGAGAGGTAGCCTCCCAGCAGGTCGCCGCGTTCCTCTTCCGGCAGATGGCCGGCGAACGCCGCGTGCGCGTCGGGGAAGATCTGCTCCAGGCCGTACAGGAACCAGGCGAGCTCCTCCGGCCGTCCGAGGAAGATGCCGCGCAGCACCAGCCCGCTGACCCGGTCGGGATGCGCCTGCGCATAGGACAGGCCGAGCGTCGATCCCCAGGAGCCGCCGAACAGCAGCCAACGCTGGATGCCGAGCAGATCGCGCAGCTGCTCGATGTCGCGCAGCAGGGCGGGGGTGGCGTTGGCGGCGATGCTGCCCTGCGGACGCGATCGGCCGGCGCCGCGCTGGTCGAACAGCACCACGCGCCAGTAGGAGGGATCGAAGAACCGGCGGTGCACAGCGCCCGCCCCGGCACCCGGGCCGCCATGCAGGAACAAGGCGGGGCGGCCGTGCGGGGCGCCGACCTGCTCCCAGTATATCGAGTGTCCCCCCTCCACCGCGAGGTAGCCGGTCTCATAGGGTTCAATTTCCGGGAACAATTCGGCACGCGCCATGCCGCGACTATACGCATCCCGGGCTGCGCAGCTAGAAGCGCCGCGATGCCTCCGTCCCAAGCCACGTCCAGAGCCTGGTTTGCCGCGGGTGCGCTGCTCGGGCTGCTGACGGTGGCGGGTGCCGCGCTGTCGGCGCACCTGCCCGCCCGGCTGCTGGCATCCGGTGGCCGGGACAGCCTGCGCGCGGCGGTGCAGGTGATGGGATGGCACGCCGCCGCCCTGATGGCGGGCGCACTCTGGATGCGCGACGCGGCGTGGCGCTGGATGGTGCATGGCGCCTGCCTCTGCCTGCTCGTCGGCACCGTCTGCTTCGGCGTCGGCGTCTGCGTCCCTGCCCTGGGCGGTCCGCATCTGGGACGGCTGGCGCCGACCGGGGGCACCTTGCAGATGGCCGGCTGGCTGCTGCTGGCGGTCTCCGCTCTCGGGCGGCCACGCACAGGCCGGGCGTGACGCGGGTCCGCTCGGCCTATCTCGCCGACGAGCTGACGCAGCCGGTGCTGGCGGAGGAGCTGCAGCGGCTCGGGGTCGCCGTCTCCGACTGGCACGGCCTGCTCGCCTTGTCGCCCGACCCGCCGCGCGCCTCGGCCTGGGCGCTCGATGTCTGGACCGATCCGGAGCTGGTCGAATGCGGCTCGATCGGGCTCGCCGCATCGGCGCTGCGCGACCGGCAGCGCAACTGGGGCCTGTATGCGGCCAGCCAGCATCGCCGCTGCGCGCTGATCGAGGCGCGCCTGCCGCCGGTGAAGGCGGCGCCGCTGCGGTTCCCCACGCCGATGCCGACCGCGCCGCTCGGCGCCTGGACCCTGCTCGCCCCCGACCGGCTGCTGCTGAGCACCGGCAAGACCAGCCCGTTCGTGAACGGCGTGTGCCGCTTCGTCGAGGACCGTGTCGGGCCACCATCGCGCGCCTATCTCAAGCTCTGGGAAGCCTGCACCCGCCTCGGCACGCACCCGGTTCCCGGCGAGCGGTGCCTCGATCTCGGGGCCGCCCCCGGCGGCTGGACCTGGGCACTCGCGCAGCTCGGCGCCGAGGTGATCGCGGTCGACAAGGCGGATCTCGCACCACAGGTCGCGGGCCTGCCGAACGTGACGCTCAGGCGCGAGAGCGCGTTCGGCCTGGAGCCTCGGCAGGAACCCGAGACCGACTGGCTGTTCAGCGACGTGATCGCCTACCCGGAGCGCCTGCTCGGCCTGGTGCAGCGCTGGATCGAGGCCGGCCGCACCCGGCGTATTGTCTGCAGCGTCAAGTTCCAGGGTGCCACCGACCATGCCATCGCCGATCGCTTCGCGGCGATCCCGGGTGCGACGCTCGCGCATCTCGCGCACAACAAGCACGAGCTGACCTTTATGTGGGGTCGGCCGCCGCGGGCTGCCTGACAGGCGCCGCGCCGCGGTCCCGGCGCCCGATCATCGCCTCGACGGCGCGCCGGATGCGGCCGGCGGCGTCGGGCGCGTCCTGGCCGGAGCCGCATCTGCGGTCGTGCACGATCATGCCTGTCTCGACCTCGAAGACCAGCAGCCTGCCATCCGGCATCAGCCCGCAATCCAGCCCGAAATAATCCAGCCCGATCCGCTCCGCGAGCGCGCGCAGGGCCTTCAGGGCCGGCACCGGAAACACCGCGTCGAGCGACTGCAGGAAGCGGTTCTCCTCCTGGCGCTTGCCCGGGTCGAGCTCCATGCCGGCATTGTAGTACCAGACCGCCCAGTCGTGATGGATGCCGAGATGCAGCGGGTATGGCACGCCATCGACGAAGACGATGCGATACTTGCGCCATTGCCCATCGGCGCTGCGGTAGTCGATGAAGGGCGACACGGTGAAGCCCGGCGGGTCTTGATGCCGGCGGTCGTAATCCGCCAGCGCATCCGGATCGGTGATCCGCTCCAGTCCGTGCCCGGCATGCGAGCCGGCCGGCCGGATGATCAGCGGATAACCGACCGGGGCGGGATGGAAGGGCCGGCGGGCAACGTGCCCGGGCACGACCGCATCAGGCAGGTCATGCAGCAGTTCCGCCACACGCGCCCGGCTGAGGGCAGCGATGCGCGCGCCGCCATTGATCACCGGAGCGCCGATGGCGCGGGCCAGCGCATCGGCGGCGCACAAGGCAGCAGCGTGACGCTCGTCCTGGGCAACCGCGATGAATACGCAGTCGAAGGGCATTGCCTGCAGCAGGTCCGCCGGCAACGCTGCCGGCGGGTCGGCCAGCACCTTTGCCGGATCGGTGATCCAGAGCGTGTGCAGCAGCGTGCTGTCGTCGAACAGCCGGTCGAGCGGCAGGTTGGCCTGGAAGTCCCCGGGCACCCACAGCATCAGCACGGTCCGGGCCGGTCGCTGCGCGGAGGCACGGGTCCGGGTGAAGAACGGGCCCTCCGCCAGCGCCGCATCGAGGTGCGCGAGCGCCGCGGCGCGGTCGCCGAGCGCCTGGCAGGTTTCCCAGAGCATGCGGTGCGCCTCGCGGCACAGGGCCGGGTCCAGCGTCGCCGCTTCCAGCAGCCGCCGCCCCTCGCGCCAGCAGGCGCGCTCGTCGCGGGGTTCCGTCGACACCAGCATGCTACGCGCCCTTGCCAGGGAGGGCAGGATAGCGGCGTTTGGTTAAGCGGGCATGAACGCCGCTGCTGGAAGCGGGACCGTCAGGAGCGGGCGTTCCATCTGCCGAGCTGGTCGACCACCGCCTGCGACGACATCGTGCGTGCGTTGCCCAGCGTCAGCGTGCCGTCGGCGTTCAGCAGCTTGCCGTCCGGGGTCACGATCAGCACGGTCGGGATCGCCTTGACCACGACGCCGTAGCGCCGGGCGATGTCCATGTTGACGTTGAGATGGTCGACATTCACCAAGACCTGCACGAAGTTCTGCGCGATCCACGGCTGCACCGGGGCAAGCTGCATCACGCCCGCGAGCATGCGGCAGTCCGGGCACCAGTTGGCGCCGAAATCGATCAGCAGGCGGCGGCCGCTCTGCCGGGCCAGGTGCTGCGCCGCATCCACCGCGTCATGCGCGGCGGCGGGGGTATCGTAGGGATGCACCACCGGCTGCGGTTGCCCGGAAGGCACCTGCGGCGGCGCCGTCAGCGCCAATGAGGGACTGGTCAGGGACAGCGCCACGGCGGCGGCGGCAACGCAGGTAGCGAGCTTCACGTGGTATCTCCGGTCTTCAGGTCGGCGCATGCCAGACCGCCTTGCTGACGTCGAGCGACGCCGGGATGAGATGCTGGGCGGCGAACGTGTCGGCGATCTGCTGCTGCTCGGCAACGACGTCCGGCGTCATCGGCGAGACGCCGAAGCTGAGCCGCGCGATCGCACGAGCCACCACGTCGAGCGGCAGGCCGGTATCGGCGGCAAGATACTGGGCGACGTTCTCCTTGTGGGTGCCGGCCCACACATCCGACCGGTTCAGCTGTCGCAGGGTTACCTGCACCAGGTCCGGATGCGCCGTGGTGAAGGCCCGGTCGGCGAGCAGGAACTGCCGGTTCTGCACCAGGCCCTGCGCGTCCGTCAGGATGCGCGGGCTGGAGCCGACCTCGACCGAGGACAGATACGGGTCCCATATCGCCCAGGCATCGACGCGGCCGGTATCAAAGGCGGGACGGCCTGCCGCCGGCGGCAGATAGACCGGGTTGATGTCGGCCGAGGTCAGCCCGGCATGCTGCAGGGCGCGCAGCAGCAGCCAGTGCACGTTCGAGCCGCGGTTCAGCGCCACCGACTTGCCCTTGAGGCCGGCGAGGCTGGTGATCGGGCTGCCCTTGGGCACGATGATCGCCTCGCCGTGCGGCGCCGGCGGCTCGTGCGCCACATACACGATGCGGCTGCTCGCGGCCTGGGCGAAGATCGGCGGCGTGTCGCCGGTGATGCCGAAATCCAGCGCCCCCGAGCCCATGGCCTGCAGCATCTGCGGGCCGGCCGGATGCTCGCTCCACTCGATCCGGTCGCCGGTCCTGTCCAGCGCCTGTTCGAGGTAGCCGGTATGCTTGAGGATGATCAGCGTGCCGTAGCGTTGGTAGCCGATGCGGATCACGCGTCCGCCTGCAGCACGGGCCGCGTGGACGAAGGGTGCCGCGAGGGTGGCACCGATCGCCAAGGTCACGACAGCGCGTCTGCTCGGACTCTGGATCGACCGATGCGATGGGGCATTGTATTGATCCACTGGTCGATACACCTTCAGGCGCGAGATACACGTGTGCAGGCCGTGATTGGCTCGAAAATTCCACCGATGCAAGGGTAGTCCATCTTGTCCCACGCTGCTGATGCCGCCGATGTCCTGTGGTTTCTCCCAACCCACGGCGATGGCCGCTACCTGGGATCGCAGACTGGCGCCCGCCACGTCACCCTCAGCTACCTGAGCCAGATCGCCCAGGCCGCCGACGATCTCGGCTATTACGGGATGCTGCTGCCGACCGGGAAGTCCTGCGAGGATAGCTGGGTCGTAGCCTCTTCGATGATCCCGCTGACCAAGCGGGTGCGCTTTCTCGTCGCGGTGCGGCCGGGACTGTCCGAGCCATCGATGACGGCGCGCATGGCAGCGACCTTCGACCGCCTGTCGGGGGGTCGCCTGCTGGTCAACGTGGTGACCGGAGGCGATCCTTCAGAGTTGGCGGGCGATGGCGTGTTCCTTGACCATACGGCCCGCTATGAGGCGACCGACGAGTATCTGACCGTCTGGCGCCGTATGCTGTCGGGCGAGACGGTCCAGTTCGAGGGCAAACACCTCAGCAGCAAGGGCGGCAAGCTGCTCTATCCGCCGGTCCAGGCCCCATATCCGCCGCTCTACTTCGGCGGATCGTCTGAGGTCGGCCAGCGCGTGGCGGCCGACCATGTCGATGTGTATCTGACCTGGGGCGAGCCCCCCGCTGCCGTGGCCGAGAAGATCGACCAGGTCCGGCGCCTCGCCGCGGAGCGCGGGCGCACGCTGTCGTTCGGCATCCGGCTGCATGTGATCGTGCGCGAGACCGAGCAGGAGGCCTGGGACGAGGCGTCCCGCCTGATCAGCCATGTCAGCGACGAGGATATCGCCAAGGCGCAGAAGGCGTTCAGCGGGTTCGATAGCGTCGGCCAGACGCGCATGGCGAAGCTGCATGGCGGCTCGCGCGACAACCTCGTGGTGAGCCCCAATCTCTGGGCCGGCGTCGGGCTGGTGCGCGGCGGGGCCGGGACCGCCCTGGTCGGGTCCGCCCAGCAGGTGGCGGACCGCATGAAGGAATACATGGCGCTCGGGATCGATCGCTTCATCCTCTCGGGGTATCCGCACCTGGAGGAGTGCTATCGCTTCGCCGAGCTGGTGTTCCCGTTGCTGCCGCTGAAGGCGACCACCGGCATCGACCGCGGGGTGGCCCGCAACGCCGGTCCGTTCGGCGAAGTCATTGCCAATGTGAGCGCACCCTCGCACCGGGTCGCCGCCAGCTAGGCGATCGGCCGCGGCGGGTGACGCTCAGTCCTCGAGCTTGCGGGCCTCGTCGGGCAGCATGATCGGGATGCCGTCGCGGATCGGATAGGCTAACCCGGCCTTGCGGCTGATCAGTTCGCCGGCATCGCGGTCGTAGGTCAGCTCGGTCTTGGTCACCGGGCAGACCAGGATCTCCAGCAGCCGCGGGTCGACGGGCACGGGACGTGCAGTCTGTTCGGGTTCGGTCACGTCATCCGACACGTCGCTTGGTCCTCCGATGATGAAAAGCTGGGCGGCCGACTCAGACCGAATGCGGCTTGTGTCCATGATCCGTCTCGTGGCCCGCCATCTGCAGGAGCGCCTGCAGCGTCTCCGCCCGCTCCACCAAGGTGAGCGCCTCCAGCAGGGCCTGCTTCTCGGGCGGCGGGAACGGACAGATCATGCTCAGGGTGGTGATCAGGGTCTCGTCGTCCATCTGCTCGATCGCCTCCCACCGCGCCTCGAAGCCGCGCAGCACGAAATACTGCCGAAGCGACTGCAGCAGGGCCGTGCGATCGAAGTCGAACGAGGCCGGCTCGACCAGGTCGGCGGCGAACGGCCGGAAATCCGGCCGCACCTGGCGGTAGCCGTTGCGGACATCGACCTCCTGCCAGACCCGGAAGCGGGCGATGCCAAGCAGGCTGATCGAGAAGCTGCCATCCTCGCGCTCGGCGAATGAGGTCAGGCGCCCGACGCAACCGACCCGGTAGAGGGCCGGCGGACGCTCCAGGCCGCCGATGGCGCCGACGCCGGATGCAGCCGGGAGATCCTCGTCATCGTCATCGTCCGTATCGTACTTGACGCCCTGCGGCTGGATCATACCGATCAGCCGGCGCTCGCGCAGGGCATCGTCGACCATCGCGACGTAGCGCGGCTCGAAGATGTTCAGCGGCAGGCGTCCGCGCGGCAGCAGCAATGCGCCGGCCAGCGGAAACACCGCGAGCTCACCATCGAGATCGTCGAGACCGATCTCGTTCAGTCGCGGCAGCCTGCGGCGGCCGGATGCTTGCGCCATGGCCGCTAGCTGAACAGCAGGGCCGACATGCGGCGGCGCGAGGTCAAGGTGACAGGCTCGTCGAAGCCCCAGGCCTCGAAGAACCGGATCAGCTGCAGGCGGGCCGCACCCTCGTTCCAGGTCCGGTCGCGGCGCATGATCTCGAGCAGGGCGTCCGCCGCCTCCTGCCGCTGCCCGATGCCGTTGAGGCCAGTCGCCAGCTCATAGCGCGCCGCATGGTCGTCCGGATCGGAGGCGACCCGGCGACGCACACCCTCGAGACCATCCGCTGCCTGACGTCCTTCCGCGGCAAGCGCGATGGCGCTGCGCGCGCCGGCAATCTCGGCGTGGCCGGCGATCTTGGCGGGCACCTGCTCGAGTGCCGCCAGTGCCTGCTCCTCGTCACCCATCGCGAGCAGCGCCCGGGCGAGGCCACCCCACGCCTCCGGGCTCTCCGGCTCCTGCTCGAGCGTCGCGCTGAATAGCGACGCCGCTTCCTCTGCCTCGCCGGCCTCCAGCGCCGCGCGGGCTTCGCCGAGCGTGTCAGCGGATGGCATACTGCCGCCGGCAGCCTTCAGCAGCGCCTCGACGAAGCGCTTGATCTCGCTCTCCGGCAGGGCGCCCTGGAACAGGTCGAGGATCTGGCCCTGCCAGAACGCCGCCACCGTCGGGACCGACTGCAGCGGCAGGCCCACCTGGGTCAGCTGCTGCACGAGCGCCCGGTTCTGGTCGATATCGATCTTCACCAGCTTGATGCGTCCGCCGGCGGCTCGGGTGACCTTTTCCAGCGCCGGGGTGAGCTGCTTGCACGGCCCGCACCAGGTTGCCCAGAAATCGACGAGCACGGGGATCGACCGGGAGGCCTCGATGACCTCCGCCATGAAGCTGTTCTGATCGCCGTCGACGATCATCTCGTCGGCAGTATCGGAAGCTCCGCCAATGATGTCCGGGTCCAGCGACCCGCGAGGAGCACTGGCCGCCCGTGCTCCCGCGGCCTGGCCGTGTCCTGGTGCGGGGCGACGCGCCTGGGCGCTTCCGCCGGGGGGCGCCTTGTTCTGGCCGATGATGTAATCCATGGGCACACTTGATCCTGGTCTTGCACACGTCGCTACGAGGACGCGCCTTAAGATTGGCCTCCGCCGCCGGTCCCGCAAGCGCCTTTGCCGCCGGATTTTCCGCTACCCTGCCTCTTGCGCGTGCTCAGCGGACGGCATAAAAGCCCGCACCGTTCGGAGCGCGGGCGTAGCTCAGGGGTAGAGCACAACCTTGCCAAGGTTGGGGTCGAGGGTTCGAATCCCTTCGCCCGCTCCAGATTTTTTCAATGAAATCAGAGTGTTAAAGACGGTCCTGCGGGGCCGTTTTTGCTTACAGGGGCTTAGATCGGCGGTGCTGTAAGCCAGCTGTAAGCGGCTGAAATCGCTCAGGCGGATACTGCGGCGCAGTTTTGGCGGCTGGATCGCTCCGCTCCGGCTACCGGAGGTGGTTCGAGCCTGCGGCTCGCCGCCAGCCCACATACCGACACGGGTCCACTCGAGATGCGCCCGGTGGACGACGCTGATAATAAATGCATCACTCCGTTGAAGTCTGATGCGACCCCGCAAAAGGTCACCCAATTGGGCCGCGGTGGGTGACATGAACGAGCGTCCTCGCAAGGCAACGCGACTGACCGTGAGCCTCGAAGAGCAGGACTACCGGACGCTCAATGAGATCGCGTTGGCGCGCGACGCGTCAGTTTCGTGGGTCATCCGTCAAGCCATCCGTCAGTTCATCGAAGGAACGCCCCGGCCGACAGATCAACCTCCCTCGGTCATGCAAGCCTCGAAGCCGGACGGTGAGCGGTGAACCTCACCTCCTACCACGCCAAATATTTCGCCTATGATCTCACGCGCCGCGCCTCCTCGGGCCTGGACCGCCTTTCCATGTCCCTGTTCGACGCGGCGGTGGACCTGAACCCGCACCAGATCGAGGCCGCGCTCTTTGCCCTTGAGTCTCCCCTTTCCAAGAGGGTCCTCCTCGCTGACGAAGTCGGACTCGGTAAGACGATCGAGGCCGGGATCGTACTGAGCCAGTTCTGGGCCGAGCGCAAACGCCGGCTGATTGTGATCTGTCCCGCGTCGCTCAGAAAGCAGTGGGCACTGGAGCTTTCCGAGAAATTCAACCTGCCAACGCGAGTGCGCGACGCGAAAACCTTCAAGGACGAACAGCGCCTTGGCCGCACGCCTCTCAATGAGAAGGCGGTTCTGATCGTCTCCTTCAATTATGCAAGCGCGTTGCGCGAAGACATCAAGGCGATAGCATGGGACCTGGTGGTCATTGACGAGGCCCACAAGCTGCGGAACGCGTACCGACCCAGCAACAAGGTTGGGCAAGGCATTCGCTGGGCAACCGAGGACAGCCGCAAACTTTTGCTGACCGCGACGCCGCTTCAAAATTCGCTCGTCGAGCTGTACGGCCTATCGACGCTCATCGACGAGCATTTGTTCGGTGACATCAACGCGTTCAGAGAGCGTTATACCGGCGCGGGGAGCAGCGTCACCGATCTGCGGCAGCGGCTGGCAACATTCTGCAAGCGGACGCTGCGCAATCAGGTCACGGAGTACGTCAGGTATACCGAGAGGCGGGCCATCACTCGCCCATTCACGCCGAGTGACGCTGAGCACTCCCTCTACGAGGCGGTATCGTCATTCTTACAGCGCCCGAACAGCTATGCCCTGCCTCAGCGTCAGCGCCACCTAACGGCGCTGATCTTGCGCAAGCTCCTGGCCTCCTCGTCCCAGGCGATCGCCGGCACGCTCGACACCCTCCGCGCCAACCTGGAAACGCTACGCGATGAGCAGATTTCAGACGATCCTGATTTCGCCGAGCGTCTTATCGGAGCTGAGGACACCGAAGACGAACTGCTGGACGATATCCTGGCAGATGAACCTCCCGCAGACGTCGCTGAAGACCGTCCTGCAATTATCGATCGTCAAAAGCTGAAGGAGGCAATCGAACTCCTCCGGCAGCTGGCGGCACGGGCGCAGGGTATTCCAGTCGACACGAAAACCGAGACTCTTTTGAAAGCGCTCGACATCGGCTTTGCCCAGATGGCGGAAACCGGCGCGACACGGAAGGCGCTCGTGTTTACGGAGTCCCGCCGAACGCAGGGCTATCTCAAGAGCTTCCTCGAAGCACATGGCTACAAGGACCAGGTTGTTGTGTTCAACGGAACCAATGGCGGCCCTGAGGCCACGCAAATTTATGAAGCATGGCTGGCACGGAACAAGGGTACCGGACGGGCGTCCGGATCGCGCGCGATCGATGTTCGTGCCGCGCTGATTGAGCATTTTCGCGACAGGGCGACGATCCTGCTTGCAACGGAGGCGGCCGCCGAAGGGGTGAACCTTCAATTCTGCTCTCTGGTCTAAACTATGACCTGCCCTGGAATCCGCAACGCATCGGACAGCGCATCGGGCGATGCCATCGTTACGGTCGAAAGCACGACGTTGTCGTGATCGATTTCTTAAACGAACGCAATGACGCGGATCGTCGTGTGCTTGAGTTGCTGGGCGAGAAATTCAGCCTATTCAACGGTGTTTTCGGCGCATCGGACGATGTTCTCGGCAGTACCGAATCTGGCGTTGATTTTGAGAAGCGCATCTCGGCGATCTATCAGGAATGCAGGACCTCCGAGGACATCGAGGCAGCCTTCCAAAAACTCCAGGAAGAGATGGACGAGAGCATTCGTGCGCGCATGGATGATACGCGGCGCAAACTCTTTGAGCGCTTCGATGAGGACGTCCATCAGCGCATGCGCATCAAGCTCGCTGACGCAAAAGCTCAGCTCGATCGTGTCGGGCAGCGCTTCTGGTCATTAACTCAGTTTGTTCTCGATGATCGTGCCAGGTTCGACGACGGCGTTCTGGCCTTCGACCTGACAAGGCCGCCGCGTTCGGACCTCGCCGCGGGCCGGTATCATCTTATCTCGAAATCCCAGCCCGAGCCCGGCCTGGACCGAAGTGATGAGCAGGGGCGCTACTTATATCGGCTGTCCCACCCTCTGGGCGAACACGTGGTCGAAAGCGGGAAGGCGTTGCTGACGCCCGACGCCAGCATCGTGTTTGATGTCTCTGGTCATGCGTCCCGCGTTCATGTCGTCGAGGCACTGCACGGCAATGCCGGCTATCTGACGATGACCCGGCTTCAAATCGAATCCAACGAGCGTGAGGAATATCTTTTGTTCTCGGGCTTTGCCGACGACGGAAGCACGCTCGATCAGGAGACGATGGAGAAGCTGTTCGGTTGTGCCGGGCGAGTCGATGACCAATCCCGGCCTGTACCATGAGACCCGTGCTAATATACCTCTTGGTCGCCTC
>CAXTVI010000061.1:0-16539 GCA_964247695.1 uncultured Acetobacteraceae bacterium
CTCTCAGATCTTGAAGCCGATGTGACGGTTGCGGCCTGCTACTTCTCAAGTGAGGGAAAAACTTTATTGCCGATAGTACAGCGTCACTGTTTGTCGGCCCTGAGGGCTTCCATCATTACGACTACAATCAAAAGATCCTCAAGACTGGCCATCAGTCAAGGATTGGTGCCATATATCGAGGATGAGGAGCGCGAGTTGACCTTGATAACTCATTAATACTCGATATTGGTGTGTTTGCGACCAAAGGCCGGCCGGTCCGACGGCGCGGGGGCAGAGGCCATTCGCGATCTGTGGCAAGGTCGCCGCCGCAGGGCACAATGGATCAGGAGTCATTGTATGACGCGGCCGCTTATCCTGCTCGACCCGCACCCGCGGGCAAGCGCGGACGTCTTCGCTGCGGACACGAGACGCACGCTCGATGACTTGGGCGAGATCATCGAGCATGTCGGCGGCCCGATGCCGGCGGCGCTGGTCGAGCAGCACCTGCCGCGCGTCAGTCTCCTGCTCGGCCAGACCGACCTGCCGGCCGAGCGTCTGGCGCGGGCGCCCAACCTGCGCGGCGTGATCAATGTCGAGACCAACTTCCTGCCCAACATCGACTACGAGACCTGCTTCGCGCGTGGCATCCACGTGCTGACGCCGGGCAGCGCGTTCGCGCCGGTGGTGGCCGAGATGGCGCTTGGCATGGCGATCGACCTGGCGCGCGGCATGACCAGCGCGGACCGGGCGATGCGGGCCGGCGAGGAGGCCTGGGGGCTGGCCGGCAACAAGGGCTGCTTCATGTTCACCGGCAGCACGATCGGGCTCGTCGGCTATGGCGATCTCGGCCGCGCGCTGCACCGGCTGCTGGCGCCGTTCGGCTGCCGGGTCCGGGTGTTCGACCCCTGGCTGCCGGACTATTTCCTGCAGGCGCAAGGGGTCGAGCCCGGGACCCTCGAAGAGGTGCTGTCGCGATCCCGCATCGTGTTCGTGTTCGCAGGGGTCACCGCCGAGAATGCCGGCTTCATCGCGCGCCCGCAGTTCGAGATGATGCAGCCGGGATCGGCATTCCTGCTGATGAGCCGGGCTGCGGTGGTGGATTTCCCGGAGATGCTGCGCCAGGCCCGGAACGGCCGGCTGCGGGTTGCGACCGACGTATTTCCGCAGGAACCGCTGGCCCCGGACGATCCGGCCCGCAACACGCCGAACCTGCTGCTCTCGGCGCATCGCGCAGGGGCGCTGGTCGAGGCGCTGCATGATATCGGCCGGCAGACGGTCGCCGATGCCGGGCTGATCCTACGTGGGCTCCCGCCGGTGGTGTGCCGGCGGGCGCAGCGCGAGACGGTCGGGCGTTCGCGCTCGAAGCCGATCGAGAAGAGCTGAACCCTGCGCTCTCAGGTCGCGCCGAGCATGCCGGCCCATAGCCTGCGCTCGAGCGCGTTCGGATCCTCCTGCACCGCACTGTCGACGTCGAGGATCATCGTGCGGCGCCCGGGGATCTCGTAGCGTGGCCAATCGGGCAGGCCCGCGGCAGCCGGCGCACCACCCCCGATGAACGCCACCCAGGCCGCGTGCATCCTAGCCGCCAGCTCGGCATCGAAGCCCGCATCGAGCGGGGCGAGGTTCTCATCGCCAGGATTGTTCCAGACATAGGCGAGCTCGCTGGCATGCGCCGCGCGCCCGGTGAACACGCCATCCTGGGCCGCGCGGTCGAAGCGATACATCCAGACCGCGCCACCGGCATGGCACTGCGCCTCCGCCACGCGCAGCGACGGGATCCAGTACTCCTCGGCAGTCAGCGCCCGCCAGCGCAGTTCGGCGGGATCGGGCACCGTGATCGCGGCGTCGTAGTGCTGCAGGATGCGCTCGAAGCTGTCCGGCTGCAGGTTGGCCAAGTTGCGCGCCTGCAGCGGCTGCGTCGCGGCACCGGGGCCGAGGAACAGCCGGCTCTCGTCGCGGTTGGTGCCGAGCAGCAGCGGCAGCGCCTTCATGCAGCCGCTCCGGATCGCATCCTCCGGCATCGCCGGCAGCAGCACGCCGTCCACCACCGGCCGCAGCGGGAAATTGTGCGGTGGCTCCAGCATCAGCTCGTGCTGGGCCTCGACCAGCCGGTCGAGATCGAGATGCAGCAGCGCTGTCACCTCATGTGCCTGCGTCTGCCGGGGCGGTAGCGACAGCAGGCGCAGATACGCGGTGGCGATCTCGCGGGCAGCCTGCATCGACAGCACGGTGCGGCCGCCGCCGCTCTCCAGGATCACGCGCGAGAACAGCCCACGGGCGGAAGGGATCGCCGCCAGCGCCGCCACGTCCTTGGCGCCGGCCGACTCGCCGGCCAGCGTGACGCGCGCTGGATCGCCGCCGAACGCCGCGATGTTGCGGCGGACCCAGCGCAACGCCAGCATCTGGTCGCGGATCGCGTTGTTGCCGCTGCCGGCATAGCGGGTGCCGAGCGGCACGCCGAGTTCCAGGAAACCCAGCACGCCGAGCCGGTAGTCCACGGTGACGCAGATGACGCCGGAGCGCGCGAAGCTGGCGCCGTCATAGATCGGCTCGCTCGTGGCGCCTCCGACATTGGAGCCGCCATGGATCCAGACCATCACCGGCAGCCCGGTCGAGGCGGGGTTGACGTCGAGCGGGGCTGCGCCGGCTGGCGTGAAGATGTTCAGGTTCAGGCACTGCTCGCTGGCGACATCCTGGGTGTGTCCGACCCGCTGCACCGCCATCGGGCCGAACCGGTCGGCCGCGAAGATCCCGCTGAAGCGCGGTGCCGCCTGCGGAGGCAGGAAGCGGCCCGGCACCTGGCCATACGGGATCCCGAGATAGCGTGCGACGCCATCCACCGCTCGGCCGCGAATGCTGCCGCACGGCGCATGCACCACGACGACGCCATCCCCGGTCGTCCCCTGGCCTCCGGGCTCGAACAGCGCCCGGCTCGCACGGGCGTCTGTTGCCAGCAGCCCCGCGCCCGCCGCCGCGCCGATCAGGAAACGACGGCGCGAGCAGCAATCCGATGCAGTCAAGTCAGGCTCCGATCAAGTCTCTCCGGACAATTCGCGCCGGCTGCGGTCGAGTTCCTCGCTGTAGCGGCGCAGCGCGTGCTGCTCGGTCAGCAGGCCGATCACGTTCCGGCTGTCGAGATTGTCCACCACCACCAGCGCGTCGCTCTCGGCCTGTTCGAACAGCGCGATGGCTTCCTTCACGTTCATCCGCGGCAGCAGCATGGTCTCCTCGTAATGCAGCAGCTCGCCGAGCCGCGAGACCTCGTCCTCGTTCGCGTGCAGTTCGGGCACCTGAACGATGCCGGCGTAGCGGCCGCCGTCGTCCACCACAACCACGCGATGCTCCGAGCCGAGCGGGAAATCGCGCCTGACCGAGGCGATCGAGGTGCCGGCGCGCAGCGTCCGGACCTCGCGCCGCATGATCCGGCCCACCGTGAGGTTGCGTATCCAGCCGACATCGAGCGCGCTGCGTATGCTCTCGCCGCGCAGGTGGAAGCGCCAGGTGGCGAACGAGTAGCCGAACGTGCGCCGCACGGTGAGCGCCGACACCACCGAGGCCACCAGCACCGCCACGGTGAGCGGCAGCGAGCCCGTGGATTCCAGCGCCAGGAACACCATGGTCAGCGGGCCGCCGATGATCGCCACCGCCAGCGCGCTCATGCAGATCAGCGCGCAGGTGACGGGCGGCAACGAGTTCGCTGTCAGCAGCCCGAGCACGTCGCCGCACAGCGTGCCGGTGAGCACGCCGAGGAACAGCGAGGCGAAGAACAGGCCGCCGCGGAACCCCGAGCCGATCGAGATCGCGGACGCGGAGGCCTTGAGCAGCAGCAGCAGCGCCGCCTGCCTGATACCGAAGGCGCCGTTCAGCCCGAGCCGCAGCGCCGCGTGTCCCGAGGACAGCACCGCCGGCGTCGCCAGCGCCAGCGAGCCCACGATGAGGCCGCCGATCGCCGGCCGCGCCCAGCCCGGCATCCGGGAGCGCCGGAACAGCGTCTCGGTCAGGGTCACCATGCGCATGATGGCGATGCCGACCAGCGCGCTGATCACGCCCAGCGCGATGATCGGCAGGTAGTCGCGCCACTCCAGCGTGGCCGGAAGGGACAGGTCGAGTGAAGGCGCCGCACCGTCGAGCGCATGCGTCACCACGATGGCGCAGATCGAGGCCAGCGTGACCGGTGCGAGGTTGGCCAGCGAGTAGGTGCCGATCACCAGCTCGAAGGCATAGAAGGCGCCGGCCAGCGGCGCATCGAAGGCGGCCCCGATCGCGCCGGCGGCGCCGCAGCCGACCAGCACGCGCAGGTCCGCGCGGCGCACCCGGAACGAGCGGCCGATCCAGGAGGCGAACGCGGAGCCGATCTGCGTGTAGCCGGCCTCGAGGCCGATCGAGGCGCCGGCGCCGTTCGAGAGCAATGTCTGGGCGACCACGATCGCGCTGTCGCGCAGCGACATGCGGCCGCCATGCAGCGCATTGGCCTCGATCGGGTCGACCGGGCGTCCCGGGATGTAGCGCGAGATCAACAGGCCGCTCAGGCCAAGCAGCAGGCCGCCCATGGTCGGCACCAGCAAGGCGCGCTCAGGCTCCACCGAGGCCAGACCGGACAGCCTGCCGTCATTGTCGAGCGAGAACAGCAGGCGGTGGGCGAGCAGCGTGGCGTCGTTGATCGCGACCACCAACACGCCGGCAATCACGCCGATGCAGGCGGCCAGCACCACCAGCCAGATTTCGTCGGCGCGAACCAGCGCCCGCAGCGTGTGCGGGGCATGCACCACCCAGCGCTGTACCGGCACGGTGTGGTCCCGAAGCCAGATGGCACCGCGGGGCACGGCCTGCGTCGCCCGCACAAACCGTGGCTTGTGCGGCCGGCGCGGCCTCGGGGCGCGACGCAGGACTCCGGCGAACATGCCCGGCATGCCTACTCACGTCCTCTGGAACTGGAATACACCATGCAACTTGCGCCTGCGCCCGGCCGGAGTATTCGGGGGCGTCCTGCTTGTGACGCTCGCGCCGTCCTCGATCAACAAACTCCCGCACGGCAGCCGGAACAGTGGCGCGAAAGTCGCCCCGTGTGGCGTTCAGGCCCCACTGTCCCGGTCAGACATGCAGCGGCGGCGGTTCGGCGGGTGGCGGCACCGGGATCGGCAGCGGGGGATCGCCCAGCGGGGCCGGCGCGTCCGGGTCGTCATCGTCGTCCGGCATCGGCGGCGGCGGCGCGTCGCTGGCGCCGGACAGCGGCGGCCAGGACTTCGCACGGGGTTCGGTTTCGCAGGAGAGGTCGAGCATGCCGGTCACCTGAAATCTTCATTACCAAAACCGGTCCGGGCGTTGACGGTTCCTCTGTCGCCGTTGCACCGCTGGGCTGCAGATGGCCCCGCCCCGGGATGACAAGCCAGAGAGACAGCATGACATGACCCAGGACCAGCGCGCAGCGATCCCCGCGACCATGCGATACATCGGCCGGCGCGGCGACGGTGGCCCGGACGTGCTGCAGGTCGAGCAGGGGCCGGTGCCGCAGCCGCGATCCGGCGAGCTGCTGATCCGGGTGCTCGCCCTCGGCCTCAACGGCCCCGACCTGATGCAGCGCCGCGGGCTCTATCCGCCACCCCCGGATGCAAGCCCGATCCTCGGCCTGGAGGTCGCCGGCGAGGTTGCCGCCCTCGGACCAACCCTCGAGGGCGCCCGTTCGCCGTTCGCCGTCGGAGACCGGGTCTGCGCCCTGGTGAACGGCGGCGGCTATGCGGAATATTGCGCTGCCCCTGTCCGCCAGTGCCTGCCCTGGCCAGGCAGCCTTGATGCCGTGCAGGCCGCGGCGCTGCCGGAGAATTACTTCACGGTCTGGGCCAACCTGTTCCAGATCGGCCACCTGCGCGCGGGCCAGACCCTGCTGGTGCACGGGGGCAGCAGCGGCATCGGCACAACCGCAATCCAGCTCGCCCACGCGAAGGGCGCCATCGCCTACGCCACCGCCGGCACCGACGAGAAATGCGCGACGTGCCTTACGCTCGGAGCGCGGGCCGCGATCAACTACAGGCGGGAGGACTTCGCCGAGCGCATCCGGGCGCTGACCGACGGGCGCGGCGTCGACTTCATCCTCGACATGATCGGCGCCAGCTACTTCCAGCGCAACCTCGACAGCCTGGCGGAGGACGGCCGGCTCATCAGCATCGCGGTGCTCGGCGGCGACAAGGTCGATGGCCTGAAGCTGTCGCAGGTGATGCGGCGCCGGCTGACGCTGACCGGCTCCACGCTGCGGCCGCGCCCGGCCGCCTTCAAGGCGGAAATCGCCGCCGCGCTGCACGAGCAGGTCTGGCCACTGCTGGCGAGCGGCGCCATCCGGCCGCTGATCCACACGGTGCTCCCCTTCACGGAGGCGGCTTGCGCCCATACGCTGATGGAACGTGGAGAGCATTCGGGCAAGATCATGCTCACGCTGCAATGAGGATGGCTGCCCTTGAGGCTGAACGTGGTGGAGCGAGGTCCCGACCAGGCGGACGCGATGGCGGGCCGGCCACCGATCGTCCTGCTGCACGGGCTGTTCGGCCGGGCGCGTAATCTCGGCCATTTCCAGCGCCGGCTGGCTGCCGGGCGCCGCATCCTGGCCATCGACCTGCGCAACCACGGCGAGAGCCCGCACGGCCAGATGGACTACATGTCGATGGCGTTCGACCTGGTGGAGACGCTGGCGGCGCATGATGCGCTGCCTGCGACGCTGGTCGGACACTCGATGGGCGGCAAGGCGGCCATGACGCTGGCGCTGACCCGGCCGGAGCTGGTGCACAGCCTGCTGGTCGCCGACATCCCGCCGGCGATCACCGGACATGGCAGCTCGCGCCTCGGCCGCGACATGCTTCGCCTCGTCTTCCCGCCCACTCTCAGCCGGTCGGCGGCCGATGCCCTGCTGGCGGACGCGGTGCCGAACGCCGACATCCGCCAGCTCATGCTGCAGAACATCCGCTTCGGCGAGAACCCCGGCTGGCAGATCGGCCTCGAGGAGCTGGTCGCCTCGATGATCAACATCGAGGGCTGGCCGTACATTCCCGAAGGCCATGCCTATGCCGGCCCGACCCTGTTCCTGGCCGGTGCGCTCTCGCCCTATATCCGCCCCGAGCATCACGCGACGATGCGCCGGCTGTTTCCGCAGCACCGCCTGGAAATGATCGAGGAAGCCGGTCACTGGCTGCATGTCGAGAACCCGGCGCGGTTCGCGGCCCTGCTGGAGCAGTTTGTCGAAGAGTTCTAGGGGCTACGAAGCGATCCCTGCCCGCCACGCCTGGGATCCGCTTGCCGGCGGAGGCAGATCCGTGGACGACGACCTCCCTCGAGTCCAGGGTTTGATGATCCGCGACGAGACCGGCGGGCGTCACGAACGATCCGATATCCGCATGTAGGCGTAGCGGTGCCCCAGCCAGCGTGAGCCGCTGCCATCCGCAGGCTCGAAGAACTGCTCCTTCACTTCATGATCCTGGTCGATGAATCGGACGACCTGGTCCAGGCGCAGGAATTCCCCGACCGCATCCGGCCCGGGCCGCGGGTTTGCGAACGGCGCGAAATCGAGCGCGATCGTGCCATCGTGGGCGCCGCCGCGGCTCCAGGCGACCATGATCCCGTCAGGTCCGCGCGTGTCGAACGAGACGTAGTCCCAGCGCCCTTCGAGCCGGTTGAACGACAGCAGGTCAGTCCGACGCACCTCCCGTGCCGCATCCTCGCCAGCCGGGCGGATGATCTCCTGCAACAGGGCGCCGATCATAGAGCGCTCCGCAACCAGCCCGGTCGTGGTGACCGGTGCATCACCCGCAGCTGGCCAAGCCGTCTCGGTGACACTCCACCGCCCGATCCGTTCGGCAAGCAGCCTGGCCTCGGGACCGGCCCGGTTCAGCCGCTCGCTTGCAGGCGGAGCGGCAGACGCGGATGAGCGCGTACGGGCGACCGCGCCTGTGACAAGCAGTCCGGCAATCGCGAGGCGAACAGCGTCGCGTCGGTCGAGCATGGCGTGATCTCCTGATTGAAACTGAAGGCACGCCACCTCTACCAGCTGCCATGGGAAGACAGTCGCGCTGCGTTCACCCCACAATGTCGCCTTATGCTCTACAATGACGGGATGATGGATTTCATTGGGGAGGTCCCCACGTTTGTCGCCGTTGTCGAGTCCGGCGGCTTCGCATCGGCCGCGCGCCGCATCAACCTGTCCCGCTCCGCGGTCGGCAAGGCGGTCGCGAAACTCGAATCCCGGCTTGGTACCCAGTTGCTGCAGCGGACTACGCGCCATGTCGCCCTGACCGAGGATGGCCACGCCTTCTACGAACACTGCCAGCGTGCCATCGCCGAACTGGAGGCCGGGCGCTCCCTTCTCGACCAGGGACGTCGCGAGATCGCCGGCGTCCTGCGCGTCGCAATGCCAGTGCTCTACGGGCGATTGAGGGTGGCGCCCGTCCTCACCCAACTCGCCCTGCGACACGAGGCACTCGCGCTCGAACTCGACTTCCATGACGGGCTGGTCGACCTGCTCCGGGACAAGGTCGATCTTGCCGTACGCATGGGTCCGCTCGACAACGTTGCCGGCCTCATCGCGGCCCGCATCGGCGATGAGCGCACCGTGCTCTGCGCGTCACCGTCCTATCTCGGACGTCACGGGCATCCCGAGCGTCCCGACGCGCTCGACGGTCATGTTGCGATCACCTATGCCCGCGACGGCCGCACGCACAACTGGACGTTCCCGCGCAATGGCGGACCTCCCCTCGTCGTGCGCCCCGCGTCGAGATACCGCTTCGACGATCTTGGCGCCATCATGGACGCGGCGGTCGCCGGCGTCGGTCTCGCATGGCTCCCCGACTGGCTGGCGCATGACGGACTTCGCAGCGGCGCGTTGCTGCCCGTGCTGCCGGATGTGCCGCCTATGATCGCTCCGATCCACGCCGTGTGGCCGGCGGCACGTCGCCTGCCGCTTCGCGTCCGCATCGCCATCGACGCCTTGAAGCGCTCCGCGAGCGAGACTCTCCGGGAGGATTGACCGGCAGACGATCGCGGGTTCAGGCGTGCTGGTCGGCAAAGTGCTGCAGCGGCGTGCCGGTCGCGCGCCAGTGGCGGCGGAGCGGGCGCAGCACCAGGATGGCGAGGCAGGCGGTCGCAAGGTCCAGGCCGATCGTGATGCCGAACACCGGCACCCAGCCGCCGGCTGCGTCATGCACCAGGGCGGCGACGGGACCACCGAGCAGCGAGCCGACACCCTGGGCCATGTACAGGCACCCGTAGTTGGTGGTGGCGTGGCGCGGGCCGAACGTGTCGGTGAGCACCGACGGGAACAGCGAGAAGATCTCGCCCCAGGCGAAGAACACGACGCCCGACAACAGGGCGAACGCGTAGGCGTCGTGGCGGAAGCCGAGCAGCAGGGCGATGGCGGCCGCCTCGGCGAAAAAGGCGACCGCCATGGTTTCCTCGCGGCCGAGGCGGTCGGACACGAAGCCGAAGAACGGGCGCGTCAGGCCGTTGGTGACGCGGTCCAAGGTGAGCGCGAAGGGAAGCGCCGCGACGCCGAAGACGAGCTCGTTCGCGACGCCGAACTCGTGCGCGAAGTTGGCGAAGTTGGCGGCGACCATGAGACCGCCGGTCGACATCATCGTCATCATGACGAACATCAGCCAGAACAATGGCGTGCGGAGCATGGCGCCGGGCCCGAGGCCCCAACCTGGGTCGCAATCCCGGCCAGCGCGTGCCCGTCCCCCCACCTCATCCAGGACGGGCGTGCGAAGGAAGAGTGCGGCCACCGCGCCGACGACACCCAATACCAAGCCGAAGACGAGAAGCGTGTGGCGGAAGCCGCTCGACGCGATCATGGCGCTGACCGGGAAGGTGGTGAGCATTGCGCCCATCCCATAGCCCGCGGCGACGATGCCGGCGGCGAAGCCGCGGCGGTCGGGAAACCAGCGGACCATCAGGCCGACGATGCCGACATAGACGATGCCGGTTCCGAGGCCGCAGAGCAGGCCGTAGCTGGCATAGAGGCCGAAGAGCGTCGTCGCATACGCGGACGTGACCCAGCCGGCGCCGGACAAGGCCGCCCCGGTGGCGATCATCGCCCTCGGTCCGAGACGGTCGATCAGATAGCCTTGCGCCGGCGAGAAGAAGGTCTGCAGCACGACCAGGGCCGTGAACGTCACCTGGACGGCGGCGAGCGAGCTGTGGGTCGCCGCCTGGAACGGATGCACGAAGAGGGTCCAGACATATTGCGGACTGGAGATCGTCATCATCACGAGCAGGCCGAGGACGAGCTGCGTCCATCGGCGCGTATCGGAAGAGGGCATGGCAGCTCCGGGTGGCGAGGTTGTGCAGCCGGATGCAGGCGGCGTGCCGGGCCGCCCGGTGACGCTATCACTAACCCTGGCTTCAGGCCGTCATCGGATTGGCCGCGGCCGGCGCCTTCGCCTCGTCGGCCGCGCGCCAGAGGTACCAGGCGGCGGCCGAGCGATACGGGCTCCAGGCCTCGGTCGCCCCGGCCAGTTCGCGCGGCCTTGGCTGGCGGTCCAGCCCACGTATGCGCCGGAAGCCCTCGCGCACGCCGAAATCATCCACCGGCATGATGTCGGGGCGTCCAAGGCTGAAGATCAGCAGCATCTCCACGGTCCAGCGTCCGATCCCGCGCAGCGCCACCAGCCGCTCGATCAGCGCCGCGTCGCTCATGCGCGCCGCCTTCGCACGCGTCGGCACCAGGCCGGACAAGGCCGCCTCGGCAACGCCGTGCATGGCGGCCCCCTTGCTGCCCGAGAATCCGCAGACGCGCAGCGCCGCCAGGTCCATGGCCAGAAGCTGCGCCGGCGTCGGAAACGCAGCGTGCACCGCGACCATCCGCCCGAGGATCGCCTCCGCCGCGCGCCCGTGCAGTTGCTGGTGTGCGATCGCCCGCACCAGGGACTCGTAGGGTTCCCGCGCCCGGTCGACCCGCAGGCCGCACCGCCCGACGCGTCCGATCAGGACCGCGAGATCGGGATCGGCGGCACGCAGGTGGCGTCGCACCCGATCGCGCTGCGAAGGCCGTGGCGGTTCGAGCAGCGGCGCATCCGGCGCGCGCAGTGCCTGTTCGAGGCCGGGCTGCGCCTGCTGTTCATCGGCAACTGTCACGGGATGTATCCGAACAGAGTGGCGGTAGCGAAGCAATGCCGGCGATGGCAGAATGACGGCACGGTTCACGCTCGAACCAGGGCTTCGCCCTTTCACACTCAAGCAGAGCATGGTGCATGCATCATGCTCTAGGCGATCAGGCGGAGACCTCCGGCATCTCGATGATCCAGTCCGGCAGCATGGCACGCCGCGCTCGGACCGTACGCCCGGTCGGTACCGCGCGACCCGAGGCACGCGGCGCTGCTCCTGCGCTCGCCGGCCTGCGGCGCCCCGGCTTCGTCGCCGACCGCATCGACGGGGCGGTGCTGGACGAAGCCGGGCTGCCGCTGGTCCGGCGTGGCCGCCGCCTGCATGACGGCTTCGGCCGACGCGTCGCGGGCTCGGGTGCCGCCCACCTGCTCGTGCTGGTGCTGATGGCGCTGTCTTTCGCGCAGCCGCCCGGGGGCGGCAAGCCGCAGGAGCAGCAGCCGGTCGACATGGTGTACGAGCGCGCCGGCAGCTCGGGCATGACCGGCCCGTCCGCACCGAAGCCGGCCAATGCGCCGCCGCCGCCCTCGTCCACGGCGCCGAGCCTGCAGCCGCCGGCACCGACGCCGCCGATGCCTGACCTGGCACCGCCGCCGGACGAGACGCCGCCGCTGCCGGAGCTGAACCTGCCCGAGCCGCTGCCGCAGCCGAGGCCGAACCCGGTGCCGCAAAGCCAGAGCCAGTCGCGCACCGCCACCTCCAAGGCGCAGAGCCGCAGCACCTCGCCGTTGTCGCACCCGATGGACCTTTCCTTCGCGCCCATGACGCACTCCCAGCGCCGCAGCGGTCGCCCGGCCGGATCGGGCGGCCCGGTCGACCTGTCACTCGGGCCGCTGGTGCAGAACGGCCGGCTGAACACGCCGTACGCCTCGACCAGCAGCATCAAGGGGGTCAGCGACGACTATGCCGAGGAGATCGGCGACTGGATCCGCCGGCACATGTACTACCCCGAGGAGGCGGCGCGGAAAGGCGAAAGCGGACCTTCTCACGTGCACGTGGTGCTGGACCGTCAGGGCCAGGTACGTTCGGTCGAACTGGTGTCAACCTCCGGCTCCTACCTGCTCGATGCCGCCACTACCGGCATGTTCCGCAATGCCAAGCTGCCGCCGGTGCCGCCGGACATGAATGGCAACCACTTCGACGTCGACCTCACGATCGACTACATCCTGATCCACCCCTGATCGCAGGAGCACGCATGGCGCATCCGGTCCAGGCCCAGATCGGCTCCGGCTTTGCCGAATACGATAATGCCGATGCCGCCGTGGCACGGCTGTGCGAGATCTACGACGAGAGCAGCGCGATCCTGCGCACGGCGTTCGCCTCGCGCGCCACCGGCCCGGACGCCAGCGCCGCGGTGTATCCGTATCTCGCGATCGAGGTGGACAGCGCCTCGCTGGTCACCGAGCACCGCGCGCCATACGGGGTGCTGCTGGAGCCCGGCTTCTACGGCACCACCCTGACCAGGCCGCATCTGTTCCGGAGCTACCTGCGCGAGCAGATCGGCCTGCTGCTGCGGCACTATCGCCGGCCGGTGCTGGTCGGGCGCTCGAACCGGTCGATCCCGTTGCCGTACGTGATCGAGGATAGCGTCACCGACATCACCGAGGACGAGCTGCGCCGGCTGGGCGAGCATTTCACCCTGCCCGACCTCGCCAGCGCCGACGACCGCATCGCCAACTGCCAGCTGCAGCCCGATCCGGCGCAGCCGCGGCCTCTGAGCCTGTTCACCGCCGAGCGCGTCGACTACTCGCTGGCCCGGCTGCACCACTATACCGGCACCGATCCCGCCGATTTCCAGCGCTTCGTGCTGCTCACCAACTACCAGCGCTATATCGACGAGTTCCGCACCCTCGGCGGCGCCGCGGGCCAGGACGGCAACGAATACGAGCGATTCGTCGAGCCCCACGGCGACCCGCAGATGCCGGCCTACCACATGGTGCGCGCCGACGGCGACGGCATCACGCTGATCAATATCGGGGTCGGGCCGTCGAACGCGAAGACCATCACCGACCATGTCGCGGTGCTGCGGCCACATTGCTGGCTGATGCTCGGCCACTGCGCCGGGCTGCGCCGCACCCAGCGGCTGGGCGACTACGTGCTGGCACATGGCTATGTCCGCGACGACCACGTGCTCGACGACGACCTGCCGCCCTGGGTGCCGGTGCCGCCGATCGCCGAGGTGCAGGTAGCGCTGCAGGAAGCGACCACCCTGGTCACCGGGCTACGCGACGCGGAACTCAAGACGCGGCTGCGCACCGGCACGGTGATGACCACCGACAACCGCAACTGGGAGCTGCGCTTCGGCGCGCTGTTCGCCCAGATCAACATGACCCGCTCGATTGCGGTCGACATGGAGTCCGCGACTATCGCCGCCAACGGCTTCCGCTTCCGGGTGCCGTACGGCACGCTGCTTTGCGTGTCGGACAAGCCGCTGCACGGCGAGCTCAAGCTGCGCGGCATGGCGCGCGCGTTCTATCGCGAGCGCATCAGCCAGCACCTGCATGTCGGCATCGAGACAATGCGCCGCCTGCGCGCGCAGGGTGTCGACCGACTGCATTCGAGAAAGCTGAGAGGCTTCGACGAACCCCCCTTCCGGTGAGGCGGGTGTCGTAGTTCAGGAAGCAGCCAGGCTCAGCGACCACGCCTCAACGACGGCAACAAGTGAACCGCCTGGGGCTGCTGCGTGCTGTTCCTCAAGGTCAATGGTATCGACCTCCGGGTTGCGGCGCCCGACATCGTCCTGCGCATGCTGGCGCCGATCACGGCGAGTTTGACGAGCGCGGATTGGCCGACTGGCTGCGGAGCCGCCGCTCATGACCGGGATCCGGCAACCGTCGCGGGAGCCGCGGCCCGATACAGCGCAAGGGCGGCCTCCGGACCCTGCAGCAGCTCGACCAGCCGGACCTGGCGCATCGGGGTGAGCAGTCCGGCGCGTGCGGCCAATGCGACCGCGTCGGCGGCCTGCTGCAGCAGCGCGTCATAGGCCGCGGCACCGCCGACCTGGCGTGCCACGGTCTCGATCGCACGCAGGTCGCGCGTGCAGGCTTCGAGACGGCCCTGTGCCGCGGCCTCCACCGGGGCCGAGGCCGTGCCGACCGGCCCGAGCAGCCCCTGCTCGAGCTCATCGGAAAAGCGCGCGCGACACGCCTGGTCGAGGCGGTTGCGGATCGTCCGCAGCCTCGAACCTTCATCGACGGGCAGGGCCGCCAGTTGCGCCACGACCAGCCTGACATGGTCGACCAGTCCGGCAGCAGTCCCGGTGGCGATGCCGCGCAAGAACGCGCTGCCGTGCTCCATGTCGTCCAGCATGTGCCCGGTTGCCCGGATGAGGGCCTTCTGCAGCAAGGCCCGCTCCTCCGGCTCGGCATTCCGGGCGATCAGCCGTCGCAGCGGCGTCGTGGCCAGCGGAGCCCGCGCCAGGATCAGGCGCATGATCATCGTGCAGGCGTCGGGCGACACCCCGCCAAGATCGCCGAGCAGGCTGCCGATGACGGCCTCGTCCGGTTCGAGGACACCGACCTCTCCGTCACGCTGCAGCTGCCGGAGTTGCGGCGCACGCCTCAGCACGGTCGAGATGGCGTGCGCGAACGAGGGGTAGAGTGCCGCCGGCAGGCCGGTCTCGCTCCAGTGCGGCGGCACCGGCGCCGTGGCGAGGAACGCGGCGGCGCCCGGCCAAAGGGTCTCCCCGGCGAGCGTGATCGACTGCATGTCCTCGGTGCTGCAACCCGCGATGCGACGCTCGAGGGCGGCCACTCCGAGATCGGGTGCCGCGCGCATGCCGTGCGACAGCGCGGCGAGGATCGTCCGCGGGATCGAGGCGTGGCCGGGGCGCCAGTTTCGGGGCGGCACGATGATCGGGTCGAGCGGCATGAACAGCAGCCGGCTGAAGCGCAGCGGACGCGCGGGCCGCAGCATCGCGAGCCGACCCCGCAGCGGATCGAGGATGGCCTGGTTCGCGGACGGATCGGCGACATCGTCCAGCACCGACACGATCCGCATGATCTTGTCGTCCGCCGCGCCATGCAGCGCGGTTCGCATCGATCCCGCCGCCTGCATGGGCTTCAGCATGGACACTCCAGGCAGGCCTGCGCCCGGAACAGCTCGTTGCGGGCGACCAGGGCATAGACCAGCGCCCCGGTGCGCCAGTCCTCGTTGAACGGGATCATGCGGCGGAACCCGACGACGCCCCTGGCGTCGGACTCGCTCTGGGTCCAGTCGATCGCCTCGCGCGGCAGGATCGGCACCAGGCCGGCGATCTCGATGAGAGCGGCGCGGCGGGTCGCATGATCGCTCGCATGGTTCCAGATCATGCAGATCTGCTCCCAGCCATCGAGCATCCAGTCGGGGCGGGCAACGAGATTGGTGATGCCTGCGGGATCGGTGGCCCAGGTCCGGAGCAACCCCGCCATGTCCCCGGTCAGCGCGTGCACGCGGCCCAGCGCGATCGCAGCGAGGGAAAGCGTCAGGTCGGCGACCGCGCAGATCATCCGGACATAGGCGGCCTGGTCCTCCTCCGACTGGCAACTTCTCCACGCCGACAGATCTCTTCGCACCTGCGCCAGCATGGCGAGCAGTCTGGGAATGCGTTCCGCCGTGCTCCCGGCGCCGATGCCGACGTCGACCATGACACCGGCCAGTGCCTCGAGCGCGTCCGCGGTCCAGCCCGGCGTCTGGCCGAGCCGCGGCGAGATCCAGTCCACGGTCCTGCGCGCCCTGGTCGCGGGATCATCGCTGTCCGCGCACAGCGAGACATTCGCGACCTGCGCCACCAGCGCCAGCAGCAGCTTGTAGTTCATGACCATCAGGACCTTGCGCTCGGCATCGGCTGCCCCCCGCGCGGCCGCCATGGCCTGCTCGCCCGCCAGTCCCTCGGCCGCGACCTGCCGGGCGATCCATCGGATCGCGAGCGGTGTCACGTGCGCGCTTCCGGCGATCCGCTCGTTGAAGACATGGTCATGCAGCGTCGGGCGGCAGATCGAGGTGATGCCGGTCCACGGCATGATGTAGGCGCCGCGGCCGCCGGACGGATTGGGGATGATCAGTTCGAGGCTCTGCCGGCCCGCCGGCCGCGCACGGGTGCCGCTCAGCAGAGGCGTGGTGAAGGGAACCGCGACTCCGCGATCGAGGAACGTGGACGGATTATACGGCTTGATGACCGGCAGCGTGTGCTGGGACATGCTGCCGGCTGGCAGTTCGGGTGCTTCAGACCGCGAGAGCCGGTTCGCCGATGTCGCAGAGCGCCGCGAAGGCGACATTGGCACCCGCGCGCTCCGGCCTGGCCGGACGGTCGGGTTTGGCGGCCGCGGGCTTGACCGCGGCCTCGTCGCGCAGGGTATAGCCTCGGCCCCAGGCGGTGCCGATCAGGTTGCCGGCGCCTGCGACCTGCAGCTTTTTGCGGAGCTTGCAGACGAAGACGTCGATGAT
>CAXTVI010000062.1:0-14727 GCA_964247695.1 uncultured Acetobacteraceae bacterium
CTAGGCGGTTGCGTGCTTCTGGAGGTAGGACTGGGTGAACCCCGCAAGATGGCCTTCCAGCCATTCGCCCATCTCCTGTTCCTCGCGCAGTGAAAGCTCGAGGACGGCTTTGTCGCCTGTGGCACCAGCCGCATCCGCCAGGGTCAACAGCACCTTGTAGGACGCCGTCTCGTATGCCTTGAAGCCGACAGCCGCGAGGACGTTCTTGAGCACTTCGTCGTCCGAGCCGGCATGGACGAAGCCGGCCACGGTGCCGATCGCGCCGGATACCGCTTCCTTGGCCACCGACTTGCTCGAGCCGTGCTTGGCAAGCAGTTCATCCAGTCGGGCTGCCTGGGTTGTCGAACGCTCCTTTTCCGCCTGCATGCGGGCATGCAGTTCGGGATAGGGTTCCATCCTGCCCAGCTGGTTCTGGATGGTGCCGATCGCCTGGGTTTCGACGCCATGCTGGTTGCGCAGCCCGGTCAGGTAGGTCTCGGTCAACGCACTTGATCCACTCATCTTGCATTCTCCTGTCTTCGGCGCTGCAACGCTGATCTTGACTGGCGAGATGCTTCGAGCCCGGTCAGGTTAGATTGTGTTGGACATGAGCTGCCGCATCCCCAGTTAGGGGATTGTGCCTCGCGCCTGATGATCGAAGGAGTGCGATCCGATGCCGGCGGACGACTGGCTGATTTCGCTCGATGAGGCGGAAGCGAACCTGCCAGGAGATCTGGAGGCCTTCAGGTTCTGGTATGGCCTGAGGCACGGCACCATGAAAGTCGGTCTCTATGCGCCATCCGCCGCGGACACGCAGGGACCCCACAAGCAGGACGAGCTCTATATCGTCGTTCGCGGATCCGGTGACTTCATCAAGAACGGGGAGAGGAGGCGTTTTGCGGCCCGGGACGTCATCTTCGTCGAAGCCGGATCACCGCACTGCTTCGAGAACTTCTCGAGGGACTTCGCGACCTGGGTGATTTTCTGGGGACCCGCCGGGGGCGAGTCCTGACGGGCCACACTCAGCCACCCGGTGTCCAGAACGCAGCTTCCAGCTTCACCGTGGTCCTGAAGCAGCGCAGCAGCATCGGATACCGGGCGTCCGCGCCATGCGAGGCGGCAAGATCGTCGAGCCGGCGCGCACCCTCGTTGGCAAGGGCGACATAATGCTCCCCGCCATACACCTCGATCCACGGGAGGTAGGGATTGCCTTCGCGTTGCGTCGCTGTATCCGCGAGCAGGCGCAGCCCGACTTCGGCATAGCCGATCAGGCAGGCCGACAGCGACACCATCAGGTCGAGGATGTCGCCGCTCTGGCCGTAATCGAGCATCGTGCGTGTATAGGCCAGCAACTCCAGCGATTCCGGCTCGCGCGCCAGATCGTCCTCGCTCAGGCCCCACTGCGCGCAGTAGGCGATGTGCAGCGCGAGCTCGGTATCGAGCAGGCCCGCCAGCAGCCGCGCGGTGCCACGCATCGAGCCGGCATCGCCGTCCTTGTAGATCGCAAGCGCGTAGGCGCGCGCATATTGCAGCAGGTAGAGATAGTCCTGCACTAGGTAGGTGCGGAACGCCTCGGCGGGTAGCGAACCGTCCGCCAGTCCGGCGAGGAAGGGGTGCCGGACGTAGGCTTCCCATTCCACCGGGCAGTCCTCGCGCAGCCGCGTGAACAGCCGCCCCGGCGCGAGCACCGGCAGGGTCAAGTCAGCGTGCCGGCATGCTGCAGGGAAAGCTGGCGTTCAGGAACTGCAGCACGCCCACCGCGGCCGGCTCGCTCATCGCGGCGGGATTGGTGCCGGACCAGACCACCAGCTTGTCGCGCGCCTGCTGGCGGGTCAGCGGCGGATCCGTCGGCAGGCAGAATGTGCGCGCTGTCGGCGCCGTCTCGCTGATGTAGAGGTCGATGAGGCCGGTGAAGTAGCCGACGCAGACGGCGTGTTCGCTGCGCGCCATCGTGTCGTCGGTGTTGCTCACGCACATGTCGAAGAGCGACTGGAAGCTGGTGATCGTGGTCGGGGAGGGAGTCTTGTAGCTGTATGGCCCTGCGGCGGGGTCCTGAGCCTGGGCGCCTACGGGAAGCCAGGCCGCGCCAATCAGGGCACAGAAGCCGGCGATCTTGCTCCGCATGATTGTTCTCCGGTCGGGTCTAGGCGGAAACGTGACCTGCCGTCGCTGGTTGCAACCGGGGTCAGGCGCGGTTCAGCACGCCACCCCCCATCGGCGCCCGCACCCCCGTGGTGCCGGGAAAGCTGATCGGCAGGCCGTGCCGGCGGCGCAGGGCGAGATAGGCGAAACACTCGGCCTCGATCGCATCGCCGCGCCAGCCCTGCTGCTCGGCGCGTTCGATGACGACGCCGGTGTGCTCGGCGAGGGCCTGCATCAGCACCGGATTGCGACGGCCGCCGCCGCACACCACCAGCCGGGACGGAGGCTGCGACAGCAGCGCCAGCCCGCGCGCGACGCAGCCCGCGGTAAAGGCGGTCAGCGTGGCGGCGCCATCCGCGAGCGTCAGCCCGTCGGCCATGGCGGCGGTGAAGTCGTCGCGGTCGAGTGATTTCGGGAACGGCCGGTCCAGCCAGGGATGCGCGAGCAGGCGTGCCAGCCGGCTCTCGTCGACGCGGCCGCCGGCCGCGATGACGCCGTCGCGGTCCATCTCGCCGACATCGTGCCGGCGGATCCAGTCGTTCAGCGGCGCATTGCCGGGGCCGGTATCGAACGCGACGAGGCCGGCATCGCCGTCCCAGCTGGTGATGTTGCCGACGCCGCCGAGATTGAGCACCGCGCCGGGCTCCCCGGGGGCCGCCGCGCGCAGCAGGGCAACGTGGTAGATCGGCGCCAGCGGCGCACCCTGGCCGCCGGCCTCGACGTCGGCCGTGCGGAAGTCATGCACGGTGTCGATCCCGGTCAGCCGGGCCATCAGGGCGCCGTCGCCGAGTTGCCGGGTCCGCCCCGCACGCCCTTGCGCCGGCGCGCGATGCAGGACGGTCTGGCCATGGAAGCCGATGACGTCGATGTCGGCAGGCGACAGGCCATGGGCGCGCAGGAAAATCATGACCGCCGCCGCCTGCGCATGGGTCAGCGCCGCCTCCGCCTCGGCGAACAGCGCCGGCTCGGGTCCCTCGAAGTTCCAGGCCCGCGCCGCCGCCAGGGTCGGCGGCAGCAGGGTCCGCACGGCGTCCGGATAGGGTGCCAGATCCCACGGCCCGAATGCGGCAATGGTCTCCCCATCGCTGCGCAGGAGGGCGATGTCGATATTGCCGTCGAGCACCGTCCCGGTCATCAGCCCGATCGCCCAGGTGCCGGCCGCGTCGGCGCTCACGGCTTCGCGGCGGCCGGCGCTGCGAAGAAGCTGTACGTCGCGTGGTAGGGCACCCGGGCGCTGGCCCCGGCATGTGCCGCGTCGCAACCGCTCGACGGCGGCAGACCGCCGATCGTGCCGGTACGTGTCACGTAGGTCACGTTGGAGAACAGCCCCGCGCCGCTATGCGATTTCGCCCGCAGCACCAGCCAGGGCACGGACCCCGCGGCACTCCCGGATGCCACGACCGCGCCGACCACGGTGCTGCCATCGGTTGCCTGCCAGGATGGACCCGCGAAGTGTCGGCCGGCCGGGGCTCCGGCCAATGTCGCCAATGTCGCGTCCGGGCCGGTGAGGCTCCAGGCGAAGCCGGTTCGCGTGGCCGTGCAGGCATAGACCTGCACACCGTGCGCTTGCAGCGCGATGATCCCGGCCGCACGCGCCTCGACGGCCATCGCCGCCAGCGCCAGCACGACTCCCAGAACTGCAGCATTCACTATCGACACCAGCGGCCTCCGCTTCCGGCTCGCTGCTTAGCGCCAGCCCCATTCCTCCGCCAGCGCCAGGCAGCGCCCGCGCGCCTCGATGGCGTCGGTGGTGGCGATGTGGCGCAGGCTGGCGGCCGCCGTGGCGTGCCCGAGGGCGAGCGCCTCGTCGAGCGGGCCGGCATCGTGCATCACCCGCAGGAAACCGGCCGCGAAGGCGTCGCCGGCGCCGTTCGCGCCTGCGACCAGGTCGGGCGGGACCGCGACCGAGCCGCGCTGCGCCAGGCCGCCATCCCGCGAGAGCGCAAAGGCGCCCATCGTGTAATGAACCGCCAGCACCGACATGGCGCCCTGCTCCATGATGACGCGGGCCGCGTGCAGGCAGGCGGCGATGTCGGTCCGGCCTTCGGTGACGGTGTCGAGGCCGGCCAGCGCGCCGATCTCATAGTCGTTCACCACCAGCGTATCGAGCAGCGGCAGGCACGGCCGCGCCAGGCTCGCGAGCTGGTCGGGATCGATCGTCACCAGCTCCAGGTTGGTGCGCAGCCCGGCCGCCCGCGCCGCGCGCAGCACCGTCACCCAGCCATTGGCGTCGCTGCCGGTGCTGGCATCCATCAGCCGGTGGATGCCGGGCAGGCCGAGATGCAGGATGCGGCCGGTGGTCGAGGACAGGTCGAAATGCGCCGGCGTCAGCCGCGCGCTGGTGCCCTCCTCGAAGAAGTGCGTGCGCCGGCCGCTGCGCTCCGAGCAATAGGCGTCCGTGAGGTGGGTACGCGCCTCCCTGGTGACGTGCAGCTGGGTCCGGTCGATGCCGTGCCGGTCGCATTCCGCGATCAGGAAGCGGCCTTCCGCGTCATCGCCGACGAGGCCGATGGTCTCCACCGGCATCCCCGGATCGAGCAGGCGCTGGCCGATGGCGAAGTTGCAGGCCGAGCCGCCGCCGCGCGTCAGCACCGACCGCACCGAGACCGACTGGTCCTCCTCGGGCCAGAACGCGATGGTCTTGTTGCGGTCGAAGCACCAGCAGCCCCCGGTGACGAACCCCCTGCGTGCCGCCATCGCCGTCCCCCAGCCTTCCTTCAGCCTTCCTTGAGCACCGCCTCGGTGACTTGAAGATCGTCCGCGATCGGCCGCAGCGGACGCCGCCCGAGCTTGCCGAGCGCGTCGTGATAGACCCGCACCGCCTCTTCCGGCGCGAGGTTGCCGTCGGCGACCTGTCGCATGGTCGCCACCATGTCGCGGGGGCTCTCGGCGAGGTTGATCTTGCGGCCGAACAAGGCGACGCGCGCGCCGTACTTCTCGGCCTGGTGCAGCAGCTCGAAGCAGTCCCGCGTGGTGCCGGCGCCGCCGCCGAGCACGCCGACCACCAGGCTGGTGTCGAACGAGGCCAGCTCCTCCAGCGCCTTAGGGCCGTTATAGGCGATCTTGAGGAACTCGGGCCGCTCGGCGCTTGTGAGCCCGGCGAGGCAGCGCAGGATCACGTCGTTGATGTAGTGCGGCACCAGCGCCGGCGCGATCCGGCAATCGACGTTCGGGTTGAACACTTCGAGAAAGTAGCGCCAGCCATGCCGGCGCGCGTCGCGTCGGAACTCCGCAAAGGCCTGCAGCGAGGCGATGTCGGCGTCGAGGTCGTTATTGAAGGTGATCGAGTACAGCCCGAGCGAGGCGCCAGTCGCGGTGCGGGCCAGATCCAGGTCGGCCGAGCGGTAGCCGCGCGACGGCTGCGTCGCGTAGGTCGCACCTCGGCAGACCCAGATGTCGGTGGCGTCGTTGGCGCGGATCGCGGGCGTCACGCCGCTGCCCCGGAAGGCGCCGGTCTCGCGCAGCCGCTCGATGTTGGAGACCGAGGCCAGCATGATGTCGACCACGTCCTGCTCGATGATCAGCCCGATCTCGTCGAGGAACTCTCCGCGAGTGCGATGCCGGTCGTAGTTGCCGTCGCTGTCGCGCGCAGGGCCGGTCGAGGTCAGGCTTGGCCCCATGTCGCCGTCCTTGGCGTCGGCGATAATGAAGTCGCGGCGGGTGTAGGTGCCACGGCGTATACTGTGGAGCTTGTCGTCGAGACGGCTCATGGATCGACCTCCTCCTGCGCGGATACCCCTGCATGCGCCGGGATCGCACCGGTCATCAAGCCCACGATGTCGGCCATGCTGTTCTGGCGCGGCGAGGTCAGCATGACGCGCCGGCCCAGGCGCATGACGTGGATGCGGTCGGCGACCTCGAACACGTTCGGCATGTTGTGGCTGATCAGCACGATCGCGAGGCCGCGGTCGCGCACGCCGCGGATGAGGTCCAGCACCTGCCCGGTCTCGCGTACGCCAAGGGCAGCCGTCGGCTCGTCCATGATCACCAGCCGGCGCGCGAAGGCGGCTGCGCGCGCCACCGCGACGCCCTGGCGCTGGCCGCCGGACAGCGCCTCGACGGCGTTGGTGATCGCCGGCAGCCGGAAGCGGAGCTCGTCCATGTGGCGCTGCGCCTCGGCGCGCATGCGCGGCTTGTCGAGCATGCGCAGCCAGCGCCCGAGCGGGCCGGGACGGCGCAGCTCGCGGCCGAGAAACAGGTTGGACGCGATGTCGAGCGCCGGCGCCACCGCGAGGTCCTGGTACACGGTCTCGATGCCGCTGGCCCGTGCGTCGAGCGGAGTCGAGAACCTGACCGGCGCACCGTCGAGCAGGATCTCGCCGGCATCCGGCTGCACCGCGCCACACAGCGTCTTGATCAGGGTGCTCTTGCCGGCGCCGTTGTCGCCGACCACTGCCATCACCTCGCCGGCGCGGACCTCGAAATCCACCCCGTGCAGCACGGCGACATGGCCGTAGCTCTTGGTGATGCCCCTTGCTTCGAGTACGGGGACCGCCTCGCTCATGTCCGCCGCCGCCGGGTCAGCTGGTCGAGCGCCACCGCCGCGATTACCAGGATGCCGGTCACCAGGTCCTGCCAGAGCGGGTCGATGCCCTCCAGCGTGAGGCCGTTGCGCAGCACGCCCACGATCAGAGTTCCGATCAGCGTGCCGAACAGACTCCCCCGCCCGCCGAACAGGCTGGTGCCACCGATCACCACGGCGGTGATGCTGTCGAGGTTGGCGGTCTGCAGCGCATTCGGGTCCGCGTTCGGGATGCGCCCGAGCGCGAGCCAAGCGCCCAGCCCGTAGATCAGCGCCGCAAGGCTGTAGATCGAGAGCAGCCGGCGGCGCACCGGGATGCCGACAAGCCGCGCGGCTTCCGGGTTGTTGCCGAGGGCATAGACCTGGGTGCCCCACGCGGTCTGGGTCAGCATGTACCAGACCAGCAGGTAGAGCCCGACCAGGATGATGGTGCCGTAGGTCAAGGGCGCGCTGCCGATCCGGATGGAGTTGCCGGTCCAGGCCAGCAGGTCGTCCATCACCGGAAACGCGCCGCCCTGCGAGATCAGCCGGGTCGCCGCGGTGACGATGCCAAGCAGTCCGAGCGTCACGATGAAGGGCGGCAGGCGCAGCCGGCTGACCAGCAGGCCCGCGACCGCGCCGACCGCGGTGCAGAGGGCGATCGCCGCCACCAGGCAGGGCAGCGCCGGGTAGCCGACATCGACCAGCTTGCCGGCGACGATAGTGCCGAGCACGCAGATCGCGCCGTTGGCGAGATCGATGCCGGCGCTGAGGATCACCAGGGTCTCGCCGACCGCCAGCGCGCCGACGATCACGCTCTGCTGCACGATCAGCGAGAGGTTGTTCGGCGTCAGGAACGTGTGCGTCGTCGCCGAGAAGATCGCGCAGAACAGCAACAGGGTGAACAGCGAACCGGCGACGGGGTTCAGCGCGACCTGCCGCAGCAGCCGCGCGCCGAAACCCGGCCGTGGTTCGGCGATGGTGCTGGCTTCTCCTACTCCCAGCATTTCGCCAGGCCTAGCCCCAGCATTTGGACAATCCCCAGGCAGTGTCGTGCGTATCGAGGCCGGGGAACGGGTGGGTGGTGATGGTGGCCGATCCGGTATCGTGCAGGCCGGACGGCTTGGTGCCGTTCTTCGCGTAATCGACCACCGCGTCGACGCCGGCCTTTGCCATCTTCGCCGGGAACTGCATCACGGTGGCGGCGATCGCGCCGCGCTTGACGTATTTCACTCCGAGGCAACCGCCATCGATCGAGGTCAGCACCACGTCGTGCTCGCGCCCGGCGGCGCGCAACGCGGCATAGGCGCCCTCGGCGGCCGGTTCGTTGATAGTATAGACGACGTTGATCTCGGGATGCGCCGACAGCAGGTTCTCCATCCCGGTCTGGCCCTTGTCCTGGGCGCCGTTGGTGATCTGCTTGCCGACGATGGCCGGGTCACCCTCCTTGAGGCCGAAGCCCTGCAGGAAGCCGTTATGACGGAAGGTGTCGACGGTGCCGCCGGGGGTGCCGTCCAGCATCGCAAGCTTCGGCTGCTTGCTGCCGAGGGCCTTGCGGGCGTACTGGCCCTGCTTCACCCCGGCCTGGAAGTTGTCGGTGGCATAGGTGGCATCGACCGCATCCGCGGGATCGGTCGCCGTGTCGAGAGCGATGACCACGATGCCCGCGCGGCGGGCCTTGGCGATCGCGCCGAGCGGGCCGGTCGAGTTGTTGGGCGTGATCAGGATACCCTTGGCACCCGCGCTGATCAGCGTCTCGATCGCGGCGACCTGACCCTCGTTGTCGCCGTCGAACTTGCCGGCGCGCGCGATCAGCTTGACGCCGCGCGCACGGGCCTCCGCCTCGGCGGAGCGGCGCAAGGCCACGAAATACGGGTTGACCTCGGTCTTGGTCACCAGCCCGACCAGGATGTCGTCACCGGCCGCGTGCGCGGGCTGCGTCAGGGTGGCCGCGAGCATTGGGGGGAGTGCTGCGATCAGCGCATAGGCTAGCCAGCCGCGACGGCTGGTCCGTCTGTATGTCCCGGTCATGGTGTCCTCCGACGCCGCATCTTCATTGCGCGGCTGCCACGACCAGAATTAAGGAGCGGCGGCGGACCTTGTCAAACCGGCGTGCCGAACTGTGCAGGCGGGCGCTGCTTGGCACGAGCCAGCCGCTCCGCGCCCACGAGCAGCGGCGCCAGCAGCGCGATCCAGATCACCCGGTTCTGGTAGCGGTCATGCGGTCCCGAGAGGATGCCGGTCACCGCCGCGTTGCCGAGCAGGCAGAGCAGGACGGCGGCGCAGAGCAGGGCCATCGGGCTGCGGCGCATGATGGCCAGCACGAGGCAGGCGAGGGTACCGGCCACGCCGAGGACGTAGCCGAGGCCGTGCAGCAGGCGCATCCAGTGCGGCACCTGCAGCAGGCCGCGGCTCTGCCGGGCGCCCAGGAAGGCCCGCGCCTCGGCGGCTGGGAAATGACGCGAGATCACCGGGCCGACCTGCGCCGACCAGGCATGCAGCCCGTCGCCGGACTCGAAGCGCAGCAACTGGTGGCCGAAATTGCTCAGGCTGGCCCGCAGCACCTGCAACGGCTGCTCGTGCAGCGCGCGCGAGATGATCGCGCCGGCTTCGAGCGACAGCAGCTTGGCGCCACCCAGGCTGCTCACCGGGCCCTTCGGCTCCCAGAGGAAATTGTCCGAGCTGGGATACAGCGTCTGGTGCGGCGGCAGCATGTCCACGAAACGGCACAGATGCCAGTGCTCGGTTGCGCAGTCCCGCTCCAGCACCGCCTCCGCCGGGCCGTCATAGAGCAGCCTGGCCAGCAGGAAGACGTTGCCGAACGGCGAGACCGAGAGACGCCCGAAGGCGGCGCAGTTCACCGTGCACAGCATGACGACTGCCGCCAGCAGCGGCGACGCCGCCAGCGCCAGCCCGCGCAGGCCGAGCGGCTTCGTGGCGCCCAGCAGGCGGCGCGCCGGCAGCAGGATCGCGAGCAGCCCGAGGCCGATCCAGACATGCGAGAGGTGGAAGGCGACCATCGCGGTGCAGAGTGCGGCGATCGCCAGCATCTCCAGCCCGGCGAATTGCGCCGGTGCCAGCACCAGGATGGCGAGCAGGATGGTCATCAGGGTGGTGAACAGGTCCGGCATGATCTGGTCGACGAACCAGGGCAGCGGGGTGAGGACCGCCAGCACCGCGCACAGCGGCAGCAGCATGCGGTGCGTGAGCCCGGGGGCGAAGGCGCGCATCGCCGCGTTCAGCACGTACAGGGTCAGCAGCGACTGCACGACGACGATCGGCCAGGTGCTGATCTTCCAGTGCAGCAGGAACAGGAACAGGCTGTAGAAGGCCGGCCGGTCCCAGCCGAGATAATGCTGAATCGCCTGGCCCAGGTAGGTCCCGGTATCGGCGAACACCAGCGGATAGCCGTTCAGCATCGCCGGCCAGAGCAGGAGCACCATGCAAGGAAGGAGCACCGCGAGGCCGGTCCGGACCGCCGACGCGGCCAGCGGGCCTGGGCGTGGTAAGGCGGCCGCCACGGCAGCGCTCGCTTCGAGATCGATCAGTTCGGCGGGGAAGCCGGGCAGGTCGATGTCCGACCCAGGGATCGTGGCGCTCAAGGCATGAGGTCCCGTCGGGGGTTGCACAGGCCGCCCGAAGCCAGGGGCAATTCCGCTTTAACAGGATGTCATGGAACTAACCACGAAAACTTTACCTCCAACCTACCCGATCATTGAATTCCGTCTCTTTTTTGATCCTTTTAACGATCCCGTGCTCCGACAGGGATCAAGCTGCCCGGAAGCCGCCATCGACCGGCAGGCAGACCCCGTTGATCATCGAGGCGCCGTCGCCGAGCAGGTAGCAGATCGTGTCCGCCACCTCGCCCGGCTCGACGAAGCGCCCCATCGGGATCCGGCTGCGCATCGGTCCCGCCTTCACGGGGTCGGACCAGGCCACCACCGCCATCGGCGTCAGGGTCACCACCGGGTTCACGCTGTTGGTGCGTATGCCATGCGGGCCGAGCTCGACCGCCATCACCCGGGTCATCGCATCCAGCGCCCCTTTCGAGGCGCAATAGGCGGTGTGGTCGGCGATCCCCACATCGGCCGCGATGCTGGAGACATTGACGATCGCGCCGCCGCGCCCGGCCTCGATCAGCCGCTTCGCCACGAACTGTGCGATCCGCATCGGTGCGATCACGTTGACCGCCATGACCGTTTCGAAGGCGGCCTGCGCCGTCTCCGTGAACGGCGCGAGGTGGGTGATGCCGGCATTGTTCACCAGCAGGTCGATGTCCGGCGCATCGCGCCGCAGCGCCGCCAGGGTGCCCTCGATGTCGGCCACGTCCGATGCAATCGTCAGGCACCCGGTCTCCGCCGCGAGGCTCTCGAGATCGGCCGCCGATCGGCTCAGCGCCACCACCCGGGCGCCACGCGCGGCCAGCCGCTCCACGATCACCCGGCCGATGCCCTTGCCGGCGCCGGTCACCAGCGCGGTGCTGCCCCGGAACTCTTCAGGGTTCGCCTGCATCAGCCGATTGCTCCACGGCGGGTGCTGCCCGGGGTCAGCAGCACCTTGATGCTGTCCATCGAGCTCGCGCTGCGGATCGCCTCGTCCCAGTCATGCAGGTCGTACTCGTGGGTGACGATGCCGTCCGAGGTCACCAGCCCGCGGGTCAGCAGGTCGATGGCGATCGGGTAGCAGTACGGCCCCAGGTGCGAGCCGCGCACGTCGAGCTCCTTGCGGTCGCCGATGATCGACCAGTCCGCCGAGGTCTCCTTGCCGAACACCGAGAACTCAACGAAGCGACCGAGCTTGCGCACCAGGTCGAGCCCCTGGGTGACCCCGCCCGGCGAGCCGGTGGCCTCGATATAGACGTCGCAGCCATAGTTGCCGGTGACCGCCATGACCTCGGCGCGGGCGTCTTGCCGGGTCGGGTTGATGGTGAGGTCGGCGCCGTAGCGCCTGGCCAGGGCCAGCCGCTCGTCCGACATGTCGATCACGATGATGCGGCGCGGCGTCTTGAGCTTTAGCACCTGCACCATCATCAGCCCGATCGGACCGGCGCCGGCCAGCACCACCACGTCGGCGAGCTGCACGTCGCCGCGCTGCACGGTGTGGATGGCGCACGACAGCGGCTCGATGATGGCGGCGTCGTTGAGCGGCATCTCGTCGGGAATGATGTGCAATCGCGCGGTAGAGGGCAGGCGCATGTATTCGGCCATGCCGCCATCGGCGACCTCGCGCTGGAAGCCGAAGATGTTGTGCACCTCGCACATCCAGTACGAGCCGGTGCGGCAGTAGTGGCACTTGTCGCAGGGTACGATCTGCTCGGCGATGACCCGCTGGCCTGCCTTGATGCCGAAATGCTCGGCGGCGCCGTCTCCGAGCTCGCTTACCACGCCGTAGAACTCGTGCCCGGCGATCACCGGCGGCTTGACATAGGCGGCCTGGGTGTCGGAGCCCCAGAACATCTTGGCGCCCTGCCAGCACTTGCAGTCGCTGGCGCAGATGCCGCACGACGCGATACGTATCACCGCCTCGCGCGGACCGGCGGTCGGCCGGGCGACGTCGCTGACCCGGTAGTCCTCCGGGCCGTGGCAGACGATGGCCGTCATCCTGGTGTTTGAACCCGACATGCTGCGTTCCTCCGTTTCCCTCAGGATAGCGTGCGGTCATCGACGTTGACAGGGTGCGGCCCGACCCCTATAGGCCGCGGCTTACTGCCGGGAACGTGGACGGATCCGGTCGGTCAGTCATGCCGCACAGGCAGGCAGCCCGATAACGCGGACCGCGCCCGTCGCGACCTTTCGGTCGGGGCCTACCGGTGCAACACGAGCGTCGGACATACCGGTCGCACCAGACGAGAAGGGTTTGCCATGAGCAAGCGCCTGGAAAGCAAGTACAAGATCAACCGCCGCCTCGGCGTCAATCTCTGGGGCCGGGCGAAGTCGCCGATCAACAAGCGCGAGTACGGGCCCGGCCAGCACGGCCAGCGCCGCAAGCAGAAGCCGTCCGACTTCTCCGTGCAGCTGATGGCCAAGCAGAAGCTCAAGGGCTACTACGGCAACATCAGCGAGAAGCAGTTCCGCAAGTATTACGACGAGGCGGTGCGCCGCAAGGGCGACACGTCGGAGAACCTGATCGACCTGCTCGAGCGTCGGCTGGACGCGGTGATCTACCGCCTGAAGTTCGCGCTGACGCCGTTCGCGGCCCGCCAGTTCGTGAACCATGGCCATGTCACGGTGAACGGCCGCAAGGTCAACATCCCCTCCTTCCTGGTGCGCGACAACGACGTGATCGAGGTGCGCGAGAAGTCCAAGCAGCTCGCCGTGGTGCTCGATGCCGCCCAGAATGGCGAGCGCGACGTCCCGGAATATCTCGAGGTCGACCATCGCGCGATGAAGGGCCGCTTCACCCGCTCGCCGAAGCTCACCGACGTGCCCTATCCGGTCACGATGGAGCCGAACCTGGTGGTCGAGTTCTACAGCCGCTGAACGAGCTGGTCCGGCATTCGGACCATCGCTTCGTGGTTGACAGGTAGCAGAGTATCGGAGCCGGACGGGTCATTCCGTCCGGCTTCTGCGTTCGGGGTGGGTCATGTCCGACAGCATTGAGCAGATGCGCACCGAGATCGCGCGGCGACGGACGTTCGCAATCATCTCGCATCCGGATGCAGGCAAGACCACGCTCACCGAGCGGCTGTTGCGGGCCGGCGGGGCGATCCAGCTCGCCGGCAACGTGCGCGCCAAGGGCGAGCGGCGGCGCACGCGATCGGACTGGATGGGGATCGAGCGCGAGCGCGGCATCTCGGTGGTGACGTCGGTGATGACGTTCGAGTACGGCGGCTGCATCTTCAACCTGCTCGACACGCCTGGCCACGAGGACTTCTCCGAGGATACCTACCGGACGCTGACGGCGGTGGATTCCGCGGTCATGGTGATCGACGCGGCGAAGGGCATCGAGGAGCGGACGCGCAAGCTGTTCGAGATCTGCCGGCTGCGCGACATCCCGATCATCACCTTCATCAACAAGATGGACCGCGAGGCGCAGGACCCGTTCGCGCTGCTGGACGAGGTCGGCGGCACGCTGGCGCTGGATACCGCGCCGGCGACCTGGCCGGTGGGGCGGGCGTCGAGCTTCGTCGGGACCTACGACCTGCGGGCGCGCGAGATGCACCTGACGCAGACGCTGGCGCAGTCCGATCCACGTCTGCAGGCGCTCGGCGAGGAGCTGGAGCTGGTGCAGGGGGCGCTGCCGGAGTTCGACCGGGAGAGCTTCGATGCCGGACACCTGACGCCGGTGTTCTTCGGCAGCGCGATGCGCGAGATCGGCGTGCTCGACCTGCTCGACGCGCTGGTGGCGTTCGGGCCGCCGCCGCGCGCCCAGGCGACCGAGACACGTTCGGTGCAGGCGGACGAGCCGGCGATGACGGCGCTGGTGTTCAAGATCCAGGCCAACATGGACCCCAACCATCGCGACCGGATGGCCTTCGCGCGGATCTGCTCCGGGCGGCTGCAGCGCGGCATGCGGCTGCGCCATGTGCGCACCGGCAAGCAGTTCGCGCTGCACACGCCGCAGTTCTTCTTCGCGCGCGACCGTCAGCTGGCCGAAGAGGCGTTTGCCGGCGACGTGGTGGGCATTCCCAACCATGGCACGCTACGCATCGGCGACACGCTGACCGAGAGCGAGGATTTGCGCTTCACCGGGGTGCCGCATTTCGCTCCCGAGATCCTGCGCCGGGTGCGGCTCGACGACGCCATGAAGGCGAAGAAGCTCCGCCAGGCGCTGACCGAGCTGGCCGAGGAGGGGGTGGTGCAGCTGTTCCGCCCGCAGGACGGCGCGCCACCGATCGTGGGCGTGGTCGGCACCCTGCAGCTCGACGTGCTGCAGGCGCGGCTGGCCGGGGAATACGGGGTGGCGATCGGCTTCGAGAGCACGCCGTTCTCGCTGGCGCGCTGGATCAGCGGCGACCGCGCGCGCATGGAGGGATTCGTGGCGGGCAACCGGTCGGCGCTGGCGGACGATCTCGACGGCGACCCGGTGTTCCTGGCGAGCTCCGCCTTCATGATGCGCCGGACCGCGGAAGCCAATCCGGGGCTGACATTCGTCGACATCAAGCA
>CAXTVI010000063.1:0-14681 GCA_964247695.1 uncultured Acetobacteraceae bacterium
AGGTGAAGCTGTCGATGCGCGTGGTGGACCAGGCGACCGGCGCCGACATCAGCGAGAGCGTTGGCTCCAAGGGGCGGGAACGTCGTCCCGAGGACGCAGCCTAAATCACCTCCCGTGGCTGCATCGGCCTCAGGAACAGGTTGGGGATGGCACGGTCTTGCCAGAACGTGCCATCCTCACGATCTGTAACCGAATAAGACAAATCTTCCGGAGAATCCGGGAGCAGGGCCGGAACGGAGCACGTACGCCGTGATGAAGACGATCAATGCGATCAGGATGGCGGGTCAGGAGATCCTGCCGCTGATCGAGGGCGGCAAGGGTGTTTCGGTCTCCACCGGGATCTCGTCCGGCCACTGGGCTGCTTCCGGTGGCGTCGGCACCATCAGCGTGGTTAACGCCGACAGCTACGACGAGCAGGGTCGCGTGATCCCGCAGGTCTATCACGGCCGCACCCGACGCGAGCGGCACGAGGAGCTCATCGACTACGCGATCGCGGGCGGCATCACCCAGGCGCAGGCGGCACACGAACTGGCTGGCGGCCAGGGCCGCATCCACGCCAACATCCTGTGGGAGATGGGAGCTGCCGAACGCATCATCACCGGCGTGCTGGAAGGCGCGAAAGGGCTGATCAGCGGTCTCACCTGCGGCGCCGGCATGCCGTACCGGCTGTCCGACATCGCAGCCCGGTTCGGCGTGCACTACTACCCGATCGTGTCCTCGGCGCGTGCCTTCAACGCGCTGTGGAAGCGGGCCTACTCCAAGGCGGCCGACCTGCTCGGCGGCGTGGTCTACGAGGATCCCTGGCTGGCGGGCGGCCATAACGGACTGTCCAACGGCGAGGATCCGACCCGGCCACAGGCGCCGTATGAGCGGGTGCTGGAACTGCGCCGCCTGATGCGCACCTTCGGCCTCGGCGACACCCCGATCATCATGGCGGGCGGCGTCTGGTGGTTGGAGGAATGGGAGGACTGGATCGACAACCCCGATCTCGGGCCGGTCGCGTTCCAGTTTGGCACCCGGCCGCTCCTCACCCGAGAGAGCCCGATCCCGGACGGCTGGAAGCAGACGCTGCTGCACCTGAAGCCCGGCGATGTCTATCTCAACAAGTTCAGCCCGACCGGCTTCTACTCCTCCGCGGTGAACAATAGCTTCATGCGCGGCCTGCGCGAGCGGTCCGAGCGCCAGGTTGCGTTCTCCGGCGAGCCGCTGGGCGCGCATGTGGCACCCTTCGGCGTCGGCGCCCGCAAGCGCCTGGTCTATCTGGCGCCGGCGGATCTCGCACGCGCGCAGGGCTGGGAAGCCGACGGCTTCACCGAGGCGTTGCGCACGCCGGACTCCACGCTGGTGTTCGAGACGCGCGAGCATGCGGCCGAGATCATGGCCGATCAGGTCGCCTGCATGGGCTGCCTGTCGGAGTGCCGGTTCTCGAACTGGAGCCAGCACGGACCCGACTACAGCAACGGCCGCAAGGCGGATCCGCGCTCGTTCTGCATCCAGAAGACGCTGCAATCGATCAGCCATGCCGGGCCTGACGATGTCGAGGCCACCGAGAACAACCTGATGTTCGGCGGCCAGAACGCGACCCGGTTCGCGAGCGACCCGTTCTACTCGAACGGTTTCGTGCCATCGGTAAAGCAACTGGTGGAACGGATACTCACCGGGCGCTGATCGCGCCCGGCAGGTCCCGGAGAAACTTGGCCGCAACAGATCGACGGTGCGCCGAGGATAGTTCTTTATAATGTTCCGCTACGTTCTACGGTAACAGCCCTATGGGTGAGACTTGTATTTGTACCGGCTGCTGCTGCCTGCACGACGGCCAAGCGTTGCCCGAAGGGTTCGGTGCGCCGCGGTTCGGCCAGCGCCGGACCTTGCGGGTCGGGGTCGCCGAACGGTTCTGAACCGGCGGCTTTAGACCCGCGACGTGGCTGGCCTGATCACGCCCACCCGGGTACCGGCCCAGTTGGTCAGGACGGGGTTCAGCAGGGCCTGGAACCCGACCGCTTCCCGCTCGTCCGGTGCGAGGAACGGTGCGATCAGGGCGGCCATGGCAAGTTCGGCCGCGCGCGAGGCGCCGTCGCGGCATTTCACTGCGAACCCCAGCCCGAGTTCAGGCATCGCCGCTGCCACGACCCCTTCCGCGCCGATCTTGCTGAACACCCGCGTGCCGAACAGCGTCATGATCGTGGTGTCGAACCGGCTGCGGCCCGCGACCAGGAAGGGATCGGCCGCCACCGCCGCGCGCAGCCGGGCGGCGGCCCGACTGCGATCGGGCGACAGGCCGGCGCCGCTGCCGTACCGGGCAAAGCCGGTCGCCAGCGCCTGCAGGGGGATGGCGTAGGTCGGAATCCCGCAGCCATCGATCGCCCGGTTGCGGTCGTCGAGCACGGCGCCGGTCAGTTCCGCCAGCGTCACAGTCGCGGCACGCATCGTCGGATGGTCGGGCCGGATATAGCCCGCCGGGTCGAGCCCGGCATCGACCGCCGCGCAGATGAAGCCGGCATGCTTGCCGGAGCAGTTGTTGTGCAGGGGGCCGGGAGACCGGCCGGTGGCCGCCAGCGCGTTCGCGGCGCTGCGCGAGGTCGGCCAGTGCGTGCCGCATTCCAGGCAGGCCTCGCTGCGCCCGGCTGCGTCCAGCATCGACGCCGCCACGGCGACATGCCGGGCCTCGCCGGTATGCGACGCGCAGGCCAGGGCCAGTGCGTCGTCATTGAGACCCAGCCGCGCGGCGGCTCCGCTCTCCACCAGCGGCAGGGCCAGGATCGCTTTTACCGCCGAGCGCGGGAACTCGGCCGCGCCGATGTCGCCGACGGCAACGACCACCCGGCCGTCCACGTCGGTGACCACCGCGGCGCCGCCGTGCCGGGACTCGATGCGGTCTCCCCGCATCACCTCGGCCAGCGCCGCGTCAGCCATGCGAGTGAGGATTCAAGAGATCTTCTTCAGCACGTCGATGGTGACGCCGCCGTCGGCATGCTCCTCGATCTGCCCAATGAGCGTCTTGAGGTGCGGCGTCTGCAGGTGGGCATCGAGCGCCGCCTTGCTGGTCCAGGTCTCGATGAACACCAGCTTGCCGACCTTGGCGGTGTCTGTGTGCAACTCGTAAGCGATGCAGCCATTCTCGGCGTGGGTGGGGGCGATGGCGGCCTTGGCTGCCGCTTCCAGCGCTGCCTCGTGGCCGGGCTTCGCCTGCATCACGGCCACCACTTCGATCTGCTCGGACATGTTCCTGTTCCTTTTCTTGTTCAGGCTAAAGGGTCGGCGGAGCAGGGTAGCGTCGGAAGCCTGTTGCCGCGAGCCCGGATGCCCCCTACATCGCGCCTCCTGTCCGTGATTGCCCGCACTCGGAGTGCCCAACGTCGTGAATGCTTCAGAGATCGCCCGTGTCCAGGCCTACCTGCGGAAGCTCTTCGGGTCGGACCGCATCCGCGTCGTGAAGCCCGTGCGCACCGGCGCGTCGGTCGAGATCGCGGTGGAGGACGAGACCATCGGCACGCTGCACCGCGACGACGACGAGGGCGAGGTCTCCTATGCGATGCATGTGACGATCCTCCAGGAGGACCTTCCGGCCGCCGCTCCGGTCCCGGCGCAGCCGACGAAGCCGACCCGCCGCTAGGCCCCGGTTCGTCAGTTCCGCGGCAGGCATCCCGCCGCGAACAGGGCGAACGAACGGGCGCGATGGCTGATCGCGTTCTTGTCCGCGCCGTCCATCTCGGCGAAGCTCCGGGTCTCGCCTTCGGGGACGAAGACCGGATCGTAGCCGTGCCCCTTGCTGCCCTGCGGCGGCCATGCAAACGCGCCGTCGATGCGGCCTTCGAAGCTTCGCGCTGCGCCGTCCGGCCAGGCGAGGCACAGCACCGAGATGAACCAGGCCGCGTCGTCGGCGGGATCGGCGCTCGCCGCCACCTCGTCGTGCACGCGCCGCATGGCGACGCCGAAGTCGCGCCCGGGGCCGGCCCAGCGCGCCGAATACAGGCCGGGGGCGCCACCGAGGGCGCGCACGCAGAAGCCGCTATCGTCGGCCAATGCCGGCAGGTCCGAGGCGGTAGCCGCCGCGTGCGCCTTCAGGGCGGCGTTGCCGGCGAAGCTGTCGGCGGTCTCCTCGGGTTCCGGCAGGCCCAGCCGGGCGGCGCTGACAAGTTCCACCCCTGACCCCGCCAGCAACTGCTCGAATTCCGTCAGCTTGCCGCCGTTGTGGCTCGCCAGCACGAGGCGGTCGCCACGTGCGAGGCGTAGGCTCATTGCGCGAGGGGCTCCGCGGCTGCTGGTGCCTCCAGGGCGCGCGCGACCGCCTCGCGCTGCGCGGCGAACAGGGTCTCGGTGCCGAGGCGGGCGAGCCGCATCAGGTCGGAGAATTGCACGTCGTTGAACGGCGCCTGCTCGGCGGTGGCCTGGATCTCGACGATGCCGTCCCCTTGCGTGAGCACGAAGTTGGCATCCGCGATCGCGTTGCTGTCCTCGTCATAGTCGAGGTCGGCGACCGCAATCGCCGCATCCCAGGACCCGACCAGACCGCAGGAGATCGCGGCGACCTGCCCGGTCAGCGGCACCGCGGCGATTACCTTCTGGCGAACCAGCCGGGCGAGGGCGAGATTGAGCGCCACCCAGGCGCCGGTGATCGACGCGCAGCGTGTGCCGCCATCGGCGTTCAGCACGTCGCAATCGAGCGTGATGGTCATCTCGCCGAGCGCCTTGCGGTCCACCACCGCGCGCAGCGAACGGCCGATCAGGCGCTGGATCTCCTGCGTGCGGCCGGACTGCTTGCCCTTGGCCGCCTCGCGCGACCCGCGCGTATGGGTGGCGCGCGGCAGCATGCCGTATTCCGCCGTGACCCAGCCGAGGCCCTGGTTGCGCAGGAACGGCGGCACCCGCGGCTCGACGCTGGCGGCACACAGCACCTCGGTGCCGCCCATGCGTATCAGCACCGAGCCTTCGGCGTGATGCGCGAAGCCCGGCTCGATCGAGACGCTGCGTATCTGGTCCGGGGCACGGCCGGACGGACGCCCGGGGGAACGCCCGGGAGGCGCGGAAACGGACATCTGCTGTGGCTCCGGAGATTGCTGTGCGCCACCGCATAGCCCGCGGCGGCGGCCGGTGCCAGATCGTGTCCTGTGCAGGTCTATTGGCAGAGAGCTTGCTTTGCGCCCCTTTGAAGGGCGCAGGCGGTGTAGAGAGATGAGGATGGAGATCAGGAGCCTGCCCCAGCGACCCGCCCTGCCGCCCAGCCTGGATGCACGCTCGGCCGCGATCCTGCGCGAGATCGTCGAGCAGTATGTCGAGACCGGCGATCCGGTGGGCAGCCGCACGCTGTCCCGCCGGCTGCCGCTGCCGCTGTCGCCCGCCACCATACGAAACGTGATGGCCGATCTCACCGATGCCGGGCTGCTGTTCGCGCCGCACACCTCGGCCGGACGCCTGCCGACCGAGAAGGGTCTGCGCCTGTTCGTCGACGGGCTGCTGCAGTTCGGCAGCCTCTCCGACGACGAGCGGGTCACCATCATGCGCTCGCTGGACAGCCGCGGCCGCTCGCTGCAGGACACGCTTGCCGACGCCTCCGCGATGCTGTCCGGCCTGTCCGCCGCCGCGGGCCTGGTGCTGGCGCCGAAAAGCGACGGGCTGATCAAGCATATCGAGTTCGTGGCGCTCGGCCATGACCGGGCACTGGTGGTCTTGGTCGGCGCGGACGGCCAGGTCGAGAACCGTGTCATCGAGACGCCGCCCGGACTGCCGCCCTCCGCCCTGGTCGAGGCCGGCAACTACCTCAACGCACGGCTGACCGGACGCTCGCTGGGGGAGCTGCGCCGCCACGTCACCGAGGAAATGGCCGCCAACCGCACCGAACTCGACCATCTCTCGGCCGGCATCGTGGAGACCGGTCTCGCCACCTGGACCGGCGAGGGCAGGGGCGGGTCGCTGATCGTGCGCGGCCAGTCGCGGCTGCTGGCGGATGTCACCCAGATCGAGCGCATCTCGACCATCCAGATGCTGTTCGACCGGCTCGAGACGCAGGAAACCATGCTGCGGCTGCTGGACCTCGCGGAGCAGTCGGACGGCGTGCGCATCTTCATCGGCGCCGAGAGTGGCCTGTTCGGCGTCTCGGGTGTCTCGATGGTGGTGGCGCCGGCGCGCAACGAGGCCAACCGGATCGTCGGTGCAATCGGGGTGATCGGTCCGACGCGGATCAACTATGGCCGGATCATCCCGGTGGTGGACTACACCGCGCGGGTGATCGGCCGGCTGCTCGGCTGACGGCGCGACAGGCGGGAAACCGGAGCTCGCGCGGGCGGTTTGCCTGCCGGCAGCCCCCGGAGTTCCCTCGATGCAGCAGATCCCGCTCGATCCGTCAGCCGTGACCGGCACAGACACCGGCAGCGGCGTCATCGAAATCCGCCCGGACGTGGCGTATCGCGGCCTCACCCTGGTCAACGTCGCCTTCCTCGGGGCGGTGGGCGCTCCCGACCGGGACTGGCTGCTGATCGATGCCGGCCTGCCAGGGTCGGAGCCCGAGATCGTCGCGGCGGCGGCGCACCGCTACGGCGTGCTGTCGCGGCCGGCGGCAATTATCCTGACACATGCGCATTTCGACCATGTCGGCGCCGTCCTGGAGCTGTCGGAACGTTGGGATGTGCCGGTCTATGCGCATCCGCTGGAGCATCCCTATCTCGACGGCAGCGCGCAGTATCCGCCGCCCGACCCGAAGGTCGGCGGTGGCCTGATGTCGCTGGTCTCGCCGCTGTACTCGCGCGGCCCGATCGACCTGGGCGACCGCCTCCACGCCCTGGCCGAGGATGGCAGCCTGCCGAAGACCAGGGCATCGCTGCTGCATGCCGCGTCGTCCGGCGCCTGGCGCTGGCTGCATACGTCTGGCCACTCCGTCGGCCACGTCTCGCTTTGGCGCGAGAGCGACCGGACGCTGCTGGCGGCGGATGCGGTGATCACCACGGCGCAGGAATCCGCCTACGCGGTCGCCACCTCCCGCACCGAACTGCATGGACCGCCGATGTACTTCACGCATGACTGGAGCGCCGCCGGGGTGTCAGTCGAGCGGCTGGCGGCGCTGGAACCCGAGTATCTGCTGACCGGGCACGGCAAAGCCGTGCGTGGTCAGGGGATGCGCGACAGCCTGCATGAGCTGGCGGAGCTGTTCGATGCCGTCGCGTATCCGGCCGATGCGCGGTACAGCCTGTATCCGGCGCGTGCCGAGGATGGCTCGGCGTATCTCGCGCCGGATTGAGACGCGCTCCCCCTCCTACCGGGCGAGATGCTGATTGAAGAAATCGGCGATTTCGGTAAAGGCTTCCTTGGCCTCCGGTACGCGATCGTCGAACTGGTACTGCGCGTGCGACTGGCCTTCATAGACTTCCAGGTCCGCCTCGACGCCGGCGCGGTGCAGCGCACGATGCACGCGGACGGTGTTGCTGAGCAGGAGGTCGCGGGTTCCGGTGGTCAGGATCGTCGGCGGAAAGCCGTGCATGTCGCCATAGACCGGCGAGATCAGCGGATCCTTCAGGTCATGGCCCTTCGCATAGACAACAGTCGCCGCCTGGCAGAATCCCGTGGGCGAGACCAGGACGTTGTCGACCAGCTTGTTGGTATAGAAGCTGTCGCCGACCATGATCGCATCAGACATCGGCGTTCCCGGGGCGATCGCTCCCGGCACCGGAAGCCCGAGCTGCTTGGCGCGCAGCACCATCTCCAGCGTCAGGGCACCACCCGCCGAAGTGCCGAAGATGCCGATATTCTTCGGGTTCATCGTCTTCAGCAGCGATTTGTAGACCGTCATCGAATCGTCGAGCGCGGCCGGGAAATACGCCTCCGGCGGCATGCGGTAGTCGACGCTGACCACCTTGATGTGGCCGAACCCGGCCATCATGATCCCTTCCGTCGTCCCCGCCTCGCCGGGAAACAGGACGTAGCAGCCGCCATGCACGTGGATCAGCACGCGGTTGCGGTTCTCCGGCGCAATCATGTCCGGCGTCACCGTATGAATCCGGACGCCGTCGATCGTCGCGGATGTCATCTTCACATGCATCCGCTGCATCATCGCCGGGATGGACGCGTCGACCTTGATAGCCTGGTGGTCGGCAAACCTGCGCCACTCCACGCCGGTGCTGAACTGGTCGTTCCAGGCCGGGTTGAGCGGCGCGGCGATGAGTTTCTGCATGCCCGGACTGACGTCGGCCGTCGGCACCTGCAATGTCTTCGCGGGCACTCCGCGCGGCGCCAGCGAGGTGCCATCGGCGCTCGCGACGAGAGGCAGCAGCAGCATCACGGCGAGCAGCGCGAACGGCGCGGCTCTTCTTTTCATTCGACTCATGGACGTTGCGAACCTTCTTGCTGAGGTTGACGGCAGCGTAGGTCAGGATGGTAGCGCTGTCATCAGCCTTTGGCAGTCGAAGACGATTAAGTTTCGCAGGCGGGCCGCGTCATGCCCGCCGTTTTCGCCCCGCCGTCGCCTCGCTCCGGTTCATGATGCCGAAGCCGATGCCGGGTGCGATCCGCGCCAGCAGCCGCGCCACATGGGACAGGCCGATCACCACCTCGTCGTCGCCGCGACGCAGGCCGCGCACGATGGCGCCTGCAACATGGTCCGGCGTCAGCTTCGAGCCGCCATGATGGCGCGCCATCGCCGTATCGACTGCGGGCGGCATGACTTCCATGACCCGGACCCGGGTCCCCCTGAGCTCGAAGCGCAGCGCCCGCGTCATCGCGTGCAGGCCGGCCTTGGTCGCGCTGTAGGTGGCAGCCCGTGCGCTCGGCAGGAACACGTAGCCGGTGCTGACATTGACGATCGCCGCCTCGGGCTGCCGCAGCAGGTTCGGCAGCAGCAGGTTGGCGAGCGCCACCGGCGCCAGCAGGTTGGTCGCGAACTCAGCCTCGAGCTCGCGCACCACGTCCGGTCCGCGCAGGTCGTTCAGGTGCAGCAGGCCTGCATTGTTGACCAGGATGTCGAGACCCGGCAATTGCCGCGTCACCGCCTCGACCAGCTCGCGCCGAGCCGCCTCGGCCGACACGTCCGCCGCGATGGTGAGCAGCCCGGGACAGGCCGCGCGCGCCGCATCCAGCCTGTTGCGATCCCGGCCGCAGACGATCACCCGGTTGCCGGCCTGCACGAGCCTGGTGGCCAGCGCCAGCCCGATGCCGCTCGCGCCGCCGGTGATGAGGACGCTGTGGCCGCTCGCGCGCACGGCTCAGGCCGGCAGCAAAGCCGGGTTGCGCCAGCCCTGGACGCCGTCGACCGTCACCCGCGGCTGTCCACCGGCCAGAGCGAGGAGCGCCGGGCGCTCGATCTCCAGCAGCCAGCCGGCCTGCAGCAGGGTGTCCATGAGGCGGCCCTCGATCTGGCGCGAGTGCGTGCCGACCAGGACATAGGCGATCTTCTGCTGCATCACCGGCAGGCAGCCGGCGATGAAGTCCGCCTCGCCACCCTGGATGTCGATATGCAGCAGGTCGATGCGCTCGTGCGGCGCCACCAGGTCGGCAAGGGCGATCATCGGCAGCTCGTCGTGGCTGCCCGAACGTGCCGCCTCCTGGCGCTGACGCGTCGTCGCGCCGAACACCGGCTCCAGCCCCCAGTTGCCGCCGGCATCCTGCTGCCTGGGGAACAACGCGACGCCCGCATCGGGGGCAGCGATGCCGCGCCGCAGGGTGACCTGCTCCGGCTTGAACCCGTTCTCGGCGAGCGCCTGGCGGGCGAAGCCGATATGACCCTCGTCGCCCTCCACGCCGATGAGCTGCACCGCGAGGCGGGCGCGCCTCGCCGCGACGCCGGTGTTGTTCATCCAGCAGCCCCAGCCGCAGCCGAGCTCGATCATGGTGAAGCGTTCGCGCGCGAGGTCGACGGCCCGGAGTGCCGCACCCCACTCGGCGATGTCGGCGTGCCAGTTGGCCGGGATCGGCAGGCCCTCGACCTGCCCCGCGCGACCGGCCAGCACCGAGGGCAGATACTCCGGGTCGATGCGCACACCGAGGAAGTTGGTGAGGCGGTGCGGCACGGGCTGCAAGTCCGGCGCCGCATGCCGGGCGATGACCTCCAGCGGGTCGAACAGGTGGTTGTAGTGGTCGAACGGGCTGCCCGACGGCAGCGGCGGCAGCGGTTCCGCAGGACCACCATCCTGCCGGCGCCGCGCGGACAGGATGTTCTGCGTGTCGAGCAGTTGACGCTCGCGCGCCGCCAGCCGCGCGCCCAGCTCGTTGCGCTCCCTCAGCAAGGTGTCGCGCGCCTCGCGCAGTCGCCGCATCGGGGGAACAGCGAGGATGGTGCTGCGCAGAAGGCTCATGCCCTGTCATATCAAGCCAGCCTGGGCGTCACCAATATGGGCCCGGCGCCGGGTGGAGAACTTCCGTCCGCAAATCTGCTTTAGGCTGGAATGAAGACGATCCGCCGCCTGCTCCTCGTCCTGATGTCGCTCCTGCTGAGCACTGCCGCCTTTGCCCAGGGCGCGCCGGCCGCCGCGCCCAAGGTCCCTCCATCGCACCGCCTGAAGACCAGCAGGGGCATGCAGAACGACCAGGTCTCGCCTACTCCCGCCGCGCCCGGCAGCAGCACCGGACACCTCTCCAGGTCGAAGGCCCGACCGCCTTCCTGATCCCGGCCGTTCAGCCGTTATCCTCGAACCCCGGATACAAGGTCATCCCGCCATCGACGAACAGCGTCGCGCCGACGATGTAGTCGGACAGGTCGGATGCCAGGAACACCGCGGCGTTGGCGATATCCTCGGCCGCGCCGATCCGCTTGTAGGGGATCAGATCGAGCAGCTTGCGTCCGGCTTCGCCCTCGGTCGCTTCACGGTTGATGGCGGTGCGGATCGCCCCGGGCGCAATCGAGTTCACCCGGATGCGCCTGGGCGCCACCTCCTGCGCCAGGGTGCGCATCATCAGCGCGATGCCGCCCTTCGACGCCGCATAGTTCACGTGCCCGGCCCAGGGGATCACCTCGTGCACCGAGCTCATGCACAGGATCTTGCCGATCGCCCGGGAGACGCCGCGGTCGCCCTGCGCGTCGAAGCGCCGGATCGCCTCGCGCGCGGTCAGGAACTGCCCGGTCAGGTTGACGTCGATCACCTTCCTCCAGTCGGCAAGGCTCATCGAGGCGCTGGGCGCATCCTTCTGCATGCCCGAATTGGCGACCACGATGTCGATGCCGCCGTACCGGCTGGCGGTCTCCTCGAACAGCCTCGCCACGTCGGCCTCGTCGGACACGTCGGCGCCGACCGCGAAGGCCCGGCCGCCGGACTGCTCGATCTCGCGCGCCAGCGCCTCGGCGGGGTCGCGCTGCGAGTTGTAGTTGACGGCGACCGCGGCGCCGGCCTCGGCCAGTGCCTTCGCCACACCCTGGCCGATCCCGGAACTGGCTCCGGTGACGATCGCGACCTGCCGGTCGAGGCGACATTCCATGGCATTGGCTCCTGATGTTATGACAGCACGCTAGGTGAGGTGGCGGGTTCGCGTAACAGGGTGCTGGTGCTAGAGAGCCTGCCATGAACGATCCGAGCAATGCTGGTCAGGATCCGCGCCGCCGCGCCGAGAATCCGCGGGCGGCGGGGGTGACGGTGCGCCGGCCGCGCTACCGCTTCGTGCGCCGCCTCGCCGGCGCCGGCCTTGCGGTGGGATTGCTCGCCGTCAGCACCGGCGCGTTCCTGATCTGGCAGAAGTACGAGAGCATCTCGTCCGACATGCCGACCGTGGCCGGCCTGCGCGACTACCAGCCGCCGGTGATGAGCCGGATCTATGCCGGCGACGGCCGCGTCATCGCCGAGCTCGCCTCCGAGCGCCGGATCTTCGCGCCCTACTCTGCGATCCCGGACAACGTGAAGGCCGCCTTCATCTCCGCCGAGGACCAGAATTTCTGGAGCCATGCCGGCGTCGATCCGCTGGCGATGCTGCGCGCCGCGGTCACCGACGTCGAGACCATGCACTCGCACAAGAGGCCGATCGGCGCCTCGACCATCACCCAGCAGGTGGCCCGCATCATGCTGCTGAACTCGAACACGGTGAGCTTCGAGCGCAAGGCCAAGGAGGCCCTGCTGGCGATGCGCATCGAGCAGACGCTGACCAAGGAGCGCATCCTCGAGATCTACCTCAACGAGATCTATCTCGGCTCCGGCGCCTACGGCATCGCCGCCGCGGCGCAGACCTATTTCAACAAGCCGCTCGACCAGCTCGACGATGCCGAGGCAGCCTTCCTCGGCGCGCTGCCGAAGTCGCCGACCAACTACAACCCATATCGCTTTCCCGTCGCGGCCACGGCGCGGCGCGACTGGGTGCTGGGGCGCATGTTCGAGACCGGTTCCATCACGCGCGAAGCCGAGGAGAGTGCCCGCGCCGAGCCGCTGATCCCCAAATCCTTCCATCGTCCTGGCCCGGTGCCCGGCTCGGAATGGTTCTCCGAGGAAGTGCGCCGCGAACTGATCGATCGCTACGGTGCCGACCAGACCCAGCAGGGCGGCCTTGTGGTCCAGACCAGCCTGGATCCGCACCTGCAGGACGTCGCCACCCACGAGCTGCGCGTGGGACTCATGCAGTATGACCGCAAGCATGGCAGCTGGCGCGGCCCGGTGACCCATATCGACGGCATCGGTCTGCGTCCGCGCCGGGTTCGTCGCGGCGAGACCGCGCCGGCGCCGGTGGACTGGCAGTCGATGCTGGCGGCGGTGCCGCGTCCGCCGGGCATGCTGCCGGAGTGGCGGCTGGGCGTCATGCTGCAGGCCGCAACCGGCACCGTCGGATGGGTCGAGCCAGGAGAGGCGGGCAAGCCCGACGCCACCCGTACCGGAGTGCTGGGCTGGGCCGACATCGCCTTCATGCGCCAGAAGCGACTGCCCCGGAACGGCGACGTCATGATGGTCGAGCCGACCGTGGCGCCAGGTGCTCAAGGGGGCGGCGTGCAGCTCCGGCAGATCCCCGAGGTGGAGGGGGCCATGGTGTCGATGAACCCGCTGACCGGCCGTGTGCTGGCGATGGTCGGCGGCTGGTCGTTCGACACCTCGCAGTTCAATCGCGCCACCCAGGCGCTGCGCCAGCCGGGCTCCTCGTTCAAGCCGCTGGTCTATCTCGCCGCGATGGAGCAGGGCATCTCGCCGGCCGACAAGTTCCTGGACGCGCCGTTCGTGCAGGGCAACTGGCGCCCCAACAACTACGAGCTCACCTTCGGCGGCCCGACCTCGCTGCACGACGCGTTGCGCGAGAGCCTCAACCTGGTGACGGTGCGGCTTGCCGCGCATATCGGCATGGCGGCGGTGGCCAAGGTCGCCATCGATACGCACGAGGTGGACACCATGCCGAAGGTGCTGCCGGCGGCACTCGGCGCGGTCGAGACGACCGTGCTGCGCGAGGCCGGCGCCTATTCCTGCATGGCGTCGGGGGGCCGCGAGGTGCTGCCGAGCCTGATCGACGACGTGCAGGACCGGGACGGCCATGTCGTGTGGCGCCCCGAGGGCCTGGCCCTGCAGCCGTCTGCCGCCGACCCATCGCTACCGCCGGTGATGGTGGACAGCCGCCGCCAGGTGACCGATCCCGACAGCACCTATCAGGTGGTGCGCATGATGCAGGACGTGATCGCGCGGGGAACCGGCACGCCGGCCGGCGAGGGGATCGACCGGCCGCTCGCCGGCAAGACCGGCACCAGCCAGGACTTCAACGACGCCTGGTTCGCCGGCTTCTCGCCCGACCTGCTGACGGTGGTCTGGATCGGCTTCGACAACCCCGACAGCCTGGGGGAAAAAGAGGATGGCGGCCATGTTGCGGGCCCGGTCTGGAACCGCTTCATGAAACAGGCGCTGGGCGACAGCCCGAAACTCGATTTCCGGGTGCCCGACGGCATCACCCTGGTGCGCTACAATGCCGGGCTGGGCAGCGCGATCGACGGCTTCAAGCCTGGCCAGGAGCCGGGCCTGGGCAGCATGATCGCCAGTGGCACCGGCTCCGACCAGCTCGGCGCGCAGGATACCGGCGCCGAGAACGTGCCCGACCAGGAGGACCAGATGGCGGCGGCGCCGGGGGCTCCGGGAACCCGCACAACCTCGATCGACCCGTCGAACCCGGCCTTGGCCTCGCCGGCGAGTGCCATCCAGCCTGGCGCGGCACCCGCCGGCGCGCCGCCCGCGATCCTGGCCGGTACCGCGCCGCGTCCGGTCGCACCGCCGCACGCGAGCGGAGGTGACATCGGCATGGGCGGCCTGTACTGAAGCGCCACCCTGATCCCTCTTACGGATAACCCAGACCATGTCCGCCGAGACCGAGTCCCTCAACGAGCAGATCAAGCAGTCGGTCGCGCTGCTGAGGAGGCATCTTTGACTGGGATGTCGCCATCGGCCGCCTTGCGGAGCTGAACAGCCAGGTCGAGGACCCGGCGCTCTGGAACGACGCCGCGGCCGCCCAGAAGCTGATGCGCGAGCGCACCCGCCTCGCCAGCGGAATCGAGGGCGTGCAGCGTCTCGAACGGGACGTCGCCGATGCGATGGAGCTTGCCGAGTTGGCCGAGGCCGAAGGCGACGCAGCCATGGTGGCCGATGCGCTACGCAGCCTGCGGACGATGGCCGACGAGAGCAAGCGGCGGGAGATCGAGAGCCTGCTGTCGGGCGAGGCTGATGCCAACGACGCCTTCCTGGAGGTCAATGCCGGCGCCGGGGGCACCGAGGCGCAGGACTGGGCCGAGATGCTGCTGCGCATGTACACCCGCTGGG
>CAXTVI010000064.1:0-14232 GCA_964247695.1 uncultured Acetobacteraceae bacterium
GCAGCCGTTGACGCCCGCCCGGTGCAGCCGTTGACGCACGAGGGCACTTCCCCTAGATCGGGCGCCTCTGTGGCGGACGTAGCTCAGCTGGTAGAGCGCCAGGTTGTGGTCTTGGATGTCGCGGGTTCGAGCCCCGTCGTTCGCCCCAGATTCCCTTTTGCATGATTGCCGGCCTGATCCTCGCCGGCGGCGCAGGTCGTCGCATGGGCGGCCTCGACAAGCCGCTGCTGCAACTCGGCGATCGCACGCTGCTGCAGCATGTGGCGGCCCGGCTGGCCCCGCAGGTCGGGCTGCTCGCGCTCAGTGCGAATGGCGATCCCGCGCGTTTTGCAGGCACTGGCCTGCCGGTGCTGGCCGACGAGGTGCCGGACCAGGGACCGCTGGCCGGCCTGCTGCGCGGTCTCGACTGGGCGGCGGCGCAGGGATGCGGCACCCTGCTCAGTGTGCCAGGCGACACGCCCTTCATTCCGGACGACCTGTTGACGGCGTTGTCGCCGGCGCCGGCCGTGGCGATGTCGGATGGGCGTCGGCATCATCTGGTGGCGCATTGGCCGGTCGACTGCCGGACGCGGCTGCGCGCGTTCCTTGCCACCGACGACCGCCGCTCGGTGTTCGTGTTCGCCCGCCTGCTCGGCGTGCGCGAGGTGGAGTTCGGAGGCCCCGACTCGTTCTTCAACATCAATACACCGGACGATCTTGCTGCTGCGGCAGCCCGCCTTTCCTCGACCCTGGCGCCATCGCCGCCAGGCCCTGCGCGAGACTGATCGGCTCTATTCCGAGCAACTCGCGCATCGGGCCGATATCGAACGCCTTGTCCTCCAGCAGGCGCCGGATCTCTGCGGGTCCGATCCTGGGCAGGCCCGGCAGCGCCATCGTGATCAATGAGAGCGGGATCAGCACCGATGCGGGAACCGTGAGCACCGGCCGAGGCCGCAGGCCCCAGGCGCGGGCGATTGCCGCCACGAACTCCCGGTAGGTCACCGGCTCCGCGCCCGCCACCACGAGGCTGCGCGGCGCCGCCCAGTCCCGCCGCAGGCAGGCCAGGATGGCGCGGGTCAGGTCGGACTGGTTGACCGGCTGCACCAGGGCGCGGCCGCCGCCGGGCAGCGGGATCACCGGCAGGCGACGCAGCAGGGCGGCGAGGCGCCGCACGTTGTTCTCGCCGTCGGCGCCGTAGATCATCGTCGGGTGCAGCATGATGCCGCCGCGCCCGGATTGCAGCAGCGCACGCTCACCGGCCAGGACGCCGTTGCCGTGGCTGTCCGGCCATCGGGTGAACTTGCGCGTGCTGCCGAGGAACACCAGTTGCGCCGCGGGGGGTGCCGCCGCGATCACGTGCCCGGCGTTGCGCGCGTGCGCGGTGCAGACGATGTGGGTGGCACCGGCCAAGGCCTGGACGAGGGCGCCCGGCTCCTCGATGTCGGCAACGCGGGCATCGCCGGACAGACCGGTCGCTCGCCAGCGGGATAGACTACGCACCACCGGGACCACGGCGACGCCCGCATCCAGCAGCGTCCGGCATAGCGCCGTCCCGGAACGCCCGGAGGCGCCGATGACATGCACGCGGTCGGGCAGGGGGCTCAAGCCGTTGGTCCAGAACTTGCGGTATCCGGATACCGCAGCAGAAAACCTTGTGCGGACTGGGGGTTTTGCCGATCCGACTTGACGTGGCGCCTTTCCGCGATCATAACCCGCGCCTTCACCGCCACCTGACGGAACCCATCATCCATGAAGACCACCCTCTCGCTGAAGCCTGCGGAGGTGACGAAGGGCTGGATCCTGATCGATGCCGACGGCCTCGTTCTCGGCCGGCTCGCCGCCATCATCGCCCAGCGCCTGCGCGGCAAGCACAAGCCGCAATTCACCCCGCACGTCGATTGCGGCGACAACGTCGTCGTCGTCAATGCCGAGAAGGTGCGCCTCACCGGCAACAAGGCCGGGCAGAAGCTGTTCCACTACCACACCGGCTATGCCGGCGGGATCAAGCAGCGCACGATTGCGCAGCGCCTCGAGGGCAAGAACCCGGGCCATGTGATCACCAAGGCAGTCGAGCGCATGATCACCCGCGGTCCGCTGCAGCGCGCGCAGATGAAGCATCTGTACGTGTATGGCGGGGGTGCGCATCCGCATGACGGCCAGCAGCCGTCGGTGCTCGATGTCGCCAGCCTGAACCGCAAGAACTCCGTCAACAACAAGAAGAGCGTCGGAGCCTGAGCATGTCAGAGTCCCAGACCCCCCGCACCGGCTCGCTCGCCGACCTCAAGGACCTCGCGGTTTCCGCCGGCGTGGCCGTCACGCCGGACGACGCGCCGCGCTACGAGGCCAAGCGCGATGCGCTCGGTCGCTCCTATGCGACCGGCCGCCGCAAGAACGCCATCGCCCGCGTCTGGATCAAGCCCGGCAAGGGCGAGATCAGCGTCAACGGCAAGAAGGTCGGCACCTACTTTGCCCGCCCGGTGCTGCGCATGCTGATCACCCAGCCGTTCCTGGTGGCCGACCGCTACAACCAGTTCGACGTCTATTGCACGGTGACCGGCGGCGGCCTGTCCGGCCAGGCGGGCGCGCTGCGGCATGGCATCAGCCGGGCGCTGACCTACTACGAGCCCAGCCTGCGCGGTATCCTCAAGGTGGCGGGTTTCCTGACCCGCGACAGCCGCGTGGTCGAGCGCAAGAAGTACGGCCGCATGAAGGCACGTCGTTCGTTCCAGTTCTCCAAGCGCTGATCCCCGCCGCAGGCGACGGACCAGCAGGGCGGGACCTTCGGGTTCCGCCCTTTTTCTTGTACGCATGCCGCTCCAGCGGAGGGACCGGCCGATGACCGCCAGCATCTTCATCGACGGCGAGGCAGGCACCACGGGCCTGGGCATACGCACCCGCCTGCAGGACCTGCCGGCGATGGTGCGATCCATCGCGCCGGAGCGCCGCAAGGATCCCGAGGCCCGGCTGGCCTTGATGCGCGAGGTCGACCTTGTGGTGCTGTGCCTGCCGGACGATGCGGCGCGCGAGTCGGCTGGCCTGGTGGCCTCGCTTGGAGCCGACGCGCCGCGCCTGCTCGACGCGAGCACCGCGTTCCGGACCGCACCGGACTGGACCTATGGCTTTCCGGAACTGGTAGCCGGGCAGCGGGAGGCCATCGCCGCGGCGCCGCGTGTCTCCAACCCCGGCTGCTATGCGACCGGGGCGATCGCGCTGCTGCGGCCGCTGGTCGATGCGGGGCTGGTGCCGGCCGACCTGCCGCTCTCGATCAATGCGGTCAGTGGCTATTCCGGCGGCGGCCGCAGCATGATCGAGGCGCACGCGGCAACAGGCGGTCCGGCCTTCCTGCTGTACGGCCTCGGGCTTGCCCACAAGCACCTGCCGGAGATCACCACGCACGCCCGACTACGTACGCCGCCGATTTTCGTGCCGTCGGTCGGGCATTTCGCGCAGGGCATGATCGTCTCGATCCCGCTGCATCTCGCGCAGCTGCATGGCACCGCTACCGACCTGTCGGAGTGCCTGCAGGCGCACTATGCCGGCAGCGAAGTCGTCCGCGTGGTGCAGGCCGCGCCGGAACTGAGTGCCGAGGCGCCGGCGGGCAGCGACAGCATGGAGCTTGCCGTGCATCCCGGCACGTCCGGCGCGCATGTCCTGCTGACGGCGCGGCTCGATAATCTCGGCAAGGGCGCGTCGGGTGCCGCGCTGCAGAACATCCGGCTGATGCTGGCGCTCGATCCCCGCTGAAGGCTCACCAGTCCACGATCGTCCCGTCATCGAGGACGGCGTTGCTGGTGTGCATGATTTCGGGCTGGAACGGGTGGCGGCCGCATTCCGCCTCGTCGACCTCGATCCCGAGACCGGGAGCCTCGGGGATCTGCCAGTATCCGTCGACCATGCGGATCGGCCCCGTGACGACGTCGAAATACCAGGGCACCGCGCCGACCATCTCCTCCTGGATGACATGGTTCGGCGTCGAGACGGCAAAATGCAGTGCGGCGACGCCGGCGATCGGGCCGAGCGGGTTGTGCGGCGCCACGCCAACCGAGACGGCCTCGGCCATCGCCGCGATCTTCTTTGCCTCCAGCAGGCCGCCGCAATGGCAGATGTCCGGCTGGATGATCGAGACCGCCTGCGCCGCCAGGAGGTCATGGAACTCGGTCCGGTCGACCAGCCGTTCCCCGGCCGCGAGCGGGACGCTGGTGCGGCCGGCAATGGCCTTTAGCGCCGCGGTCTCCCCGGGTGGTACCGGTTCCTCGACGAACATCGGACGCCCCGGGGCCAGTGCCTCGATGTAGGCAAGCGCTGCGGCGGCGCTCGCCGGGCGGCCGTGGAAATCGACCATGACCTCGATCCCGGACCCGACCGCGGCGCGCAGCGCTCCCATCATGCGGGCGACCTTGTCCAGCTCGGGCAGCGGCGCATGGTAGTGGGTGTAGGGGATGAACACCGCCTTGAAGGCGCGGTAGCCGCGCTCCACCACCTCGTGCGCCCGCTCGACCAGCGGGGCGGCGTCCAGCGTCTCATAGACCGCCCGCATGTCGCCGAGGCCAAGATGGGTATAGACGCGGACCTTGTCGCGCACCTTGCCGCCGAGCAGGCGCCAGACCGGCACGCCGAGATGCTTGCCCAGGATGTCCCATAGCGCCATCTCGATGCCGGAGATGGCGCTCATGCCGATGACGCCGAGGCGCCAGAAGCTGTGCTTCCTGAGGACGCGCACCGCCTGCTCGATGTCGCGCGGATCGCGGCCGAGCAGCAGCGGCGCCAGATCCTCGATGGCGCCGACCACCGAACGGGTCTTCCATTCCAGCGTCGCCTCGCCCCAGCCGGACAGGCCAGGAGCGTCGGTCTCGACTTTGACAAAGACCCAGTTGCGCATCTCGGCATTGACGATGCGGGTGCTGATGGAGGTGATCTTCACGAGGATCGGGTTCCTTTTCGGGCCGGTTCAGCCGTCAGGTGCACGCGTCGCCCCGGGCCAGGAGAAAGGCCTTTTCCCTCGCGTTGCGGGTGAGCGTGGCCGCGGCCTCGAATTCGGAGCGCGCCTCGGCCAGCCGGCCGGCCCGGAACAGGAAGTCGCCCCTCGCCGCCGGCAATGGCGCATAGGTGCGCAGCGCAGCGGCGTCGGAAATCTCGTCGATCAGCCGCAGGCCGGTGTCGGGCCCGTAGGCCATGCTGTGCGCGATCGCCCGATTGAGCTCGACCACCGGCGAGGGCATGACCGTGCGAAGCCGGTCGTAGAGCGCGGCGATGCCGGGCCAGTCGGTATCGGCCCAACTCGGCGCGCGCGCATGACAGGCTGCGAGCGCTGCCTGCAACGCATAGGGCCCATTGCCGACAAGGGCCTCGGCACGGGCCAGCGCGACGAGGCCCCGGCGTATCAGCAACTGGTCCCAGCGCGTGCGATCCTGCTGGCTCAGCGGCACGAAGGCGCCGTCCGGGGCGATACGTGCCGACAGGCGCGATGCCTGGATCTCCATCAGGGCCAGCAGGCCGAATACCTCTGCGGTCTCGGGGGAGTTTTCCCGCATCAGCCCGGCCAGCATGCGGCCCAGCCGTCGCGCCTCCAGGCACAGGCTCGGCCGGACCAGGTCGTCGCCCGCCGTGGCGGCGTAGCCCTCATTGAAGATGAGGTAGATGACCTCCAGCACCGAGGGAAGCCGCGCCGCCCGTTCGGCACGCCGCGGCACCTCGAAGCTCACACCGGCTTTCCCGATTGCCTTCTTGGCGCGCACGACGCGCTGGGCGATCGTCGCCTCGCTCGACAGGAAGGCCCGGGCGATCTCGTCGGTTGTCAGACCGCCGATGACACGCAAGGTGAGCGCGGCGCGGGCGTCGGCCGGAAGCATGGGATGGCAGGCCGTGAAGATGAGGCCCAGCAACTCGTCGCCAGGATCGTCCTGCATGGACGCCTCGATCGCTTCGGGCGTGCCATCCAGCTCGCGCGCGATCTCCTCGTGCTTGCGTTCGCGCATCTTGTCACGACGGATCGCGTCGATGGCGCGGCGTCTGGCGGTTGTCATCAGCCAGGCGCCGGGATTGGCCGGAATGCCTGTCCTGGGCCAAACGGACAGGGCGATGACCAGGGCGTCCTGCGCCAGTTCCTCGGCACGATCGATATTGCGCACCAGCCGGGCCAGGCCTGCGATGAGCCTGGCGCGCTCGATGCGAAACGTCGCCTCGATCGCCTGGTGCGTGTCGCCCGTGGTCATGCTGCCTTTTCGGCCAGAGCCCTAGGCCGGCAGGTCGGCCGTGGCCGACTGGCTCACGTCCCGAGACCGCCGAGCGCGCCGGCCGGGCCGAGGGTGCCGCTGAGCTTCTCGCGCACGCGCGCGCGGATTTCGCTGGTTTCCGGCGTCGGGCTCAACTGCAGGTCGGCGAACTCGAACACCGGCCGGATTTCGATTTCGCTCGCTTCCTGCATGGGATTGGGGCAGCGCTTCACCCACGCGACCGCCTCGTCCATGTCCTTGACCTCCCAGAGCCAGAAGCCCGCGACCAGCTCGCGGGTCTCGGCGAACGGCCCGTCGATGACGGTGCGACTGGCGCCGTCGAAGGCGACACGCTTTCCCTTCGAGGAGGGCGTCAGGCCGTCGGCGGCGAGTATGACGCCGGCATTGACCAGTTCCTCATTGAACCTGGCCATCGTCTCGAACATCTCGGGCTTCGGAAGAACGCCGCTTTCGCTCAGCGCAGTCGCCTTTACGAACACCATGACACGCATCGTCCGCCTCCTTGCTCTGGCCGGTCTCATCTACCGGACGTCGGAATGACGAACGGAGGTGTCGAAACTCGACAGCCTCCTGCAAATATTTTCGACGGGTCGAGCGCGGGTCGGCCCGATCCGGCTTGATCGCCGGACCGGGCCGGAGCCTCAGACGAGTTCAGTCACGCTGTTGATGATGCGCGACACCATGCCGTACTTGATCGCCTCTTCGGCGCTCATCCAGTAGTTGCGGTCGGTGTCCTTGGCGACCTTCTCGTAGGTCTGCCCGGTCTCGCGCGAGAACAGCCGGTTCAGGCGCTCGCGCATCTTGATGATCTCGCGCGCCTCGATGTCGATATCCACCGCCGGGCCGCGCACGCCGCCCATCGGCTGGTGCAGCAGGAAGCGCGTGTTGGGCAGGCAGAACCGGCGCTCCTTCACGCCGGCCACGAAGATCAGGGCGCCGGCGCTGGCGACCCAGCCGGTGCCGATGATGCGGATCGGCGCCACGCCGTCCACGAACCGGATCATGTCGTGGATGGTGTCGCCGCTCTCCACATGGCCGCCCGGCGAATTGACATAGACGTCGATCGGCTTGTCCGAGGCGCCGGCCAGTGCCAGCAGGCGGCCAGTGACGTCGCGCGCCACCTTGTCATTGATCGCCCCGAAGATCAGCACCTTGCGCTGGTCGAACAGGCGGCTCTCGAGCTCGTTGATCGGCGAGGAGAGGGTCTTGTTGTCTCCCGGCTCCTTGGGCTCCGGACCGTTCGGCTCCGGGATGTCGGGCCCATCGGGGCTCTCCGGATCCTCGTCATCCATCCGGATACGGTGTGTCGGCGACATGCCGTTCATGCTTGATCTCCCTGTAGCCGGATCGCTGATCCGAAGTTGGTATCCTGTTTCGGCGCCTCGTCCAAGCAGCCGGGCCAGCAGGCGGATGCGAGTGGCTTGCGTCCGGGGCCGGCCACGCTAAACCCTGGAGGCGAGCGGGATCGGGACAGAGATGGGCAAGAACTGGCCAGGACCAAGAGCGCATCGACGGCCGCTGGTCGCTCTTGCGCCCATCCTGCACGCCCTGGTCCTGCTTGGCCCAATGCTGCTGATGCTGGCTGGTTGCGGCGGCCGGGACACCGTGGATACGCCGGTGAACTGGTGGCATCAGCTCCAGGGTGGCGAGATCGCCAAGCAGCGTCCGCCGCCGCCTGGGGTGAACGATCCCTATCCGCATGTCGGCACGGTGCCGGCAAAGGCCCCGGTCGTCGCATCCGCCGCGTTGCGCGAGTCCGTGACCGCGTCGCTGCTGCGGCAGCGCAACCTCACCACACGGGTGGACGCCGACGATCCGCTGCCGCCGCCAGTGCTGCAGGCGCATCCGGCCAAGCCGGCCTCGAATGCGCCCGGTGCCCAGGCGCCCGGATCCTCATCCGCAACGCTCGATGCCGCCGAAGCGGCGCCCGCCGCCGCGGCCAGGCAGCCGGCCTCCGCATCCGGGCCAGGCGCCACGTCCGGTGTCACGGTGGCGTCGGCGGATTCCGATCCGGAGCTTGCGATGCCGGCGGTGGACGTGCCGGCCGCCAATGCGGATGCAGGGACCGGCATTGTGACGCTGCCGGCGATCCCGGGTGGTCCGCCGGCGTCGCCCCGTCTGCCGGGGCTGCAGGCGGAGGAGGCGGCCGCGCGTACCTCGATGACCACGCCTGCTTCGCTGCCCGACTACCAGGTGGCGCCGCCGACCGGCACCCAGATCGCCTTTGTCGGCGACACCGATGTCGTGCAGTCGGGCGAGACCGGGCTGGTCCATGCCATCGCCGTCCGGCGGGGCGCCGGCGCCATCCTGGTGCATGGCTATGGCGATGCGGCTTCGTCCGAACCGGACGCGCAGGCGGATGCGCTGAGCCTTGCGACGCTGCGCGGACGCGCGGTGGCCGACATGCTGCGCGCCCAGGGGGTGCCGGCGCGGGCGATCCGGCTGCAGGCGGACGCATTCGGTCGCGGCGCCAGCCTCACTCTGGTACAGTAACGGACGCGTCGTTCCAGAAAGACTGTCCAGAGAGCCCATGATGAGCGAAGAGTTCCACCGCATCCGTCGCCTGCCGCCCTACGTGTTCGCCGAGGTCAACAAGGCCAAGGCGGCGGCCCGGGCGCGCGGCGCGGACATCATCGATCTCGGCATGGGCAACCCGGACAGCCCGACCCCGCCGCACATCGTCGCCAAGCTGGTCGAGACAGTGGCCGACCCGCGCTCGCACCGCTATTCGGTCAGCAAGGGCATTCCCGGCCTGCTGAAGGCGCTTGCCGGCTACTACGCGCGGCGATTCGATGTGCAGCTAGACCCGGCGACCGAGGTGGTGGCGACGCTGGGGTCAAAGGAAGGCCTCGCCAACCTGTCGGCGGCGATCACCAGCCCGGGCGACACCATCCTGGTGCCGAACCCGTCCTACCCGATCCATCAGTTCGGCTTCATCATCGCCGGCGCCTCGGTGCGCTCGATCCCGGCCCGGCCCGACGAGGACATGCTGCGGGCGCTGGAGCGCGCGGTACGGCATTCGGTGCCCAAGCCGACCGCGCTGATCGTGAATTTTCCTTCGAACCCGACCGCCTTCGTGGCCGACATCGATTTCTACAAGGAGCTGGTGGCATTCGCGCGGCGCGAGGAGATCTGGATCCTGTCCGATCTCGCCTATGCCGAGATCTATTTCGGCGAGACGCCGCCACCCTCGATCCTGCAGGTATCGGGTGCGAGGGAGGTCGCGGTAGAGTTCACCTCGCTGTCCAAGACCTACTCGATGGCGGGCTGGCGCATGGGCTTCGCCGCTGGCAACCCGCGTCTGATCAACGCGCTGACCCGCATCAAGTCCTATCTCGACTACGGCGCCTTCACGCCGATCCAGGTGGCATCGGTCGCTGCGCTGAACGGCCCGCAGGAGTGTGTCGAGCAGATGCGCACGCTGTATCGCGACCGCCGCGACGTGCTGATACGCGGACTGTCGGCGGCAGGCTGGGACGTGCCGTCGCCGGAGGGCTCGATGTTTGCCTGGGCGCCGATCCCGGAGCGCTTCGTGCATCTCGGCAGCGTCGGGTTCGCGAAGCTGCTGATGCAGGAAGCCGGCGTGGCGGTGGCGCCGGGCCTCGGCTTCGGCGAGTACGGCGAGGGCTTCGTCCGCATCGGCCTGGTCGAGAACACCCAGCGACTGCGCCAGGCGACGCGCAACATCCGCACCTTCCTGAATGCGCATAACGGCGGTCCGGCGCGCGCCGACGCGGGCGTCGACGGACCGATGGCTGCCGCATCATGACAATGCCCGGCGCCGGTCCCGCCCAGGCGCCGTTGCGCATCGGCCTCGCCGGGCTTGGCACCGTCGGCGTCGGCGTGGTGCGCCTGCTCGACGCCAATGCCGAGCTGATCGCGGCCCGCGCCGGCCGGCCGATCGTGATCACCGCGGTGGCCGCGCGTGACCGGGCGCGGGAGCGCGGCGTCGAGCTGGAGCGGCTGCGCTGGCACGAGGATGCCCGCGCCCTGGCCTCGGATCCCGAGGTAGATGTGGTCGTCGAGGTGATCGGCGGCGCCGAGGGGGCCGCGCGGCAGGTGGTCGAGGCGGCGCTCGCGGCTGGACGTCCGGTGGTCACCGCCAACAAGGCGCTGATCGCGATCCACGGCGCGGTGCTGGCAGCGATCGCCGAGCGGTCGGGCGTGCCGCTGGCGTTCGAGGCGGCGGTGGCGGGCGGCATCCCGGTGATCAAGGCGGTGCGCGAAGGGCTCGCGGCCGACCGGCTGACCCGGGTCGGCGGCATCCTGAACGGGACCTGCAACTACATCCTCACGGCGATGCGCGAGAGCGGACGCGACTTCGCGGCCATCCTCGCCGAGGCGCAGGCGCTGGGTTACGCGGAGGCCGATCCGTCCACCGACATCGACGGCATCGACAGCGCGCACAAGCTGGCGATCCTGGCGGCGCTCGCCTTCGGCCGTCCGGTGGATTTCGCCTCCGTTTATGTGGAGGGGATCCGGGCGATCGGCGCGATCGACATCAGGTTCGCCCAGGAGCTCGGCTACCGGATCAAGCTGCTCGGCATCGCCCGGCTGACCGAGGCCGGCGTCGAGGCGCGGGTGCATCCGTGCCTGGTGCCGCAGACGGTGCCGATCGCGCTCGTCGAGGGCGTGTTCAACGCGGTGTTCGCCGAGGGCGACTTCGTCGGCCGCATCATGCTCGAGGGCCGCGGCGCGGGTGCCGGTCCGACCGCCTCCGCGGTGGTCGCGGACCTGATCGACATTGCGCGTGGCACCACCGTTCCGGTCTGGGGCGCCAACGCCGAGCAATTGTCCCAGGTCGTCAGCGTGCCGATCGGCGAACGGTACGGCGACTATTATTTCCGGCTGCAGGTGCTTGACCGGCCCGGCGTGATCGCCGAGATCGCGGCGATCCTCCGCGACAGCGGTGTCTCGCTGAAGAGCATGCTGCAGCATGCGGCTCCTGACGATGTGGCCGGCGGCGCTGCGCCGGACGCGGTGCCGATCGTGCTGGTCACCCACCAGACGCGCGAAGTCGCGATGCGCCGTGCGCTCGACCTCATTGCAGCACTTGACGTCGTCATCGAGCCGCCGGCCATGATCCGGATTGAAGCCGGCTGAACGGTCGCCGCGAAGGATCAAGCCCATGTCAGAGAAGAAGCAGTCCTACCAGGCCAGCGATCGGAACCTGGCTCTCGAGCTGGTGCGGGTGACCGAGGCGGCGGCACTTGCGGCGTCGCGCTGGACCGGGCGCGGCAACAAGAACGAGGCGGACGGCGCCGCGGTCGAGGCGATGCGACTCGCCTTTGATACTGTCGCTATCGACGGCACCGTGGTCATCGGCGAAGGCGAGATGGATGAGGCGCCGATGCTTTATATCGGCGAAAAGGTCGGTGCCGGCGGTCCTGCGATGGACATCGCCGTGGACCCGCTCGAAGGCACCTCGCTGACCGCGAAGAACGCCCCGAATGCGCTGACCGTCGTGGCCCTCGCCGAACAGGGCAATTTCCTGCATGCCCCCGACATCTACATGGACAAGATCGCAGTCGGCGCAGGCCTGCCGCCAGACGTGGTCAGCCTCGATGCATCCATCGAGAGCAACCTGCGCAACCTCGCGCGGGCCCGGAAGACCACCATCGAGGAGCTCACGCTCTGCACGCTCGACCGCGACCGGCATGAGGAGCTGATCGCGAAGGCGCGCGAGGCCGGGGCCCGGGTGATGCTGATCACCGATGGCGACGTGGCGGGTGTGATCGCGGCCTGCCTGCCGGGCAGCGGCGTCGACATCTATGTAGGCTCCGGGGGCGCGCCGGAAGGTGTGCTGGCGGCCGCGGCATTGCGCTGCGTCGATGGCTTCATGCAAGCGCGCCTGATGTTCGAGAATGACGAGCAGGTCGCGCGGGCGCGCACCATGGACCAGAGCGACCCGCGACGGCTGCTGACGCTGACCGACCTTGCGCGCGGCGACGTGCTGTTCTCGGCCACGGGTGTGACCGATGGTGCGTTGCTGCGCGGCGTCCAGCGCACGGCGGTTCGCGGCGTCACCCACTCCATCGTCATGCGCTCGAAGTCGGGCACGGTCCGTTTCATCGAGGGCCAGCACAACTTCGCCACCAAGACCTGGAGCCCGACCTGAACTACATGCCGGCACCGGCCGGGTCGCCGGTGCTCGATGTCTCGCACAGCCTGAGCGGACGGCGCTGGCTCTGGCGCAGCGAGGGGATGGAGCAGGAGCGGCTGGCGGCCGCCATCGCGCAGAATTGCGGGCTGCCGGAGATCGTCGGGCGCCTGTTGCAAGCGCGCGGGGTGACAATCGACAGCGCGGAGCATTTTCTCGAGCCGACCCTGCGTGCCCTGCTGCCCGATCCGAGCTGCCTCACCGACATGGACGCCGCCGCAGACCGGCTCGCCGACGCTGTGGCCGGTGCGGAAACGGTGGGGATCTTCGGCGACTACGACGTGGATGGAGCGTGCGCCACCGGCCTGCTGGCGGGATTGCTGCGCGAGCTCGGCTGCCCGGTGCTGACCCATGTGCCGGACCGCATGCTGGAAGGCTACGGGCCGAACACGCCGGCGCTGGTCTCGATGGTGCGGCGCGGTGCCGGGCTGATCGTCTGCGTCGATTGCGGTACCGCCGCCCCGGAGCCGTTGTCCGCCGTGAGGGGACAGGCCGATGTGGTGATCCTGGATCACCACAAGGCGGAGGGACTGCCGCCGCCGGTGCTGGCGACGGTCAATCCGAACCGCCTCGACTGCGCCTCCGGCCTGGGCTCGCTGTGCGCCACCGCGATCGCGTTCCTGGCGGCGGTGGCGATGGTGCGTGTGCTGCGCCGGCGCGGCTGGTTCGCCGGGCGATCGGAGCCCAACCTGATCGCGCGCCTCGACATGGTGGCGCTGGCGACGATCTGCGACGTCATGCCGTTGACCGGACTGAACCGGGCGCTGGTGACGCAGGGGTTGAAGGTGATGGGCCGGCGCGAGCGGATCGGCATCAATGCCCTGCTCGAGGTGGCGATGGCCCGGGAGGCGCCGAATGCCTTTACCTGCGGGTTCGCGATCGGACCGCGGATCAATGCAGGGGGCCGCATCGCGGAGGCCGATCTCGGGCTGCGGCTGCTGCTGTGCGAGGATGCCGACGAGGCGAGGGTGCTGGCCGAACGCCTCGACGGGGTCAACCGTCAGCGGCGCGGCGTCGAGGCGGCCATCCTCGACCATGCAATGGCGCTGGCGGCGGAGCAGGTGGTGGCCGGGCATGCCGTGCTGCTGCTCAGCGGCAGCGGCTGGCATCCCGGCGTGGTGGGCATCGTCGCCGGTCGGGTGAAGGAGCGGTTCAACCGGCCGGCGCTGGTCGGCGCCGAACTCGAGGATGGCAGCGTCAAGGGTTCGGGGCGGTCCGTGCCCGGCCTCGATCTCGGCACGGCGATCATCGCGGCAAGGCAGTCGGGTCTGCTGCTGACCGGCGGCGGCCACGCGATGGCGGCCGGCTTCTCGCTGCCGGCCGGCGGCATCGCGGCCTTGCACGGCTTCCTCGACGAGCGGTTGGCGGAGGCTCGCCACCGGCCGGCTGCCGTCGACCTGCCGGTGGACGCGGTGCTCGGCGTCCCCGGTGCGAATGCCGAGCTTGCCGCCCATGTCGGCCGGCTGGCGCCGTTTGGCGCCGGCAACGACGAGCCGGTGTTTGCGGTGCCAAACGTGCGTGTGGTGCGAGCCGATAGGATCGGCAAGGAGGGCAACACGCTGCGGCTGATGGTCGAGGGCGAAGGGGGCGGCCAGAGGCTCAAGGCGCTGCTGTTTCGCGCCAATGACGGACCCCTGGCCGCAGCGCTCGAAAGTCGCGACGGCGCGCGGCTGCATCTGGCCGGCCAGTTGCGCGCGGAAGCGTGGCAGGGACGTGTCGAGGCCGGCTTCTTCATCGCCGACGCGGCCCGCGCCCGCGTGGCTTGACCGACCGGGCCCGGCTCCGCTACCCACCCGGGGCCACCGGTCCCGTTCGTCTAGTGGCCTAGGACACCGCCCTTTCACGGCGGTAACACGGGTT
>CAXTVI010000065.1:0-12819 GCA_964247695.1 uncultured Acetobacteraceae bacterium
CTCGCGTCCACGCAGGCGTCGGAACTGCCGCTCGCCGAACCCGAGCAGGTCGTGCTCGCCATAGGCGAGCCGTCGTGCGGTGACCTTCGAGCCGGCGCCGGCGAGGCCGACCAGGCTGCGCGCGATGACGCTCTTGCCCGAGCCGGACTCACCCACCAGCGCAAGCACGCGGCCGGCGCCGATCGAGAAGGAGATGTCACGCACCACCTGGCGCCTTGCGTCACCGGCGCCGAAAGCAACCGACAGGTTCTCCACGATCAGCGTCGCACCGGACTCGGCCGGCGCCTGCCAGCTGCGCGTTTCGATTGCCTGCTGAGAACCGAGCGCGTTCATCGTGCGCGTCCTTCCAGCCGGGCCTGGAGATGGCGGCCGACGATGGTGGTGGAGAGGGTGGTCAGCACGATCAGCAGGCCTGGAAAGAAGGTGAGCCACCAGGCGTTCGCCACGAAGTCTCGGCCCATCGCCAGCATGGTGCCCCACTCCGCCGCCGGGGGCGCAGCACCCAGGCCCAGGAACGACAGGGCGGAGGCCCAGACGATGGTCTGGCCGATGCCCATGGTGATGGTCACGATGAGCGGGCGCATGGCATTCGGCAGGATCTGCCGGCGGATGATGCGCAGTGGCGAGTGACCGAGCGCGCGCGCTGCCTCGATATAGCCGGAGTTGCGAACCGCCCGCACCTGGCCAAGCACCATGCGGCCATAACCGGCGGCGCTGCCAACGCCGACAGCGATGATCAGCGAGCGCATGCCGCTGCCGAGGCTTGCCGAGAACAACAGCGCCAGCACCAGGGTCGGGAAGGAGAACAGCACCTCCAGCAGGCGCGCGACCGCACGTTCGGCGAGGCGGCCGCTCAGGCCGCCGACAAGGCCGAGTGTGATCGCGATCGTCATCGCGAGCGTGGTGGCGGCGACGCCGAGCATCAGGGACTGGCGGGTGCCGTAGATGACACGGGTGAGGATGTCGCGGCCGGACTGGTCGGTGCCGAACGGGTGCGACCAGGCCGGGGCGTGGAAGGCCTCGCGCGGCCGGATCGCATACGGATCGGTGTGGGTGAAGAACTGCGGCATGAGTGCTGCTGCGACCAGCAGCGCCAGGAAGAGGGCGGCGAGCACCAAGCTGGGCGGCATGGCCGGGCGTGCGCGCAGCGTGCGTGGCGTGCTGCCGGCGAGGTCGCCGGATGCGGCGGGTAGCGTCGTGCTCATGCGGCATCTCCCGACAGTCGCGGATCGACGAGGGCGGTGACGATGTCGATCAGCACGCTGGCGATGATGTAGGCGACGGTCACGAACAGGGTGATGCCGACGGTGAGCGGCATGTCCTGTTGCGAAACCGCAAGAAACAGCTCGCGGCCGATGCCCTGGCGCGAGAAGATGGTTTCCGTCACCACGGCGCTGCCGAGAAGGGCGCCGATGGCCCAGGCTGAGAGGCTCAGGCCGGGCAGCACGGCGTGGCGCAGGGCGTGGCCGATGCGGACCTGGGTGTCGCCGAGGCCGCGGCTGCGGGCCGACAGGATGAAGGGCTGTTCGAGTGCCAGCTCGAACGACTCCCGGGTGACCTTGGCGAGGAAGCCGCCGAGCGGGATGGCCAGGGAGAGCGTCGGCAGGACGAGGGCGGCGAGGCTGCCATTGCCGGCGGGGGGCAGGATCTCCCAGCGAAAGGCGAACAGCCAGAGCAGCAGCAGGCCGAGCCAGAATTGCGGGACCGAGGCGCTGATCGTCTCGATCGTCGAGCCGAGCGCGTCGAGGCGGGGACTGCGCCGGGTCGTCGCCAGCACCGAGAGCAGGGCGAGCAGCCAGGCGGTAAACAGGGCAGAGACGGTCAGCACCAGGGTCGGGCCGGCCTGCTCGCGCAGCACATCAGCAACGCGCATGTGCTGAGAGAACGACACGCCCAGGTCGCCATGCAGCAGGCGATAAAGATAGAGGCCGTACTGGGTGACAAGGGGCTTGTCGAGGCCGTATTCCCGGATCGTGGCGGCGATGGTCGCGGGCGTCGGATTGGCATACGGGCCGCCCAGGATGGCGGTGATCGGGTCGCCGGGCATGAGGTGCATCGCGAGGAACGTGATGGTGGCGGAAGCAAGCAGCACCAGGATGCTGCCACCCAGCCGGTGCAGCAGTTTCTGCGCCAGCCGGCCGGCGCGGCCGGCGTGCGGGATCGGTCCGGTGGCGGCCACGCTTGCGCTCATCGCCTGATCCACGTGTCGTAGAGGTTGGTGACGGACAGCGATGGCTCCAGCCGGACCCCGTGCACATACCACTGGATGCCGAGCCGGGTGCTTTGCGGGTACGTGGTGACCTGCAGGGCATTCGCCGCGATGATCGATTGTGCCTGGTAGTAGAGCTTGCGCCGGCGGTCGGGATCATCGGTCTCCAGGGCCTGTTGCATGATCCGGTCGAAGGCCGGATCGGAGAAGCCGGTCCCGTTCTGATGATGGCCGCCGACACCGGCGGGTGCGACGAACGCCGATCCGAACACGATGCGCAGCACGTCCGCGGTGTTGGTGTTCCAGTAGCCGATACTGAGATCGTAGTCCCAGTCGGCCGCCATCTGGTTGTCCTGGGTGTCGCTCATCGGCTCGAGGATGACGTCGAAGCCGGTCTGCTTCGCGGTGGCCTGGACCTGCTCCCAGAGCGTGCGCTCGGAGGCTGCCATGCTGGCGCGGATCGGCGTGTAGACCGCGAGCCGGTGGCCGTTGCGTGTGCGCACGCCGTCGGCGTTGCGCCGGGTCCAGCCGGCCTGGTCGAGCAGCCGGTTGGCCAGCGCCGGGTCGTAGTCCTTGGTGTGCTCGAAATCCGGACTATAAAACGGCGTGACCGGGCTCAGCGGACCGCCGGCATGGTGGTACTCGCCGAAATAGACGCTGGCCAGCGCGCCGTCGATATCCGCGGAGTGAATGAAGGCTTCGCGCACGCGCATGTCGTTGAACGGTGCGCGGCGGATATTGAATTCGCCACTGGTCGGGTTGCCGGGTCGGTCAGCGATCAGCAGTGAGAGATCCGGGTTCTTGCGTATCGGGGTTTCCGCCTCGGGCGGCACGTTGTCGATGACGTCGACCTCGCCGGCTTGCAGGGAGGCGAAGCGCACGGACGGTTCGGGAATGAATTTCCAGACGATGCCGTCGAGGAAGGGTGGTCCCTGATGGTGCGCGGTCGGCGGCGCCCAGTGGTAGGCCGGGTTGCGGATGAACACCACGTCGTTCTGGTGGTCCCAGCGCGCGATGCGGAACGGTCCGGAGCCGACCGGGCTCTGGCAGTTCGCATCGCGGCTGCGCTTCAGGGCAGTGGGGGATTCGATGCCGAGGAAACCCTGCGCGAGGACCTCGAGGAAGGCCGCATAGGGCGTCGAGAGATGCACCACCGCCGTGTAGGGGTCGGGAATGTCGGTGCCGACATACTGGCGTATGTACCCGCCGGCGGTGGAGGACATGGTGTGCGGATCGGCCATGTGGTCGAGGTTGGCGCGGACCGCTTCCGCGGTGAACGGAGTGCCGTCGGTGAAGGTCACGTCGTGCCGCAGGCGGAAGGTATAGGTCTTTCCGTCGGGCGACACGGTCCATGACGTCGCGAGCCACGGGCCGATATGGCCTTGCGCATCCATCGAGACGACGCGGTCGAGATACTGCTCGGCGATGAACGTCTGCGGCATATCGCCGCCGACATGCGGATCGAGGCAGATCGGCTCTCGGTCGGTGGCGTAGATCAGCGTGCCGCCGCTGATCGGCGTGCCGGCCGCGACGCGATGCTCCTGCTGGCGGCAACCCGTGAGAAAGGCGGCGGCCAGGAGCATGCCTGTCATCGCCGGAGCAAGCTGCCTCAAGCCGAGCGCCGCTGCTGGTCGGCATCCTGCGCCGGGAAGCGCAGGCGCAAGGCGGGATCATGCAAGGCAGCGGGATTGCGGTAGCGGGCGCCGAAATGCTCTGCCGGCAGGCGCGTGTGGCCGGGGCCGAACAGGCGCTCGCGCAGGGTTTCGCCGGGTTCGTAGTGGGTGCGGAACCGGCCGCGCCGGCGCAGCTCCGGCACCACCAATTCGATGAAGTCGCGCACGCTCTCGAAGCTGAGATATTGGCGCAGGTTGATGCCGTCGATGCCGTCCTCGTCGAGCCAGATCTCGATCTGATCGGCGACGATGTCGGGTGTTCCGGCGACGAAGAAGCGGTCCTCGTGAAGCCCGGCCATCTGCCGCAGGGCCTCGCCCACGGTGTGCTCGGGGTGGAAGCGGCGCAGCAGGGTATCTGCACCGAGCTCGCCGCGTGCGATCAGGTCGCTGATGAGGATGTCATGCGGGTAGGCCGGGAGGTCGATCGCCGAGAGCGAGTGGGCGAGGGCCCCCTCGGCGCTGACCAGGGCGCGGTAGCTGCGCAGCTTGTCCGCGACCTCGCTGTCGTTGCGTCCGACGACGATGCCGGCCATCACCAGGAACTTGACCGCGTCCGGAGCGCGGCCGTGTGCCACCAGCCGCTCGCGGGTCCTGGCGATGTTGGCGCGCACCGCCTCCTGGGTCAGGCCACCGGTGAACAGCACCTCGGCGTGGCGGCCGGCGAATTCGAGGCCGGCCGGAGAGCCGGAGGCCTGGAACAGCACCGGGGTGCGCTGCGCGGAGGGCTGGCAGAGATGCGGGCCTGCAACACGATAATGCTCGCCGACATGGTCGATGTAGCGGACCTTGGCGGGGTCGGTGTAGATGCGGCGCTCGCGGTCCTGCACGACGGCGTCGTCGTCCCAGGAGCCTTCCCAGAGTTTGTACAGCACGTCGAGATATTCGTCGGCGATCTCGTAGCGATGATCGTGCGACACCTCGTCGTCGTGGCCGAAATTGCGCGCGGCGTTGGCGAGGTACGAGGTTACGATGTTCCAGCCGACGCGGCCCTTGGTGAGGTGGTCGAGGGTGGACATGCGTCGCGCGAAGGCGAAGGGCGGTTCGTAGGTCGTGGAGAAGGTGGCGCCGAAACCGAGATGGCGGGTGACGGCGGCCATCGCCGGGATGACCAGTAGCGGATCGTTGGACGGGATCTGCATGGCTTCGCGCAGCGACGTCTCGGGGCCGTTGCGGAACCGGTCGTAGGTGCCGATGACGTCGGCAAGGAAGATCGCATCGAGCGTGCCGTGCTCGACCAATTGCGCGAGTTCGGTCCAGAAGTCGAGATCGTTGAAGCGATGCCGGTTATTGTCCGGATGCACCCACATGCCGTGCATGATATGGCTGACGCAGTTCATCTCGAACAGGTTGACATGCAGTTGCTTAGGCATTGCCGGCCTCCTGCGCGTTTCGGTCGTATGCTGATTGCCAGACCGCACCTGGCAGCGTGCCGTTCAACCGGAAATCGCCGATGGCGCGTTCGCGCTGGATGGCGGGATTATGCGAGGCCAGCACGCGGGCGTTGCGCCAATGCCGGTCGAGCTGACGAGTGACGCTGGTGGCCGACGCCCCGCCGACCTCGAACAGCAGCGTGGTCGCCTGCAGCACCAGGTCGATCGCGACCTGCTGTGCCTCGAACGCCTTGATGTCTGCGTCGGTGTAGAGCGCCGGCGTCTCCTGCTGGATGCGCCAGGCCTGATGGGCGCGCTCGGACGCGGCGGCCACACTGTCGACCAGGCTCTCGGCGGCGAAGGCGAGCGAGGACAGCCGACCGACGACGCGCTGCACCAGCGGATCGGCGCGCGGACTGGACAGGCCGGGGACGCCGAAGGTGCGTGTACGCGGCTGCACGAAGGCGACGGCGTCGTCGAGGACGGCGCGGGCGATTCCGGCCAGCGCGGCGAGGTGGAATGACTGGTAGAAGGCCAGCATGTAGTTGTCGGACGGGAACTCGCGGGCCGGGAAGCGGCGGATGATCTGCTCGTCCTTGACCGCGACATTCGTGAAGTGGGTGGTGCCGCTGCCGGTAAGGCGCTGGCCGAACCCGTCCCAGTCGTCGTCGATCCTGACGCCCCTTGCATTGGCCGGGACAGCAACGAGCAGGCGATCCTCGCCATCCTGTGCGACGGCGGCGATCCAGGAGGCGTAGATGGTGCCGGTGCTGTAGTATTTCGTGCCGTCCAGTCGCCAGCCTTCACCGTGGCGGGTCAGGGTGACCGTGGTCTCGGTGCCCTCGGTGCGTTCGGCCATGGCGGCCCCGAACAGGGCCCCCGCGACGATCCGCTCGAACCAGGGATCGGGCTGTGGCCGGTCGCGGGTGTTGAGGCGCGCCTCTACGAAGGCAAAGTGCGCGCGCAGGATCTGCGGGAGGTTGGAGTCAGCGGCACCGAGCAACGTCAGCAAACGGAAGAGCTGCGGCAGGGTGACGCCGGAACCGCCCTCTGCGAGGGGAATGCGCAGGGCGCCGATGCCCGCCTCACGCAGGACAGCGACCGGTTCGAAGGCCAGGGTGCGCTCCTGCTCGCGCGCCAACGCACCAGCCGCAATGCGGCCGAAGACCGGCTGGAAACGCCGTAGGAGCTGGGCATCGTCAGCAGCAGTGCTCATCGGGTTGCCGATGTGGCGAGAAGAACAACTAAGCCATATAGTAATACATTCGTCATATGTAGCTTTCTTACAGCCTGCGGTCGTTCTTTCAGTATTTGCTCGACAGGGGCGTGTCAACCGATGAGGCTGCCAAGAGGCGGTCCGACGCCGCGGGTGTCGGACGCCCGGTCCCCCGCCGCCTCATGGCGCCTTTATCTCCGGGACGGCCAACTCAGCGCCGCTCAACCTCCGCAGCGTGACATCGAGGGTGCCGATACGCTGGCCAATGCACCTGAGAAATCCATGACCGGCCGTCGAGAACCTGCGCTGGCGATGCGATCTCCCACCCCGGTCCGGATGACGGTGGACGCGAATTGTACGAAACTCACAGTGATTTTCGGTAAAAGCGACGCGCAAGCGTACATCAGTGATTGACTCATTATCAGACGTTAAATAGATGGCGATCAGGTTTGGATGCGTCCCGGCGAGATCCGCTCGCCCGCCTCTCGCACCGGTTCTGGAAGGAACATCTGGTTGACATCGCCCAACTTGCGATCTGATCAACATGGTCAGGCAGTCGCAGCCGCACGCCATTTGCTCGCTTCGGACCGGCCTCGGTCCGGTCGGTCGATCTTCCGCAGGTGCGCCTGGCCAACGGTCCTTGCCACCTGCGGCATGACCGCAAGCTCGCTCGCAGCGGCGCAGACAAGTCCATCGACCACCGTCAGCGGAGCGGCCCCAACCTCGTCGCCTGCATCTCAGGCCCCGGCTGCATCGGCGCCTGCGCCGCAGCCGGAGACCGTGACCGTCACCGCCGCACGTCGATCACCTGCCGACGCCGCCCGTGTCGCCCTGGAACAGGTTCCCGGCGGAACGAGCGTGGTTGACCAGGCGCTGGTCGCCAAGTCGCGGGTGATGACCGATCAGGACGTCCTTGCGTTTCAGCCCGGCGTCTACGCCCAGTCGTCGGGAGGCGCCGACGGCCTGAAGATTTCGATTCGCGGTTCAGGCGTCGATGCAGGCACGAACTACTTTCGCCAGGGCATCTACATCATGTTCGACGGGCTGCCGGTCACCGGACCCGGTGGTACGCCCTACGAGCTGTTCGAGCCGCTGGGGCTGGACTACACGGAGGTCCTGCGGGGCGTGAACGCCTTCGACGCCGGATCGGTCGATCTTGGCGGCGCGATCAACTACGTGACCAAGACGGGCTACACGGCGCTGCCATTCCTCGCGCGCTACGAGGTTGGCTCTTTCGGCTACCAGAAGGAGCAGCTCAGTTCGGGAGCGGTAATCGGTCCGTGGGACTACTATCTCAGCTTCACCAACTCCTATCGGTCCGGCTACCAGGATCACACGCGCGCCACGAGCCGGGGCGTCGTTGCCAATCTGGGCTACCGGATCAATCCCGACATCGATACGAGGTTCTACTTCCGCTATCGGCAGACGGAAAACCAGTATGCCGGTGACCTGACACCGGAGCAGATCGCCCAGAATCCGAGGCAGTCGTATGCTCCCTTCAACTCGATCTATTTCGATGCGACCCGCATCCAGCCGGGAAGCGAATGGCTCGGCAACAAGACCACGATTCACTTCGATGACAAGTCGAAGCTCGTGTTCGGCATTGACTGGCACAACTACCCGATCGATATCCGCGAGGGACCGCAGGAACAGGTCTGGGGCTATGACGACATTACCGAGTCCGTTCAATACATCAGGAACGACACAATCTTCGGTCGCGAGAGCAACACGGATCTCGGTATCTTCTCGACCACTCACCTAAACGGCTTCCAGAACATAACGATCCGGGTTCCGCAGGGCTTCACCCCGGCCCAACCTTTCGGAGCCCTGGTCGGCCGGCAGACTTTTGATGCGTCCGACAATGAACTTCATCTGAGCAACAACACGAATATCTGGAAAGGCCTCTGGTTGAATGTCGGCGGGGCAGTCGTCTACGACACGCGCAACGTCGACGTGCCGATACCGCTGACCGACACCCCCTCGTATCACCAGAATGCAGCGAACTTCATACCGCGCGTCGGGCTTGTCTACAACTTCACGCCGAATATCCGGGCTTTCGCGAACGTCAGTCGTTCTGCGGAGCCGCCTAACGACTGGGAGTTCATCGGCGGAAACATCGCGACCAGTGGACCATTGAGCGGTTATGGCACAAGTGCCATCCGGCTACGCAACGAGACCGCGACAACGGTGGAGGTCGGGACCTCCGGGGCATTCAAAGGCGAGAATTGGTCGGTCGACTACTACCATTCAGCCGTTCACAACGAGCTCCTGAGTGTCAGCACCCTGCAGACCCAGTTGACCGGATTCGCGACCTACACGAACGCCTCGCCGACGACCCACCAGGGTGTCGAGGCCTCGCTCACATCGGTCCTGTGGGACGCGAAGAACTGGAAGCTCTCGCTGCGCCAGGCCTACACGTTCAGCCAATTCAACTTCAACAACGATGCGGTCTTCGGCAACAACCAGCTGCCCGGCATCCCCAAGAACTTCTACCAGGGCGAGATCCGGCTGGACCTTCGGGACAACTTGTATGCCTCCTTCAACACTCAGGTCGCGTCTGGCATGCCCGTGGACTACGCGAACACGGTCTTCTCGCGTGGCTACCAGATCATCGGCGCGACGTTCGGCTATGACGACGAGAAGACCGGGCGTCAGATCTTCCTCACTTTGAACAACCTGCAAAACACGCACTATGCTGCAATCGTGGAGCCGACCTTGAGCTGCCACGGCATCTCGAGCACGTGCGCGTTTCTCCAGCCCGGCGACGGCTTCGGTGTGTTCGGCGGTGTCCAGGTAGGCTTCCGGTAGTCGTAGGACGCCCGCGCAGATAGGCCCGAGCGCGTTATACTACGAAAACGGCAAGTGCTTATCTCATACCACGACTTGAGACTTGTAGTTTGCTCGGGGATTTGCTAATCCTCGACGTGTAGATGGCGCCTTCTTGTTACGACCTGCAGAGGACCTGAAGGAGCGGCGCATGCGACTGCAGCGATGTCGAGGTGACCGGACCTGAATGGTCCGGGCCTCCCGTGATGCCTTTCATCTTCCAGACCGCGTGGCCGATGGCCGGGCGCGGTATCGAAAGTTTTGACCATGAAAAAGTCCGTTATCGTGGAAGTCGACGGTGTCTTCGTCGGCACCGCGATCGCGCGTTCCGATTTGCGCGAGCGACTATTCTTCGCAGTCGATGAGAGGCTGCAATCCATGCACGGGCAGGTTCTGCCAAGCCTCGCCGATCTGAAGCTGCAGGCGCAGCGTCGGTTTCGGGAGGGCCGGACCACACTGCGATGAACCCTGCCTTGTCCTGCGCGGCGATGCCGGTCGGTCCCCCGAACGGCATCGTTGGGGATGACGGCCAGCGTTCGCAAAACCATCAACTCTGTCTCCCAGGTCCAGGCGATCAGCGAGGTTGAAGGGTGCGAGGACGATCCCCTGGCGGTAGCCCTTCCGGTCGGCGGCGTTTCGATCTCGCCCTGAACGTCGCCGCCGTCTGCGCCATCCTGATCGCTGGCGTCACCATCGTTGGCCGCAACCTGCCGGACCACAACCGGCACCGGCTGGTGAACGTCTCGTACGACGCCACCCGGGAGCTGTATCAGGCGATCGACCCGCTATTCGTGGCGTCCTACCAGAAGGTAACGGCGGAGCATTGGGAGATCGTGCTGTCGCACGGCGGATCGTCGCGGCAGGCGATGCGGATCGCGCTGGGCGAGCAGCCGGCCGACGTGGTGACGCTCGGTCTGCCCTCCGACATCGAGCTTCTGCGGCAGCGCGGGCTGATCGCCGCCGGTTGGACTGACCGGTTGCCGAACCGGTCGCGTCCCTACACCTCCACAATCGTGTTCGTAGTCCGGGCCGGCAACCCGCACGCCATCCATGACTGGCCGGACCTGCTGGCGCCGGGTGTCGCGATCGTCGTGCCGGATCCACGCAGCTCCGGCAATGGCAAGCTTGCGGCGCTTGCGGCCTGGGCCTCGGTCACCACGCGTGGCGGCTCGGAGGCGGCAGCCCGGACCTTCCTGAGCGCGCTCTACCAGCATGTCGACATGCTGGATCCGGGTGCGCAGACCGCGGCGATCAGGTTCGCCAGCGAGGAGATCGGCGACGTCCATCTCGTGTGGGAGAACAGCGCGCTCCGCGAGGTCGCGGCCTCCAAGGGGCGGCTGGAGGTCGTCTATCCGCCGGTCTCGATCCTGGCCGAGCCCGCGATCGCCCTAGTGGACAGCGTCGCGACGCGGGACGGGAGTGCGCGTGCGGCGCGCGCCTACCTCGCCTTCCTGTACAGCCCGCAGGCGCAGGCCATCATCGCCGGGCTCGGGTTCCGGCCCGCCGTCGCGGTGGCGGCCGACCGTGCCGGCATCCATTTCGCCGATATCAGGCTGGTGCCGGTATCGGCGCTGGCGCCCGACTGGAGGCAAGCGAACGAGATGTTCTTCGGGGAGGGCGGCATCGTCACGGCCCTGATCCCGGCGCGCCTGCGATGAGGCTCCTGGATGACTATGCGGGCCGGTTCCTGCGGCGCGATCTCATCGCAGCGCTGACGGTCGCCGCCATCGCGCTGCCGCAGGGAATGGCCTACGCGCAGCTTGCCGGCGTCGATCCGCGGTATGGCCTGTTCTCGGCGATCCTGGTCACTGCCGTGGCCTCGATCTTCGGATCGTCCTCGCACCTGATCAACGGCCCCACCAGCGCGATCTCGCTAGTGGTCTTCGGGGCGCTCGCGATGTTCGATCCGGAGCAGCGCGTCGAGGCGACGGAGGCGATGTTCCTGCTGGGCGCCATGGTGGGCTCGATCCAGATTCTGATCTCGGTGTTCCGGCTGGGCGACCTCACCCGCTACATCTCGGACTCCGTCATTCTCGGCTTCATGACCGCGGCGGCCTTTCTCTTGGCGCTGAGCCAGATCGGCAATGTGCTTGGCTTGAAGGAGCGGGGGACAGGCGCACAGCATGTACTGCACCGGCTCTGGCTGACGGTTTCCGAGAACGCCGCGCCGAACTTCCGGGCACTGGCCGTGACACTCTCCACGCTGGTCCTGGCGATTGTCTTCCGGAAGCTCGTGCGCCGGTATCGCCTGCCGCAGTTCGACATGCTGCTGGCTCTGGTGCTGGTGAGCCTGGGTGCCACCCTCGCCGGCTGGACCGGGCCTGGGCCCGGCGCCGCGACGCAGGTCGCCGTCAACGGTCACGTGGACGCGGCTCTCCCCCACCTGCATGTCCCGGTGGTCCGACTGCACTGGGTGCTGGACCTCGCGTCCGACAGCGTCGCGATCGCCTTTCTCGGCCTGCTGGAGGCGCTGGCAATCGCCAAGGCCATCGCCAATGACAGCCGGCAGACGCTCGACTTCAACCGCCAGTGTCTCGCGGAAGGCCTTGCCAATCTCGCCGGCGGCTTCTTCCAGTGCCTGCCCGGATCGGGATCGCTGTCGCGTTCGGCGATCAACTACCAGGCGGGCGCCGTCACCCGGCTCTCCGGGATCTTCACCGCGGGGTTCGTCACCGTCGCCGTCCTGGTGCTGGCGCCACTGGCGCACGACGTCCCGAAGCCGGCCCTGGCCGCGCTGCTGCTGCTGACCGCGGCCCGCTTGATTGACCTGAAGCGGCTCGCCTACACAATGCGCGCGTCCCGCATGGATGCCGGCATCGTCGTGGCGACGGCTGCGTCCGCGATCGCCTTCGGCCTCGACGACGCGATCCTGATCGGGGTCGCGTTGTCGGTGGCGCTGTTCGTGCCGCGGGCGGCAAAGCTCAAGGTAGCCGAACTCGTGATCGATGCGTCGGATGTCGTCCGGGAGCGGCGCAGGACCGACCATGTCGACGAGGAATTCGTCCTGTTCGATCTGCAGGGGGAGTTGTTCTTTGGCGCAGCCCCTGAGCTGCAACGAACGTTTGCGCACATCCGCGCGGTCGTGGAGCAGAGACAGGTGAGCCATGTCATGCTTCGGCTCAAGCGGGTCCGCAACCCGGACGTCGTCAGCCTCGAACAGTTCGAGCAGTTCCTAAAGCAGGCGGGGCAGGATAGCCTCAGGGTGTGGCTCGCGGGCGTGCAGCCCGACCTGCTGGCGGCATTCCAGCGCCTGCGCTTCCTGACCTGGTTTCCGCCCGACCGGCTGTTTCCGCAGGGCAGTGCCGAAGACTCCGCAACGCTGGCCGCCATCCGGTGCATTCGGAGCGAGTTGTCCGCAACCGCAACGGTCAGGGAGGACCGGCTCTATTACCTGATGTAGCCGGGCATGCGGATGCGAGATCAGCTGATGCGAAGTTCTGTCGCACGGTCGAACAGGTGCAGCCGGTCCAGCCGGAACGTGACGCTCAGCATCTCCGAGATGTCGAGCACGTGGCTCTCGTCGAC
>CAXTVI010000066.1:0-12250 GCA_964247695.1 uncultured Acetobacteraceae bacterium
AATGGGCCGCGCGCGGGGTGCGGGTGAACGCGGTGGCGCCGACCTACATCGCGACCCCGCTGACCCTGTTCGGCAAGGAGAACAAGGAGATGTTCCAGACCTGGCTGGACATGACCCCGATGGGCCGCCTCGGCGAGCCGGACGAAATCGCCTCCACGGTGCTGTTCCTGGCGTCGGACGCGTCGAGCCTGCTCACCGGCAGCATCGTGCTGGCCGACGGCGGCTATACCAGCTGGTAACCTGATCCGGGCGCGCGCCCACCCGGCGCGACCCCCATCACCTGAGGTCCGGGCTTTGCTCCTCGTGATCGAGGAGCAAAGCCGGCCGGGCGCACGTGGCAGGGGTTATCCCGCCTCCGGATCGATCGCCAAATAGTCGTTATCGCCGTTATCTCGAGTAGTATGTAACCGTCTGCGACATTAGCGTCGCCTGCAACGCAACGCCTAAATAATGAATGTTAGGAGCAGGCGTCATGGTGAAGCTGTTACTTGCTGCTGCATTAGCCTTGACTGCATCGTCCGCCGCGATAGCGGAGACCGATGGAGGGCCGCGCGAATGCGCGATACCTGGCTCCACGCTCGGCAACCTGCAGGCGCAGCTGGCCACCGTGGTGGCCCTGCCGGACGCGAACGGGGGAATATTCAGGCCGAACCGGATGTGGTCGGCCGTGGTGGATCGCAATGGCACGCTGTGCTCGGTGACCGCGACGGGCGACGCCTGGCCCGGCAGCCGCGCGATCGCCATCGCGAAGGCCGAAACCGCCAATGGTTTCAGCAATAGCGGGCTGGCGCTCTCGACCGCCAACCTCTATGGGCCGTCGCAGCCCGGCGGCTCGCTGTTCGGGCTGAACAACTCCAACCCGTTCAATCCCGAATACAACCGGATCACCACGGGGGGCGAGCCGGGAACCGGGCTTGGGCATAATCCCGGTGGCATCATCACCTTTGGTGGTGGCATGGCACTCTATGTCGGCGGGAAGGTGATTGGCGGCCTTGGCGTCAGTGGCGACAGTTCCTGCGCAGACCACGCAATTGCGTTCCGGATGCGCAAGCTCTCCCATCTGGACGCGATCCCTGGCGGGGTCGCGCCGGACTCCACCGACAACATCATCTATGCCCCGGCGGGTGTCGCGCCCACCGGCTTCCAGCAACCGCATTGTTTCCCGAGCGATCTTACTCCGGCTGCGGTCGAAACGATCCCCTGACGCGCCGGATCTGTAGCTAGACAGGCATCCGGTTCGGCAACTCGTTCCAGCAAGCCGGAGCATCATCCGATCGCGTTGCTTATCGATCGGACAAGGATGCTCGTCGGAACAGCGAGCTATGGCTGCGTGGCCTCGGCCGGCACGACCACCGGCTCGAGGATGGCGGCCAGCAGGCCGGGCAAACGCTGGTCGAGTTCGGCTCGGCGCAACGCGTTCATGTGGGCGACGCCGTCGCTGCGCGTGCGGACCAGGGCCGCCTCGCGCAGCACCCGGAATGGTGCGAGACACTGGATTTCGGGCGGCCGCCTCGAGCGCGCCGCAACTCGCCTCGCCATCCCGCGCCAGTTGCCGCACGATTCCGAGGCGCACCGGGTCGCTCAGGGAGTGCAGTACGCGCTCCAGCACGAACAACTCCGGCTCCGGATGGCTGAACGCCCGCATACTGCGAGGCTACCATCGCATGACCTGCTACCGGCGCCGTATGCGCACTGGCTGGAATGTCACCGAGCAGCCTGACCCCGGTCGCCCGCGATCCGCACGACCGCCTCGTTGCGCCGCAGGACGGGAATGGTCCAGGGCGGGTCGTAGAACCACTCGTACGGCTCGCCATCCGTACGCAGCCCGCTGCCGGCGAGCCGGGCCAGCAGCCTTGCCTCCGCCGCCCGCGCGCTGGCCGTGGTGGGGGTTCCGGCATAGCGGAGCACCGCGACCGTCTCGCCCGGAACCGTCACCAGTTCGATCGCCGGATCGTTCGGATGCGGCAGGGTCGCAGGCGAAGACCCCGCCGGCATGAAGAAGCGGATACGCCACTGGCCGGCTTGCATGCGTGCCTGTGCAACCGGAGCCGCCATTGCATTGGATCGACCGTCACCGGCGGCCGCCTGCGCCACCGGGGCGGTCATGGCGATGCTCTGCCGGCCGCCATTGCCTCCGAAGATGTAGCCCGCGAGACGCTCGAAGCCGATCCTGCGGGCCCGGATCTCGTTCCCGTCGACGAGAGTCTCGGCCGCCAGACGCTGACCGTAGCGACGGATCTGCACCGGGCCGATGCTGCGCTCGAGCGTGTAGGTCGGCTCGTGCACGGTGCGTATGCCGAACACCGAACAGCCGGTGGTCAGGAGACCGGACAGGATGGCAACCATCAAACCTCGCATGCCGGCCTACAGCTGCAGTGCCTGGGTCCGCACCAGCCTGGCATAGAGCCCGTCCTGTTCCAGCAACTCCGCATGCGTACCACACTCCGCCGCGCGGCCGTCGCTCAGCGCCACCACCAGGTCCGCGGAGCGCACGGTGGACAGCCGGTGCGCGACGATGATGGTGGTGCGGCCACGCCGAAGCCGGGCCAGCGCGTCCTGCACCACCGCCTCGCTCTCGGTGTCGAGCGCGCTGGTCGCCTCGTCGAGCAGCAGCAGGCGCGGGTTGCGCAGCAGCGCCCGGGCCAGCGCTACCCGCTGCCGCTGGCCGCCGGAGAGGCGCTGGCCGCCGGTGCCGACGCGGGTCTCGAAACCCTCGGGCAACGCGTCGATGAAGTCCTCGGCGGCCGCCGCCCGCGCCGCCGCGCGCACCGCCGCCTCGCTCGCCTCCGGGCGCCCCATGCGTATGTTGGCGCCGACCGACGTGTCGAACAGAAGCGTGTCCTGGCTGACATAGGCGATGGTGCCGCGCAGGTCGGCGAGCCGCAGCCGCCGCAGGTCGATACCGTCGAGCAGGATGCGGCCGCCGCTCGCATCGTGCAGGCGCGGGATCAGCGACAGCGCGGTAGACTTGCCAGCGCCCGACGGCCCGACGAGCGCCACCGTCAGTCCGGGGGCTGCATCGAAATCGAGCCCGCGCAGGCCCTCGCGGCCGTCCGGATAGACGAACCAGACATCCTCGAAGCGCAGATGCCCGCGCCCCTCCGGCAGCGCCACCGCATCCGGCGCCTCCGACACATCCGGCGGCTCGTCGATCACCGTGAAGATCCGCACCAGCCCGGCCAGCCCTTCCTGCACGGCGGCGTTCAGCGAGCCGAGCGCGCGCAGCGGCCGCGAGGCCAGCAGCAGGGAGGCGACGAAGCCGGAGAAGTCGCCCAGCGTCGCCCCGCCCGAGGAGGCGCGCCAGCCGGCGAAACCGAGCACGGCGGCAACCGCGGTGCCGCCCAGCACCTCCAGCACCGGATCGACGCGGGCGCGGCCGCGGGTGATGCGCAGGAGCGCCCCGTGCAGCAGGTCGAAGGAGCGGTCGGCGCGCTGCTCCTCGGCCTGCTCCAGGCGGTACACCCGCACCGTGCGCGCCTGCGCGAAGCTCTCGTTGAGCAGTGCGGCGGTGTCGCCGATCTGCTCCTGCATGCCGCCGGAGGCGCGACGCACCCGCTTGCCGATGCGCTGGATCGGTACCGCCGCCACCGGATACAGCAGGGCCGCGATCAGGCTCAGCTCCCAGTCCATGTAGATCATCGCCACCACCAGGCTGACCACGGTGACGCTGTCGCCGAGCGCGTTCACCGCGCGGATCATCGCCTCGCGTATGGTGACCGCATCGGTGGTGAAGCGGGCGGCGAGCTGCGCCGGCGCCTCGCGCTCTATCCGCGCCACGTCGGCCCGGATCAGGTGGGTGAACATCTTGCCCTGCAGGCCGCGTATGACGATCAGCACCAAATTCTGCACGGCGATGGTCTGGCCGTACTGCGAGGCGGCCTTGGCGGCGGTGATCAGCACCACCAGCGCCGGCACCTGATACAGGATGCGCGGGTCGTGGGCGGCGAACATGTCGAGCGCGCGGCTGATGACGAACGGATACAGCCCGGTCAGGCCGGCCATCATCGCGGTCAGCAGGCCGACGGTGACCAGCCGCCCGCGATAATGCCGCACCTCCTCGCGCCACAGCCGGCGCAGCAGCGCGACAGACGTCTGCTCTGCCGCGATCTCGGCCGGCCCGGGCCGGTACCCGGCCTCACCTTCTGTCAGGGGCGCTGCATCCATCGTCGCCGTCTAGCAGCAGGGGCGTTACTCTGGAAGCAAGCCGCTCTTCCGGGCAGCGGCGAGGCAATGGGCAAGGCAGGCCGCGCGGTCGGCAACACAGCCTCCGGCAAGCCACCAGGCGCGCGTCGCGGTCAGCAGCCGCCCGACGGCGGGACTCGCGGGAATGCCGGCGGGCAGCAGGTGGCGGCCGGACAGCGGAAATTCCGGCGGCGCCGTCGCCCGCAGCCGGTCGCGCGCCTGCCGCCACGCCGCCGGATCGCCTTCCTGCCGCAGCCAGCTCCGGCCGAGCAGGGTGGCCGCCGGCTCGTCGGCCAGCATGCGCCGCAGCGCGGCGTCATCCTCTCCCGGTTCCGGCGCGGGTCGGTCGTCCAGCAGGCTGGCCAGCCGTCCTGCCTCCGACCCGGACAGCCGCAGCGCCATGGCCACCGGCCGGGCGGGGCCGCGCAGCATGGCGGCGAGACGCAGGACCGCGTCGGGGGCTTCCGCACGCGTCGACAGGGCCAGCTTGCGGACCAGCCGATCGGCATCCGCGCCGCCTGGCAGCAGCCGGTCGAGCACGCCGAGCGATTGCATAAGCAGCAACGCCCCGGCCGGATCAGGGGCCAGCAGGATGCGCTGCAGTTCGGACCACACGCGCTCGGCAGAGAGGCCGTCCAGCGCCGGTACGGCGGCGGCGATGGCGGCGACCGCCTCCGCGTCGGGCGCGCCGGTGCCGTAACGGGCCTGGAACCGGAAGAAGCGCAGCATGCGCAGCGCGTCCTCCTCGATCCGGCGTACGGCATCGCCCACGAAGCGCACCCGGCCGGCCGCGAGGTCGGCGACGCCGCCGAAGTAATCATGCAGGACGTATGTTCCCAGGCGGGGGTCCCGCGACAGCGACATGGCGTTGATGGTGAAGTCGCGGCGCGACGCATCCTCCTGCCAGTCGGTGGTCCAGGCCACCACCGCATGCCGGCCGTCGGTCGACTCGTCACGGCGCAGCGTGGTGATCTCGACCGGGTGCGCCTGCACGAGCGCGGTCACCGTACCGTGCGACAGGCCGGTCGGGATGGGACGCAGGCCTGCCTCGCGCAGGCGGCGCATGACCTGCTCGGGGACCTCCGGAGTGGCGAAGTCGATGTCCAGCGAGTCGCGTCCGGCGATCAGGTCGCGCACGACGCCGCCGACCAGCCTCGCCTCCGGAAGCGCCCGCCAGACCTGGTCTATCGCGGCATGGCCCGGCAGGCCGGACGGATCGGGGACGCCGCCGGCAACAATCACTCGTCGTCCGGTGTCAGCGGCCCGATCGGGAAGAAAACGCCCTGGCTCCACACACCGAGGCAGTCCCGGCCCTGGCAATGGCCGCGCACCGAGAGCGCGGCCAATTCGTAGTAGACCGCGCGCGACACCCGCGCCTGGATCGCGGAGCGCCCCGTGCCGCGCACGTGCAGGTAGGGCGCCGGACCATGGCCCTCGGCGCAACGCGGCCGGTGCCAATCGACCGAGAGCGCATGCTCCGGGCCGGCGGAGACGATCTCGTCGACATTGGTCCTGAAGGACAGCACCTGGGAGCGCCCGCAGCCCTGCCAGTCCAGCTCGACGGCCACGAAGGGCACGTCCTCGACCTCGATCGAGCCGCGCTCGGCCGGCGTCTCGAGCCAGTAGGTGCCTTGCTCGTCGCGGGCGAGAACGCTGGAGAACAGGCAGACCAGCGGCTTGCGGCGGATCGGCGAGCCCCGGTACAGCCAGGTGCCGTCGCGCTGGATCAGGAATGGCAGCGCTCCGCATTGCGCCTGGTGGAACCTGGAGACCTTCGACGCTGTTGTGGTTGCCGGGCCGATCTCCGACGAACGGCAACGCGCCGCATCGAGCGCCGGAAAGTCATGCAAATCCCGCGACGCCGTGCCAGACCGATCCGAACCCTGAGCACTCACACGCTCTTCCCATCGTGTTGACTTGCAGCCTCTGGATATAGGGAGCCCGACCCGCTTGATGAAAGCCCTGGACCTGTCAGATTGAGGCCTGCCCAAGCTTGCCAGGGCGCAGGCGGCGGCGATGTTGTATCCCGGCATCAGCCACCAGCCCCTGATCGGCGCGTGTCGAGGACCGGCGCCTGATTGGCGCCCATCGAGGACAACTACGATTTCCGACCCGGACCAGACGGCAGCCGCATCCTTCTCCGCCCATCCGGGCGACCCGGGTGACCCGGTGGCAAGCGCCGACCGCCTCGCGGGACGCCTCGCCGAGGTGCGCGCGCAGATCGGCCGCGTCATCTTCGGGCAGCAGCATGTGGTGGGCGAGGTGCTGGTCTGCCTGCTCTCTGGCGGCCACGGGCTGCTGGTGGGCGCCCCCGGCCTGGGCAAGACGCTGCTGGTGGAGACGCTGGGGACCGTGCTGGGGCTCGCCGCCAAGCGGGTACAGTTCACGCCCGACCTGATGCCGGCCGACATCACCGGCAGCGAGATCCTGGAGGAGACCCAGGACGGCCGCCGCGGCTTCCGCTTCGTGCCCGGCCCGGTGTTCTGCCAGCTCCTTATGGCCGACGAGATCAACCGCGCCAGCCCGCGCACGCAGTCGGCGCTGCTGCAGGCGATGCAGGAGCGGCGGGTGGCGGTGGCGGGCGTGGACCATCCGCTGCCGCGGCCGTTCCACGTGCTGGCGACACAGAACCCGATCGAGCAGGAAGGCACCTATCCGCTGCCGGAGGCACAGCTCGACCGCTTCCTGCTGCAGATCGACCTCACCTATCCGAGCGAGCCGGAGGAGCGCGCCATGCTGCTGGCGACGACCGGCGCGCATGCCGGCGTCGCCCTGCCGGTGCTGGGCGCCGGCGAGCTGGTGGCGGCGCAGGGCCTGATCCGGGCGCTGCCGGTGGGCGAGACGGTGGTGGACGCGATCCTGCGCCTTGTGCGCCAGGCGCGGCCGGAAAGCAGCGACGACCGCAGGCTCACGCGCGACATCGCCTGGGGTCCGGGTCCGCGGGCGGCGCAGGCGCTGATGCTGGCCTGCAGGGCGCGGGCACTGCTGGATGGCAGGCTGTCGCCGAGCATCGAGGATGTCGCCGCCCTCGCCCAGCCGGTGCTGCGGCATCGCATGGCGCTCACCTTCGCCGCGCGCGCCGAAGGATCGACGCTGCCCGGCCTGATCGACGGCCTGCTGCAAAGGCTGGGGTGAGCGTCGCCTCCTCCTGGTGGCGGCAACGCGGGCGTGCCGTCGCGTCAAGCCGAGCCGCGCCACCGGAGGCTTCGCCCGGGTCGTCGCCCCGGTCGCCACAGAAATCCTCGCCGGGATCCCCGCCGCATGGGGGGCTCGCCGAGGCGCAGGCGCTTGGCGCCCGGCTGCCGGCCCTGCTGGTGGCGGCCGAGCAGGTGGCGAGCACCGTCGCCCAGGGCGTGCACGGCCGCAGGCGCGCCGGCATGGGCGACAGCTTCTGGCAGTATCGCGCGGCGTTGCCCGGGGAGCCGGCGCAGCGCATCGACTGGCGCCAGTCGGCACGGTCCAGCCGGGCCTATGTGCGTGAGACGGAGTGGGAGGCGGCGCAGACGATCTGCCTCTGGCCCGACCTTTCGCCGAGCATGCGCTGGCGCTCGCGGCGCACCCTGCCGACCAAGCAGGAGCGCGCGGAGCTGCTGCTGCTGGCACTCGCCGGGCTGGCGCTGCGCGGCGGCGAGCATGTCCGGCTGGTGGCCGGAGGCGCCAGCGGGCGGACCGAGCGCATCTCCGGCCAGCAGGCGCTGCAGCGCCTGGGCGACCAGCTCCTGCATGCGGGTGCCGTGCCGGCCGAGAGCCTGCCGCATCCGGCCGTGGAGCTGCCGCGTCGCGCGCGGGTGGTGCTGATTGGCGACCTGCTCTCGACGCCGTCCGAGATCGAGGCGCTGTTCGTGCGCCTGTCGGCGATGCCAGTGAGTTGCCACGTGCTGCAGGTGCTGGATCCGGCTGAGCTCGACCTGCCGTATCAGGGCCGCATCCGCTTCGAGGGCCTGGAGGGCGAGGCGCCGATGCTGGTGCCGCGCGCGGAGGATCTGCGCGAGGAGTACCGGGCCGCGCTGCAGCGCCACCAGGACGCGCTCGCCGGGCTGTGCCGCGGCGCCGGGTTCGGCCTGACGCTGCACCAGACCGGGCAGCCGCCGCAGGACGCGCTGCTCGACCTGCACCAGGCGCTGTCCGCGCCGCGCGTCGCGTCCGCGATGGCCTTCCGGCCCGACGCACCGCCTTCGGCAGCCGGCGCGCGGTGACGCTCCTCGCCCCCTGGCTGATGCTCGGCCTGCTGGCGCTGCCGGCACTCTGGTGGCTGCTGCGCGCGATCCCGCCTGCTCCGCGCCGGCAGTCGTTCCCGGCGCTGCGGCTGCTCGAAGGTCTCGCAGCACGCAGGCAGGAGACACGCCGCGCCCCACTCTGGCTGCTGCTGCTGCGTGTGCTGGCGGCAGTACTGCTGATCGCGGGACTTGCCCAGCCGGTGCTGGTGCAGCACCAGGCGGGGCGCTCCGGCAACGGCAGCCTGCTGGTGGTACTCGACAATGGCTGGGCGGCCGCTTCGGACTGGCCGCAGCGCATCGCGGCGCTCGATGCGGTGCTCGACCAGGCCGGACGCGACCGGCGCCGGGTGCGGCTGGTCACCACCGCGCCGGCAGGCTCCGCAGACGCGACCGGTCCGCTCCCGGTGTCGCAGGTACGCGCCGCCGTGGATGCCATGCGGCCCGTGGCCTGGAACACCGATCGCGGGCAGGTCGCGCTCCCCGCGGGAGGGGTCGGCCAGGTGTTGTACCTTTCGGACGGCTTGGCCACCGGGCATGATGCCGGGTTCACACAGGCGCTCCGCCGACTCGGCCCGGTCACCGAGTTGCGCGCCGATCCGCGGGCCTTGCTGCTGCTGCTGGCGCCGGAGCCCAGGCCGGACCGGCTGGTCGTGCATGTCGGCGCCCTGCCGCAGCCGGAGCCGCGAGGCTTCGTCGTGCGCGCCGAGGATGCGCAAGGGGGCGTGCTGGCCAGGGTCGAGGGCCGCATCCCGGCCGGCGGCGCCGAGGGCAGCGTGGGTCTGGTGCTGCCGGTGGAGTTGCGCAACCGCATCGCCCGGCTGGCGCTGGACGGCATCCCCGGCACCGGCGGCCTGCGCCTGCTCGACGAGGGCGACCGCCGCCGTCCGGTCGGGTTGATCGGCGGCGGCGGCTTCAGCGAGACCCCGCTGATCGGCCCGCTCTTCTATCTGGAGCGGGCGCTGTCGCCGGATGCGGAGCTGCGCACCGGCGACGTGAAGACGCTGCTGTCACGCCAGCTCTCGGTGCTGATCGCGCCGGACGGCACCCTCGACGACCCGTCGACCCGCAGCCGCGTCGCCGGCTGGGTGCGTGGCGGCGGCATGCTGATACGCTTTGCCGGTCAGCACCTCGCCAGCCAGCAGCAGCAACCCGACCAGGACCCCGATCAGGTGGCGGCGGACGCCAGCAACACGCCGGATCCTGCGTCGCCGCCGCGGACCGACAGCCTGCTGCCGGTTCCCCTGCTCGGCGGTACGCGCTCGCTGGGTGGCGCGATGTCCTGGAGCCATCCGGCGACGCTGGCCCCGTTCGCGCCGGACAGCCCGTTCGCCGGCCTTGCGGTGCCGGGGGATGTCAGCGTCACCCGACAGGTGCTGGCGCAGCCGGCTTCCGACCTCGACCGGCGCAGCTGGGCCAAGCTGTCCGACGGCACGCCGCTGGTGACGCATGCGCCACTCGGCGCCGGGCAGATCGTCCTGTTCCATGTCACCGCCACCGGCGACTGGTCCAGCCTGCCCTTCTCCGGCCTGTTCGTGCAGATGCTGCACCGGCTGGTGGAGCGCTCGGTGGGCCAGCTCGCCCAGGACGGCGACGCCATGCTGGCACCGTTCGCCACCTTCGACGGCGACGGCGTGCTTGGGACGCCGCCGCTCTCGGCGGTCGGCGTCAGCGCCCGCGAGTTCGGCCACATCGCCGCCTCCGCCGCGCACCCGCCCGGGCTGTACGGCCCGCGCTCGGACCGGCGCGCGCTCAATGCCGGCGACGGCCTGCCGCCATTGGCCGCCAGTGCTGCGGTCGGCACCCTGTCCGATCTCGCAGGACGGGTGCCGGATCGTCCGCTCGGTCCCTGGCTGCTGGCCGCCGGACTGCTGCTGCTGGCGCTCGACCTGCTCGTCACCCTGCGTCTGCGCGGGTTGCTGCGCCTGCCCGGGCGCGCGGCCGGGGCCGCTGCCCTGCTCGTGCTGCTCTACGTGGGGGGCGGTCGTGCGGCGGCCGATCCGGTGCCCGCCGCGGCGGAGGAAACCAGGCTCGGCTATGTGGTGACCGGCGACGCGCATACCGACCTGGTGTCGCGGCAGGGCCTCGAGGGCCTGTCCAGCTACGTCAATGCCCGCACCTCGGCGGTGCTCGGCCATCCGGACTCGGTGCAGCCGGGGCATGACGACCTTTCCTTCTACCCGCTGCTGTACTGGCCGATCATTGCAGGCGGGCGCCCCGATCCGGCCGCGATCGCCGCCCTGAACAGCTATATGAGCCATGGCGGCATCCTGATGATCGACACCCAGGAGGGCGCGGAGCCGGGCACCTCGAGCGACCCGGGAGACGCGGCGGGGGGCGCGCGCGCGCTGCGACAGGCCACGCGCGGACTCGACATCCCGCCGCTGGTCCAGGTCGCCACCAGCCACGTGCTGGCGCACAGCTTCTACCTGCTGCACGCCTTCCCCGGACGCACCGTCGGCGCCCCGGTCTGGGTCGCCGCCGGCGCCGACCAGGGCAACGACAACGTCAGCCCGGTGATCATCGGCGCCAATGACTGGGCGGCGGCGTGGGCTGTCGACGATGCCGGTGACACGCCGTATGCGGTCATTCCCGACGGCGAGGCGCAGCGCACGATGGCCTACCGCTTCGGGGTCAACGCGGTGATCTACGCGCTGACCGGGAACTACAAGGCGGACCAGGTGCATGTCCCGGCGCTGCTGCAGCGGCTCGGCGAATGAACCAGTCGTCAGCCTACCATCCGGTGGCCGCGGGCCTGTCGCATCTCTCCTCGATCAGCCATGTCTCCTCGATAGGCCTGGCGCCGCTGCTGCCGATGCCGGTGCTGCTCGGGCTCGGCCTAGTCTGCCTGCTGGTGCTCGCGGTCGGCTTCGCGCTGCGGGCGGGCGGCACGGTGTGGCGGCTGCTCGGGTTCGCTGTGCTGTTCGGCTGGCTGTCCGGTCCGCATCTGCTGCGCGCGACCTGGCAGGGTCTGCCGGAGACCGCGCTGCTGGTGCTGGACCAGACCGGCTCGATAGCGGTGGGCCAGCGTGCGGCGATCGCCGATGCCGCCGCCGCCCGGCTGCGGGAGGCGGCGAACCGGCTGCCCGGTCTGGCGCTGCGCACCGTCGTCGTGCCGCCGGCGGCTCCCGGCAGCGGCGGCGGCACCCGGCTGTTCGAGGCGCTCGCCCGGGCGGAGTCCGACATCCCGGCGGGCCAGCTCGCCGGCGTGATCGCGCTGACCGACGGCCAGGTGCACGACGTGCCCAGCGAGCCTCCCGCCTCGGCCAGGCGCGGCGTGCCGCCGGTGCCGTTCCATGCGCTGATCGTGGCCTCCGGCGAGCAGACCGACCGCCGGCTGCGCATCCTGTCGGCACCCCCATATGCGATCATCGGCCACGACGCGACCCTGCGCGTGCAGGTCGAGGATCTCGGTCCCGACCAGCCGGCCGGAGCCCACGCGACGCTCAGCCTCCGGCGCGACGGCGAGGCGCCGCTGACCCGCGAGGTACAGGTCGGCGTGCCGCAGGACATCACGCTGCCGGTCACCCATCCCGGGCCCATGCTGGTGCAGCTCACCGCGTCGACGCTCCCCGGCGAGGTCTCGACGCTGAACAACCAGGCCGTGGTGCAGATCAACGGCGTGCGCGACCGGCTGCGCGTGCTGCTGGTCTCCGGCGCCCCGAACCAGGGCGAGCGGGTCTGGCGACGGCTGCTGAAGGCCGATCCGGCGGTGGACCTGGTGCACTTCACGATCCTGCGGCCGCCGGACAAGGACGACACGACGCCGCTGAACGAGCTGGCGCTGATCGCCTTTCCGACCCGCGAGCTGTTCCAGGAGAAGATCGACAGCTTCGACCTGATCATCCTCGACG
>CAXTVI010000067.1:0-11514 GCA_964247695.1 uncultured Acetobacteraceae bacterium
TCAACCCTGCCTCTCGAACACGCCCGCAATCGTCAGCGTCACCGCATCGCCGATCAGCGGCACGTAGGTCCTCACCCCGAACTGGCTGCGGCGCAGCGTGCCGGTCAGGTCAAAGCCCACCGTGTATTTCTTGTCGAGCGGATTGGTCCCGGCGCCGACCAGCTCGGCATGCAGCGTCACCGGATGGGTCTGGCCGTGCAGGGTGAGGTCGCCCGCCACCAGGGCCGCACCTTGGCCGAGCGGCATCACCTTGGTCGACTTGAACACGATGTCCGGGTCCGCCCTGGCATCGAGCCAGGCATCGCTCTTCAGCTCGCTGGTCAACGTGGTGTTGCTGGTCAGCACCGAGCGCGCCGGGACGTGGACCTCAAAGCTGCTTCTCGCCGGCGCCTTTGCATCCAGGCTCAGGCTGCCGGAGGCCTGGGTGAACTGGCCGTGGAAGGTCGAGAAGCCCATGTGCGAGACGCTGAACAGCACCTGGGTGTGGTTCGGCTCGATCGCGTAGCTGCCGCTCTCGACCCGCGCCGGATCGCTGCTCGCCGGTGCCGATGCCTGCGCCATCGACAAGGCGCCCAACGCAGCTAGGCCGGGCAGGCGCATCGCGGACATCTTCATCGGCAATCCCGTCGGTGATCGATCCGCAACTTGCCCGACAGCGGCCGGCTGCTCAACCCGGCGCGTTCGAACACGGTCTCAACCCTCGGGCGGCCTCAGCGCGATCTGCTCGAGCGCCTCCCAGGGGCCGCCAAGGTAGCGCCACAGCCGCAAGGCCACACCTTCGGTCCGCCACGGCACGAAGCCGGCCGCAAGCCGGGCGAGGGTGCTCGCCGCCTCCTCCCGGCTGACCTTGTTCTGCACCGTCACGTGCGGACGATAGCCCTGCCGGTCCTGGCGGCTCAGCCACGGCTCCCACGCCGCCGCCAGCCGGGCGTGCAACCCCTGCAGCGTGGGCGACGAAAGCGGAAACGCCACCCCCGCGCCCAGCGAGCGCGGCGCCTGCACGAGGATCGCCGGACGCTCGGCGTCCAGCGCCGCCAGCGTCCGCACGATGGCCACGCGCTCGGCGCCGGGCAACGTATGGAACAGCGAGACATGCGCAGGCACCTGGTTGCGCCCCTCCGGGAAGTGCCGGTTGCGCAACGCCTGGAAGGTCGTCTGCGCCGGCTCGGACAGGCTCAGCGTGAGCAGCAGCGAGGCGGCCTCGGGGGGCCCGGAGAGGGTCTCGATTGGTTGCGTGGACATGCCCCTCATGCTAGACGCCCCGCAGCAGAGGCGGCAGTCCACCGCCGAAAAACAACGCAGTAGATGGGAACGCCGAACGTGCCAGAGGGCGCAACGACAAGTGCCGCGGCTGCCGGGTCAGGCGCCGGCCGGGCCGGTGGCATGACCGGGCGTTACGCGACAGCACTCTACGAGTATGCCGACGAGCATCGCAGCCTCGACGAGGTGATCGACCAGGCGGCCTCGCTGGTCCGGCTGATCGACCAGAGTGCTCCGCTGCGCGGCCTGCTCGGCCGCCCGACGCTGGACGCCGCCCAGGGGCGGGATGCGATGCTCGCAGTACTGCGGGAGCAGGGCTTCGGCGCCACGGTGCAGCATTTCGTCGGCGTGATCGCCAATAACCGCCGGCTGCCGGCACTCCGTGCGATCCTGACCGCGTTTGCGGTGCAGGTCGCGAGCCGTCGCGGCATCACCGTGGCGCAGGTGGCCAGCGCGCACGCGCTCACCGACCTGCAGCGCACCCAGTTGCGCGCCCGCCTGGCCGAGGCCGGATACGGTCGCGTCGATATCCATGAGAGCGTGGACGAGGCCCTGCTGGGCGGTCTCGTCGTGCGTATCGGCGCGCGTCTGTATGATGCCAGCCTGAAGTCGCGCCTCGCCCGCCTGCACTACGCCATGAAGGGAGCAGCGTGATGGAGATCCGTCCCGCCGAGATTTCGGACATCCTCAAGCAGCAGATCGCGTCGTTCGACAGCGAGGCGGATATCGCCGAGACCGGCACCGTGCTCAGCGTCGGCGACGGCATCGTGCGCGCCTACGGCCTGCAGAACGTGATGTCGGGTGAGATGGTGTCGTTCCCGGGCTCCGGCCTGCGCGGCATGGCGCTGAACCTCGAATCCGACAATGTCGGCATCGTGGTGTTCGGCGAGGATCGGTCCATCCGCGAGGGCGACACCGTCGCGCGCACCGGCACCATCGTCGACGTACCGGTCGGCCGCGGCCTGCTCGGGCGGGTGGTGGACGGGCTCGGCAACCCCATCGACGGCAAGGGTCCGCTCGAGAACGTGGAGCGCCGCCGCGCCGAGGTGAAGGCGCCGGGCATCATGCCGCGGCAGTCGGTGTCCGAGCCGATGCAGACCGGCATCAAGGCGATCGACAGCCTGGTGCCGATCGGGCGCGGGCAGCGCGAGCTGATCATCGGCGACCGCCAGACCGGCAAGACCGCGATCGTGCTCGACACCATCATCGGCCAGAAGAAGGTCAACGACCTCGGCGACGACAAGAAGTCGCTGTACTGCATCTACGTCGCCATCGGCCAGAAGCGCTCGACGGTGGCGCAGATCGTGCGCACGCTCGAGGAGAACGGCGCGATGGAATACTCCATCGTGGTCGCGGCCACCGCGTCCGACCCGGCGCCGATGCAGTACCTCGCTCCCTATACCGGCTGCGCGATGGGCGAGTTCTTCCGCGACAACGGCATGCACGCGCTGATCGCCTATGACGACCTGAGCAAGCAGGCGGTGGCCTACCGGCAAATGTCGCTGCTGCTGCGCCGGCCGCCGGCGCGCGAGGCCTATCCGGGCGACGTGTTCTACCTGCATTCGCGCCTGCTGGAGCGGGCCGCCAAGATGTCCGACGAGTTCGGCAGCGGCTCGCTGACCGCGCTGCCGGTGATCGAGACCCAGGCCGGCGACGTCTCGGCCTACATCCCGACCAACGTGATCTCGATCACCGACGGCCAGATCTTCCTGGAGACCGAGCTGTTCTTCCGCGGCATCCGGCCGGCGGTGAATGTCGGCGGCTCGGTGTCGCGCGTGGGCTCGGCGGCGCAGATCAAGGCGATGAAGCAGGTCGCCGGCAAGATCAAGCTGGAGCTCGCGCAGTATCGCGAGATGGCAGCCTTCTCGCAGTTCGCCTCCGACCTCGATGCCGCGACCCAGCAGCAGCTCGCGCGTGGCGCGCGCCTGACGGAGCTGCTGAAGCAGCCGCAGAACACGCCGTATCCGGTCGAGGAGCAGGTCGCGGTGCTGTTCGCCGGCACCCGCGGGTTCACCGACAAGGTGCCGGTCGACAAGGTGGTTGCCTTTGAGCGCGCATACCTGTCGGAGCTGCGTGCGGATGGCGGCGGCATCCTGGAGTCCATCCGTGACGCGCGCGAGATAAAAAAGGACATCGACGAGAAGCTGACCCAGTTCCTCACCGGCTTTGCCAAGCGCTTCACGCAGGACTGACGCATGCCTTCCCTGAAGGAGCTGCGCGGGCGGATCACCAGCGTCAAGTCGACGCGCAAGATCACCTCGGCGATGAAGATGGTGGCGGCGTCCAAGCTGCGCCGGGCGCAGGCGCGTGCGGAAGCCGCGCGGCCCTACGCGGAAGCGATGCAGCGGATGCTGGCGGCACTTGCACGCAACGTCATGGGGCGCGAGGGCGCGCCGCCGCTGCTGAGCGGTACCGGAAAGGACCAGGTGCACCTGCTGGTGCCGGTCACCTCGGATCGCGGCCTCGCCGGCGGCTTCAACTCCAACCTTGGACGCGCCACCCGCAACCTGGCGCGCCGGCTCGAGGGCCAGGGCAAGACCGTGAAGATCCTGCCGGTCGGGCGCAAGGGGGCGGACTATCTCGCGCGCGAGTTTGGACAACAGGTGATCGACCGGGTGCCCGGTTCCGCCGGCAAGGACGTGGCGTTCAGTGCCGCCCATGAGCTCGGCGAGCGCATTGTCGACATGCTGGCGAAGGGCGAGTTCGACGTCTGCACGCTGATCTACAACCGCTTCAACAACGTGATGTCGCAGACGCCGACCGAGCTGCAGCTGATCCCGCTCTCGCTGCCGTCGAACGACAACGAGCGTGGCGAGGACCAGGGTGCGACCTACGAGTTCGAGCCGGACGAGGAGACCATCCTGGCCCGCCTGCTGCCGCGCAACCTGCAGGTCCAGATCTACTGGGCCATGCTGGAGAGCGCCGCCGGCGAGCAGGGTGCGCGCATGACCGCGATGGACAGCGCGACGCGCAATGCCGGCAAGGCCATCGATCGCCTTACCCTGACCTACAACCGCACCCGCCAGGCCAACATCACCCGGGAACTCATCGAGATCATCTCCGGCGCGGATGCCGTCTGAGACCCGTCGCCGAAGGAACTGATCCATGTCCATCACCACCGAGGCTCCCACGCAGAGCCAGAACAAGCCTTCAGGCGGTAACGTCGTCGGCCGCGTGACCCAGGTGCGTGGCCCCGTGGTGGACGTGCAGTTCACCGGCGAGCTTCCGTACATCCTGAACGCGCTGACCTGCCGGGTGGGCGACCTGACGCTGGTGCTGGAAGTCGCCCAGGAGACCGGCGACCGCGAGGTGCGCTGCATCGCCATGGAGAGTACCGACGGCCTGGTGCGCGGCACCGAGGTGACCGACACCGGGGCGCCCATCATGATGCCGGTCGGTCCCGGCACGCTCGGCCGAATCCTCAACGTCATCGGCGAGCCGATCGACGAGCGCGGTCCGGTGACGGCGACCGCGTACTACCCGATCCATCGCGACGCGCCCTCCTTCGAGGACCAGGCGGCGTCGGCCGAAATCCTGGTCACCGGCATCAAGGTGGTCGACCTGCTCTGCCCGTACCTGAAGGGCGGCAAGGTCGGCCTGTTCGGCGGCGCCGGCGTCGGCAAGACCGTGCTGATCCAGGAGCTGATCAACAACATCGCCAAGGCGCATGGCGGCGTGTCGGTGTTCGCCGGCGTCGGCGAGCGCACCCGCGAGGGCAACGACCTCTACCACGAGATGAAGGATGCGGGCGTCATCAAGCTCAACGAGCATGACACCGAGGGTTCCAAGGTGGCGCTGATCTACGGCCAGATGAACGAGCCGCCGGGTGCCCGCGCCCGCGTCGCGCTGTCCGGCCTGACGGTGGCGGAATACTTCCGCGACGAGGAAGGCCAGGATGTCCTGTTCTTCGTGGACAACATCTTCCGCTTTACCCAGGCCGGTTCCGAGGTGTCGGCGCTGCTCGGCCGCATCCCATCCGCGGTGGGCTATCAGCCGACGCTGGCCACCGACATGGGCGCGCTGCAGGAGCGCATCACCTCGACCAAGAAGGGCTCGATCACCTCGGTGCAGGCGATCTACGTGCCGGCCGACGACCTGACCGACCCGGCGCCGGCGACCTCGTTCGCCCATCTCGACGCCACCACGGTGCTGAACCGCTCGATCGCCGAGCTCGGCATCTATCCGGCGGTGGACCCGCTGGACACCACCTCGCGCTCGCTCGACCCGAAGATCGTCGGCGAGGAGCACTACCAGGTGGCGCGCGACGTGCAGCGCATCCTGCAGACCTACAAGTCGCTGCAGGACATCATCGCCATCCTGGGCATGGACGAGCTGTCCGAGGAGGACAAGCAGACGGTGGCGCGGGCGCGCCGCATCCAGCGCTTCCTGAGCCAGCCGTTCCATGTCGCCGAGGTGTTCACCGGCTCGCCCGGCAAGCTGGTCTCGATCGAGGACACCGTGCGGTCCTTCAAGGAGATCGTCGCCGGCAAGTACGACCACCTGCCGGAGAGCGCCTTCTACATGGTGGGCTCGATCGACGAGGCGGTGGCCAAGCACGAGGCCTCCAAGAAGAAGGATTGAGGCAGTGGGCATCGAGGTCGAGATCGTCAGTCCGGAGCAGCGCCTGCTGTCGCGCAGCGTCGAGATGGTGGTGATGCCGGGCTCCGAGGGCGATCTCGCGGCGATGGAGGAGCATGCGCCGATGATCGTGCTGCTGCGTGGCGGCGTGGTCTCGCTGTATGACGGGCCGAACCTCGCGAACAGCAGCGACCGGTTCTTCGTGGCCGGCGGCTTTGCCGAGATCACCGGCGAGCGCTGCACGATCCTGGCCGATGAGGCGACGCCTTTGGGCGAACTCTCGCGTGCCGATGGCGAGGCGAAGCTGGCGGAGGCTGAACGCGCCTACGACGCGGCCGACAAGTCCGACATCACCACGCTAGGTCCCTATCTCGACCGGCTGCAGTCAGCGCGCGCGCATGTCGAGGCCGCCGAGCGATAGGCGGGCGGTCCGGTCTCAGGTCGCGCTGGTGCCGGCATCCAGCCCGAACAACTGATAGCGCTGGATCGCCTTTTCGGTCGGGAACTGCTGGGTCTCATCGCCGAGCGCGTTGAAATACTCGGTCACCACGATCCCAAGTCCCGGATCGAGATGCATGTTCGGGTTCAGCACCCTGGGCGTCGTGGCGCTGGTCGCGGCCACCGTCGGCGAAGCCGTCGGCACGGCGGTTGCGACCGCCGGTGAGATGGGCCGGACCGGAGGCGGTGGGATGGCGACGATCTGCATGACAGGATTCCGTATCACTATCGAGACGATATCCCGGTTTTGTTTCGATTGCAAATTCTAATACGAGACGTTTGAAGGACGAGCATGACCAGCGAGACGCCGCCCGACCGGCTTTCGGTCGATCCCAAGAGCCCATACCATGATGCCGAACTGCTCGCGCGCGGCATCGGCATCCGCTTCAAGGGCGTCGAAAAGGAGAATGTCGAGGAGTACTGCGTCAGCGAGGGCTGGGTGCGGCTGACGGTCGGCAAGACCGTGACGCGGACCGGCGCGCCGATGACGATGAAACTGCAGGGGACCGTGGAGCCCTACTTCAAGGACTGACCGGTACTGGGGCGTCGACGCGCAACAGACGCTCGGACTTGAGATCGGCCCACAGCCCGGGCGGGATGGGCAGGGTGACCAGCTCCGCATTGCGATGTGCCTCTCCGGCGGATTTCGCGCCGGGGATCACGCTGGCGACGGCCGGATGCGCCAGCACGAACTGCAGGGAAGCCGCGGCCAGCGGCACATCGTGCGCCGCGCAGATGCGCTCGATCCGGCCGACACGGTCCAGGATGCCCGTATCGGCCGGCTGGTAGTTGTAGCGCGCGCCTTCGATGGCGCCGGTCGCCAGGATGCCGGAGTTGAACGGCGCCCCCAGGATGATCGAGACACCAGCCGTCACGCAGCGCGGCAGGAGCCTGTCGAGCGCGTCCTGTTCTAGAAGCGTGTAACGGCCGGCGAGCAGGAAGCAGTCGAAGTCGCCGAGATCCATCAGCCGCTCGCAGGCGGAAGCCTGGTTGACCCCGGCGCCGAACGCCGCGATCGCACCCTCGTCGCGCAGCCGGCGCAGCGCGCGGAGCGCGCCGGTCCCGACCTCCCGCAGCCGGTCGCCGATCGCTTCGCCATGCGTCCATTCGTCGACGTCGTGGATCAGCAGGACGTCGATGCGCGCGAGACCCAGGCGCTGCAGGCTGTCCTCGAACGAGCGCAAGGTGGCGTCGTACGAGAAGTCGAACTCCGGCCGGAACGGCAGCTCGCCCTCGAAGATGCCGCCTTCCGCCACCGACAGGCGCGGCGGCGTGTCGCGACCGTGCGGCCGCAGCAGCCGCCCGACCTTGCTCGACAGCACGTACTCGTCGCGCGGATGCACACGCAGCCGGTCGCCGAGCCGGCGTTCCGACAGGCCGTGGCCATAGAGCGGCGCCGTGTCGAAGTAGCGCACCCCGCTGTCCCAGGCGGCATCGACCGCGGCCCGCGCCGCGTCCTCGTCGAGGGCCGCGTACAGGTTGCCGATCGCGTTGGCCCCGAAACCGAGCCGGGTGACCTCGAGCTGAGTCCGGCCCAGGCGCTGGGTCGGGATCACCGCTCCAGCAGCGCCTGCAGCGCTTGCCGCGTGCCGTTCGCACGGATCGCCTCGCGTTGCCGACCGACCTCGACAGCGAAGTCCGGATGCTTCTCCAGGCCCCAGCCCGCGAACGGGCTCATGCCCAGGAACGAGACCAGATCGTGACGTGCGGCCAGAGCGAGGTCCGGCACAGTGAGCGCCGGCTCCGCCACCGGAAAGCTGCGCCCGAAATCGTCCTGGCCGCGCAGATACTCGACAAAGGCCGCGGCGATGAAGGCGATCCGGCTGAAGTCGCCGCCGCTCGCCAGCACCGCCTCCGCCGTGGGGCGCAGGAACACCGGCAGCTTGGCCGAGCTCTGCCCGGCGATGCGGCTGACCTGGTCACGTATGTTGGGATTACGGAACCGCCGCAGCAGCAGGGCCGCATAGTCCGCCGTGCCCATGCCAGGGGGCGCGGTCAGATGCGGCGCCGCGTCCTCGGACAGGTATCGCTCGACCAGGCGGCTGACGAGCTCGTCCTGCATGGCCTCGTGCACGAGCGGGTAGCCGATCAGGATCGACGGCAGCGCCATCACCATGTGGCCGGCATTGAGCATGCGCAGCTTGACCAGCTCGTAGGGATCGACGTCGCCGGTGAACTCCGCGCCGACATCCTCCAGCGGCGGCCGGCCGGCGCAGAACCGGTCCTCCAGCACCCACTGGGTGAAGTCCTCGCGGAACACCGGCACCCGGTCGGCCACACCACTCTGGCCGTTCAGGCGCGCGGCATCGTCCGCCGAGACGAACGGCGCGATGCCGTCCACCATGCTGTTCGGAAAGCTGACCTCGGCCTCGATCCAGCCGGCGAGACCGGGGTCGCGGGCCCGCGCGAAGCCGAGAAAAGCAGCGCGCGCGGCCTGTCCATTATGCATCAGGTTGTCGCAGCTCAGCACCGTGAACGGCCCGACCCCGGCCGCGCGCCGGCGGTGCAGCGCCTCGGCGACCAGCCCGAACACCGTCTTCGGTGCCGTGCCCGCCTCGGCCGCCGCAAGGTCGGCGGCGACATCCGGCTGCTCCAGCCGGAAGGCGCCATGCTCGTCCAGGTTATAGCCGCCCTCGGTGATGGTCAGGCTGACGATGCGGATGGCCGGATCGGCCAGCCGGCGCAGCACCGCCTCGGGATCGCTCGGCAGGTGCAGGTACTCGACGAGGGCGCCGATCAGGACTGTCCCGGCCGGAGCGTCCGGCGGGCAGATGGTCAGCGTGTACAGGCCGTGCTGCGCCTGCAGCCCCGCCGCCTTGTCGCGCTCCGGCTGGGTGTCCTGGATGCCGATGCCCAGGATGCCCCAGCCGCTCTGCTCCGGGTCCGCCAGCAGCCGGTCGAAATAGAAGGCCTGATGGCTGCGATGGAAGTTGCCGACGCCGAGATGCGCGATCCCGGCACGCACCCGGCTCCGGTCATAGGCCGGGCGCCCGACCTTGGCTGGAAGCGCTGCGATCAGCTCGCTCTCGGTCATGGCTTACTCGCCCTTTGCTGCGGTTGCTTCGAACGCCGCCGCGGCCCTGACGGTGTCGGGATCGGCGAACAGCCCCTCGGCTACCTTGGCGCCGAAGGTGAAGGTGTCGAGCCCGGCCGCCGCCAGGGCGGCGAGGTCGGCGGCGCTGCGGATGCTCGCCACCAGCAGCCGCGTTGGTCGGCCGGACGCGGCCAGACCCGCGGCTTGCAGGATCGACCGCATGGCGACGATCTCGGCCAGCGCATCCCGGCCGAGATCGCCCATTCGGCCGAAATACGGCGCCACGTAGTCGGCGCCGGCGGCGGCGGCGGTCAGCGCCTGGTGCGGCGCATAGACCGCGGTTAGCGTGGTCCGGACTCCCTCGCGATGCAGCGCCGCCACCGCGCGCACGCCCTCGAGGGTGACCGGCACCTTGACCACGATGCGCGGGGACAGCGCTGCCAGCGCCAGGCCATTTCGGACCAGCGGGGCGGCGTCCGTCCCCCATGTCTGCACCTGCAGCTCCTCGATGCCGTGCGCGAAGGCATCGCGTGCGAGATCCGCGATCACCGGCAGGCGGCAGGCAAGGCCGGCAGCATCCAGGATGGTCGGGTTGGTGGTGACGCCGAAGAAGATCCCGCTCGGCAGCCAGCGCTCCCAGGCGCCGCGATCCGCGCTGTCGAGGAAGAGCCGCACACCCGTCTGCGTGGAGGGATCCGATCGAGAGACCATGGCTGCCTGCGTCGCTGTTGCGTCGGAACCCGAGCTTAGCCCGGTCCCAGGCACCCGCCTATCCGTCCGGACACGCCGGAGCTCCTGACGCGCCGGTGCGACAGCCTCCAATACGAGCGATCTGTAACGGCCAAACACCGAACTCCTGTCCGAGTTCAAGCTATCAACGTTTCCGTCTCGCGATACATTGACGGCATATCACCGTAGAACTAAGGACATTCAGTAGACTACGGCGATCTCGGTGGTAACCGGTTTCAACCTGCGACAGGAGCCTCATCATGACCGACATGCAATTCGCCTACTGGGTGCCGAACGTCAGCGGCGGCCTGGTCGTTAGCAAGATCCCGCAACGGACGCATTGGTCACTGGAATACAATGCCGAGCTTGCTCGCATCGCGGAGGCGAGCGGCTTCGACTATGCGCTGACGCAGATCCGCTTCGTCGGCAGCTACGGTGCCGACAACCAGCATGAAAGCACGACCTTCTCCACCGCCCTGCTGGCGGCGACGACGCGCCTCAAGGTCATCGCGGCGATCCTGCCCGGGCCCTGGCACCCGGCCGTCGTCGCCAAGATCGGCGCCACCGCCGACCAGATCTTCGGCGGACGCTGGACGATCAACGTGGTCAGCGGTTGGTTCCAGGGCGAGCAGGAGTCGATGGGTCTCGGCTGGCCCGATCATGCGGCGCGCTACCGCCGCTCGCGCGAATTCATCCAGGTCCTGAAGGGGATCTGGACCCACGACCATTTCAGTTTCGATGGCGAGTTCTACACGATCAAGGATTTCACGCTCAGTCCCAAGCCACTGCAGTCGCCGCATCCGGAGATCTTCCAGGGTGGCAATTCCGGCGACGCCCAGGCCAATGCGGCTTCGGTGTCCGACTGGTATTTCATGAACGGCAACACGCACGAGGGCCTGCAGGCGCAGATCCGCGCTGTCGGGAGCCAGGCCGCCGCCCAGGGCAGAAAGGTGAAGTTCGGTGTGAACGCCTTCATCATAGCCCGCGAGACCGAGGGCGAGGCCAGGGACGAACTGGAGCGGATCATCGACCAGGCCGACGAGGAGGCGGTGGCGGCTTTCGGTGGCGCCGTCAGGCAGGCCGGCCAGTCGACCGCGGACGGCCGCGGCATGTGGCAGGACAGCGGTTTCCGCGACCTCGTCCAATACAACGACGGTTTCCGCACCAATCTCATCGGCACGCCGGAGCAGATCGCCGAGCGGATCGTCTCGCTGAAGGCGCTCGGTGTCGACCTGGTGCTCGGTGGCTTCCTGCACTTCCAGGAGGAGGTGAAGTTCTTCGGCGAGCGCGTCATGCCGCTCGTGCGCGACCTGGAGCGCGCGATGCGCTTCGCGGCCTGAGCCTTGCCGGCGCGGGATGGGCGGCTCTGATTACCCCCGCCCGCGATATCCCGGCACGTCCTGCGCCGGGATCCA
>CAXTVI010000068.1:0-11452 GCA_964247695.1 uncultured Acetobacteraceae bacterium
ACCGTTGTACGGTGTCAAGCCGTACCGTGGGTTCGAATCCCATCCCCTCCGCCAACTCAGCCCTGTCTTAGGCCAACTTAGCCCTGTCTTAGGAAGTTTCCTGACCGAGTCGGCTTATGAAGAAGTCGCTCCCGGCTTGCCTCTATGCGGTCATTTCGGAAAGTGGTCCGGTCAGACCGCACGTATGGCTTTCACATGACGGATATGGCCCAGGCAAAGCAACGCTGCGGCGCTGACCAGGGTGATTCCGGAGCCGACGCCCAAGGCATTGCGTGCACCCGCAAGCTGAGCCACCGGACCACAGAGCGCGAAGCCGATCGGGCCCAGGCCGGTTGCCACCACGCTGAACAGCGCATTGATCCGGGACAGAACCTCTTCCGGCATGCGCTCCTGGATTGTCGTCTGCACCGTGACGTTCAGGATGGACAGGGCCAGGCCGAAGACCGCGCTGCTCGCCATGAGGACTGGGACCGAGGCATGGACGGCCAGCACGACCAGGGGAGCCGCCAAAAGCGCTGCCGAGATCTCGTAGGCTACGAGCGGTCGGGACGGGCGGATCCTGAGAATGAGCAGACCGCCGACAACGCCGCCCGCGCCTGTCGCCGAGGCGATCAGCCCCCAAGAGCGGGCGCCATGTGGCAGCGACGAGAAGATGACCGGCCCCAGGACAAAGAAGGGCGCAAAGGTGACAAGGTTGAGAAGGCCGTACTGGGCGGTCACCAGTTGCAGCCACCTGTGTCGCCGGAACTCGGACCAGCCCTGCTTCAGATCGATGAGGAACGACGTCGACACCTTCCTCTCGTGCGGAGGGATGTGGATGAAGGCAAGGCAGGCGGCGCTGACGGCATAGGAGAGCGAGTCCATGCCGATCGCGAGCGGCGCATCGCCAAGGCCGACGAGCATGCCACCGATCACCGGTCCCATGATGGCCGAGAGCGAGCTGGAGATGCCCAGGAGGCTGTTGGCAGCCTTGATCCGGCTCTTCTCGCCGGCGATCTCCGGGATTAACCCGCTTTCGGCGGGGCTGAAGAACGCATTGCCGACGCCAAGACATGCCGCCAGCAGCATGAGGAACGGGAGCGCCGGATGACCCGTCGCCAGGAGTGCGGCGAGGCCTCCCTGGCAGAGGCATCTCAGGGCGTCTGCCCCGATCATGATGCGTCGTCGGGACCACCGGTCACCGATGACGCCGCCCGCCAGGAGCAGGATGACGGTCGGTGCTGTCTGGGCCGCCAGGACCAGACCGACCGAGGTTGCGGTGTATCCCACCTGGAGGAGCGCGAAGGTCAGCGCGACAGGCACGACCGCCGAGCCGAGCGTTGAAGCTGTCGCGGCCATGAAGAACAGACCAAAGCTCGGCTGACGCAGGAGGGCCAGGTAGCCGGGCTCGGGAACGTCTTCGTGTCTTTCAGGCAGTTGCACTGATACCGCCATGTCCGCCGCACCCTCTCCCCGTTGGCATGGCTCAACGCGCTCAGGCCGCCGGAAGCTGCCTGGAAAAGTCCTGGCTAAGTGAACGTGAACCTTCTGGTGGGCAAAGGCGGACGCGTGCGGGCAGCCCAGAGGTCATCCGGGATAGGCAGTCTGCTTATCCGCGTCGGGACATCGTCACCCTGGCTGCTGTGATGGCCGTGACAAGTCAGCCGCCGGTCGCGAAGCCCGGGTACAGCGTCATCCCGCCATCCACGAACATGGTCGTCCCGGTAACATAATCCGCCGCGTCGGACGCCAGCCATACCGCAGCCTGGGCGATGTCATCCGGCTCGCCGATCCGCTTGTACGGTACCAGCGTCATCAGGCTGGCATAGGCCTCCGGCGTGTTCCAGGCGGCCGTGTTGATCGGCGTGCGGATCGCACCTGGCCCGATGGCATTCACCCGGATGAAGAACGGGGCCATCTCCTGCGCCACGCTCTGCATGAGCATGTGAATGCCCCCCTTGGACGCGGCGTAGTTCGCATGCCCGGCCCAGGGGATGATTTGATGCACGGAACTCATGCATATGATCTTGCCGGCCGCCTTGGACACCGATGCGACGACGCCGCGTCGCTTGAACTCCCGGGTGGCGGCGCGGGCGCACAGGAACTGGCCGGTCAGGTTGATGCCGATGACCGTGTTCCACTCCTCGAGGGTCATCTCGTCCAGCTTGGCGTCCCGCTGCAGCCCGGCGTTGCTGACCGAGATGTGGAGCGTGCCGAACTGCCGGATGGCAGCGGCGTACATCGCCTCGACCTCATCCTCCTTGCTGACGTCTGCCTTGATGGTGATCGCCTTGCGACCCATCGCCTCGATTTCGTGGGCCACCTCGTCGGCGGTCTCGGGATGCGTGACCCAGTTCACGGCCACGTCCGCGCCGGCGCGGGCCAGACCCAAGGCGACCGCCTTGCCGATGCCCGAGTTGGCGCCGGTCACGATCGCCGGTTGGCCCGCGAGAACAGGATAGTAGGGTGCTTCGGGCAGACGGCTGGCATCCGGAAGCGCCGGCGCCGTCGGATCCTTGGGCTGGGTGTCGCTCATGGAATGTCGCTCCTGCAAGGCAGCCGGGAAGGTCTGCCTGCCTGCAACGAGCCGCGCGGCGCTTCGTTTTTTTTCGCGCATCGCGCCGTGTCGATGCTGCGCCAATTGCCGCACGGGCCCATGATCTGCACGGCCTCGATCGCCGGCCGTATCGGCTATGCCTTGCGACCCCCTGTGCCGCCACCGAGTGGGCGATCATCGGCCTGATGAGGTCGCTCGCCGCCGGGTCCGGCGCCAACGACATCCGGGTCAGAGCGCTGCTGCCGGGATATCGACGAGGGGCCGCGCATGGGCCATCAGCGTGGACGGCAGTGTCGACTATTCGTGAGCCGCGGCGAGACGGCAGCAGCAGGCAGGGGGGACACATGGAGATCGACAGGACAAACTGGCACCGTGAATGGACCCTGTCGCACCATGTTCCGGTTGTCGCGCCGGTTCGGGTGCGAGCTTTGGCGCCGGCCTTGGAACTTGCGCATGAGCGCCGCCCGCGAGCCGCGCGACGCGGCCGCATCGAGCAGCAGACCGGCAGCGCGTCCTGCGGGCCTGTCGCCATCGCCGTGCCGCTCCTGCCCGCCGCGGGGCATGCCAGCCGCCTGCGCTCCGCCGCCACTCCGTCCTGATCCGCTATCGAGGAGGTTCCAGCATGGCCCGTGCGCGTAAAGCCATCGTCACCTGCGCCGTCACCGGTGCGATCCATACGCCGTCGATGTCGCCCTATCTTCCGGTCACGCCGCAGCAGATCATCGACGAGGCGGTGCGCGCGGCCGAGGCCGGCGCCGCGATCCTGCATATCCACGCCCGTGATCCCGACACCGGCCGCCCGGACCAGTCGGTGGAGGCGTTCGGCCGCATCCTGCCGGAGGTGCGCAGGCGCTCCGATGCCGTGGTGAACATCACCACCGGCGGCAGCCCGTTCATGAGTGTGGCCGAACGCGTCGAACCGGCCCGGCACTTCCGCCCGGAGCTTGCCTCGCTGAACATGGGCTCGTTCAATTTCGGCCTGTTCCCGATGCTGAGCCGGTTCACCGAGTTCAGGCACGAGTGGGAGCGCGAGCACCTCGAGGGCTCGCGCAACCTGGTGTTTCGCAACAGCTTTTCCGAGATCGAGGAGGTGATGTCGCTGTGCTCCCCCGGCGGCACCCGCTTCGAGTTCGAGTGCTACGATATCGGCCATCTCTACAATCTTGCGCATTTCGTCGAACGCGGCCTGGCCAGGCCGCCTTTCTTCGTGCAGTCGGTGTTCGGATTGCTGGGCGGCATCGGTGGCCATTACGAGGACGTGATGATGATGCGCCGCACCGCCGACCGGCTGTTCGGCAACGACTATGTCTGGTCGGTGCTTGGAGCGGGGGCACATCAGATGCGGATCGGCGCGATCTCGGCGGCGGTCGGCGGCCATATCCGCGTGGGGCTCGAGGACTCGCTCTGGGCCGGAGCCGGACGCCTGGCGACCTCGGGCGCCGAGCAGGTGCGCAATGCCCGGTCCATCCTGGACGGCCTCGGCATCGAGACCGCGACGCCGGACGAGGCACGTGCGATGCTCGGACTGAAGGGGGCAGCCGGCGTCAATTTCTGAACACCGGCGGAGCGGGGAAGATCGCCCATGACGACGGACATCGTGATCGCCGGCGAGACGCGTACGCGGGTCGGGACCTGCCATGGCGCGTTCGCCAGCACGCCGGCGCATGCATCGGCGGCGGCTTGGGTGTCGCGATGACAGTGGCGCGATAGGAAGCTGCGATGAAGAAGACCTTTCCGGATGCCGTCTCCGCTCTGGATGGCCTGCTGCAGGACGGCATGCTGATCGCGGCGGGCGGCTTCGGCCTGTGCGGCGTCCCGGAGCGCCTGATCGATGCGATCGCGCGCGCCGGCACCAGGGGCCTGCGGATCGCCTCGAACAATGCCGGCATCGACGGCGCCGGCCTCGGCAAACTGCTCCGTTCGCGGCAGGTCGCGCGCATGGTCAGTTCCTATGTCGGCGAGAACAAGGAGTTCGCCCGGCAGTATCTCGCGGGCGAACTGGAGGTCGAGTTCTGTCCGCAGGGCACGCTGGCCGAGCGCATGCGCGCGGGAGGCGCCGGCATCCCGGGCTTCTACACCCGCACCGGCGTCGGCACGCTGGTCGCCGAGGGCAAGGAGCACAAGCAGTTCGGCGAGGAGACCTATATCCTGGAGCACGGCATCTTCGCCGACCTGGCCATCGTCAAGGCGTGGAAGGCCGACACCGCAGGCAATCTTGTGTTCCGCAAGACCGCCCGCAACTTCAATGTGCCGGCCGCCATGTGCGGCCGTGTCACGGTCGCCGAGGTCGAGGAGATCGTCCCGGCCGGCAGCCTCGATCCGGACGCGATCCATCTGCCGGGGATCTTCGTGCAGCGCATCATCGACGGATCGCCGTACGACAAGCAGATCGAGTTCCGGACCACGCGTCCCAGAGCAGCATGAGCTGCTCTGTTCCTTTGCAAAGTAGAGCATGATGCGTGCATCATGCGGAGGGGAAGTCCGATGGCCTGGACCCGTGAACAGATGGCGGCTCGTGCCGCCCGCGAGTTGCAGGATGGGTTCTACGTCAATCTCGGGATCGGGATTCCGACGCTGCTCGCCAACCACATTCCCGCCGGCGTGACGGTCACGCTGCAGAGCGAGAACGGCATGCTCGGCATCGGCCCGTTCCCGCACGAGGACGAGATCGACGCCGACCTGATCAATGCCGGCAAGCAGACCATCAGCGAACTGCCGTCATCGTCCTATTTCTCCTCGTCGGACAGTTTCGCGATGATACGCGGCGGCCATGTCGACCTGACGGTGCTGGGCGCCATGGAGGTATCCCAGACCGGGGACATCGCCAACTGGATGATTCCCGGCAAGATGGTCAAGGGGATGGGCGGGGCGATGGATCTGGTCGCCGGGGTGAAGCGGGTGATCGTGGTGATGGAGCACAGCGCCAAGGAAGGCGGTGCGAAATTCGTCCCCGCCTGCACCCTGCCGCTGACCGGGCGGAACGTCGTCGACATGATCGTGACCGATCTGTGCGTCTTCGAGCGTCCTGACCACAAAAGCCCGTTCAGGCTGGTGGAGCTTGCCCCCGGAGTGACTGCGCAGGAGGTGGCCGCGCGAACGACGGCGCGTTATGTCGGTGCTGCCGTCTGACCGGTGGTGGCACGCGCCTCCGATCAAAATCGGAGCCCGGCCCCGCGGCGCGCTACTGCAGATCCTCGACCACCGGCACAAGGCCGGAAAAAGCTCCCTGTCCCTCGTCGCACCCCGCTGCAAGCAGCGTGTCGTGTTGCCTGGCGTTGTCGATGCCTTCGGCCACGACGAGCAGGCCGAGGGCATGCGACGCCCGAACCAGCCCGCGCAGGAACTCGGCGTCGCTCTCGCCATTGTCGCAGTCGCGCACCAGCGCCGCGTCCAGCTTCACCGCGCCAAGCAGGCCGGTGAGGCTGCGCCGGCGCAGCAGCGACAGGCTGGAGATGCCGCCGCCTAACCCGCCCAGGATGGGCACGACCCCGAGATCACGCAGTGCCGCGAGCGCGAACAGCAAGTCCGGCTCATCGGCCTGCAGGGCGGTCTCGGAAAACTCCAGCTGCAGGCGCTCGGCCGGGAAATCCAGCTCCGTGAGGATCTCTGTCAGCGTCTGGGTCAGCAGACCGCTGCAGGACAGGCCATCGCTGATCCTGAGCGAGACGTCCGCTGTCCCGCATCCCGGCCAGCGCAGCGCAACCTCCAGCGCCTGCAGCAGCGCCGCGTGTTCACGGGCGTGGCTGCGCGGGCCCCAGGGCGTCCGGGTGCCGATCATGCCGGCAGATCGGCCGGACGAGGCGTCGAGAGCGGTGACGCGGCGGTCGCGCAGCCTCAGCCGCGGCTGGCAGCACGGCGCCGGCGGCCCGCGGCGCATCGCCGCCCGGCGTCTCTCGCGTGGATCACCCCCGGGGCTGGCCGACAAAAGGCTCGCTGACACAGTACCGATTTCCCCGTCCCGAATACCTGCATCATGTCTGGAAAAGGTGACCAGAGCATAAATACCGACAGGGGCAGGAGCGACGCGGCCCGCAAGCCTTCGGGATCAGGCCAGGCGCTGCCTGAGCGCATCGGTGAGGGTGCGCGTGTCGGCGGTGCCGCCGAGATCGCGAGTGCGTATGCCGCGGGTCAGCACGGTGTCGTTGATGGCGGCCTCGAGCCGGTCGGCGAGGTCCTTGCGGCCGACATGCGCCAGCATGATCTCGGATGCCAGCAGCAGGGCCAGCGGATTGGCGACACCCTTGCCGGCGATGTCGGGCGCCGAGCCATGCACCGCCTCGAAGATCGCGGCGTCGTTGCCGATGTTCGCGCCCGGCGCCATGCCCAGGCCGCCGACGAGGCCCGCGATGAGGTCCGACAGGATGTCGCCGAACAGGTTGGTGGTGACGATCACGTCATACTGCCAGGGATCGAGCACGAGCTGCATCGCGCAGGCATCGACGATGCGGTCGTTCACCTCGACGCGCCCCTCGTATTCCTTGGCGATCTCGTAGCCGGATTCGAGGAAGATGCCGGTCAGCGCCTTCAGGATGTTCGCCTTGTGCACCAGCGTGACCTTCTTGCGGCCGTTCTGCACCGCGTAGTCGAAGGCGTACCGCACGATGCGCTGGCATTCCGCGCGCGTGTTGAAGCCGGACGAGATCGCGATCGCCTTCGGGTCGTGCCCGATCGGCAGGTAGTGCTCCATCGCGGCGTAGAAGCCTTCGAGGTTCTCCCGGATCAGCACGATGTCGATATTGTCGTATCGCTGGCCGTGGATCAGCGTGCGGGCCGGACGCAGGTTGGCGTACAGCTCGAACTCCTGCCGCAGCGTCACGTTGATCGACTTGAAGCCGCCGCCGACCGGCGTGGTCAGCGGGCCTTTGAGGGCGAGACCGGTGCGCCTGATGCTCTCCAGCGTGCGCAGCGGCAGCGGATCACCGCAGTCGGCGACGGCGGCCATGCCGGCGAGCTGCCGGTCCCATTCGAACGGGGCGCCGAGTGCCGCGAGCACTTCGACGACAGCCTCCACGATCTCGGGACCGATGCCGTCGCCCGGGATCAGGGTGGCAGGAATCTTCTCGCCGGAAGCTTGGCTCATCAGGGAAATTCCTTTTCGGTCAAAGCGGCGCGCAGGCCGTCTGTAGCCAGTCCTGCGCGGCCGCATCCAGCCCCGGTCCGATCTCGGACAGGACGCGTGCGTGGTAGCGGTCGATCCAGCGCCGCTCCTGCTCGTGCAGCAGCGCCGTCTCGATCAGCCGCCGGTCGAACGGTGCCAGGGTCAGCGTCTCGAACTCCAGGAACGGCCGCGCCTGCGCATCCGCGGCCGGCTCGGCGTCCCGCACCAGCAGCAGGTTCTCCAGCCGGATGCCGTAGGCGCCGGTCCGGTAGTAGCCGGGCTCGTCGGACAATATCATGCCTGGCTCGAGCGGCGCGCCCTGGTTGCGCGGATGGATGCTGCAGGGTCCTTCATGCACCGACAGGAAGCTGCCGATGCCGTGCCCGGTGCCGTGGTCGTAGTCCAGCCCGGCCTCCCAGAGCGGCGCACGGGCAAGGCTGTCGAGCCGTGCACCGGGCGCACCGCGCGGGAACCGCGTGCCGGCGATCGCGACATGGCCGCGCAGCACGCGGGTGAAGTGGTCGCGAACCGGGGCCGGCGCCCGACCGGGGCCGCTCCAGATCGTGCGCGTGACGTCGGTGGTGCCGTCCGGATACTGCGCGCCGCTGTCGATCAGATACACCTCGTCGGCCTGCAGGATGCGATCGGACTCGGGTGTGACGCGGTAGTGGATGATGGCGCCGTTCGGACCCGAGCCGGAGATCGCCGGGAAGCTCTCGCCGCGATAGAGCGGCGAGGCGGCGCGAAACCTGTTCAGCCGCTCCGCCAGCGCCATCTCGGTCTGCCCGGCTCCATGCAGGTCGAGCCAGTGCAGGAAGCCGCACAGGGCGATGCCGTCGCGGTGATGCGCGCTCCGGGCCCCGGCCTGCTCGACTGCGTTCTTGCGCGCCTTCGCCAGCAGCACCGGATCCGGCGCGGTGCTCAGCGTCGCACCGGCGGCGCGCAGTTGCTGGGCGAACCAGACCGCGCTGCCGCCGGCATCGATGCGGACGGTCTTCCCACTCAGGGCGGAAATCTCCACGGGCAGCGCCTCGGGCGGCTCCACCTGCACGGTGTTGCCGAGCCACTGCCGCATGCCGGCATCGAGTTTGGCCTGGTGCATGAGCAGCACGACGCTCTCGTCGTCGCGCAGGATCGCGAAGCCCAGGGCCAGCGGCGTGAACGGCACGTCGGCGCCACGGATGTTCAGCAGCCAGGCGATCGAGGCCGGATCGGTCAGCACCAGCGCCTGCTCGCCGGCGGCGCGCATCACCTGGCTGATCTCGTGACGCTTGTCGGCGCTGTCGCGGCCGGCAAACTCCGCCGCATGCGGCCGTGCCGGCTCCAGCGGCGGCGGCGGCCGGTCGGTCCAGATCGCATCGACCGGGTTGGGCTGCACCGGCACCAGGGTGGCGTCGCCGGACTTCAGCCGGGACTGGAACCGCGCCAGCGCGTCCGGGCTCATCAGCCAGGGATCGTAGCCGATGCGCGCCGGGCCGCTCGCCTGTTCGGCCAGCCACGCTTCCGGCGGCTGCTCGATCAGGTGCTGCCGGCTCCACAGCGCGCCATCGGTCTGCTCGGAAAGCTGCAGGGTGTAGCGGCCGTCGGAGAACACCGCCGCCTTGTCGGGCAGCACGATCGCGAGGCCGGCGCTGCCGGTGAAGCCGGTCAGCCAGGCCAGCCGCTCGGAACCGGCCGCGACATATTCGCCGAGATGCTCGTCGCCCCGCGGCAGGATGAAGCCGTCCAGACCGGCGGCGTCGAGTGCCGAGCGCAGCGCCTGCAGGCGGGGACCGTGGTCCTGGCTCATCGGCTTGTCTCTCCAGGCATAGGGGAAATGAGCTTCTGCATGAACAGCAGGTCGAGCCAGCGGCCGAACTTGTGGCCGACCTGGTGCAGCACGGCGGCCGGGGTGAAGCCGGCCCGTTCGTGCAGCGCAATCGAGGCCTGGTTGGTGGCCTCGATGCCGCCGACCATCACGTGCCTGCCGCTGGCGGCCGCGTCCGCCAGCAGGGCCGCGAGCATCGCCGTGCCGATCCGCTGGCCGCGACAGTCCGGGTGCACGTACAGCGAGTGCTCGACGGTGTGCAGGTAGCCTTCGTGCGGGCGGAAGCGGCCGTACGAGGCGAAGCCTGCAACGCGCTCGTCGAGCTCGGCGACCAGCACCGGGAAGCCGTCGCCGACGCGCTCGCGCATCCAGGCCCGGCGCGCGTCCAGGTCGATCGGGGTAAGGCTCCACAGCGCGGTGCTGTTCATGATGGCGTCGTTGGTGATGTCCAGGATCGCGGGCAGGTCCTGCTCGGTGGCGGCACGGACGGTCATGCGGCGCGACGCCTCGAGGTCCCCGCCGTGCGACGCCTGAGGATCAGCGTGGCCCAGTCGCCCTCGCGCAGGACGCGCTCCAGCACCAGCCCCTGCCGGCGATGCGCCGCCAGAACCATGCGCACCTGGGTGCCGAGCAGTCCGGCGAGGATCGCAGTTCCTCCTGGTGCGAGGTGCGAGGCCAGCGACCGCGCCATGCGGCAGAGCGGCCGCGCGAGGATGTTGGCGAACACCAGGTCGTACGGCGCCGCGGCCCGGACCGCCGGCGTGCGCCAGCCATTGCCGAGCCGGCAGGCAACCAGCCGGTGCAGCCGGTTCATGGCGGCATTCTGCGCCGCCACCCGCACCGACCAGGGCTCGATATCCACCGCCAGCACCGGACGGTGCAGCAGGGCGGCGGCCCCCATCGCCAGGATGCCGGAGCCGGCGCCGAGGTCGAGGATGCGGGCGGGACGACGAAAGGCCACCGCCTCGAGGGCGCGCAGGCAGCCGCGGGTCGAACCATGCTCGCCGGAGCCGAAGGCGATGCCGGCATCCAGCGTCAGCGTCAGGCGCGGACCGGAGGGCGCGCGACCGAGATGGGTGCCGCGCACGGCAAAGCGACGCCCGACCAGCTGCTCGGGAAACGCGGAATAGGTGCGGGCGAGCCAGCCCTCTGCCTCGGTCGCCTCCCTTCCGAGCGTGGCGGAGATGCCGGTGGCGGCGCGAGCCAGGGCGAGGGCGGTGGCCAATGCCTGCTCCTCGGCGCCTGCGTCCTTGACGCCCTCGATGCGCCAGACGGTCTGGGTGTCGTCGGCCTCGAAAATGCCGACCGTGCCGCAGACGCTGGCGAGCGCCGCCTCATAGGCCTCGACCGCGTCCTCGGGCACCGTCACATGCACGGTCTCGAGCGCCAGCGCGTGGCGGCGCCTGCTCAAGAGGCGGCTCCCGCCGGCTCCACATAAGAATCGAGCAGTCGCTTCAGCCCGGCATGGTCGAACTCGATCTCGAGCCGGTCGTCGTCGGCCGAGCGCACGATGCCGTAGCCGAACTTCTGGTGGAACACGCGGGTGCCGACCGCGATGCTGCTCTGCCGCTTCGGGCGCGGCGGCTCCTCCCAGGCTTCCACCGTGCGCGGACGCCGCGCGGTCAGCGGGAACTGGCCGCCGAATACCGGCGGCGCCGATCGAAGCTGCTCGCGCGCCAGCGCCGCGGAGCCCGCCTGCTCGACATGTTCCTCGGGCAGCTCGTCGATGAAGCGGCTCGGGATCGAGCTCTGCCAGTTGGCATAGATGCGGCGGTTGGCGGCGTGGCTGATGATCGCCCGCTTGCGCGCCCGGGTGATGCCGACATAGGCCAGCCGGCGCTCCTCCTCGAGCCCCTTGTTGCCGCCCTCGTCCAGGGTGCGCTGGCTCGGGAACACACCTTCCTCCCAACCGGGCAGGAACACCGTGTCGAACTCGAGCCCCTTCGCACCGTGCAGGGTCATCAGGTTGACCCGGTCGGCGCCGGCGTTTTCCTCGTTCTCCATCACCAGC
>CAXTVI010000069.1:0-9814 GCA_964247695.1 uncultured Acetobacteraceae bacterium
TGCTCGCGGTGCCGGCACGGCTCGTCGACCGTTGAGCGGCCAGCGAACTCGTCGATCGTAGCGGCAAGCGAGTTCGTCGACCATGAGTGGCAAGCGAGGAACTAGAGGATGATCGAGATGAGCGAGCCGGTCAGGGTGCTGACACTGGGCGACATGGGCGCAGACGAGGAAGCGGCGTTGCGCGCCCGCTTCGATCTCGTTGCAGCCACCGACGCGGCCTCGGTCGGCCGCGACGAGGTCGTGCGCGGCATCGTCACGCGCGGCCGCACGCCGATCGATGCTGCCCTGATGGACCGCCTGTCCGGCCTCGAGACGATCGCGACGATCTCGGTCGGCTACGACTCGATCGCCGTCGCGGAGGCGGTCCGGCGCGGCATCGTCGTCAGCCATACGCCGGACGTGCTGAATGACGAGATGGCCGACTTCACGGTCGGCCTGCTGCTCGCGACCCTGCGCCGGCTGCCGGCCGCCGAGCGCCACCTGCGCGCGGGGCGCTGGCGCGACGGCGCGGAATTTCCATATTCGCCGTCGCTGCGCGGCCGGACGGTCGGGATCGCCGGCATGGGCCGCATCGGCGCCGTGATCGCTCATCGGCTTTCGGCCTTTGACGTGCCGATCGCCTATTTCGCCCGCACGCGACGCGAGACGTCGCCGCACACCTATCACGACAGCCTGCTGTCACTGGCAGCCGCATGCGACACGTTGATCGTGGTGCTGCCGGGTGGGGCTGCGACGCGTCACGCGATCAATGCCGAAATCCTGTCCGCACTCGGGCCGGACGGCGTCCTGATCAACGTCGCCCGCGGGTCGGTGGTCGACGAGGCGGCGCTGATCGAGGCGCTGCAACGCGGCGATATCCTGGCCGCCGGCCTCGACGTCTTTGCCGACGAGCCGCGTGTGCCGGACGCGATGCTCGCCCTGGAGCAGGTCGTGCTGCTGCCGCATGTCGGCACCGCGACCCATCATACCCGCGGCCGCATGGGCCAGCTCGCCATCGACAATGTCATCGCCTGGTTCGAAGGCGGGGACATCCTGACGCCGATCCCGGAATGCGCGGGCCTCGCCCGCCGACGCTCAACGGCGCAAGCATGAGCTAGGAGGACAGACGATGCCGCTAGATCATACCGCCCAGGGGGTCTTCCCGATCGCGCCGACGCCGTTCGATCCCGACGGCCGGATCGACTTCGCTTCCATCGAGCGGCTCGTCGCCTTCTACCGCGACATCGGCAGCGACGGGATGACGGTGCTCGGCGTGCTCGGGGAGGCGCCGAAGCTCGACGGCGTCGAGGCGCTGGAGGTGGCGCGCTGCTTCATCCGGGCCGCCGGCGCACTGCCCGTCATCGTCGGCGTGTCGGCGCCGGGGTTCGCCGCCATGCGCGGCCTGGCGCTCGCGTCGATGGAGGCGGGTGCGGCCGGCGTGATGATCGCGCCGCCGAACACGCTGCGGACGGACGACCAGATCGCCGCCTACTACCGGGGCGCGGCGGAGGCGCTCGGCCCTGGCGTGCCGTGGGTGATTCAGGACTACCCGCTCAACTTCTCGGTGGTGATGTCGCCGGGCGTGATCCGCCGCATCGTGGGCGAGAACGACGGCTGCGTGATGCTCAAGCACGAGGACTGGCCGGGCCTCGAGAAGATCAGCGCGCTACGGGCCGCGGAGCAGGACGGAACAAGCCGGCCGATCTCGATACTGTGCGGCAATGGCGGCCTGTTCCTCGATTTCGAGACAGAACGCGGCGCCGATGGCGCGATGACCGGCTACGCGTTCCCCGACATGCTGGTGGACGTGGTCCGCCTGCAGTCGGCCGGCCGACGCGACGAGGCCCATGACCTGTTCGACGCCCACCTGCCGCTGCTGCGCTACGAGCAGCAGCCGGGCGTGGGGCTCGCGGTGCGGAAATACGTGATGGCGCGGCGCGGCCTGATCGCGTCCGACACGCAGCGCAGCCCGGCCGCGCGGCTGAGCGCTGCGGCCCGCGCCGAGGTCGAGTACCTGCTCACCCGCCTCTCGACCCGGGACGCGCGGGCGACCTGCTGAGCGACGGCGGTCTCAGGCCAGCGCCTCGAGTCCCGCCTCCGCGTAGGCCTGGCGCGTCCGCGGGTCGTCTAGCAGTGCCAGGAAGCGTCGTGCGGCCTCCCCGTGCGCCGTCCCGACCAGGACCGCTCCGGAGAATATGGCTGCGGTTCCGAGCGGCTCAGGCAAGGCGCCCACGATCTCGACACCCGGCACCGCCATGAGCTCGCTGATCTGCTGCACCGCGATGTCCGCCTCCCCCGCGACCAGCCGCTCGGCGGTGAAGCCGGCCGGGATGATCGTCGCCCGCGCATTGATCTGCGCCGCGATCCCGAGCCGCTCGATGGCGGCGGCGAAATGGATGCCGCTCGCGCCACCCCGCGAATAGGCGACCGAGCGGGCCGCGAGCAGCGTCTGGACGGCGGCGTCGCGTGTGTCGATGGCGGGATGCGCCGCCCCGCGCGATACTGCGATCCCGATGCGCGAGCGTACGAGGTCGATCCGGCTCGACGGGTCGATCATGCCGGCAGCGGCCAAGCGGTCCATGGCCTCGGAGGTCACCACCAGCAGGTCCGCAGACTCACCCACCTCCAGCTTCTTCAGCAGCACGCTGGTCGGCGCCCAGTCCATCTCGACCCGGACGCCGCAATCGGCAAGGCGCGGCAGCACCGCCTCGTCGACGGGGCGACGCAATACGAGTGCCAGCATGGCCTGGATCACGCCCACCTCAGGCATGCCGCACGAAGTCCGGCGTCAGCTCGTCGAGCCGGTTCACCCCGAGCAGCGCCATGTCGCGGTGGATCTCGTCCTTCAGGATCGTCATCGCGTGCAGCACGCCGGGAACGCCGCCGATCGCCGCCGCGAACATCAGGGGACGTCCGACGAGCACGAAGTCGGCGCCGAGGGCCAGCGCCTTGAGGACGTCGGTGCCGCGCCGGATTCCGCTATCGACGATGACCTTCATCGCCTGCTTCTCAGCCCCGAGCTCGGCCAGGACATCGAGCGGCGCCGGCGCGTAGTCGAGCTGGCGTCCGCCATGGCTCGAGAGGATGATCCCGTCAGCGCCGCATTCCCGCGCGCGCACGGCGTCCTCGACGGTGAGCAGGCCCTTGACCAGGAGGTTGCCGTCCCAGCGCCGGCGGATCGCCTCGAGGTGACGCCACGACAGCTTGTCGCGCGCGGTGGTGTTGCGCAGCGCCCGCGACATCATCGGCGGCCCGCGTTCCGCCTCGGTGTTCTCGAAATGCGGCGCGCCGTGCCGCCAGTAGGTGCGTGCGACGACGCCGAGCAGCCAGCGCGGATGCAGCGCGCTCTGCACGGCGACCTTAGGCGTAACGCGGATCGGCATGCTGAAGCCGCTGCGGATGTTGTGCTCGCGATTGCCGAGCACCGGCGTGTCCGCGGTCACCACCAGCGTCCGGAAGCCCGCCGCCTGCACGCGATCGACCAGCCGGTCGATGCGGGACTGGTCGCCTGCCAGATAGGCCTGGAACCAGGCGTCCGGATTGCGCGCGATCACGTCCTCGAGGCTGATCAGCGCCGACGCGCTCAGGATCATCGGGACGCCCATGCGCGCGGCGGCTTCGGCGAGAACGAGATCCCCGCGATAGGCCACGAAGGCGGCGCCGCCGAGGGGCGGTATGCCGAACGGTGCGCGCCAGGTGCTGCCGAACAGCGTGACCGACTGGTCGCGCGCCGCCGTGTCGATCATCATCCGCGGACGGAAGCTGTAGCGTTCGTAGGCGCCCGAGGCCGCGCGCATGGCGGCGCCTGTCTCCACGCCGCCGGCGACATACTGGAAGATCATGGGCGGCAGGTGGCGTCGCGCGTGGCGCTCGAAGTCACCGAGTGCGAGCAGGTCGCGGAACCGGAACGGCGTTGCCTCGGCACTGCGTTTCACGCTGGTTTCGAAGCTCTCCGACGACGTGATGCCCGGGGCTGCGCCATCTTGTGTGGTAGCGGCGCCGTCTTGTGTGGTGGCCGACATGATGCTCCCTATCCTTGGCGAAACCGCGCGCCCTCGGTGAACGCGTCGCGACACTTAGTTTTCCCGCGCAACCCACCCGTCCATCCGAAAGGATCGCGCATGGCTTCCCGCATCGTCCTGCTGCACGCCACTCCGGTGGCCATGGAGCCGATCCGGTCCGCCTTCGTATCCCGCTGGCCGGATGCCGAGCCGGTCAACCTGCTCGATGACGCCCTCACGATCGATCGCGCGCGGGAAGCCGGGCTCTCCGAGGCGATGATCGACCGCTTCGTGGCGTTCGGGCTGTACGGACTGGGTCTCGGCGCCGCCGGCATCCTCGTCACCTGCTCGGCGTTCGGGCCGGCGATCGACCGCCTGGCCGCGCGATGCGCGGTTCCGGTGCTCAAGCCGAACCAGGCGATGTTCGAGGCGGCGGCCGAATACGGCACGCGGATCGGCATGCTCGCGACCTTCGCGCCGTCGGTCGCGACGATGACCAACGAATTCGACAGGTTCGCGGCCGAGAGCGGGCGGTCCGCGACGCTCGAGACGATCCTGGTGGACGGCGCGATGGACGCGCTCAGGCGCGGCGATGCCGACACGCACAACCGATTGATCGCCGCGCGCGCACCCGCCCTCGCCGGTTGCGATGCGATCATGCTCGCGCATTTCTCGACCTCACGGGCCTTCGCCGCTGTAAGTGCCGCGGTCACCGTCCCTGTCCTCTCCGCGCCGGAGCTGGCCGTGGATCGGATGCGGTCGCTCGTCACCGGCGTGGCAGCCGCCTGACGATGCCGGCCTCCCGCTTCGCGTACGTCGGCTGCTTCACCACCGCGACGCGCGGCGCGCGGGGCGACGGGATCCATGTCCACGCGATCGACCCGGCGACCGGAGCCTGGATCCCTGTCCAGCACCTGCCCGGCCTGATGAACCCGTCCTTTCTTGTCTTCGCGCCAGACCGGCGGACGCTCTACGCCGTGCATGGCGACGCCGACTACGCGAGTGCCTATGCGCGCGACGACGTGACCGGACTGCTGCGTCCGCTCGGACAGGCCGCGACCGGCGGCGGCAATGTCGTCCACCAGGCGATCGCCCCGTCCGGCCGGCATCTGGTCGTCGCCAATTATGGCTCCGGCACGGTCGCCGTCCTGCCGATCGGGAATGATGGCGCGCTCGCACCGTTCAGCTTCCTTGCGTCGATGCCCGGCCGCCCCGGGCCGCACCCCGTCGAGCAGGCCGGTTCGCACCCACACCAGATCCTGTTCGATCCGTCCGGCCGCTTCGTGCTGGTTCCCGACAAGGGCCACGACGAGGTCGCGGTGTTCGCGTTCGACGCGGACCAGGGCAGGCTCGAACTGCGCTCGGTGATGCCGGCGCGTTCCGGCGCCGGACCGCGCCACGCGGCGTTCCATCCCCGGCTGCCGGTGTGCTGGGTGCTGAACGAGCTCGATTCCTCGGTGACCACGTGCCGCTGGGCCTCCGGCCGGCTCGAACCGGTCGCGGTCATTCCCACGCTCCCGGGCGACTTTGCTGGCACCAGCACTGCGGCGGCGATCGCCGCGACGGCAGACGGGCACATCGTGTACGTCTCCAATCGTGGACACGACAGCATCGCGGTCTTCGGGACTGACGACGCGGACGGCCGCCTCCGTCAGCTCGGCTGGACGCAGGCCCCCGGACGAGGCCCGCGCTTCATCGCCTTGCACGATGACATCCTTTTCGTCGCAAGCGAGCAGGACGATCTGATCGGTCGTTTCGTATCCGACCCTGGCGGCGGTCTCGGCCCGGTCGGCGAGATCGTCCCGTCACCGAGCCCGGTCACGATCGCCTTTGCGTAGATCCAGGCACGTCTCACCCGTCCGGCAACGCGGCGCGGAACCGGACATCCAGCAGATCCTCGAACACCCGGATCATGGCGCCCTTGTCCTCCCCGCCATGCCCGCTCCGGAGCGCCGTCTGGTAGGTCGCGGTCGCCGCAGCCAGCACCGGCAGCGGCACGCCGAGCCGGGCCGACAGCGACGCCCCGGCAACCAGGTCCTTGTAGGCTGCGGCCATCGGGTAGCCGTCAGTGAAGTGGCCGCGCAGGATGCGCGGGACGAAGAACTCCGAGGCGTAGCTCCGGCCCGTCCCGGTGTTGACGACATCTGCGAGTTTTGCGGGGTCGAGGCCAAGCCGGGCTGCGAAGGGCAGCAGCTCGGCCAGTGCTGCCGCGTTGATGTCGAACAGCAGCTGGTTGACCAGCTTGGCCGCCTGGCCGCTGCCGGACGGCCCCATGTGGAGGATCATCCGGCCGATCCGCTGCAGCAGCGGCAACGCGCGCTCGAACGCGTCCGCCTCGCCGCCGCACATGACCGTCAAGGTCCCGTCGATTGCGCGCGCCGCCATGCCCGAAACCGGCGCATCGAGGAAGACAACGCCCCGAGCCCGCAGTGTCTCGCTGAGTGCGATGGTCTCGGCGTGGTCGGTCGTGCCGAGGTCGACCACGAGCTTCCCCTCGCCGAGCAATGGCGCGAGCCCGTCCTCCCCGAGGATTACCGAGCGAACCGCCTCGGCATCCGACAGGCAGAGGAAAACGATGTCGGCGCCGGCGAGATCCGCGGCATTTCGGGTGACGGAGGCGCCGCTTGCGCTGAAGGCATCGAGACCGCGCCCGCTCCGGCTGCACACCGTGAGGTCGTCGCCCTCGCGCAGCAGGTTGAGCGCGATCGAACGCCCCATCTGGCCAAGACCGATGAAACCGAGGCGCATCGGTTGTCCTCCCTGGGCCGACGTCAGGCCGGTCCCGTCTCCCGCCGATAGCGCGCCCTGGTCTCCTCATTCATCGGGTAGAGGCCGGGCAGCGGAACGCCTTTCCTCACCTCGCCCATGATCCATTCCTCGACGCGTTCCTGTTCAGCCGCCTCGGCGATCACCTCGTCGAGGATCGCAGCCGGTACGAGGACGGCGCCGTCCTCGTCGAGCGAAACCAGATCGTCCGGGAAGACCGCGACGCCGCCGCAGCCGATCGGCTTCTGCCAGTCGACGAAGGTCAGCGCGCTCACCGAGGGTGGTGCTGCGGCACCGCGGCTCCAGACCGGCAGGCCGGTCTCCCGCACCCCCTTGACGTCCCGCAACGCACCGTCGGTCACCAAAGCCGCGACGCCACGTTCCCGCATGCGGCCGCACAGGATGTCGCCAAAGATCCCGGCATCCGTATTGCCCATGGCGTCGACAACAGCCACGCAGCCGGCCGGCATCGCCTCGATGGCGGCCCGGGTGGAGACCGGTGACGCCCAGGAGGCCGGGGTCGCGAGGTCCTCGCGCGCCGGGACGAACCTCAGCGTGAACGCGCGGCCGACGACGCGCGCACTGCCGGGGTCAAGTGGCCGGGTGCCGCGCATGTACACGTTCCGGAGCCCCTTCTTCAGGAGGACGGTCGTCAGTGTCGCCGTGCTGATCGCGCGCAGGCGCGCGAACCGCTCAGTATCGTCGGCCATCGTCGCTCCGTCAGTCACAGGCTCTGGATCAGGCCGCCATCGACGCGAACGACACCGCCGGTCATGTACGAGGCGGCGGTGCTGGCGAGGAAGGCAACCACGTCGGCATACTCCTGCGGCTCGCCGTAGCGGCCGAGCGGGATCGTGGCGGCGCTCGCGGCCGCCACGTCGGCGACCGCGCGGTTCTCGCGGCGCGCCTTCTGGTCGTCGAGGAAGGCAACGCGATCGGTCGCAATCCGGCCCGGCACGACGACATTTACCGTGACGCCGTCACGCGCGACCTCGCCGGCGAGGGTCTTCGACCAGCCGAGCAGGGTCAGGCGGAGCGCGTTGGAGATCGCGAGGTTCGGAATCGGCGCCACCATGCCGGAAGAGGTGGAGGTGATGATCCGGCCCCAGCGTCGCTGCCGCATCGAGGGGAGCACCCGGTCGGTGATGGCGATCACCGACAGCACCATCGCCTCGAACTGCGCCTGCCAGGTCGAGGCGGGTTGTCCCGCTGCGGGAGAGGGTGGCGGTCCGCCGGTGTTGTTGACCAGGACGTCGACCGGCCCGAGTTCCGCCTCCAAGCGGGCGATCCGGTCATCGACCCGCGCGAGATCGCCGAGGTCCCACTCGAGCGCCATTGCCTTGCCGTTGTCGGCACGGATGGCAGAAACGACTGCCTCAAGTGGTGCCAGGGTGCGGCCTGCGACCGCCACACGCGCGCCTTCGCGGGCGAGAGTGCGCGCGATCGCGCTCCCGAGACCGCCACCACCGCCGAGCACGAGCGCCGTCTTGCCTGTGAGGCCCAGGTCCATCTGCTCTCTCCAGATCGCTCGCCGCCGAGCTCACGGTGCCGACACTCCAAGGCACCGGCCGGCGGCGTGTTTCCGACCAAATGACGGTGGACCGGTTTTGGTTCCGCCGCGAAGCAGGCACCTGTGGCGCGATCAGCCGGCCGGGATGAGATCGAAGAGCTGTTGGCCGGAGCGGCCGCCGGGTGCGAGCCGGCCCACACGGAAGACGCCCGGCAGATGGCCGCCGGAGAGTCGCCAGCCGGTCTCGGCCAGCCGTGCGAGCCAGTCCCGGCGGGTCTGCGCGGCCTGCGCCGGATCCTCATCGAAGACGAGGCCCGCGTCAGGATCGACCGGGGTGGTCACGGCCTGGAGCATGTCGCCGACCAGGAGAAGCGAGGCAGGCCCGTCTTCGATGAGATAACCGGTATGGGCCCTGGTGTGACCGGGCAGCGGAACCGCCTCGATGCCGGGCATGACATGACCAGGCGGGATTGCGCGGGTTCTGCCGGGATAGGCATGGACGATACGCTCGGCGATCCGGAATACCTCCCGCTGGTCCTCGGAAGCGGCGTCCCTTGCCACGGCGTCGGTGAAGCGCGCGAGCTCGGCTGCCGGAACCAGGATCTCGGCACCGGGATAGGCGGCTGCGTCGCCATCGAGCAGCCCGAGCGCGTGGTCGCCATGGAGGTGGGTCAGCAGCACGGCGGAGACCTGTTCGGGCGCCAGTCCGGCCTGACGCAAGGCCTCCGGCGCATGCCCGAGCGTCTCGCCCCAGGATGGCCCGGTCCCGGCATCGACAAGGATCACTGCCTCCGGCGTGCGGAGTGCGAAGCAATTGACGTCTACGACGAAGGTCGGGCCGTGCCAGGAGCGTCGGAGGGCATGGATGGCATCCTCGCCCCCGAGATGCGTCAGCACGTCGAGCGGCGCCTCGTAGCGGCCGTCGAGCAGCCGGATGACGTCGAAGCTTGCCACACGCATGGCGTTGTCCCTCAGCACGACTCCGATGCTCGAGGTGCACGGGGCCAGTTTCCGCGGCGGGTTCGACGTCCTCGCTGCGGATCCCGATCGCGCCGGAGGACCAGGAACACTTCAGGCTACCCGGCACATCCTGCGCCACAGCACGTGCTGGCGCTGCGGCAGCGGGTCGTGGATCCGAGCACCCGACGGGTTTGGCGCCGGGTTGAGGGCTGAACAATGCCCGCCGCGCTTACGCCGGCGCTTCCTGATCGAGGCAGGCCAGCGCTTCCGCGGTGCGGCCCATGCTTGCCAAGGCCCGCGCCAGGCAGGCGGCTGCGGCGCTTTGGTGGGTAGAGCGACCCGTCTGCGCCAATAGCACCAGCGCCTGATCCAGCAAGCCGGCGCCGGCACGGAACTGGCCCTGATGGATCATCACCATGCCTGCAAGGCACTTGCCGACATGGCTCCAATACAAAGTTGAACCGCGGTGCCGTCGCCATCAGTCGCCTCACAGCCGCCTGCGAACGCGCCAGGTCACCCGTCATCAGGGCGACCGGACAGACAGCCTCCGCCAGCACATAGCACAAGGTGAGCTCCCGGCCTGATGCGGCTGCTCGCT
>CAXTVI010000070.1:0-9679 GCA_964247695.1 uncultured Acetobacteraceae bacterium
TCATCACCTGGCCGACGAAGAAGCCGAACAGCTTGTCCTTGCCGGAGCGATACTCCGCCAGCTTGTCGGCATTGCCCGCCAGCACGGTCTCCACGGCAGCATCGATCGCCCCCGTATCGGTGACCTGGCGCAGACCACGCCGCTCCACGATCTCGGCCGGGGCCTCGCCGGTCTCCACCATCTCCTCGAACACGTCCTTGGCGATGCGCCCGTTGATCGTCTGGTCCGCCATCAGCCCGAGCAGGCCGCGTAGCGCCTCGGCCGAGACCGGGCTTTCGGCGATGCTGCGTCCGGTGCGGTTCAGCGCCGCGAACAGGTCGCCGGTGACCCAGTTCGCCGCCAGCCGGGCGTCCTGCCCGGCCGCGACCGTCTCGTAGAAATCCGCCGTGGACTGCTCCGCCACGAGCACGCCGGCGTCGTAGCGCGGAATGCCGTACTCGCTCATGAACCGGCTCCGCTTGGCGTCGGGCAATTCGGGCAGGGCAGCCTTGAGGTCCGCCACCCAGTCCTCGTCGATCACCAGCGGCAACAAATCAGGATCCGGGAAATACCGGTAGTCGTGCGCGTCCTCCTTGCTGCGCAGCGAGCGGGTCTCGCCGCGGGCCGGATCGAACAGGCGCGTCTCCTGGTCGACCGTGCCGCCGGCCTCCCACACCGCGACCTGACGACGCGCCTCCGCCTCGATCGCCTGCATGACGTAGCGCACCGAGTTCACGTTCTTGATCTCGCAGCGGGTGCGGAAGGGCTCGCCCGCATGCCGCACCGACACGTTGACGTCGGCGCGCATCGAGCCCTCCTCCATGTTGCCGTCGCAGGTGCCGAGATAGCGCAGGATGGTGCGCAGCTTGCGCACATAGGCGCCGGCCTCCTCCGGGCTGCGCATGTCGGGCTCGCTGACGATCTCCATCAACCCGACGCCCGCACGGTTCAGGTCGATGAAGGATTGCGTCTGGTGCTGGTCATGCAGCGACTTGCCGGCATCCTGCTCCAGATGCAGCCGGGTGATGCCGATCTCGCGCGTGCTGCCATCCGCCAGCTCGATCTCGATCACGCCGCTGCCCACGATAGGATGCGCGAACTGGCTGATCTGGTAGCCGGCCGGCAGGTCGGCGTAGAAGTAGTTCTTGCGGTCGAACCGGCTCTCCAGGTTGATGCGCGCGTTCAGCCCGAGCCCAGTGCGCACCGCCTGTGCCACGCACTCCCGGTTGATGACCGGCAGCATCCCGGGAAAGCCCGCATCCACCAGGCTGACATGAGTGTTCGGCTCGCCGCCATAGGTGGCGGAGGCGCCGGAGAACAGCTTGGACCGGCTGATGACCTGGGCATGCACCTCCAGGCCGACGACGACTTCCCAGGCTGCGTCTCGACCGTCCAGCACGTAGCTCATCACGCACGCCCCGCGGTGAGGGACGGCAGGCGCCGGAAGTCGGCTGCCTGCTCGACCGCGTTGCCCAGCGCGAACAGCGTTTCCTCGTCGAACGGCCGTCCCAGCAGTTGCAGCCCGAGCGGCAGCCCCTGGTGGTCCAGCCCGGCCGGCACCGAGAGGCCGGGCATCCCGGCCATGCTCGCCGGCACGGTGAAGATGTCGTTGAGATACATCTTGATCGGATCGTCCTGGTTCTCGCCCTGGGCGAAAGCCGCGGACGGCGCGGTCGGCGTCAACAGCGCATCCACCGTGCGATACACCTCGGTGAAGTCGCGCAGGATCAGGCTGCGAACCTTCTGCGCACGGAGGTAGTACGCGTCGTAATAGCCCGACGACAGCACGTACGTGCCGATCAGGATCCGGCGCTTCACCTCCGTCCCGAAGCCCGCGGCGCGCGAGGCCTCGTACAGCCCGTCCAGCGTCGGTGCCTCGACGCGTCGGCCGAACCGGATGCCGTCATAGCGGGCCAGGTTGGAGGAACACTCCGCGGGTGCCACGATGTAGTACGTGGCAAGGCCGTATTTCGTGTGCGGCAGCGACACGTCGACGATCTCGCAGCCCGCGTCATGCAACCAGGCAATACCCTGCCGCCACAGCGCCTCGATCTCCGGCGGCATGTCGTCGACGCGATATTCGCGCGGGATGCCGACGCGAACCCCCTTGAGGCTGCGTCCGCAGGCCGCGGCATAGTCCGGCACCGGGCGATCCACGCTGGTGCTGTCGCGCGCGTCGAAGCCGGCCATCGAGCGCAGCATGATCGCGCAATCCTCGACGGTGCGCGCCATCGGTCCTGGCTGGTCCAGCGAACTCGCGAACGCGACCACCCCCCAGCGACTGCACCGGCCGTATGTCGGCTTGATCCCGGCGATCCCGCAGAAGGCAGCCGGCTGGCGGATCGAGCCGCCGGTATCGGTGCCGGTCGCACCCATCGCCAGACGCGCCGCAACCGCCGCAGCCGAACCGCCGGACGAACCGCCCGGTACCAGGACCGCATCATCGCCTGCCCGCTTCCAGGGATTCTCCACCGGCCCGAACGCGGAGTTGGTGTTCGAGGACCCCATCGCGAATTCGTCGAGATTGGTCTTGCCGAGGAACACCGCGCCGTCCTGCAGCAGGCGCTGCGTCACGGTGCTTTCATAGGGCGGCACGAAATTCTCCAGCATCCGGCTGGCGGCCGTGGTGCGCACGCCTTCGGTGCAGAACAGGTCCTTGATGCCGAGCGGGATGCCACCGAGTGGCGCGTGCTCGCCGCGCTCCAGGGCTTCGTCGGCCACGGCAGCGCCCCGCAGCGCCGCGTCGGCGGTGACGGTAAGGAACGCGTTCAGCCTCGGGTTGAGGGCGGCGATCGCATCCAGGTGCGCCGTCGCCAGCTCGACCGCGCTGAACGTGCGCGCGCGCAGCCCGCGCAGCGCGTCCGCGATCGTGAGGTCGGTCAGCATCACTCGACCACCTTCGGCACGGTGTAGAACAGGCCGTTGCGGCCCGGTGCGTTCGACAGCACTGCCTCCGGCCGGGCGCCATCGGTGACCACATCGTCGCGCAGCCGCAGCGCCGCCTGCTCGATGCCTGCCATCGGCTGCACGCCTTCGATATCGACCGCGGCAAGCTGCTCGATCCAGCCGATGATGCCGTTCAACTCGCCCTGCAGCCGGACCACCTCGTCCTCCTCGATGCCGATCCTGGCAAGCCGGGCGATATGTTTGACGGTCGCGGCATCAAGCGACATCTGGCAGGACTTTCGCAAGGTCTGGAGGTGGGGGTCGCGTGCAACACGCTGGCTACCGGAGCCGGTCCGGACCATAAGCCCTGACCATGCCGCTCTTCAACATGCCACAATTACGCGCCGCCCTGCCGGCGGGTCAGCGCCTGCTGGGGATCGATCCGGGAGCCCGCACCATCGGGCTGGCGCTCTCGGATGTCTCGCTCATGCTGGCGACGCCCTATGGCAGCCTCAGGCGCGGCAAGCTCGCGGCCAACGCCGTCGAGGTTGCGCGGATCGCTTTGAGGGAGGGAGCCGCAGGCCTGGTCTGCGGCTTGCCGCTGTCGCTGGACGGGAGCTTCGGTCCGGCCGCCCAGCGCGCCCGCGACTGGATGCTGGCCCTGGCCGAGCACACCGGCCTGCCAGCCGCCTTGTGGGACGAGCGCCTGTCATCGAGCGCCGTGAACCGCTTGCTGGTGGAGGAGATGGACATGACGCGCAACCGGCGGGCGGAGATCGTCGACAAGGTCGCCGCCGCCTATATCCTGCAGGCGGCTTTGGATGCGAGCCGGCCGGCCGTTGCAGATCCTGGTCATTAGGGGATGGTGGGCGCGACAGGGATTGAACCTGTGACCCCTGCCATGTCAAGGCAGTGCTCTACCGCTGAGCTACGCGCCCATCCGCTGCGCTGGCTTCTACAAGCGCGCGGCGGGTTCTGCAACCCGACCGCGAGATGTCGCGGTCGACCGAACATGTCCCGGTCACGACACCGCCAAGTGACATGCCGCACTGCGTCACGCACACTCGTCCGCATGATCGACAGCCCGCATGAGTGAGAGCCCGCCGACGGCGCCGGCGTTGGCTGCGAGACCGCCGTTCCGCATCGAGGCTCCCGACCTGCAGGGGGTGCCGCTCCTGGTCGCGTCGCCGCACTCGGGACGCAACTATCCGGTCGACTTCGTTGCTGCCTCGCGCCTCAGCTTCAACGCCCTGCGCCGCAGCGAGGACAGCTTCGTCGACGAGTTGTTCGCGCGCGCGCCGTTGCTCGGCATTCCGCTGCTGCAGGCGGATTTCCCGCGCGCGTTCTGTGACGTCAACCGGGAACCCTGGGAACTCGACCCGGTCATGTTCAGCGACGCGTTGCCATCCTGGTGCAACACCAGCAGCGCGCGCGTCTCGGCAGGGTTCGGCACCATCGCGCGCCTGGTCGCCTCCGGCGAGCCGATCTATGGCGGCAAGCTCGATTTCGCCGAGGCCGAGCAGCGCATACGCCTGTGCTGGAAGCCCTACCACGCGGCCCTTGCCGCGCTGATCGAGGCCACGATCGCGCGGCACGGCGTCTGCCTGCTGATCGACGCGCACTCGATGCCCGCGTTTGCCGGAGTTTCATTCCCCGGCCCTGCACTCGCCGGGACCGCTTTGTCGGGCGCCGGCCCCTACGGTCCGGCACCGCGCCAACCCGGCCTCCGGCGCCAGGACCCCGATTTCGTGCTCGGAGACGCCTTCGGCACGTCCTGCGCGCCCGCCGTCACCCGGGCCACCGAGCGCTTCCTGCGAGATCGCGGCTATCGCGTCCGGCGCAACGACCCATACGCCGGAGGCTACGTGACGCGACATTACGGTCGCCCGACGCACAGGGTGCACGTGCTGCAGGTAGAGATCGGCCGCAGCCTCTACATGGACGAACTCAACCTCGAGCGGAACGCCCATTTCGCCGACATGCAGGCGACGATGAGCGCCATGCTGGAGATGCTGGCAGTCGCCTTGCCGACATTGCTGGCGGCCTGAGACCGCCGGACCGATCCGCGCGAAAAAAAAAGGCGGTGCCGAAGCACCGCCCAAGTTTAGGGAGGAAACGTCCAAGATGCGGCCGGCCAGAGGCGGGCCGCAGCAGCACGGTATGGCGATCGCACCCGCCCCGTCAAGCGCTTATTTTGCGATGCACAAAATGACCGCGCCATGCCCCGCTGCCCAGGATCAACGCTTCAGTAATCTTTGCCGGCCATGGTGCTTGCATGCGCCGGCTTGTCTCCTTGATCCTCCTGCTGCCATGGCTCATGCTCGCGCCTACCGTTGCCCGGGCCAGCGACGACGCGGCGCTGTGCCAGCACGCCATCCTGCAGGCCGAACAGAGCTCCGGCGTGCCCAACCAGTTGCTCGACGCGATCAGCCGGGTGGAGAGCGGCCGCTACGACGCCGAGCAGGGCGGTGTCAGGGCCTGGCCCTGGACCATCAACGTGCAGGGTCAGGGACATTATTATGTCTCCAAGGCCGAGGCGGTCGCGGCGGCCGCCGGCTACCGGGCCAGCGGCATCCAGTCGATGGACGTCGGCTGCACCCAGATCAACCTCATGTACCACCCGGAGGCGTTCCGCTCCCTCGACGATGCGTTTGATCCGCTGCGCAACGCCACCTACGCCGCGAGCTTTCTCACTGACCTGTTCCACCAGACCGGCAGCTGGCCGCATGCGGCGGCGGCCTACCATTCGCAGACACCGGAACTGGGCACCGACTACCAGCGCCGCGTGCTCGAAGCCTGGGCGGAGCCGATCGACGGGCGTGAGGTCGCCGCTCCCGCTCATCGCCCGCCCCGCGGCCCGCCGAGCCGGACCCTGGCGGCCGCCTCGGGCACATCCCTCAACACGGGGGCGAGCGCGCCCCGGACCCCCGTGCAGGTGGCGGCGGCCGGCATCGGCGTCAGCTTCGGTCGCCCGGCCAGCCGCCCGACCGGCGCTCCGCTCGGCGGCTACGGCCGTGTCGTCCGGCTGCAGGCGGCCGGCCCGACCTCCGGCGGCGTCGGCCGCAGCCTGTCCGCCTATCGTCTGATGCCGGTGGCGATGCTGGCTTCGGCGAGGCGCACCGTCGCCCATAACTGAATGCCCGGCAGAACATGGTGCGCCGGTTGAAAATGCCCGGCACTCCGCGCATACCGACCGCCGCACGCCGGCACGCCCGGCCACAGCGATCAGGGAGGCATCAGGAATGAGCGACCAGGAGACCACCCAGCCGGAGGCCGCGTCCGCAGCACCCGAACAGCACGAATTCAGCGCCGAGGTCGGCCGCCTGCTCGACCTCGTCGTGCACGCGCTGTACTCGGACCGCGAAATCTTCCTGCGCGAACTGGTCGCCAACGCCGCCGACGCGACCGACCGCCGCCGGTTCGAGGCACTGACCGATGCCGGCCGTGCTCTGCCGGACGGCGCCAAGATACGCATCGATCCGGACAAGGCCACCCGCCAGCTCACCATCAGCGATGATGGCGCCGGCATGACGCGCGACGAGATGGTGCAGAATCTCGGCACCATCGCCCGCTCCGGCACGCGCGCGTTCGGTCAGGCGATCAATGCCGGGCAGCCGGACGGTGCGGAGAAATCGGACGACCGGCCGAGCCTGATCGGCCAGTTCGGTGTCGGCTTCTATGCCGCCTTCATGGTGGCGGACCGCGTCGAGGTCACGTCTCGGCGCGCCGGCGCGGCGGATGCCTGGTGCTGGTCCTCCGAAGGCCGCGGCAGCTTCACCATCGCGCGTGCGACCCGCGAGGCGCCCGGCACCGACATCGTCCTGCACATCAAGTCCGACGCAGATGAGTTCCTCGAGCCGTACCGGCTGGAATCCATCGTGCGCAAATGGGCCGACCACATCACCTGGCCGATCACCATCCAGCGCGACGGCAACGAAGTCGCCGCCAACGAGGGCACGGCCCTCTGGCGCAAGCCGAAGAGCGAGATCACCGAGGAACAGCTCAACGAGTTCTACCAGCATCTCGGCCACTCGTTCGACAAGCCCTGGGCGACGCTGCACTGGCGCGCCGAAGGCACCCTCGAATTCGCCGCCATGCTGTTCATCCCCTCGATGCGCCCGTTCGAGCCGGTCGAGAGCGTGCGCGAGAGCCGCGTCCGGCTGCACGTGCGCCGCATGTTCATCACGGACGAGGCCGAGCTGCTGCCGCCGTTCCTTCGCTTCGTGCAGGGCGTCGTGGACACCGAGGACCTGCCGCTCAACGTCTCCCGCGAGATGCTGCAATCGACCCCGGTGCTGGCGCGCATACGCAAGGCGGTCACCAACCGCGTCATCAGCGAGTTGCGCACCCGGGCCAAGGATGCCGAGAGCTATGCCGGCTTCTGGAACAATTTCGGCCCGGTGCTGAAGGAAGGCCTGTGGGAGGATTTCGAGCACCGCACCGAGCTCGCGGGCCTCGCCCGGTTCCACAGCACGCACGACCCCAAGGGCCTCACGTCGCTGGCGGACTATGTCTCCCGCATGAAGCCGGAGCAGGATGCGATCTACTACCTGATCGGCGACAACGAGGACGCCCTCTCCGGCTCGCCGCAGCTCGAGGGGTTCGCCGCGCGCGGGATCGAGGTGCTGCTGCTGTCCGATCCGGTGGATGCATTCTGGCCCGACCGGCTCGACAAGTTCGAGGAGAAGCCCCTGCGCAGCGTGACCCAGGGCCTTGCCGACCTCTCGAAGCACAGCGCCGAGACGCCGCCCGAGGCGGAGGCAGCCGATGTCACCGCATTGCTCACCGCCCTGAAGGAGGCGCTCGGCGAGGACGTGTCGGACATCCGCAGCACCGACCGGCTGGTGAGCAGCGCGGTGGTGCTGTCGGCCTCGCAGGCGGGGCCCGATCTGCAGTTGCAGCGGATGATGCGCCGCTCCGGCCAGAAGATGCCGAGCTCGGCGCCGATCCTGGAGATCAACCCGCACCATGCGCTGGTGCGCGCACTGGTCGCGCGCGTCGAGCGGCACGAGCCGGTCGAGGAGGCGGCGCGCACCCTGCTCGACCTCGCCCGCGTGCAGGATGGCGAGCTGCCGCGCGACCCGACGGCCTTTGCGCGCCGTGTGTCCGATGCGCTGGCGGCGACCCTGTCCCTGCCGCACCAGGACATCTGAGAGCCGGAGCCCGCCATGCTGCACATCGATCCTGTCACCGACATGCTGGCGGTAATCGATGTGCAGCCGACCTTCATGCCCGGCGGCGAATTGCCGGTCGCCGGTGGCGACGCGATCGTGCCGCTGATCAACCACCTGCTGCGGGAGCGTTTCGCGACCGCCTTCGCCACCCAGGACTGGCATCCGCGTGGCCATCTCTCATTCGCCAGCGCGCATCCGGGTGCCACGCCTTTCGAGGTCGTGACCATGCCGTACGGACCGCAGGTGCTCTGGCCCGACCATGCGGTCCAGGGCACGGGGAAAGCGGCCCTGCACCCTGCCCTCGACCAGGACCGGCTGCAGATGATCCTGCGCAAGGGCAGCAACCGGTCGGTCGACAGCTACTCCGCCTTCTCCGAGAACGACCGCGTCACCTCGACCGGCCTCGCCGGATGGCTGCGCGCCCGCGGGGTCCGGCGCGTGTTCTTCTGCGGCCTTGCCACCGACTATTGTGTTTCCTGGTCGGCCGAGGATGCGGTCGCGAACGGGTTCGAGGCGGTCCTGCTCGAGGATGCCTGTCGCGGCATCGGCAGCGTCGGCGCGGACGGACGCGACAGCCTCATGCTCGCCCGGCAGCGCATGAGCGCAGCCGGCGTGGCGCTGCTGGAGACGGCAGCGCTCGGCTGATCAGGCCGGCTTGGCAACCCCGAAGCAATGTTCGGGTCCTGGGAAGCGTCGGGCCCGTACATCGGCGGCGTAGGCTACCGCGGCTGCCTCGACCTGCGCGCCCAGTTCGGCGTAGCGCTTGACGAAGCGCGGCGTGAAGTCGGCGAACAGGCCCAGCACGTCGTCGGACACCAGCACCTGGCCATCGCAGTGCGGCGACGCACCGATCCCGATGGTCGGCGTCGCCACGAAGCCGGTGATCTCGGCGGCGAGTGGCTCGACGACGCCTTCCAGCACCATCGCGAACGCACCGGCTGCATCGACCGCGCGGGCATCGGCGCGCAACCGCTCGGCCTCGTCGAGCTTGCGTCCGGTGGCACGAAAGCCGCCGGCCACCTGCACCGATTGCGGCATCAGGCCGATATGGCCACAGACCGGGATGCCGCGAGCGACGAGGAAGCGGATGGTGTCGGCCATCTCGACCCCGCCCTCCAGCTTGACCGCGGACGCACCGGTTTCCGACATCACCCGCGCCGCCGCCCTGAAGGCCACCTCGGGGCTCTCCTGGTACGAGCCGAACGGCAGGTCGACCATGACGCAGGCCCGGCTGGTCCCGCGCATGACCGCCTGGCCGTGTGCGATCATCATCTCGAGCGTGACCGGCAGGGTCGTCGGCATGCCGTACAGCACCATGCCCACGGAATCGCCGACCAGCAGCAGATCGGCATGCGCATCCAGCAGACGGGCGATCGGCGTGGTGTAGGCCGTCAGCGAGACGATCGGCGTCTGGCCCTTCCGGGCGGTGATCTCGGGAACTCCGATACGTCTGCTTGCCAGGCTCATGCGTGGGTCCTCCCGCTCGCGTCCGGTGCCGGCTTCCCGGACTTGACGATGCCCCTGAAATCCACCAGAAACCGGCCACGCCGCAAGGCCCGGCAAGAGAACGGGCCCGGCAGCAGGATGGGTGCGTAGCTCAGCGGTAGAGCATCGCCTTCACACGGCGGGGGTCACAGGTT
>CAXTVI010000071.1:0-9092 GCA_964247695.1 uncultured Acetobacteraceae bacterium
CTAGCTAGCAGGTCGGGACCGCAAGCTACCAGCGCAACCAGGTCGACCGGTCATTGTCGTAGATGAAGCCGACCGGTGTCGTGGGGCTGACCGTCGTCGCTCCCCCCGCGACCGTGGTGCCGCCCGGCAGCGTCAGGCTCAGCGTGGTCACCGTGCATTCAGAGGCGATCTCGTAGTGCTGCTTCGGCAGCGGCAGCGTCGGCATGACCACGGTCAGCGACGCGATCGTGCCGCTGCAGACCAGGATCATGCCGGTCGAGCCGTTGACCGCGGTCTGCGTGCTGCCGCTGGGGGCGCCCACCGGCGTGACCGAACTGTCGACCATGCCGCCCTTCGGGGTGATGGTGAACAGCGCCCGCGTGGTCGGCGTCAGCCCGCTCGGGTTGATCCCCTGCATGATCGCGGTGCTGTAGCTCCCCTGGTAGATGGTGCCGACCGAGTGGGTGCCGTGGTCGTTGCCGAAGGTGGTCGCGGACGAGATCGACAGCATGTCGTCATTGATCGACGAGACGCTCTCGACCCCTTCGAGCCAGCCCGCACCGCTGACGCCGGCGCCGATGAACAGCCCGGCGCTCATGTTCTGGTTGCCGTTATTGCCCAGCCAGACGCCGAACCCGCCCACGTTTGCCGAGAAGTTGGCGACGTCGATCTCGACGCCGTGGATCGAGCCGTTGGATCCGGCCTCGGCCTCCACGATGAAGTTGGCGCCCCAGGCTTGGCCGCCGGAGCCCGGGCCCTGGTGCGCGGTGAGGTCGACCGATGCCGCGATGCCGGTGAATTGCTGCGCGCTGGTGTTGGTCGAGAAGGTCACGGTGGAGCCGGGCGGCAGGTCGGCGAGCGTCGGTATGGACAGGCTCAGGACCGTGCCACTCGCGCCGACGCTGTAGCCGGTGATGGTCTCGCCGGCCGGCAGCGCGCCGATCACCGAGGCCGCGAGCGAGCTCAGCGTCTTGACGGAGCCGATCGCCGACGTGGTGCTGATGTTGGCGGTGGCCGCCTGGTTGCCGACCGTGATCGCGCTGCTGCCGGGCCCCGCATCGGCGGACAGGGTGAGCGGCGGGCTCGCATAGTCGATGATCCCACCCTTCAGCCCGAAGATCGCAGCAGCACCGCCCACGAACGGAATGCTCGGCGTGTACTGCATGCAGACCCCGGACGGGCTGGTGAGCTGGCCGGTCTGTGGCGCCTGGCACAGCACAGAACCCTGGGTCAGGAACGCGCCCGTCGAATCGTTCACCAGCAGCGAGGTGGTGATGTTGCTGAACGCACCGGCGCCGGTTTTGGAGAACACCGGCTGCGCCCGGGCGGCGTGGCCGCCGGTCAGCAAGACCAGGACTGCCAGGGAGGCGCTTTGTACAGCCGAACGCGGACGCGGGATCCACATCGTTTTCAATCTCCGGTTGATCGGGTACAGGCTGGCGCGACGGCGCCCGGCATCATGCCGCAGCGACCATGCGAAAGGGCACCGGCAGGCCGTTGCCCACCGATGCCCCGCATAGTTGTTTCAGTATCGCATCAACCTAGCATGCGCCGGACCCGCCGGTAAAGCGTGGTGCGCGCAGGCGGATCGCTTCCGCCGCATCGTTCGCTCAGGCGGACCGCTTCCGCCGCATCGTTCGCTCAGGCGGACCGCTTCCGCCGCATCGTTCGCTCAGGCGGACCGCTTCCGCCGTCCGCGCGGCCGCGGCGCGTCTTCTGCGGGCTCTTCCGCCTCCGGCTCGATGTCCTCGCGGCTGGGAGCAGCGTTCTTGCGCCCCAGCCCGATCTCGCGCGCCAGGGTGGAGCGGCGCTCGGCATAGTTCGGCGCCACCATCGGATAGTCCGGCGGCAGCGACCAGCGCTCACGGTAGCGCTCCGGGGTCAGGCCATAGGCGGATTGCAGATGGCGCTTGAGCATCTTCAGCTTTTTGCCGTCCTCGAGGCAGATGATGTAGTCCGGGAATACCGACCGCTTCACCGGCACCGCCGGCTGCGGCTTCTCCGGTTCCACCAGTGGTTGCCCGGCGCTGGCGAGCGCCTGGTAAACCTGACGGATCAAGGGTGTCAGCCCCTCCGCACCGACCACGTTGTTGGACACGTGCGCGGATACGATCTGGGCCGTGAGCGCCAGGATCGGCTGAGCTTCATCCTCGATTGACATCTTAACTCCAAAAGTCCCGGCTCGGTGATAGAAGCCGGTTACAGCACGTCTAGTGCAATACCGACAAGAACGCGCGTCGAAAAACCGTCAACTTTGCGGACGTTATTCATCCAAAAGTGTCTCCGAACCATCACATCCGCTTCCGGGCGAGCTTGCGGCGCGTCGAACGGCGCAGTCGCCGCCGCAGAGTCCGGACGCACCAGCCCAGGGCGAACAGCACCAGCATCGCGAGAAGCGCGAAGAGCGCCGCTCCGGCCAGGAACCAGCTTGCGACGACGACCGGCGACTGCCCAACCGGGCGCAGGCTCGCCGGTCCATAGCGCATGGCAACCGCCTCCAGTACCAGTCCCGCCGCCAGGGGAGCCGGCCAGCGCCGCTCGACCAGCGGGCGCCACGCCTGCGGTCGACGCGCGCCGCAGTTCGGACATGTCGAAGCCGCCGCGTTATACTCGACGTGGCAGGAAGGGCAGATCACGTGCGGCATACCAGGCGGCCACTCTCTACGGTTGCGGCAGTGACCTTAGCACATGCACCCCGCGGACATGCCCCGATGACGCGCCTCCGCCCAAAACCGCCTCGCACCCCGATGCTTGTCCGGTGCCCGATGCTGCTCTAAAGCCGCCATGATGCCGCCGATCCACCCAGAGACCGCCAATTTCGCGGGTTTGTCCGGCGCCTTCCTGCTGGCGTTCCCAGCGCTGTTCTCGATCGTGAACCCGCTCGGGGCCGCCCTCGTCTTCGCCGAGGTGACGACTGGGCGCAGCAGCGCCGAACGCGCCCTGCTGGCCCGCAGGGTGGGGTGGTATGGTTTCCTGATCCTGTTCGTCTCGCTCTGGGGCGGCAGCGCCCTGCTGCATTTCTTCGGCATCACGATCGGCGCGCTGCGGATCGCCGGCGGACTCGTGGTCGCGGTGCGCGCATGGGGCCTGCTGCAGGCTCCCGAAGCCTACGAGGCTCTCAAGGAACGGCAGGCCAGCCAGGACGGCCGCACCGCCGCAACCGAGGATGTCGCCGAAACTGCCTTCTTCCCGCTGACCATGCCGTTCACGGTCGGGCCGGGCAGCATCTCGGTGGCGATTGCCCTCAGCGCCGAACGTCCCCAAGGCGGCGGCTTCGGGGCAGTCGCCTCCTTCGGTCTCGGGATCACCCTGGCTGCGGCGCTGGTCTGTGTCATGGTCTGGGTCGCCTATAGCGGCGCCGAGCGTGTCGTCCGGCTGCTCGGGCACTCCGGCGCCCGCATCGTCACGCGCCTGGCGGCGCTGATCCTGCTGAGCATCGGCGTCCAGATCGTGGCCTCCGGAGTCCAGGACATCCTGGGGCCGGTTCTGGCAGCGGCGCTGCAGCCGGCTAACATTCGCTAACGCGAATGCCGGGGGCTGGCGCCTTCGCCGGTGCCCCTATCCTCGCGCGTGAAAAAGACGTTCTGGAATAGTATCGAGTTGTCTTTTTGTTAGTGCGCGGGCATCTACAACTCACCGGACGCCGCGTCTCCGGCGACAGACGTTATGGCGAAATAACTTCAACCCGCCTTTCAGACAGACCTCCAAGCCAGGTCGGAAGCACATCATGCAGAACTTCTTTCACCGCCCACGCAAGCGTTTCAATGGTCTCGCCTGGACCGTCCTGATCGGCTTTAAGACCGTTGCCGGACCGTTCCGGTTCGGCAATGACGCCGACTACGCCATCGCCAGCCTCGGGAGCAGCCGACTTTTTTTGGCCAGTCTCGTCACGCCGCGCGCATGCGGCCTCGCGTCGCGCCCATGAGCGGCATCTTCTACGGTCATGATCCCGTTGCCATGACAGCGCTTGTCATGGCGGTGCCGATCTTCCTGTTCGGATTGGCCCTCGGCATCCGGACCAAACTCGACAAGCCCAGCCGAGACGACTCCTTCTGGTAGCGCCAACGCCGGAGACGCTGCGCCGGAAGTCAAGCCTGTAGTCCCTGCAACCCGGATTCGAAAGATCAGCCACCATGGCCGTGCCGATCAAGTCTCTCGACATCGTCGAAAGCAAGCTGCTCTCGGTCGAGAGCGGCAAGATCCTCAAGCCATATCCGGCGTATTCGGTATTCCACGAGCCCTGGTGGCTCGACGCCGTCACAGATGGCAACTGGCGGCAGGCCGAGGTGCGACAGGGCGGCGTCCTCGTCGGCACGATGCCCTACATCGTGAACCAACGCTTCGGCTGCGACATCTCGACGATGCCGCTGATGACACGCACGCTCGGACCGGTCATCAAGCCGGGTTCCGGCAAGCCGGCGTCTGAGTTCCGCCGCCGCACCGAGATCGTCGAGCAGTTGATCGACCAGTTGCCGAAGGCCTCGGTGTTCGAACAGAGATTCGATCCCGCGATCACCGACGTCCTCAAGTTCCAGGAGGCGGGCTTCGCCTGCTCGGTCGAATATACGTTCCGCACCCACCCCGGGCAGACCGCCACGGCCATGTGGTCCTCGATGCTGGACAAGACCCGCAACCTGATCCGAAGCGCGACCAAGGAGGGCCTCACCGCACAGCGCATCGAAGACGCGGACATCTTCTGCGACTTCTACGAGAGCATGCTGCAGGACCGTGGCCGCCAGAACCTCTACACGACGGAAGCCATGCAGCGGGGGTGCCGCGAGGCGCTGCGGCGCGATGCCGGCGCCGCCCTCGGCGCCTACGATGCCGATGGGGTTCTGCAGGCGGCAATCTTCCTGGTCTGGGACCAGGCCACGTCGTACTATCTCCTGACCACGCGACAGCCCAAGGCGCATAGCGGCGCCGTCAGCCTGCTGCTCTGGCAGGGCATGCAGGAAGCCGCCGCAGCGGGACGCGTGTTCGACTTCGACGGCGTGGCGACACCGGGGATCGCGAAGTTCCTCAGCGGCTTCGGCGGGACGCTGCACTCGCGCATGACGGTGAGCAAGACCGACATGACGTTCCGCGTGCGCCGTTTCCTGACCGAGCGGGCGCATGTCCCGGCGTTCGTCTGGAAGAGCGCGCCGAAGAAGTCCAGGCCCGCGCCCGCCGCTGTCGCCTGATCCGCAAAAGCGGAAGCCGCCGCAGCGATGGCGCCGGCGGCTTTCATCTTCACGCCCTATGGATCGGGTCTATCCAAGGCACCGCTTCCGGCTTCTCGACCGGCTCGATATCCAGGTTGACGACGACTGCATCGCTGTCGCTGCGAACCAGCACGCATTCCAGCGTCTCGTGGCTCAGCGCGTTGATCTCCTGGTGCGGCACGTAGGGCGGCACGAAGATGAAGTCGCCCGGCTCGGCCTCCGCTGTGTATTCCAGCGCCTCGCCCCACCGCATCCGCGCACGTCCGCGCAGCACGTAGATCACGCTTTCCAGCGCCCCGTGATGATGCGCACCGGTCTTGGCGTTCGGGTGGATGCTCACCGTGCCGGCCCAGAGCTTCTGCGCGCCGACCCTCGCCAGGTTGATCGCCGCCGCGCGATCCATCCCGGGCGTCTGCGCGGTATTCGGATCGAGCTGGTCGGCACGAACGACGCGGACACCATCATGCTTCCAGTCGTGGTGATCCGCCGCGTGCGTCATGACCGTGCGCCGTTTAGGCCGGAACCTTCGGGCTGTGCTCCCGGGCGTACTTCGTGTCGAGCGCCTTGATCGCCTCGACATTCCCGGCCGACTTGCTTTTCGGATCGAACTGCTTCGCCAGGAACGTGTCCACGATCGCCTTGGCCAGCTCCGGCCCGATCACTCGCGCGCCCATGGTGATAATGTGGGCGTCGTTGCTGAGGGCCGCACGCTCGGCGGAATAGGTGTCGTGCGTGAGGGCCGCCCGAATGCCCGGGATCTTGTTGGCCGAGATCGAGACGCCGATGCCGGTGCCGCAGGCCAGGATGCCACGGTCGAACCCACCATCGAGGATGCGCTGCGCCACCCGGTCCGTCATCTCGGCGTAGTATTCCTGCTCGTCCTGCGCCTCCGGCTGCGACAGGTCGACGACCTCGTGCACGCCCTGCTGCGCGAGGTGGGCCTTGATCACCTGGATCAGCGGTTCGCCGGCGCTGTCGCCGCCCAATACGATACGCATGCTGGTTCTCCTGTTAGGACCGCAGCCCATGGGCCACGGCGAGGCCGGTCTGTTCATCGAAGATATGGATAGCGTCCCGGGGGATGCGCAAGACCGCCTGGCTGCCGACCCGAGCCTCCACATGCCGATCGGCGACCGCGATCAGGAAGCAGCCGCCGATGCCGATGCCGGCATGGCTGTGGTCGCCGAGCCAGTGGTTGGACAGCACCTCGCCGTGCACGATGGCGCTGCCCGCGACGGTGCCGGCCGCGTCGCCGCCCTGCTCCACGAGATGCACGCGGTGCGGCCTGATCCCGATACTCAGCCGCTGCCGCCCGGCGAATTCGCCTGGCTGACACGGGATCCGGAACGCCGGGTTGCCGCGCTCGTCCAGCACCACCAGTTCGCCCTCGCCGACCTCCGCCGCGTACAGGTTCATGGGCGGCTCGCCGATGAAGGACGCCACGAACAGGTTGGCCGGCCGTTCGCGCAGCTCGTCCGGCGTGCCGAACTGCTGCAGCAGGCCCTTGTCCATGACCGCCACGCGGTCGGACAAGGCGATCGCCTCGGTCTGGTCGTGCGTCACGATCACCGTGGTCATCCGGTGCAGCGTCATGTGGTCCTTGATACGCGCGCGCAGCAGGGCACGGAGCTGCGGCTCGAGCTGCGACATCGGCTCGTCCAGCAGGAAGGCCGAAGCGTCGCGCACCAGCGCCCGCGCCAGGCTGACCCGCTGCTGCTGGCCGCCGGACAGGTTCGGCGGGAACTTCTCCAGCATCGGCCCGAGCTCGAGCATGTCGGAGACCGCGTTCACCCGGCGGTCGATCTCCGCCTTTGGCGTGCGTCCGCGCAGCAGCGAGAACGCGATGTTGTCGCGCACCTTGAGCGGCGGGTACAGGGCATAGCCCTCGAACGCCATCGCGACATTGCGCTCGGAAGGCTTCAGCCGGTTGATCACCGTCTCGCCGAGCTTGATGGTGCCGCTGGTAACGCTCTCGAAGCCCGCCACCATGCGCAGGGTCGAGGTCTTGCCGCATCCCGACGAGCCGAGCAGCGCGATGATCTCGCCGTCCTTGATCGCCATCGACACGGCGTCGACCGAGCGTTCGCTGGAGCCGGGATAGACCTTGGACAGGTCGCTGAGCGTCAGGGTGCTCATCTGGCAGGCTCCGCCAGACGGGAGCCAGGCTCCAGCAGCCGCGCCCCGGAAGATGTCTCGAAGAAATGCGCGCGGTCGATATCGAGGCTGGCCCAGGCACGACGCCGGCCACGCTGTTCGGTGACCCCAGCCTGATCGATCTGATCCGCCTGCGGGCGGCTGGCAAAGATCTCCGTCCCGTCATCGGCGCGCAACAGCATGACCTGGCGATCGTTCAGCGGCGTCACCGCATCGATCTCGACCGGGAGTGCGCCGGGAACCGCCTCCAGGCTCACCGCGACATCCTCCGGACGGATGCCGAGCACGCAACTCGACGCAGTGGAGTTGGAGAACCGCGTCGGCAGCGCCACGCTGCGGGACGCCACGCGCAGGGCGTCCGTGCCCTCCCGCCGTGCATCGAGCAGGTTGATCGGCGGATCGCCGAACAGGCGCGCGATGCGGCTGTCGGCCGGCCGGTTGTAGATCGTCTCCGGCGAGCCGATCTGGGTGAAGGCGCCGTCGCCCAGCACCGCGATCCGGTCGCCGAGCGCCATCGCCTCCTTGTAGTCCTGGGTCACGTAGATCACCGTGGTGTCGCGCTCGCGCAGCAGCCGCGGCAGTTCCAGACGCATCTCGTAGCGCACCTTGGCGTCCACGTTGCGCAACGGATCATCCAGCAGCAGCACCGAGGGCTCGCCGACCAGGGCACGCGCCAACGCGGTGCGCTGCTTCTGGCCGTTCGACAGCGCCTTGGGCAGGTGCGTGATCACATGGTCGATGCGCAGCAGGGTGGCGGCGCCGTGCACGCGGCTGTCCAGTTCGGCCTGCGCCATGCCACGCGACCGCAACGGGCTTGCGATGTTCTCGTAGGCGGTCATGTGCGGATACAGCGCGAAATTCTGGAACGCCATGCCGATGTCGCGCTGGTCGGGCGCATCGCGGGTGATGTCGGCACCGTTCAGCACCACGCGCCCGCGATCCGGCAGCACCATGCCCGCGATCAGCCGCAGCAGCACGGTCTTGCCGGCGCCGGATGGCCCGAACACCACCAGGAACTCGCCGCGCTCGACCTCGAACGACAGGTCGCGGATGACCTCGTTCCTGCGATATGCCTTCGAGATGCTGTCGATCGAAAGATACGCCATCGCGTCCCTCACCCCTTGATGGCGCCGAGGGACAGGCCTTCGACCAGATAGCGTTGCGTGAAGATCGCGAGCACCAGGGTCGGGATCACCGACAGCACCAGGGCCGCCGCGATCTGCCCGTACTCGATGCCCGACGCGGTGATGAAGGCGAGCGCGCCCACCGTCACCGGCTGCACGTCGGACGATCCCAGGATCAGCGCGAAGATGAAGTTGTTCCAAGCGAAGATGAACGATAGCAGCCCCGCGGCGGCGATGCCCGGACGCGCCAACGGGATCGAGATCTTGAAGAAGGTGGCAAGCCAGCTATGGCCGTCGAGCCGGTAGGCAAGCTCGATATCCTCCGACACGTCCTCGAAATAGCCGCGCACGATCCACAGCACCAGCGGCAGCGTGATGAGCTGGTACACCCAGACCAGGCCGAAATAGGTGTCGTACAGATGCAGGGTCTGGAAGTAGCCGAGCAGCGGCAACAGCACCAGCAGCGGCGGCGCAAAGCGGAACGACAGCAGCGTGAACGCCATGTCCTCGCCACCACGGAACTTGTAGCGGGCGAAGGCATAGGCAGCCGGCACGCCCAGGATCAGAGAGACCACTACTGAGCACACCGACAGGATCACGCTGTTCAGCAGGTTGTGCATGTAGTCGATCTGCA
>CAXTVI010000072.1:0-8906 GCA_964247695.1 uncultured Acetobacteraceae bacterium
CAGTCTCAGCTCGTCGGAACGCGCAGCCATCCGGGATCAGCCTACCAGCAGCAGAAACCGCCATCCACCAGCAGATCGACGCCGGTCACGAAGGAGGCCGCATTCGACGACAGGAACACGGCCGGCCCGACCAGCTCATCAACCTGCGCCATGCGTCCGAGCGGCGTGTCGGCCTCGAACTGCCTGACCTGGTCGGCAACCTCCGAGCGAATGTTCATCGCGGTCGCCGTATATCCCGGGCTGATCGAGTTCACCCGCACGCCGCGCTCCGCCCATTCCATCGCGAGACTCTTGGACAGATGGATCACCGCCGCCTTGGCGGAGTTGTAGTGCGCCTGCAGCAGGCCACGATTGACGATGATACCGGACATGGAGGCGATGTTGACGATCGAGCCGCCGCCGTGCCGCAGCATCGCGCGCGCCTCCGCCTGGCAGGACAGGAACACCCCGGTCACGTTGATGTCGTACATGCGCTGCCACTGCGTGCGCTGCATCTCCTCCGCGGGCGCCGCATTGGCGATGCCGGCACAGTTGAGCGCCACCGAAAGCGGGCCCAGCTCCGCCTCCAACAGGACCACCGCCTGCTCCAGCGTCGCGCCGTCGGTCACGTCGCCGGCGAGCGCGAGACCGCGCCGCCCGACGGCGCCGATGCGCGTCACGGTGTCCTGCAGGCCGGGGCTGGATGCCAAGTCGAAGCAACCAACATCGGCGCCCGCCTCGGCAAGGCCGACCGCGACACGCTGGCCGATCCCGCTGCCGGCGCCGGTCACGAAGGCAACTCGACCGCTCAGGCTGAACAAATCCATCGATCCTCTCCAAGACGCTGTTTCAGAACATCGGCCGCGAGCAGTGGAGCACAGAAAAGCTGCGTCGGATCGCCAGCAGCAGCTGCTTGCAAACACCCGCTCATGCGGTTGCCAGTTCCATGATGCGGACATTGTTCGCTTCGCTGCGGTCCAGCACGCCCATCTGCCGCCCGCGCGCCAGCACCATGACCCGGTGCGCAAGGCCGAGCACTTCCTCCAGATCGGACGACACCACGATCACCGCCATGCCCTCGGCGGCAAGTTCCGCGATCACGTCATAGATCGCAGCCCGGGCGCCCATGTCGATGCCACGTGTCGGCTCGTCTAGGATGAACACCCGTGGACCGCGGGCGACCCAGCGCGCGATCACCACCTTCTGCTGGTTGCCGCCGGACAGCGAGCCCGCGGTCTGCTCCGGCCGCCCCTTGACGCCGAGCCGGCGCACCAGGCCGGCGGCGAACTCCCGCGCCCGTCGCGGCGAGAGCCAGCCCCCGCGTGCGAGCCGATCCATGTTCCCCAGTGCCAGGTTGTCGGTGATGGAATGTTCGAGCACCACCCCCTGCCCCTTGCGATCCTCCGGCACCAGCACGATGCCCGCTCGAATGGCCTCGTCCGGATAGCCGGCGCGCAGCCGCCTGCCGTCCAGGGTGATGGTCCCCGACGCGACAGGATCGGCGCCGGCGATGGCGCGCACCAGCTCGGTGCGGCCGGCGCCGACGATGCCGGCAATGCCGAACACCTCGCCGGCACGCACGGAGAAGTCCACGTCGCGGAACGCGCCGGCTCCCGAGGTCAATCGCTCAACACGCAGCACCTCCGCTGTTCCAGGAACCCTGCGTTCGGGAAAGATGCGGTCGATCGAGCGCCCGACCATCTCGCGCAGCAGCACCTGCACCGGCACCTGCGCTGTGTCGTGCGTTGCCACCAGCTGGCCGTCGCGCAGCACCGCGATGCCGTCGGCAATCTGCGCGATCTCCTCCAGGCGGTGGCTCACATAGATGAACGAGAAGCCTTCCTGCTTCAGCCGCCTGACCTGCTCGAACAGCCGCTCGGTCTCCGCAAGCCCGAGGGCGGCGGTCGGCTCGTCGAGGATCAGCAACCTGGCGCGCAGCGTCAGCGCCTTGGCGATCTCCACCTGCTGCTGCGCCGCCACGCTGAGGCCACGCACCTTGCGCGTCGGCGATATGTCGAGGCCGAGACGCGAGAGCTGTTCGGCAGCCCGCCGGTTCATGCTGTCGCGATCGATGCGGCCGCCGCGCACCGGCAGCCTGCCCACGAACACGTTCTCGGCGATGGTGAGATCCGGCAGCAGCCGCATCTCCTGGTGGATCAGGCCGATACCGGCCGCCATCGCATCGGCGGGACGGTGCGGCACGTAGGCAGCGCCCTCCCAGGTCATGCTCCCGGCATCGGGTGCGGTCAGGCCGGCGATGATCGAGGACAGCGTCGACTTGCCGGCGCCGTTCTCGCCGAGCAGCGCCAGCATGCGGCCTTCTCGCACCTGGAGGTCGATGGCGTGCAGTACGCGCACCGTGCCGTAGCTCTTGGTGATCCCCTGCAGCGACAGCCGCACGGCCGCCTCGCTTGGATGCCGCTCAGAAGACGATGCCAGCATGTCGATGCTTCCTGTGGATGCCGGGCGACCTCAGGGGTGCTGGGCGATGAACGGTGCCACGTTGGCCTGCGTGGTGAGCACCGCCGCCTGCAGCTGCTGCGCCGGCACCGTCTTGCCCGCAATCAGGTCGAGCGCGCTGTCGAGGGCCAGCTTGCCCATATAGCGCGTCTTCTGCGTCATCGTGGCTGCCAGCGTACCCTTCTGCACCGCCTTCAGCCCGGCAACGTCCCCGTCGAAGCCGACGATCGTCACCGGATGATCGAGGTTACCGACCTTCACCGCCTGAGCGGCGCCAAGGGCCAGGCCGTCTGCGCGGCCGAAGAAAACGGTGATGTCGGGGTGACGCTGCAGCATGTCCTGCGCGATCGAGAAGCCCTCGCTCTGCGACCATTCCTGGCTCGGCTGCTGCGCCACGATCTTCAGTCCGGGACAGGCCTGCACCGCCTCGTTGAAGCCCTTCGCACGATCGAGTTCCGGCGTGGTGCCGATCTGGCCCTGGATGATCGCGACGTTGCCCTTGCCGTGCACCGTCTTGCAGACGAAGTCGCCGAGGATGCGCGCAGCGTGCACGCTGTCGGTGGCAATGAAGCTGTTGGCAGGCGCGTCGGGCGCGTTGCGGTCGACCGCGATCACCGGAATATGCGCCGCCTGCGCCGCACGCACCGGCACCCCTGCGGCGGTGGCGCCGGCCGGGATATAGATGATCGCCTTGACGCCGCGGGTGATCAGATCCTGGATCTGGTTGACCTGGGTCGCGGAGTCGCCGTGCGCATCCACGACGACCAGCTGCACGCCGCGCGCCTTTGCCTCGGCGGACACCGACTGCTTGATCTGGTTGAAGAAGTCTGCCTGCAGGTTGGCGACGGCGAGGCCGATCGTGGTCTGTGCGTGTGCCGTCTCCGGCAATGCGGCGGCGAGAGTTCCTGCAGCGAGGATCGTGCAGGCGAGCGATGCGAGCTTGGACATGTCGTTTCCCTGTTTGATTGAAGCCACCGGACGATTTCTACCGCCGGCGCATGGTGTCGAAGGTGACCGCGACCGCGATGACGCAGCCGATCACCACCTGCTGGATGAAGGGGGAGATACCGAGGAGATTGAGGCCGTTATGCAGGACACCGATGATGAAGACACCGACGACGGTGCCGGCGATGCTGCCGATGCCGCCCGAGAGGCTGGCGCCGCCGATGACCACCGCGGCGATGGCGTCGAGCTCGTAGCCAAGCCCGGCCGAGGGCTGCGAACTGTCGAGCCGGGCCGCCATCACGGCGGCAGCAACGCCCGCGAGCAGGCCGGACACGACATAGACCGCAACCGTAAGCTTGGCGACCTTGATGCCGGCCAGGCGCGCCACCTCCACGCTGCCGCCGATCGCATACAGGTTGCGCCCAGTGGTGCGATACCTCAGGAAGATCCAGCCGGCGACCGAGAGGGCCACGAACAGCCCCACCGTCGCCGACAGCACGCCCAGATGCCGCTCGGTGGCAAGGCCGGTGAACCAGTCCGGATAGCCCACGATCTGCTGTCCGTCGGTGGTGATGTTGGCCAGACCACGCGCCACCGACATCATGGTCAGCGTCGCAATGAACGCCGGCAAGCGCGCGCGCGTGACCAGCAGGCCGTTCACCAGGCCGCACAGGCCGCCGGCGACGATGCACAGCACCAGCCCGAGCCAGAACGGGATACCGTAGTCCTGCGGCAGCCAGCCGAGCACCATGATCGACAACGCTAGGATCGAGCCGACCGACAGGTCGATGCCGCCGATGATGATGACGCCGGTCATGCCGAGCGCGAGGATGCCAAGCGTGGTGACCTGATCGACGACGTTCAGCGCGTTGCGCAGCGACAGGAACACGTTGCTGCTCAGTGCGAACACCACGCAGAGCAGGACTAGGCCGATCAGCGGTCCCTGCGCGCCGCCCACGAAGCGCAGCAGGCGCTTGTGGCCGGCTTCATGCACCTCGTCCTGGCCAGCGGCCGATACCGGCCGCATCGTGGCAGGCTTGTCCTGGATGCTCATCGTTCGGTCTCCCTGACGACGCGGCTTCGGGCACGCGCGACGGCATCGTGCCAGTGCCGGACTTGTTGTCTCGACCCGGAGCTTTCGCATCCGGGCATGAAGCGATCACGTGGCCTTGGCAGTGCCTCGAGCGCCTCGCGCGACCACAGACCGGAGGCGAGACCGGCGAGGTGCGCCACGCCCAGCGCCGACAATTCGGGTTCCGCGGCGCGCAGCACCGGGCAGCCGATGCGATCGGCCTGCATCTGCACCAGCCCGTCGGTGCTCGTGGGACCACCATCGACGAACAGGGTGCTGACCGCGCCAACCGAGTGCGCGATGGCCTCGACCAGGTCGCCGACCTGGTTGACCACAGAGTCCAAGGCGGCGCGCGCCAGCGCTGCCCGCGAGGTGCCGAGCGTGAGATTGCTGAGCAGGCCGACGGCGTCGCGATCCCACCAGGGCGCGCCCAGCCCGCCGAACCCGGGCACCAGCACCACGCCTTCGCTCTCTGCCGCCAGCCCCATCGAGACCAGCCCCGGGACCTCGACCTGCAGGATCGAAGCCAGCCAGCGCAGCGTCGCCCCTGACGACCGGATGTTGCCTTCCGCCGCGTAGGCCGGCCGGTCGGTCATCCACCCGATGGTCAGGCACAACCCGGCCTGCAACTCGGATGGGTGCGCCAGCAGCCCCATCACCGATGAGCCGGTGCCGTAGGTCGCCTTGACCTGGCCGGGCGCAAGCGCTCCGTGCCCGAACAGAGCGGCATGGCTGTCGCCCATCACCGCATGCAGCGGCGTGCCGTCTGGCAGCGGAGCGAGGCCACGCGTCGCCGGGAACGGACCGGTCGAGGCAACGATCCGCGGCAGGCAGGCGCGCGGGATGCCGAACAGCGACAGCAGGTCGTCGTCCCAATCCACGGCCGCCACGTTCAGCAGCTGTGTGCGCGACGCGTTTCCGGCCTCGACCAGATGATCGCCCGACAGGCAGCTCAGCAGCCAGCTATCGATGGTGCCGAGGCGGATCGCGCCCGCGTTCGACCGCGTGCGGTCCGGATCATGGGCATCGAGCAGCCAACGCGCCTTGACCGCGGAGAACATGGGATCGAGCGGCAGACCCGTGCGCAGACGTACCAGTTGCTCAGTCTCGTCGGAGCGCATGGCGTCGCAGAGCCCGGTGCCGCGCTGGTCCTGCCAGGAGATCACCGGGGACACCGGCTCGCCGGTCACGGCATCCCATAGCAGCACGCTCTCGCGCTGCGTGCTCAGGCCGACCGCGACGATCCCTCGCTGGTCGACACCGTCGAGGCAACGCCGGACCGCGTCACGGACGCTCGCCCAGATCTCCCGGCCGTCCTGTTCGACCCAGCCCGGCCTCGGATGCCGCTCGGTCAGCGGCGACACGCCGCGCGCCACGAACTGCCCGCGCTCGTCGATCAGCGCGCACTTCGTGGCACTGGTGCCCTGGTCGATCGCCAGGATGAACGCGCCTCGGGCTGCCGCGATCGGCATGATCAGGCCAGCAGCGTGGATGCGGCGCGGGCGATCCCGGCCGCGTTGAGGCCGAAATGGTCGAGCAGGAAGCCGGCACTGCCGGTCGGCGCGAAATGCGGCACGCCGAGGATGCGCATGCGCACCGGATAGTGCTGCACAACGACTGCCGCCACCGCGGCACCGAGGCCACCGGTCACGATGCCTTCCTCGGCCGTCACGATCCCTCCGGTCTCTCGGGCCGCCGCCAGCACCGCGTCGTCATCGAGCGGCGCGATCGTCGCCATGTTCAGCACGCGCGCCGAAATACCGGCTGCAGCCAAGTGCTCGGCAGCCTCGAGCGCACGCGAGACCAGCACGCCAGTTGCGATCAGCGTCACATCCGTGCCCTGCCGAAGCATCAGGGCGCGTCCCGGTATGAACTCGGCATCCTCTGGCGTCACCGCCGGCACCTTGAAGCGGCCGATGCGCATGTAGACCGGCCGCTGCGCGCCGACGGCCCAGCGCAGGGCATCCGAAGTCTGCTTCGGATCGGCGGGATTGAGGATAGTGAGATCGGTCAGCGCCCGCAGCCACGAGAAGTCCTCGACCGAGTGGTGCGTCGGGCCGAGCTCGCCATACGACATGCCGGGGCTCTGACCGCAGAGCACGACATGGTAGTTGTTGTAGGCGATGTCGGCCTTGATCTGCTCGAGCGCGCGGCCGGTCAGGAACGGCCCGGCGCAGGACACGAACGGGATCAATCCGGCATTGGCGAGACCAGCCGCGACGCCGACCATGTTCTGCTCGGCGATCCCGACATTGACCAGCCGGTCCGGGAATTCCTTCTGGAAGGCAACCAGGTTCGACGATCCGACGGAGTCGTTGCAGACCGCCACGACGCGGCTGTCTGCCCGCGCCAGCGCGGCGAGCGTCTCCGCAAAGGCGACGCGGCAGTCGAAGGTGGGCGGAGCGCCGGCCACCGGGGGGCTCATCTCGTTCATTGTGCTGCGAGCTCCTCGAGGGCCTGCTTCGTCTGCTCCACCGAGGGCACCTTGTGGTGCCACTCGACGCGGTTCTCGATGAACGAGACACCCTTGCCCTTGGTGGTGTTGGCAATCACGAACCGCGGCTTGCCGATCCGTGGCGCCTCGAACGCGGCCAGAAGTGCCGAATGGTCGTGCCCATCCACCTCGTGCACCTCCCAGCCGAACGCACGCCACTTGTCGTCGAGCGGATCGAGCCCGTTGGTCGCCTCGGTGCCAGCACCTTGCTGCAGGCGGTTGCGGTCGACGATGGCGGTGAGGGAGGACAGGCCGCGATGCCCGGCATACATCGCGGCTTCCCAATTGCTGCCTTCCTGCAGTTCGCCGTCGCCGAGTACGACATAGGTGTGCCAGTCGGCGCCCGTGATCAGGGCTCCGCTGGCGCAGCCGACCCCGATCGGCAGGCCGTGGCCGAGCGGACCGGTGCTGGCTTCGACGCCGCGGACCTTGCGCCGGTTCGGATGGCCGTTCAGCGGCGAGAGCGGCGCCATGAACTGGCCGAGGAGATCGGGCTCGAAATAGCCGGCGCGTGCCAGCACCGAATAGAGCGCCGCCGAGCAGTGTCCCTTGCTCAGAATGAAGCGGTCGCGGCCCTCCCAGTCCGGCTCCTTCGCCCGGTAGCGCATGACCCCGAAGAACAGCGTGACCAGGATGTCCGTTACCGAGAAGTCGCCGCCGATATGTCCCATGCGTGGGCCGGCGATGGTGTTGACAATGGAGATCCGTGTCTCAGTCGAGAGGCCGCGCAGGCGCGCCACGCGCTCCTGCGCTGCGGTTCCGACAGAAGCCGAAATCGGCGCGTTCATAGGTGTCTGTCCCTGATGAGGTGTCTACAAAGCCGCGTCCAAGCCCTAGGAATATTTATTCATTGATGCTTCTGTATTCAGAATTGCTGTTCTCCCGCGAGGCGTCAAGCAAAAATTAAAGCCTTCCGGCTTCAGGGGGCGCCCCGCGGCTTGGGTAAAAGAGATGTCCGAGCCTGAGCGGTAAGGCGTCACTCCCGAACCGTCGCACCTGCGCCCTACAAGTAGGCCGCCAGCGTGGTCACCTCTGTTAGCAAAGCCGGATGCCTGTCGCTGCGGCACCAGGGCACGGGTGCCCCTGATCATCGGCATAGAGCCGCTGCGTCTTCAGTTTTAGGATTGTGGGCATGCGATCGGCAGGGGCGAGCGTGGTTTGACTATCGGGCTGCGCATGCTTGCCATCCCGGTCCGTCATCGACCTTTGGTGTCACGCTGCACAATACCTGAGATTCCTAGGTAGCTGTTTAGACCTGTTCTTTTTCCTCAACTTGAGACAGGCGTTGTAGTTAACCTGAGAAGGGAGCCTGTTCTACTGCCGGTTATGTGAGACAAAGTGTCGTGCAACGTTACTGCAAGGTTGATGATCCAAAGCACCCCTGATCACGATGATGAAGCCTGGTCGATCGCCGCTCATCGGGCAGAGGTTGTCCGCCGCCTTCGTGACGGAGCATCCGGACTGCTAAGCGGCGAGAAGGTTTCGACGGCCGCGTCCGAACTGGGCATCAGTCGCGCGAGTCTTTACCGACTTCTTGCCCGCTACAAAGTCCTGGGCGTTTCCTCTTCCCTATTGCCGGTGCAGAGTGGCTGCCCAAGACGCTCGCGCTTCCTCGACGAGAAGCGTGAAGCCATCATCACCGAGGGAATCGACCAGTTCTACCTCCGGCCGGAACGACCCCGACTGACTGATCTGTTCGACCGGATCGGCGCCAGATGCTACGAAAATGGCCTCATGCCACCAAACTGGCGAACGGTTCATTCCCGGGTTCTCGACTGCGATGCCAAACTTAAGGCGAACAGGCGACAAGACACTGCGGCGATGGCGAGGTTCGACGTCGTGCCGGGGGAGTTGGTGGCGGATCGGCCGCTCGACCTTGTGCAGATTGATCACACGGAAGTCGACGTAATCGTCGTCGATCCCGAGCATCGGCTCAGCATGAAGCGTCCGTGGTTG
>CAXTVI010000073.1:0-7858 GCA_964247695.1 uncultured Acetobacteraceae bacterium
CGTCGATGAGCACCGAGAACGCCTCGGTCAGACCCTCCGCCGTCACGTCGCGATAGAAGTACGGCGGCAGCGCCAGCATGTGGGTCAGGCCGAGGGCGAGCGCCTGGCGGGCGAGCGCGATCGCATCCGGCAGAGCCGGCATGCCGATCCCGAGCGCGATGCGGCTGGCCGGAATGCCGTGACGGAGCAGCGCGCGAATGGCGGACAGCCGCTCGGCGGCGGCGAACGAGGTCCCTTCCCCGGTGGTGCCGAACAGCAGCACGCCGTCGCAGCCGGCGGCGATCAACGCGGAGGCGTGCTCGGCGAGACGGACCTCATCGACCGCGCCGTCTGTCCCGAGCGGCGTTGCCGCGGCGACCCAGTGGCCTTCGATGACATCACCCAAGACGGTCGCCTCCCTGCTCAGCCCGCCACCACGATCTTCACGCCCGCTTCCTCGAGGGCTGCGGCAAGATCGCCCCCGGGCAGCGCGTCGGTGACCAGATACTCGACGCGGTCGAAGTCGGCGACCAGCGCGAAGGCCTGGATATCGAACTTGCTGCTGTCGGCCAGGATGATGGTGCGCTCGCAGGCCGCCATCATCTCCTTGGTGGCCGTCGCCTCCTCCAGCTTGCCGATCGAGCAGCCCTTCGCCGACAGGCCGGACACCCCGATCACCGCGGTGTCGACCGAGATCTGCGGCATGGCTGCAAATCCCGCGAACCCGACCATGACCTGCGACGATGCGAGGTAGGTGCCGCCCAGCACATAGACCGCCCGCACCGCCGCCTCAGGCAGCAGCGTCGGGATGTGCACGCTGTTGGTGACGATGGTGAGATCGCGCAGGTCGCGTATCGCACCCGCGAAGCAGGCGATGCTCGAGCCGCCGTTCACCATCAGGGTCTCGCAATCCCGGACCAGGCCGGCCGCCGCGCGCGCGATGCGCTCCTTCGCGGGACGATGCCGGTTCATGCGGCTGTCCAGGGTGGTCAGCGACGAGGTGACCAGGCGTTCGCGCGGCACTGCGCCGCCATGCGTGCGAACCAGCAGGCCGCGCTCCTCGAGCAGCGTCAGGTCGCGCCGGATGGTGTCGCGCGACACCCCGAACAGGGTCACCAGCTCGCCTGCCGAGACCTGGCCGCGCTGCTTGACCAGATCGACCAGCCTGGTGTGCCGCGCCGCCGGCAGGATGGCCCAGGCCCCGTCCTGGTCGCCGGTCTCGTCCTGATCGCTAGGCCCGGGCCGCATGTCGTCCATCAGACATCCTCCTCCCCGCCTGCAGCGCAGGACTAGCATCGACGCGCATGATCCACCAGCCAGATGGCTTGACTTCATGCACATCCCCGCAGATACACGCATAAGTCCGCACGCCTTGGCAGCAAGATGACGCAGAACGTCACGCGGCGCATTCCGGGAGGATCAATGGTCGATTGGGCCACCGAGTATCATCAGGCGGCGCTGCGTCTCGACGGGTTGGCGTCCGGCTCGAGGCTGACGCTGTGCGGGTTGTCCGCCTGCGTGGATGCGACGATCTCCCTGCACGACGCGCTGCCGGTACTGCTCAACGGCGGCAATCCGCAGGCGGTGGCGTTCGCAGAGCTCCTGGGCGCCCGCGCCACCGCCGGGATCGGCGGCGAGATGCGGGTGAACTGGCCCGACGGCCCGGACTGGCTCGACCGGAGGCTTGCATTCCGGCACGCGCTGGGTGGCACCGGGCCGCATGCGGCGCGCGTGCTGACCCATCTCGGCGCACCCGCCCTGCTGGCGCTCGCGAACCGCAGTCCAGAGCAGATGGCGGTGCTGGATCCCCGGATCCTGCTCGCGCATGAGGGGCAGACTGTCGAGGCCGCGCAGGTGTCGCCAAGCACGCCGAACGTCACCAAGATCTACATCTTCGAATTCACCGCCGGGCGCCTGCTCGGCGAGACGAGGCTCACGCGCTCGTCGCGCATCATCGTGCGGTTCAACGATCCCGGCCTCGAGGACGATGCCGAGTTCGCGGCCCTGAGCGGGCGGCTTGCCAACGAGGCGGGTGCCGCCGTGCTGTCGGGGTACAACGGCATCGGCGGCGGCGACATGCAGGGGGCGCTGACGCTTACCCGATCGCTGGTCGGCGGATGGCAGCGCGCCGAGCCGCTGTTGATCCATCTCGAACTCGCCGGCTACGACCGGGAGACCTATCGCGACGCGGTGCTCGACGGTCTCACCGGGCAGATCACCTCGCTCGGGTTGAGCCTGTCCGAATACGAGGCGCTGATGCCGGCGCCGAGCCCGCTCGCAGATGGCATGGCGGCGCTCGCCGGGCGCCTCCGCCTGCAGCGGGTCTGCGTGCATGCCGACGACTGGGCCGCGGCCGTCACCACCGGCGATCCGGCGCATGAACGCGAGGCACTGCTCACCGGTTGCCTACTAGCCGGCAGCCGGGCCGCATCGGGAACTGTCGCCAGGCCCCGCGGCGCGTATCCCGATGCGCAGTTCGAGACACCCCCGGCGGCATCGCACGCGACCGGGGACTGGCGCTTCGTATCGGTCTCGGCACCCTACCTGCCCAGCCCCGCCACCACGCTCGGGCTCGGCGACACCTTCATGGCCGGCTGCCTGCTCGTGCTCGGCCAGCGACACTGAACAAGACAAGAATAAACCAGGGAACGTCCACATGAACCCCATGCAGAAATTTGCAGCGTCCTTGACGGTGAGCACCGCGCTGACCTGCACCGCTGCCGCCCAGGCCGCAACCACGATCACGATTGCGACCGTGAACAACTCCGACATGATCGTCATGGAGAAGCTGTCGTCGCAGTTCGAGGCGCAGAATCCGGATATCAAGCTGCACTGGGTCACGTTGGAGGAGAACGTGCTGCGCCAGCGCGTCACCACCGACATCGCCACCCACTCCGGTCAGCTCGACCTCATCACCGTCGGCGTCTACGAGGTTCCGATCTGGGGCAAGCTCGGCTGGCTGTCGCCGTTCAACGATATCCCGGCCTCTTACAAGGTCGATGACCTGCTGTCCCCGATCCGCAACGCGCTCACCGTCGATGGCAAGCTCGATGCAGTGCCGTTCTATGGCGAGAGCACGTTCACCATGTACCGGACCGACCTGTTTCGGGCCAAGAACCTCGCCATGCCCGAGCATCCGACCTGGACCCAGATCGCCGACCTCGCTGGCAAGATCAATGACCCCGCGCACGGCGTGTACGGGATCTGCCTGCGCGGCAAGCCGGGCTGGGGCGAGAACATGGGCACCATCGCCGACATGGCGAACAGTTTCGGTGGCCGCTATTTCGACATGGACTGGCATCCGCAATTCACCTCGGCGCCGTGGCGGCAGGCGGTCAGTTTCTACGTCAAGCTGCTGCATGATTCCGGCCCGCCGGGCGTGGTCTCGAACGGCTACAACGAGACGCTGGCGCTCTTTGCCAGCGGCAAGTGCGGCATGTGGGTCGACGCGACGGTATCGGCGAGTTTCCTAAACAACCCCGCAACGAGCAAGGTCGCGGGAAATGTCGGCTATGCCGCGACGCCGTACCAGACCACCAAGGTCGGCTCGCATTATCTGTGGGCCTGGACGCTTGCGGTGCCGAAGACCTCGCGCAAGGCCGAGGCCGCCAAGCGCTTCGCGATCTGGGCGACGTCGCCGGCCTATATCGAGCTGGTCGCCAAGACCAACGGCTGGGGCCAGGTGCCGCCGGGCACCCGCACCTCGACCTACCAGAATCCGGACTACCTGAAGGCGGCGCCCTATGCGCCCGCCGTCTTGCAGGCGATGCAGACCGCCGATCCGACGCATCCGGTCGAGCAGCCGGTGCCCTATACCGGGATCAGCTATGTCGGCATTCCGGAATGGCAGGATATCGGCACCGATGTCGGCCAGCAGATCGCCGCCGCCGTGTCCGGCCAGGAGACTGTCGACGACGCGCTCAAACAGGCGCAGGCGGATACCGAACGGGCGATGAAGCAGGGCGGCTATCTGCGGTAGGTGCGGGTGCAGTTCTCCAGCGCGGCAACCACCCGGAACCCGCACCGTCGCGCGAAGGCGCGAACGGCGGTGCAGGCGCGGCTGCTGCTGACGCCTGCGGTCTCGGTGCTGCTGCTCTGGATGATCGTGCCGCTGGCGCTCACGCTGTGGTTCTCGTTCCAGCGCTACAACCTGCTGCGCCCGACCACCGGCTTTGCCGGCTTCGACAACTACAGCTACCTGCTCGGCGGCCACGATCTCTGGCTGTCGATCTGGAACACGATCCTGCTGGTCGGCGGCGTGCTGGCGGCGACCATCCTGTTCGGCACGCTGACCGCCGTGCTGCTCGACCAGCCGCTTATCGGGCGCGGGATCCTGCGGTTGCTGTGCATCGCGCCGTTCTTCGTGATGCCGACGGTGAGCGCGCTGATCTGGAAGAACCTGCTGCTCAATCCGGTAACGGGGTTGTTCGCGTGGCTCGCGCATCTCGTGCACACAACCCCGATCGACTGGTTCTCCAAGGTGCCGCTGCTCGCCATCGGCATCATCGTCGCCTGGCAGTGGATCCCGTTCGCCACCCTGATCCTGCTAACCGCCCTGCAGTCGCTCGACCAGGATCAGATGGAAGCAGCCCACATGGACGGCGCCGGGCCGCTGGCGCGGCTGCGCTACATCATGCTGCCGCATCTGGCGCGCCCGATCAGCATCGTGGTGATGATCGAGACCATCTTCCTGCTGTCGGTATTCGCCGAGATCCTGGTCACCACCAGCGGCGGCCCAGGCAGTGCGAGCACCAACCTGCCCTACCTGGTCTACAAGACCGCGCTGCTGCGCTACGACGTCGGTGGCGCATCGGCGGGCGGCATCGTGGCGGTGGTGCTCGCCAACATCGTCGCCTTCTTCCTGGTGCGCAGCGTCGCCGCTAGCATGGAGCGCTGACATGCGACGCCCTCCCACCGCACAACGCATCTCCTTGTCGCTCCTCGGGTGGATCGTCGGTGCCATCACCTTCTTTCCGATCTTCTGGATGGCGATCACCTCGGTGAAGACCGAGGCGCAGGCGATCTCGTCGACGCCGCTGCTGTTCTTCCGTCCCACCTTCGAGAACCTCGAGGGCATGCTCACCGGGGGCGACTACCTGCATTTCGCCACCAACAGCGTCATCGTCAGCGCGGGCTCGACCGCCCTCGCGCTGCTGCTCGGCATCCCGGCCGCCTACGCGATGGCGTTCTATCCGACGCAAAGGACCAAGGACCTGCTGCTCTGGATGCTGTCGACCAAGATGATGCCGTCGGTCGGCGTGCTGGTGCCGGTGTACCTGATCTTCCGCGATGCCGGGCTGCTCGACACGCGGATCGGCCTGATCGGGATCTACACGCTGGCCAACCTGCCGATCGCGGTGTGGATGCTGTACTCGTTTTTCCGCGACGTGCCGCACGAGATCCTGGAGGCGGCGCGCATGGATGGCGCCGGGTTCTTCCAGCAGATGCTCTGGCTGCTGCTGCCGCTGGCGGCTCCCGGCATCGCCGCCACCGCGCTGCTCTCGATTATCCTGAGCTGGAACGAGACCTTCTGGTCGATCAACCTTACCTCGTCGGATGCAGCACCGCTCACCGCCTTCATCGCCTCGTTCTCGAGCCCCGAGGGATTGTTCTGGGCCCGGCTGTCGGCGGCCTCGCTGCTGGCGATCGCGCCGATCCTGGCCCTCGGCTGGATGACGCAGCGCCAGCTCGTGCGAGGCCTCACCTTCGGCGCCGTCAAATAGATGCAGCAGGAGAAAACGATGTACCTGGAGAAATACCGGCTGCACGGCCGCACCGCCTTCATCACCGGCGCCGGACGCGGCATCGGATTGGCGACGGCGCATGCCTTCAGCGAAGCCGGTGCCCGCGTGGTGATCTCGGATCACTCCGAGGCACTCCTAGCCGAGGGCCTCGCCACCCTGCGTGAAGCCGGACGGGACGCGCATGGCGTGGTGCTCGACGTCACCCGCTCCGAGGACGTGCGGCGCGTCGCCGACGACACCGTTTTGCAGTTCGGCCCGGTCGATATCCTGTTCGCCAATGCCGGCATCGCCTGGCCCGACACCGGCGGCGAAGAGATGACCGACGAGGTCTGGCGGCGAATGATCGACGTCAACCTCAACGGCGTGTTCTGGTGCTGCCGCTCCTTCGGCGCCCACATGCTCGAGCACGGTCGCGGCAGCATCATCACCACCGGCTCGATGTCCGGCCTGATCTGCAACCGCCCGCAGCGTCAGGCGCACTACAATGCCGCCAAGGCCGGCGTGCATCACCTCAGCAAGTCACTGGCGGCGGAGTGGAGTGTCCGCGGCGTGCGCGTCAACTCGATCGCGCCCGGCTACATCGACACCACGATGTCCGGCGGCGGCCTGCGCACCGCAGGACTCGGCGATACCTGGCTCGAGGCGACCCCGATGCGCCGTGCCGGCACCGCCGAGGAGATCGCCTCGGTCGCGTTGTTCCTCGCGTCGGACGCCTCGAGCCTGCTGACCGGCTCCATCATCGTGGCCGACGCCGGCTACTGCGTCTGGTAGCGCCCGCTTTCACCGACAGGAAGAAACCAATGACACGCATGGACCAGAAGCTGCGCCGCATACTTGCAGGCCAGTATACCCACGCCGACTTCATGATCGCTGACGCCAAGGATGCCGACATGGGCGGCGGTATTCGCATGGGCGGCCCACGCCGCCGGAAGGATGGCAGCACCGACGGCTGGCGCACCCGGCGCGAGTTCCTCGACAGCATCAAGGCCGTCGTCGCGCAGGACATCGTCGACATCATGCTGGTGTCGGCATCCAACCTCGAGGTGCTGACCGAGGAGGGCACCTTTGCGGGCAGCGGGGTGCAGACCGCGATCCGCGCCAACGAGACCACCGACGTGTGGGGCGGCCTGCGGCACGGGAACTACGTCACCCACAAATCGATCCCGCACAGCTCGGCGGTGCTGCCGCGCATCATGCACGGAACGGCGACGGCCACGCCGGACGCAGCGGTCACCGGCACTGATCTCGGCCTGTACTCGATGACGATCAATAACGACCTCGCCGCCGACCTCGCCTCGCTGGAAGCCTACAAGGCGTTCCGTGCCGAGGCGAGCCAGATCGGCTTCCGGCATTTCCTCGAGGTGTTCAACCCGAACACCGACACCGGTCTGGACCGCGACGCCATCGGCCGCCTGCTGAACGACCACATCGTGCGGTGCCTGGCCGGCGTGATGAAGGCGGACCGTCCGCTGTTCCTCAAGATGCCGTTCAACGGGCCGGCGGCACTCGAGGAATTGGCGACGTTCGATCCCACCCTCGTGGTGGGCGTGCTCGGCGGCGGAGCCGGCACCGCGCGCGACACCTTCGAGCTGGTGCACCAGGCGGAACGCCACGGCGGCCGCCTCGCGCTGTTCGGCCGCAAGATCAACCTCGCCGAGGACCCGCTGGCGCTGATCGCCCTGATGCGGCAGGTGGTCGACCAGTCGATCTCGCCGAAGGAGGCGGTGCGCGCCTATCATGGCGGCCTGCAGGAGAACGGCATCGCGCCGGCGCGCTCCCTGGAGGATGACCTGTCGATCACCGAGGCGCCGCTGCAGCACGTCAAGGTCTGAACCGGCACCGGCTTGATGCAGTCTTCAAGGCAAATCCGGGAAAGACATTCCCACTCCAGCCCCGTTGGAAGGCCTCGTCGACCGATGATTCGAACCCGGGATCCGCACTGATCCGAGCGAGGTTCCATGGACGGCCTGGAAGAAACGACGTCCGGCAGCACGCGCAGATCCTTGCTCGGGCTGCTGGGCGCGACCGCCGCAGGCTCGACCTTGGCGGCAACATTGCCAGCCGAGGCGCGTACGACCAGCCGGAAGGCGACGCCGGCGGCACGCGTCTCGGGCCCCCTGCGGTCGGCCGGGGTC
>CAXTVI010000074.1:0-7816 GCA_964247695.1 uncultured Acetobacteraceae bacterium
TTGAACGACAGGAGCAAACACGACGCCGAGCCTGCGAACCGGCAAGCATCCTAGACGTACTCTGCGCGCTCCCCGGCTTCGAACACCAGCACCCCCTCGATCACCTGCTTGTGGAGACAGAGCGGTGCGGCAGCAGCATCAAACTGGCCGAAGTGCTCGGATGCCAGATGAAGCCGGAAGGCCGCCTTGCTATCATAAATCTCATAGAGAAGAACCCGGTCGCTTTCTCCCTCCACCTCGATCACGTCGAAACGGCAGCAGCCCGGCTCCCGAGCCACCGACTGGGCGGCGTTGTCGTCGACGAGACGCCGGAACTGCTCGTGTCGTCCGGGCAGCAGACGGAAATCGACGAGCACGACGTAGCGATCCGTGCGCGGCTCGCTCATGGCTTCCCTCCTGTCCCGCCTGCCTGCTGTCCTGCTTCAGCCGTCGGAGATCCGGACGAACTTGCGCAGGACGCGCAGGCGCTGTGTCGGCGGCTGGTCGGGATAGACGATCGGCCAGGTCGTGTTGGAGACTTCTCCGATATAGAGGTCACCGCGCGAGTCCGTCGCGAGCCCATGCGGCGCAATGAATTGGTCCGGTCCATGCCCCAAACCTCCATCCCCAAGCCGGCCCAGCAGCGTTCCGTCCGGAGACAGGATACTGATGCGTGGACCGATGTTTGGATGATCACGGTTCACCGCCATGCCAGGACCGAGTTCGCCCACGAACAGCGGCGCGCCACGCGTGGGCGGCATGAACAATGCGCACGGACGATGCAGGTTGTTCCACTGCCCCTGATAGCGCCCGTCCTCGTCGAACATCTGGATCCGGTGGTTCTCCCGGTCGGCGACATAGATCAGCCCGTCGCAATCGCAGCAGATGTTGTGGATGATGTTGAAAGAGCCCGGATCGGTCCCCGACTGCCCCCATGACATCAGATGCCGTCCGTCGGGTGCGTATTTGTGGACGCGCGCATTGCCGTAGCCGTCCGCCACGTAGATGTCGCCGTTTGGCGACAGAGCCGTGTGCACGCAGCGACAGAACGGATGCCCGCTGAGGCGCGGCGCCGGCTGGCCGGGAACGCCGAGCGTCAGCAGGATCTTTCCTTCCGGCGTGCATTTGCGAACCGTGTGGTCGCCATCATCGGTGCAATAGAGGTTCCCGTCCGGTCCGATATGGATGCCGTGCGCGTTCCTGAAGACGCCCTCGCCCCAGGAGCGCAGGAAGCGACCTTCGCGATCGAACACGATCATCGGATGCTCGCCACGGTTGAAGACATAAACCTCGTCTGACGGTCCGACTGCCACCCCGCCCACGTCGCCGAGCGACCAGCCGTCCGGCAGCTCCCCCCAATCCGTCTCGACATGATAACGGAACGAGCCGTCTCCGACCGTGACAGGCGTCGGCTTCACTTCGTCCACCGTCACGACGCGCGCCCGCTGGCCAATCGGGCCAGCCGTTCGGCCCAGCGCGGCGAGTTCAGGACCTGCCTGTTGACCAGGACGGCAGGGTTCTGGCCACGCTGCAGCCCGAGCACGGCCTCCACGTCCAGCCGGCCCGTGGCGGCGAAGCCCTGGTCGGTCCAGCAGAGTCCGTGCGGCGTGATGATGACGTTGTCGAGTTCGAAGACCGGGTCTTCCGGATCGGGCGGCTCGACCTCCAGCACGTCGAGGCCAGCGCCGGCGATTCCTCGTTCGCGCAGCACCCGCGTTAGCGCCGCCTGGTCGACGATCGGCCCACGCGCGGTATTGATCAGGTAGGCGGAAGGCTTCATCAGCGCGAGCCGCTCGAGGTTCACGAGATGCCGGGTGGCGTCGGAGAGCGGGCAATTCACTGTCAGCACATCCGATTGCCGGAACAGCTCTTCGAGGCTCAACAGCTCGACTCCGAGCTGTCGTGCGGTTGCCGGATCGGCATAGGGGTCGTGCGCGATCAGGCGCATGTCGAACGGCTGCGCGAGGCGGAACATCTCCGCGCCGATATTGCCGATGCCGATCGAGCCAAGCGTCCGGCCGACCAGGCCTACGCCCATATGGTCGCGTCGCTGCGCGAAGCCGGCCTCACCCAACTGCGCCAGCCGTGACTTGACCATCAGCTTCCCCGTGAGCGCCAACATCAAGGTGACGATCGAGACCGCCACGGGACGGCGCACGGCATCCGGGGTGATGCTGACGCCAATCCCGGCCTCCGTGCAGGCGGGAATGTCGACTGCGTCATAGCCGACGCCGAAGCGGGCGATCAGCGACAAGCGCCCGTTCGGATGGATGCTGCTGCGGGTGAAGGCGCTGGTCAGCAGGATGAGCGCGTCGATGTCGGCGATCTGCTCTGCCCTGATTGGGTCGGAGGGCTCAAGGATGACGAGTTCCACTCCCGGTGCATCCCGAAGCGGCTGCAGATCGAAATCGGGATAGATAGGGGATCCATCGGGCGCACGGAAATCTCCGGACAACGCGACACGAAAGACATCCTGGCTCATCGTTACTCCTTCATATTGAACTGCAACCCCCTGCCGGGGGTGAAACATGACGATCCCTCAGGACGCTCCTGACGGCAGCTCGATCCGAGCGCTCGCATATCCGTCGAGCCTGATGGGCGACCAATCATAGGGACGGACGATCCGAGCCACCGCGGCCGCGTCCACTGTCAAGTGGGCGAACGTCGTCGCGTCCAGGATCGCGAGCCGTGCGGCGCAGGGTCCGCCCTCGACCGTGAGCGCGACCTCGTGCGGTGTGAGATTGGCGAACCACAGCACCGTGCGGTCGGCCACGCGCCATCCCGTCGCCGCGACGGTCCCTGGTCTCGACGAGCTGACCGGCAGGCGCCCGGCCCCGCTCGCCCGGATCATGTCGGCCAGCACATGGAAGGCCGGGTACAGCCGCGGCCCGGTTCCACCCTCGGCGTCGAAGGGTGGCACCGCCGCACCGTGCTCCGCGTGGATGAAACCGAGCGGACCGACGAGCGCGGCCGTGGTCACCGCCTCGATCCCGAGCGCCGCGAGTCCCGCCACGTAGCCCACCAGCCAGGCGGCACCGAACAATCCCCGCTGCCGCGGATCGTCCCGGGTCAGGCAGACGCGCCGGTTGTACGTGTTGTCGATAAGTGTTCGACCGTATGGATTGGTTCGCGCGCCGATGGCACTCGGGCCGAAGAAATAGGGTACCTCGCCGATGAAGGAGCGCACGGTCGCGACGATCGCGGGCAACGTCTCGAGCGTCTCCATTACCGAGCGATCATCGGCCGCGTGCACGATCGGGCAGAAGGAATGGACGACGAAATCGACGCAAGCTGCCGGCGAACGCTTGCGGTTCAGTTCGGTGAAGTACGTGTACATCCCGCCGCCGAGCCGGGCGGCAGGAAAGAAGCGCCGCGCCGCGGCGGCGATCTCCGCGGCCGGCGGCACCGACCGGTCCTCCTCTCCCGGCTGGCGGCTGACCAGATCCGAGACGGGAAAGATCGAGATCGAGGAGGGGCTGAATCCGGCCTCCGAGGTCGCGCGGGCGAGCTCACCGACCTCCTCGTCAGGGCCACGCGTGCCGGCGATCACCGCCTCGAGCTGCGCCTGCGCACCGAGCGCCTCAGAGAGCTGCCGGTGTGCGCGCAATTCCGCGACGCCATGGCCGCGGGGCATAACGATCTGGTGCAGCAGCGTTCGCGGTGCGAGTGTGCGTACTTCCGTCAGGCGCGCGAGGAGATGGTCCACCTCCTCGGTCGCAACACCCACTGCCATCCGCGGCATCGTGCCAGCCGTGTCGCCACGCCACGCCACTGTGACCTCCGCAGCGCTCTGGCTTCGTTTCGCCGGACGTGAAAGCCGGCCGCCAGCCTCCTTCAGCTGCAGCCGGACATGCTGCGCATGTCGCGATCCGGCGCGCAGGACGTATTCGCGGGGCCGCCAGAGAGGCCGGATGTACGTCTTGAAGGAACAATCGCCCCAGTTCCTCTGGTCCTCCATCTCGAACGCGTCGCCCTCCATCTCAAGCTCGACCCATTGACCCGATAGAAGCGGATGCGAGAGCTTGCGGATGTCGAAGACCGGCTGACTCGGGCTGATGAGGGTCGGAAACGCGGTCGTCTCCGTCTCGCTGTTGGTGTGGGTGACCTTCAGCGCCCGTCCGGCAAGCTGGCTCCCGGGATGCAGCACCACAAAGCCGGTGCGCCCTGTGAAGAAGTCGGTCTCGGCCTCCACCTCGGCCTCGAACAGCAACGAGCCGTCCGGCTCGCCACGGATCGATGCCGCGTACTGCAAAGTCTGGCGCGCGTCGTGACAGCGCGCCTCGTAGCGCAGATGGAACCGGTTCTCGGATTTCTCCAGCCGGAGATTAGAGATCTCCGGGGTGTAGGTTCCCCATTCCACGTCGCGCACCACGAAGGCGATGGCGCGAACCGCCTCCTCCTCGCCCACCCGCACGTAGCGAATCTGGCCCTGGTCGATCTCGACCGTCACGGGGCCGGCGCGCAGGCGATGGCTGGATCCGTCCGGCTGCTCCGTGCCGCAGAGGATCACGCTCCGGGGGCACTCGATCGCGCATGCGGGAGAGGCGTCCGCAGGCTGCGTGCTCGGTTCGATCATGTGGCGGTCCCCTTCCGCGGGACCAGGCGGCGGGAGGTTGCGCGGGTCCCCGCCGCGGCCAGCACCACGATGATGACGATCCCCTGGACGATGTCCTGGGTTCCGCCGGCCAGCTGCCCGACCTGCATCGTGGTGACGATGAGCACCAGCAGGACCGAGCCGAAGAAGCTACCGAGCGCCGTGGCGCTGCCGCCGAAGATCAGCGTGCCGCCGACCACCACCGCTCCCACGGATTGCAGCAGGTAGGGCGTGCCCATGTCGAGAAAAGCGCCCCCGGAATAGGCGGAGAGCAGCATGCCGTCGATTGCGGCAAGGGTGCTGCTGATCATGAAGGCGGCTGCGACGCATCCGCCCACCGGCACACCGCTCAGCGCCGCCGCTCGCCCGCTCTGGCCCACGGCCATGAGCATGCGGCCATAGACGGTGCGGTTGAGAAGAATCTCGGCCAGCAGCAGCAGCAGCAGGGCCACCAGCAGCATGGACGGCACCCCCAGCGGCCGCGCGGTGGCGACCGCATGGAGGATCGGACTGACGTGGAAGTTGGTGAACAGCCGATTGGCCAGCAGCGTTGCGGTTGCCAGAACATAACCGACCGCCAGCGTCGCGATGATGGCTGGGATGCGGAAGCGCAGGACGAGGCAGGCATTCACGCCCCCGACGACGAGTCCGATCAGCACCACCGCCGGAACCGCGTAGAGCAGACCGAGATTGGTGCCGCCGGAAAGGATGGCGGTGGCGAAGGCGGACAGCGTGATGACGTTGGGGATCGACAGGTCGACGTTGCCACCTCCGGTCGCGACCGCGAACATCTGGCCCAGCGTCACGAGGAACAGGAAGGCAGCCGAGACCGCGACGCCAGACAGGCTGCCGAGACTGAGCCGGTGCGAGGTCACGCCCAGGATCGTCCAGAGCACGAAGACGCCGATCGCCGACCAGCTCCAGCGATGTGTGCGCAGGAACGTCACGGCCATCATCTGGCACTCCGCCCGAGAGCCTGACGCAACAGCAGGATCAGGATCAGCAGGCCACCCTGCACGGCGGCGTTGTAGTCGGTGCTGACGCTGAGAAAGCCGAGCAGGCTGCTGATCAGGGACAGGGTGAGCGCGCCGCAGATCACGCCCACCGGCGCGATCGCACCGCCGGCCAGTGCCGAGCCGCCGATCACCACGGCGGCCACGCTGAGCAAGGTGTAGGAACTGCCGGAATTGATGTCGGACGCCGTGTTGATCGCGGTCATCGACAGGCCGGCGAGCAGCGCGAAGCCGCCGGCAAGCCCGTAACGCCAAAAATAGGCGCGGATCGGCGACCATCCCGCCTGCTCGAGCGCCTTCGGGTTTGCACCATAGCCGCGCAGCACGGTGCCGACGCGCGAGCCGTTGATCAGCCACGCCGCGAGGCCACCCAGCACGACGGCCCAGATGGAGGCGGGAATCCCGAGCGGTTTGACGGCGGCGACAGCGCTGAGCCAGCCGGGACTGCTGCCACCCGGCGTCGGTTGCAGCGCGTAGCCGGAGCCCAGCCACACGAAGGAGGCGCCGAGCGTAACCACGATGGCCGGGATCCCGCGCACGCGGATCAGCAGCCCGAGCAGGCAGTAGAGCAGCCAGAGCGCAGCCAGGGCCAGCATGCCGCCGCCGAAACTGTTCGCGAGCAGCGTGGCACTCAGCACGTTGGCCAACCCGGCCAGGGCACCCACGCCGAGATCGATCTCGCTGCCGCCGATCACGAACATCTGTGCGATCGCCACCAGCACGAGCGGCACGGACGCGCTCATCAGCAGGTCGAGGCCGAACGGGGTTGCCGCCTCGGGGTTCAGGATCGCGATCGCCCCGAAGACGAGGGCCACTGTCAGCAGCGGTATGATCCGGAACGGATCGAAGCGGGTACTGCGCCGGGCCGCACCCTTCGATCCGTCGGATGCCACGAGGCGGCGCTCGAAGGCAGCGGTCACCACTTTGTCTTCGGAGATCTCCTCCCCGGCCAGATCGCGTACCATCCTGCCCTCGTGGAAGACGAGAACGCGGTCGCATTCGAGGAACTCGATGTCTTCGGAGCTGAGCCAGACCACGAGCTTACCGGACGCGGCGGCGTCGCGGATCAGGCCGTAGAAATCGCGCTTGACCGACACGTCGACACCGCGCGTCGGATCGTCGAGGAGGATGATATCGGGATCGGCAGCCAGGGCGCGGGCCATCAGCACCTTCTGCTGATTGCCGCCGGAAAGCTCGAGGATGTCGGAGCCGAACCGGGCCTCATCCACGCGAGTCCTGGTCAGCCAATGCCGCACCGACTTGGCCTCCGCCACCGGCTCGAGCCAGGCAAGCGGCGAGCGCCGCGCCAGGGCCGCGAGCGAGGCGTTGCGCACCACGTTCCACAACGCGAAGACGCCCTCGTTCCCGCGGTCGCCGGAAACGAACGCGACCGTCCCGCTGGGCTCGATCGTCCGCTCGCGGCGCGGTCCCGAACGCAGGGCATGGAGGAAGGCACGCTGGCCGTTGCCCTCGAGCCCAGCGAGCCCGACGACCTCGCCCCGTCGCATCTCCAGCCTGTCCGCCTCGCTGAACGGACCCTGGGCGAGACGGACGAGCACCTCGCCCCGTTCGGGCAGGCCACGCTCGCCAGCGGCCTCCGCGCCAAGCACGGCACCCCCCGCCATCAGCTCGACCATCCTCGTCAGGCTGATCTGCTCGGCTGCCGACTGCCAGACGAGCTCGCCGCCACGCATCACCAGCACGCGCGTCGCGATCGCCTTGAGCTCCGCAAGCTTGTGACTGATGAAGATGAAGGCGACCCCCTGGGCCGCGCGGCGGATGATGAACGCGCGAAGCTCCTCACTGCGGCGCGCATCAAGCGACGAGGTAGGCTCGTCCAGGATCAGAAGCCGCACACGCGGATCGCTGGCGGCTCGCGCGATCTCGATCATCTGGCGCTGCGCCAGCGTCAGGCGACCAACTGCGGCACCCGGGTCGATGCCGCTGCCGGGAAAGATCGCCTCGATGTTGCTGCGCGCCAGGCGGGCATAGTGCCGGCGCCATGTCACGCTCGCGGCCGCAACACTCGGCTCCTCGAGATAGAAGTTCTCCGCGACACTGAGGCTGTCGCAGAGCGAGAGCTCCTGGTGGACGATCCGGATGCCATGGGCCCGGGCCCCGAGCGGCGAGTGGCGCTGCGGGTCGAGCGCTGTGCCGGCGAAGCGGATCGTGCCCTCGTCCGGCGCCGTGACTCCGGCCAGGATCCGCATGAGGGTGCTCTTGCCCGCGC
>CAXTVI010000075.1:0-7813 GCA_964247695.1 uncultured Acetobacteraceae bacterium
TCCACTTGAGGTCCTCTGGACTGTCCATGAGCACCTTGCTGCCGAACAGATTGTTGGCGAACTGATACCCGTTATCCGGCGGCTGCTTCTAGACAACGTGCGACATGGCGCCTTCCGGAAGGCCGCGCAGTGCTCACAGCGTGCACGGGTGAGCCGCGCCATTGCTGAAGGCTCCATAGTGTGTGCTCAAGAAGGCCGAGGCTCCGAGCTATCAACAACATAACCCGCTCAGGTTGGGCCGCTATACATAGCGGCGGTGATGTTGATGGGGAGGCGCACATGGCGACGGAGTTCTGGCTGAGCGAGCGGCAGTGGAAGCGTCTGGCGCCTCCGTCGCCGCGCAAGTCGCGCGGCGTGCCACATGTCGATGACGGCAGGATCTGCTTCGGCTTCAGATGCAGGCTCCAGGGGTTGAGCGGGTTCTCAAGATAGTCGACCGTTTGGATTTGTGAGGGATCGCAGCCGTGGACGATGCCAAATCCCCGTGGACAGCCATGGACTCAGAAGGCGACGGCCTGACCGTCCTTTCTCGGATCGGAGCCGCCGATGAAACCGGCTTCGGTCCGCAGCACGAGTTGTGCGCCACCGAATCCGAAGACGGCGTCCGGCGGCTCCACGACAATGGTGTGGCCACGCGCGCGCAGCGCCGCGATGGTGGCGTCGCCGATCTGCGGCTCGACCGCAACGGTCCGACCCTTCACCACCCGCCAACGTGGCGCGTCCGCCGCAGCCTGGGGATTCTGGCCGTGGCCGAGCACCCGCATCGCCATCTGCAGGTGGCCCTGTGCCTGGATCGGGCCACCCATCACCCCGAACGCCATCAGAGGTGTGCCGTCCGGGTTCATCGCAAATCCGGGAATGATGGTGTGGAACGGTCGCCGACCCGGGGCGACCTGGTTGGGATGACCCGGTGTCAGGTCAAAGGCGGCGCCGCGGTTCTGCAGGCTGATTCCCGTACCTGGAACCACGACGCCGGAGCCGAACCCCATGTAGTTCGACTGGATGAACGAGACCATGCGGCCCTGTGCGTCGCCGGCAGCAAGATAGACTGTGCCGCCGGGCTTGAGCGAGCCATGACCCGGATTACCGGCGGACGCAGGATCGATCAGGCGCGACCGTGCTTCCAGATACGCCGGATCGAGCATCTGCCCTGTGGTCACCTCCATCCGGTCCGCATCGGCGGCATGCCGATAAAGGTCAGCCAGCGCGAGCTTGGTGGCCTCGATCGCCAGGTGGATGGTATCGGGATGGTCGATCGCACGGTCCGCGAAGTCGACATGCCGGAGCATGCCGAGGGCGGCAAGGGTGGCGACGCCCTGGCCGTTCGGCGGCAGCTCGTGGACGATGCCGCAGCCATACGCGGTCGAGATCGTCTCGACCCAGTCGATCGCGTGCCGACCGAGATCCTCGGTGGTCAGCGCGCCGCCGTGGCGGGCCGCGAACGCCGCAATCTTTTCGGCGAGCGGACCGCGATAGAATGCCTCGCCCTCGGACGTAGCGATCAGCTCGAGGCTGTCGCTTAGAGGCCGGTTGGTGAACCGCTCGCCGGCGCGAGGCGCACGGCCATGCGGCAGGAAGCACTCGGCAAAGCCCGGCTGTCCGCCGAGCTGGAGACCGGCCCGCTGCCAAAGCTTCGCGATCGCCGGAGAGACCTGGAACCCGTCCCGGGCATAGCTGATGGCCGGTCCGGCAAGCGTGCCCAGCGGCAGTGAGCCGAAGCGGCGGGCCAGCGCCATCCAGGCCGACACCGCGCCGGGGACGGTAACGGACTCCCACCCGCGCTCCGGCATCGCCTGGTGGCCGGAGAAGCGCTCTGGGGTCCAACCCGCTGGCGAGCGCCCGGAGGCATTGAGACCGTGCAGCGACTTGCCATCCCAGACGATGGCGAAGGCGTCGCTGCCGAGCCCGCATCCCGTGGGTTCGACAACCGTGAGGGTCATCGCGGCCGCAACCGCTGCATCGATCGCGTTACCGCCCTTCATCAGCATGCGCAACCCGGCCTGCGCCGCGAGGGGCTGCGAGGTCGCGACGATGTTGCGGCCCAGCACAGGCGCGCGCCCGGTCGGGTAGGGAAGACGGAAATCGATCTCGAGACTCATGGGAGCACCCTCTCAGCCTGTGGCTCCGGCCAAGCAGGATGCCACGCGACGGCTCATCGACGTTCGGCGCAGTCTTGCTGGCATCCGCCTTGTCCTCGGCATGGCGCGCCGCCGGATGTTCGGCGGCGTTTGGAACCAGCGCTTCACGTGGGGGATGTCGTCAAGGTCCTGATCGTGGCCTCCATGATCGAAGATCCAGAGCAAGGCCGCAATATCGGGGAGCAGATACGTGCCCAGGACTGGTTGTATCCTGCGTCGTCCCGATCACGTCGCCAGAAGCGTTCTCGAGGTCTTCCTCATCGGTGCAGGCGTCATGAGCGAACATCTCTCCCAGCGGACGCGTCCCGGTCGACGTGCGCGACTCCCGCCCGGTTCAGGCGCGGGCGACTGTGCATTCGATCTGTCCATACGGCTCGTCGGTCGGAATAAAGATCATATTGTCCGACGACAGGCCGAAAGGTGTCAGGTTCATTGGCAGATAGTGCTTGTTCGGGCAGGCCATGCTGATCTCCTCGAGTTCCGGGACAGCCGCCAGGGCCGCCTCTCCCATTCGCAACAGACTGTCCTGCAGGCTGCGGCTGTAGGTGGACGTGAACACCTCCATCAGGGTCTTGAGGATGCTGGCATTGATTGCCGGGCAGTCGGCCGGAAGCCGCGACCAGCGCCACCTCGCATCCATCGCCGTGGCACAGATCCGGTCGCTGGTCTCGGGCAGCGTGGTGTATTCGTCGCGGACATAGTTCTCCCAACCGGAGCCGGTGGATTTCATGAAGGTGAACCCGGTGATGCCGGAGGTCAGCGAGACCGCCTCGCGGGTGGCGCTGACCTGCGCGTAGCCCTTGCCGTTACTGTCCAGCACGAAGCCATGCGGATGCGGTCGACCGCCAATATTCGAACGCACCCAATTCGTCTCGTGCATGGTGACGGTCGCCCGCTCGACCTGCGCATAACGCTCCAGGAACCTCCTGGCGAGCTTCTCGCCGAACTGCTCGGGAGAATCGGTCATCGCCTCGCGCGCGACGATGTAGGACATGTTCTTGATAGTGTCGGTGGCGATCACCTGTTTATTGTCGCCTGCCGTGTAGGCGGCGGCAAAATCGCCGTCCAGCATGGTCTGCACGGCGAGTTCGCGAACTTCGTTGTAGACACCATTCCGGTGCACGCGCATCACGCGCACGCGCCCCTTGCCGTAGCTGTTCCGCACCAGTGGCATGCATACTTCTCCAGTCACAGTCGGTAGTAGTCTCGGGGTTTTTGTTCTGGAACCTCAGGACGTGTCGAACAGCTTGTGATAGCAGGCAAGACGGATGTCGCGACCGCGCATCTCCGGCATCGGTACGGCTATGCCAGGCTTGGCGTAGTTGCTCGTTATCTCGTCGTCGTAGTTCTAGCGCAGGATGCGATAAGCCGAGCGGAAGCGGCTGCAGCCATTGTGGACCGCTCGACTGCTATGGCGCGAGCCACATGAGACGTGCAGGCCCGGATCGGCGCGCTGTTCCATCGGCAGCTGCGTTGCAAACCCTATGCCAGCAGAAGCCAATCCCTAGGCACAGGATCGGCCGTGGTTTTGCGGGTTGCTCTGGTCGGTCATCTCCGATCGGCAGGGCGTTGCTTCCGGCACTCTGCCGTAGGAGGGGGAGCAGTATCGGACTTTGTCTGTATTCGCCCCCGGTGTCGGCCTGCCCAGGCGGCACGACGACCATCGTCGGCCTCCGCACGGTCCGGATCGTTGAGCCTTTACGGCATCGTACAGGTTCAGGCAGGCTCGGTCTCGCAACGGCGGGGAGCACGTGGATGGCGGCAGGAAGTGCTACGCGCGGCGGGGTGGTCATCCTGGCAGTGGTCGCGGTGTCGGTGGCGGCGTTTGCCTGGGTCGGCGGCTGGATCTCGCCCGGGCGGCTGTCCCCGGAGCGGTTCATCGCGGCACTGCGGCCGCCCGGTGGATTCGGATATGGCGACCGGCGGAACCACGCCAAGGGCGTCTGCGTCACCGGCACCTTCGAGGCCGAAGGGGCGGCGGCGGCGGTGTCACGCGCGGCGATGTTCCGGGCCGGCACGTACCCGCTCCTCGGCCGCTTCAGCCTTGGAAGCGCTCAGCCGACCGCGCCGGATGCCACGACGCGGGTGCGCGGGTTCGCGTTCAGGATCGCAACGCCTGACGGCGCCGAGTGGCGTAGTGCCACGATCGACGTGCCATTCTTCCCGGTTGGAACTCCTGGCGCCTTTCTGCAACTGCTGCAGGCGTCGGGAAGCAAGGATCCTGGCGCAATCGGTAAGGTCGCGGCGGCGCACCCTGAGCTCAAGGCCTTTGGTGGCTGGGCGAAGACAGCGCCTTGGACGGCCTCGTTCGCGGAGGAGCAATATAATGGGCTCGATGCCTTCGTTGCCACGAGTGCGAACGGAGACCGTCATTTCGTGCGCTGGTCGCTGCTGCCGGCGGCGACGGTGCAGCACGTGACACCGGACGCGCTGACGGCGATGGGGCCGGACTTCCTCGACCGGGAGTTGCGTAAGCGGATCGCGTCGGGACCGTTGCGCTGGACGCTCGTGCTGACGGAGGCGGCGCCGGGCGACATGACGGCGGATCCGAGCCAGGCCTGGCCGGCCGACCGGACGAAGGTGACGGCGGGAACGATCACGCTCAAGGCAAGCGCGGACCAGGCGACGGGTCCGTGCCGGGACGTGAACTTCGATCCGACGGTGCTGCCGTCGGGACTGGCGACTGGCGACGATCCGTTCCCGGCAGCGCGTTCTGCGGTGTACGCCGTATCGTACAACCGCCGGACGGCGCAGGAGGCGGTGGGTGGCCATGACATGGGGAGGGACGCGCAATGAGTGACGCAACGATGCGAGGCGCCCCCGGCCGTGGCGGCGTGCCCGGCCTTCTCGAGCGGGGCGAGGTGGTGCGGGAGAAATTCTCGCCGATGCAGCGGGTGCTGCACTGGGGGATGGCCGTGTGCATCCTGGCGATGCTGTTCATCGGCGTCGGCATGGTGTCGACGGCGCAGCCGGTTCACCTCGCGCTGGTCTCCGTGCATCGGCCGCTCGGGATCGCGATCCTGCTGCTCGCCCTGGCGCGGCTCGCGCTGCGCGCCAGACGGGGAACGCCGCCGCTGCCGCGCGACCTGCCGGCCCCGGTTCGGCTCGGGGCGGCGTTGTCGCATTGGGCTCTGTATGCGGCGATGATCGCAATGCCGCTGATCGGGTGGGCGATGGTCTCGGCCGCCGGCCTGCCGGTGGTCATGTGGGGTGGCTTCCACCTGCCGCCGATCCTGTCGCAGAGCGACGCGCTGCACGCGGTGCTGTGGGACGCGCATCGGGTGATTGCTTACCTGCTGTTCGCGCTCATCCTGCTGCACGTCTCGGCGGCGCTCATGCACGCGCTGATCCGGCGGGATGGCGTGTTCGAGGCGATGGCAGGCAGTCGTCCACCCGGTTAGCGTCGGGCGGCAAGCCTGGTGCAGACGGATCGGCGGCACTTCAACCTGGGCTCGGGGACAGGACGATGTATGGGCTGATCAGCCAGCTGATGACGATGCCCGAACACCGGGACGAGCTTGTCGGCATCCTTGCCGCGGCGACGCACGCGATGCCCGGCTGTCTCAGCTATGTCATCGCGCTCGATGCCACGCGGGACGATGCTGTCTGGATCACCGAGGTCTGGGCCGACATCGAAAGTCATGCGGCGTCCCTCCGGCTGCCCGCGATACAGGCCGCCATGGCAAGGGGGCGGCCCTTGATCACCGGGATGGGACCGAGGACGGCGACGCATCCGGTTGCCGGCGCCTGACGGCGCGATGCGACATGCACACGCCGCCTGGCTCGCAGGACTGCTCATGATCCCCCTGCTCGGACCGGCCGACCGCCTCTCGGCAGCGGAACCGGCGGTGCCTATCGGATCGGCCCGTGTGCTGCTGGTCTTTGCGCCATCCGGGCAGGATCCGCGGCTCGACGAGCAGCAGCGCATGCTGTCGGAAGACCGGGAGGGCGCTGCCGAGCGTGACCTGGTCCTGGTTCCGGTCGCCGGCACCGGACCGGCTTCCACGGCGACCGGCAGGACGATCGACGAGGCCGGCAACAGGCGCCTGCGCGAGCGCTATGCGGTTGCCGCGGGGACGTTCGGCGTCCTGCTCATTGGCAAGGATGGCGGCGTCAAGCTGAGGAGCCGGAGCGTCGTTCCCGCCGCCCGGCTGTTCGCGCTGGTCGATGCGATGCCGATGCGTCGCGCCGAAATGGGACGCTGACAGGACGCGCCGGGACCCGATCCCGGTTGCGGCCGGCCTACCGGGCCGGAGGATTGCACGACCCCGAAGCGGCATGCCAAAACCCCTGCAGGCGGAAGGTCGGCGGCCCAGGGCCGCGACCCCCCGCCACACCGCAGCTGCAAGCAAGGATGACGACCATGGTCGATGGCAGGATGACCTCGCAGGCCCATGCAAAGGCCGGCTTCATCGCAGCACTCGACCAGAGCGGCGGCTCGACGCCCGGGGCCTTGCGGGCGTACGGCATACCGGACAGCGCCTATAGCGGCGATGCCGAGATGTTCAAGAAGATGCACGAGATGCGTGTGCGGATCATGACCTCTCCGGCCTTCACGGGAGAGAAGGTGATCGGCGCCATCCTGTTCGAGGCCACCATGGATGGCGAAGCGCAGGGCCGGCCGGTGCCGTCCTATCTGTGGGAGGAGCGTGGGGTCGTTCCCTACCTGAAGGTCGACAAGGGGCTCGAGGCGGAACGCGACGGTGTCAGCCTGATGAAGCCGATCCCCGGACTCGACGGGCTGCTCGAGCGTGCGGTGAAGCTCGGGGTCTATGGCACCAAGATGCGCTCGGTCATCAACCTGGCGTCGAAGGACGGGATCGCGGCCATCGCCCGGCAGCAATTCGAGATCGGCGCGCAGATCTCGCGGCACGGGCTGATGCCGATCCTCGAGCCGGAAGTCTCCATCAAGAGTCCGGACAAGGCCGGGGCCGAAGCCATCCTGCTGGCCGAGCTGCTCAATGGGCTGGACGCGTTGCCGGACGGCGAGCAGGTGATGCTGAAGCTGACCATCCCGGACGTCGCCGATACCTACGAGCCGCTGATCGCCCATGAACGGGTGGCCAGGGTGGTCGCACTCTCCGGGGGCTACAAGCGCTCGGATGCCTGCCGTCGCCTTGCAGCCAACCACGGTATGATCGCGAGCTTCTCCCGGGCGCTCATCGACGACCTCAGGGAACCGATGAGCGATGCCGAGTTCGATGCTGCGCTGGGCGCCGCGATTGAGGAGATCTACCTGGCTTCGACAGTAAAAGTCTGAAGTCCGGTTGCGGCGGTTGCCGCTGCTGCCTCGACGCGCGCCGATCACGCCGGCGCTCGCGGCGCACCGGTTGTTGCCCGTGGGCGGTCTAACCCGTTGCAACACTGCTAATTCAGTCCTAACGCCGCAGCCGGAAATAGTGTCCGCTCCAAATAAAGAGCAGACACACTAAAACTCAGGGTGCTGCGGGAGTTTCAATGTCATTCCGCATTATGGCAATTTCGTCTCGCAGGAACTGACAAAACTCACCTGACTGCCGCAGTTATTTGCTGTTTACTTCCACTACTACATCGCCACTGCCAGCTTTGACTTGTTTTCACGGGAACGTGAGTTCATGATCCGGTTGGGTCGTGTTTCAGGTGGTGGTGACGATGCGTGTGCTTCTGGTTGAGGACGACGTGAGTGCGGCCCGTGG
>CAXTVI010000076.1:0-7668 GCA_964247695.1 uncultured Acetobacteraceae bacterium
AGCGCCGAACCGCATCAACTCGGACGCTACAGGTTCTCCGGCGTGTACAGCTCGAACGGCAGCATGACCTGCACCGGCGTGTCCGATGGCGGCCGGCCGATCGCGTGGATCATCGCCTCGACCAGGCCCACCGCGATACGCTCGAGCGGGTGCGCGATCGCCATGTCAACGATCCCGTCGATCAGCGCGGCGCGCGTTACCTCGGTCAGCTCGTTGCAGATGGTGACGACCGGCAGCCCGTCGCCGTCCTTTGCACGGTCGCGCAGCATGCCGATCACGCCTGAAATGCCGCCACCGGCGACATAGAGCCCGACAAGATCCGGCGTGCGCCGCAGCAGGTCGGCGGTGGCCTCGTAGGCAAGGCGGGGCTCCTCCAGGCTGACCAGGGCTTCGAGTACGTGGAAGCCGGCACCGGTCTCGCGGAAGTACGAGCGGTAGCCGAGCTCGCAGAGCTCATGCCCCAGGTAGCGGTGGCTGCCGAGCATGATCGCGACCGGGCCCGGGACACGGGCGAGGCGGCGCACCGCCCAGCCGGCGAAGCGTCCGGCCTTGCGGCTGTCGAGCCCGGCGTAGCCCGCGCGCGAGGCCGCCGTCAGGTCCGACAGCAGGGCGAAAACCGGCACCCCGCGTTCATGCAGCTCGTCGATCGCCTGGGTGACGTAGGCGTGGTCGGCCGCGACCAGCGCCAGGGCGTCCGCCTGGCTGCCAATGCGACGCAGTGCTGCGGCGACGGCGGTAGGATTGAGGTCGTCCAGGTATTCGATCACCGGCTGGCCGCGCATGGTGCGGTTGCCCAGCACGGCGTTGCCGAGCGCCGCCCCGAGCGCCTGGTAGAACGGCGCGCTGCGCTGCTGCAGCACGAAGCCGAGGCGCCGGACCGGAGCCTGCGCCTCGAGCCGCTGCCGGATCAGCGCTGCCGCATAGAAGCCGATGCGGTCGGCTGCGGCCAGCACCCGGGCGGCGGTCCCGGGATGCACCGGCAGGCGTCCGTTGAGCACCCGGTCGACCGTGGAGATGGAAACGTCAGCCTCGCGGGCGAGGTCGGTAATCGTCGGGCGACGCATTCTGAGGCTCTCTCACGGCGCAAAAATAACGACAACATGAAATTTTTGTGCAATGCACAATTCTCTTGCCAAACCCGATGCGAAGCGCGATGTTGCGTTGCACAAGATTAGCCGCAACGGAGACAAGACCATGACCAACTCACATGCACATTCGATGGCGTCCTTTGGCACCCCGGTGTCCAACACGGGCGCCATGGCGTTCCTGACCCAGCGTTACCGCGCCTTCCGCATCCAGCAGACCGAGCGCGCCCGCATCCGCCGCGAGCTCGAGAGCTACTCGGACCGCCAGCTGCTCGACCTCGGCATCAGCCGCGCGGACATCCCGTCGGTCGCCGCCGGCGAGTACGCCCGCTAACCTCCTCTGCCGGCGGAGGCCAGTCCTCCGCACGCTGCTCCGCAGTCGAGATCTTGCCGACGCCGGCACCGGATGTCCCCCATGGACCTCCGGGCCGGCGTTTGCGATTCCAGGGTCGGCCACGCGGCAGGGAACTAACGTTCCATATTGACCGGAATATGGAATAGGCCAATCATGGCGGCAAGCAGGGGAGGCCGCCATGGTCCCAGGACAGTCCGGGCAATCACCGGCGGAGACGCTCGATGTCGTCACCATCGGGCGTTCGTCCGTGGACCTGTACGGCCAGCAGATCGGCGCGTGCCTCGAGGACATGGCGAGCTTCAGCAAGGCGGTGGGCGGCTGTCCCGCCAACATCGCCATTGGCACCGCCCGGCTCGGTTTGCGCTCGGGCATCATCACCCGGGTCGGCGACGAGCATCTCGGCCGCTTCATCCGCGAGCAGATGCAGCGCGAGGGCGTCGATGTCGCCGGCGTGCATACCGATCCCGAGCGGCTGACCGCGCTCGCCATCCTCGGCGTACGTGACAGCAGCAGCTTTCCAATCATCTTCTACCGCACCGACTGCGCGGACGCGGCGCTCGATGAGAGTGACATCGATGCAGGGCTGCTGGCGCGCGCGCGGTCCGTCGTCGTCACTGGCACCCATTTCTCCAAGCCGCACTCCGCCGCCGCACAGCGCCTGGCGATGCGCCTCGTGCGCGAAGCGGGCGGACGCGTGGTGTTCGATATCGACTACCGGCCGAACCTTTGGGGACTGGCCGGGCATGGCGCGGGTGAAAGCCGCTATATCCGCTCGGAGACGGTGACCGCGCACCTGAGGGATATCCTGCCGGAGTGCGACCTGATTGTCGGCACCGAGGAGGAACTGCATATCGCCGGCGGCCACGAGGATACGCTCGCGGCGATCCGTGCCGTGCGCGCTGCCGCTCCCGCCGCCACCATCGTCTGCAAACGCGGCCCGATGGGTTGCGTGGTATTTGCGGACGCCATTCCGGACAGCATCGAGGATGGCATCAAGGGTCCCGGATTTCCGGTCGAGGTGTACAATACCCTCGGTGCGGGCGACGCCTTCATGTCGGGATTCCTGCGCGGCTGGCTGCGCCACGAGCCGCTCGAGACCTGCTGCGCCTACGCCAATGCCAGCGGCGCGTTCGCGGTCTCGCGCCTGCTGTGTTCTCCGGAGATCCCGACCTTTCCCGAGCTGCGGCATTTCCTGCAACACGGGTCTGCGCAGCATGCGCTGCGGCACGACGTCGACCTCAATCACATCCACTGGGCCACCACCCGCCGGGCGCAGCCGACGCCGATCATGGCACTGGCCTGCGACCATCGTGTTCAGCTCGAGGATACGGCGCGTTCGGCCGGGGCACCCTTCTCCCGCATCGCCGACTTCAAGCGCCTCGCGGTGCGCGCCGCCGCCCGGGTGGCGGAAGGCCGGCCCGGCTATGGCATGTTCCTCGATGGCCGCTACGGTCGTGAGGCGCTGTTTGCCGCGTCGCATGCCGGGCTGTGGGTGGCCCGCCCGATCGAGCAGACCGGCTCGCGGCCGCTCGATTTCGAGAACGGCGGCTCGCTGGGCGCGCAGCTTGCCGAGTGGCCGCTGGATCAGGTGGTGAAGTGCCTGTGCTTCTATCATCCCGATGATGACGAGGCGCTGCGTCTGCGCCAGGAGCGCGAGCTGCTGCGCGCGCAGGATGCCTGCCGCCGTCAGAACCGCGACCTGCTGGTCGAGATCATCGCCGGCAAGCACGGGCCGCTCACCCACGATACGCTGCCGCGGGTGATGAACCGGCTGTACGATATCGGCATCCGCCCCGACTGGTGGAAGCTCGAGCCGCAGCGCGACGGTGCCACCTGGCAGGCGATCGGCGCGGTGATCGAAGCGCGTGATGCGCTGTGTCGTGGCATCGTGCTGCTCGGGCTGGATGCGCCGGCCGAGCAATTGATCGAGGCATTCCATGCATCGGCCGCGACGCCCTGGGTGAAGGGCTTCGCCATCGGGCGCACGATCTTTGTCGATCCCGCGCGCCATTGGTTCGCCAACAGGATCAGCGACGACGAGGCGGTCGAGGAAATGGCGCGTCGGTTCGCTGGCCTCGTCGCAGCGTGGCAGGCACGCGAACGGCCTGAGCGAAGCTAAGGGGAAGCATCCCATGCAGACCATCCGCCTCACCATGGCCCAGGCGCTGGTGCGCGCCATGGCCGCCCAGAAGGTCGAACTGGACGGCACCGTGGTGCCGTTCTTCGGTGGCGTCTGGGCGATCTTCGGGCATGGCAATGTCGCAGGCATGGGCGAGGCGCTGCATGGCGCCCGCGACAGCCTGCCAACGCTGCGCGCGCATAACGAGCAGGCGATGGTGCACGCCGCGGTCGCCTACGCCAAGGCCTCGCGGCGGCAGCGGGCGATGGCCTGCACCAGCTCGATCGGGCCAGGGGCGCTGAACATGGTGACGGCGGCGGCTGTCGCTCACGTCAACCGGCTGCCGGTGCTGCTGCTGCCGGGCGACGTGTTCGCCTCGCGCCGGCCCGACCCGGTGCTGCAGCAGATCGAGGATTTCGGCGACGGCACGATGACCGCGAACGACGCCTTCCGGCCGGTCTCGCGCTATTTCGACCGTCTGGCCCGGCCCGAGCAGCTGATCGCCGCCTTTCCGCGCGCCATAACGGTGCTGACCGATCCGGCCGAATGCGGCCCGGTGACGCTGTCGCTGTGCCAGGACGTGCAGGCGGAGGCCTATGACTTTCCGGCCAGCCTGTTCGAGGAGCGTATCCACCGGCAGCGGCGGCCACGCCCGGACGAGGTCGAGCTGGCGGCGGCGGTGGATCTGCTGCGTCAGGCGCAGCGTCCGTTCGTGGTGGCCGGAGGGGGCGTGCTGTATTCACGCGCCGAGACTGCTCTGGCCGAGTTCTGCGCCCGTCGCGGCATTCCTGTCGGAGAGACCCAGGCCGGCAAGTCTTCGATGCCGGCGTCGGGTGCGATGACGATGGGCAGCATCGGCGTCACCGGCACCGGTGCCGCCAACGCGCTGGCGGAGGCAGCCGACCTGGTGCTGGCGGTCGGCACCCGGCTGCAGGACTTCACCACCGGCTCCTGGGCGCTGTTCCAGGACGGGAACGTGCGGCTGATCGGCCTGAACAGCCAGCCGTTCGACGCCGCCAAGCACCAGGCGCTGCCGCTGGTGGCCGACGCCCGAGCCGGGCTCGCGGCCCTGGAAGCGGGCCTCGGTGAATGGCGTGCGCCCGCCGACTGGACGCGCCGGGCGCAGGCGGCGCGCGAGATGTGGCTGGATACGGCGCAGTCCTATCTGAGCCAGCCTCATACCGACGCCCTGCCATCCGACGCCCAGGTGATCGGGGCGGTGCAGCGTGCAGCACAGCCCAGCGACGTGGTGGTGTGCGCGGCCGGCGGCCTGCCCGGCGAGCTGCACAAGCACTGGCAGCCGGGTGCCGCGGGTGGCTACCACATGGAATACGGCTTCTCCTGCATGGGCTACGAGATCGCCGGTGGCCTCGGCGTCAAGCTCGCCGACCCGTCTCGCGAAGTCATCGTCATGATCGGCGACGGCTCCTACCTGATGCTGAATTCCGAGATCGCGACGTCGGTCATGCTGGACCGCAAGCTGGTGATCGTGCTGCTGGACAACCGTGGCTATGGCTGCATCAACCGGTTGCAGCGAGCGACGGGCGGGGCGTCATTCAACAACCTGCTGGCGGACACGCTGCACGAGACGCTGCCGGAGATCGACTTCGCCATGCATGCGCGCAGCCTTGGGGCGCTGTCGGAGAAGGTCGACACGATCGGTGGTCTGGCGGAGGCCCTGCAACGCGCGCGAGCTGCGGACCGTACGTATGTCGTGGTGATCGACACCGATCCGCTGGCCATTACCGACGTAGGGGGCGCCTGGTGGGACGTGGTGGTGCCGGAAGTGTCGGTGCGTCCCGGCGTGCAGGCGGCGCGTGCCGAATACATCGCAAAGCGCGAACGGCAGCGCGCCGGCTAGGACCAGACATGACAATCCGCATTGGCACCAATCCGATCGGCTGGTCGAACGACGACCTGCCCAGCCTTGGTGGCGAGACGCCGCTTGCGACCTGCCTCGCGGAAGCGCGGCAGGCCGGCTTCGAGGGTATCGAGCTCGGCAACAAGTTTCCGCGCGAGCCGGTCGCCCTGCGCGCGGCGCTGGCGCCATCCGGGCTCGACCTCATCTCCGGCTGGTATTCGGCGGCGTTGCTGGAGCGTGATGCGCAGGTCGAGCTCGCGGCCATGCGCCCGCATCTCGACCTGCTGCGCGCGATGGGCTGCACTGTGATGGTGTTCGCGGAGACCTCCAACGCGATCCATGGCGACCAGAGCCGCCCGCTGTCGCAGCGCCCGGTACTGGAGGCGCACTGCTGGCCGGAGTTCGGCCGACGCATGACCGAGGTTGCCGATGCCATGCTCGCCGAGGGCGTGCGGCTGGTCTATCACCACCACATGGGCACCGTGGTGCAGAGCGAGGCCGACATCGCGGCGCTCATGGCCAGCACCGGGCCGTCGGTGCATCTGCTGCTCGATACGGGACACGCGGTCTGGGGCGGCTCCGACCCGGCCATGCTCGCGGCGGCCTATCGGGAGCGCATCAGTCACGTGCACACCAAGGACATCCGGGCCGACGTGCGCGCGCGGTCCGACGCAGCGGGCTGGAGCTTCCTCGATAGCGTGATCGCGGGCGTCTATACCGTGCCGGGCGATGGCAGCATCGACTTTGTGCGCGTTCTGAGGAACCTGCCGGGCTATTCGGGCTGGATGGTGATCGAGGCCGAGCAGGACCCGGCCAGGGCCAACCCGCTGCAGTACGCGACGCTCGGCTGCCGCAACCTCGGCGGCTACCTGGCCGAGGCGGGGCTGCGCTGATGTCGCGCCTGCTGGTGCATCCATCCCGCCCTGATGCAGACGGTGTCGTCCACAGGATCACGCCGGACAGCGCCGGATGGGGCTATGTCGGTTTCGAGGCGCGTGACCTCGCGCCAGGAACGGTGGCGTCCGGCGAGGATGCCGCCAATGAACTCTGCCTGGTGCTGGTGAGCGGCCGCGCCCGCATCACCGCCGGCGGCCAGGATCTCGGCGTGCTGGGTGGGCGGACGAGCCCGTTCGAGGGCGGCCCGGTCTCGGTCTACGTGCCGCCGCGTGCGCCCTGGACGGTGACGGCGGAAGGCCCGGTGGAACTCGCAATCTGCGCCTCGCCCGCGAAAGGCGGGCTGCCGGTCCGGATCATCACCCCGGAGGAAGCCGGCGAGATCACCCGTGGCAGCGGCACCAACGCCCGCTACGTGCGCAACATCCTGCCGGACACCGCCGCCGCCGAAACCCTGCTGGTGGTCGAGGTGGTGACGCCGGGTGGCCACTGGTCGAGCTACCCGCCGCACAAGCACGACACCGACGACTTCCCGCGTGAGACCTATCTCGAGGAGACCTACTACCACCGCCTCAGGCGCGGCTCCGGCTTCGCGCTGCAGCGGGTCTATACCAAGGACGGTTCGCTCGACGAGACGATGGCGATCGCGGACCGTGATGTGGTGCTGGTGCCGAAGGGCTATCATCCGGTGGGCGCGCCGCACGGCTTCGATCTCTGGTACCTGAACGTGATGGCCGGCCCGCGCCGGCTCTGGAAGTTCACGATGGATCCCGATCAGGCCCACCTGCCGTATTGACGAACCCTTGAGGGAAACAGAGACCATGCACACCATCCAGCACTCCATCGGCGGCGTCCTCACCGTCGGTCGTGGCGAGCGTCGGTCCGACGTGTTCGACCCGACCACCGGCCGCGTCGCGCGCCATGTCGCCCTCGGGACGCCGGAGGATGTCGACGATGCGGTGCGCGCCGCCCGCGCGGCCTTTCCGAAATGGGCCGCGACGACACCGCTGGCGCGCGCCCGGGTGATGTTCCGGTTCCGCGACCTCATCGAGAAGCACGCCATGGAGTTGGCGGCGATCATCACCAGCGAGCACGGCAAGGTCCTGTCGGATGCCCTGGGCGAGGTGACGCGTGGCATGGAGGTGGTGGAATATGCCACCGGGGTCCCGGAGCTGTTGAAGGGAGACTTCACCGAGAATGCCGGGCGTGACATCGACGCGTACTCGATGCGCCAACCGCTCGGTGTGGTCGCCGGCATCACGCCGTTCAACTTCCCGGTCATGGTGCCGCTGTGGATGATGCCGATGGCGATCGCCAGCGGCAACTGCTTCATCCTCAAGCCGTCCGAGCGCGA
>CAXTVI010000077.1:0-7522 GCA_964247695.1 uncultured Acetobacteraceae bacterium
CCCGTTTCCGCGGCTCCCGCGAGATGATCAAGGAGCGGCAGCGGGTGCATGTTCCGGTCATGCTGGAAGCCGGCGCCGGCACGTCCGACTATCCGATCATTGATGTCGGCGCGGGGCGGGGAGAGTGGCTCGAACTGCTGGGCGAGCACGGGCTGACGGCACGCGGCATCGATCTCAACACCGCCATGGTGGCGGCCTGCAAGGAGCGCGGACTCGACTGCACCTACGGCGACGCGGTCGCGCAACTGGCGCTGCTGGATGCGAACTCCGTCGGCGCCGTCACCGGCTTCCACATCATCGAGCACATGCCGTTCCGGGTCATGGTGGCGCTGTTCGACGAGGCGCTGCGCGTCCTGGTGCCGGGCGGCGTCGTCGTGTTCGAGACGCCGAACCCGGCGAACCTGCAGGTCGGCAGCCGCTGGTTCTATCTCGACCCGACGCACAACAATCCGCTCCCTGGCGAGATGGTGGCGATGATCGCGGAGGCGCGCGGCTTCAACCGTGTACTGGTCAAGCCTCTGCATCCGATGACCGAGAGCTTCGACGCCCTCGACAAGCGCCTCGGCGAGCAGCTCGATGCCCTGCTGCATGGCCCGCAGGACTATGCGCTGATCGCCTACAAGGCCTGACCAGTGCGCATCGCGATCGTGACGACCCAGGTGCCGTTCGTGCGCGGCGGCGCGGAGATGCTTGCCGAAAGCCTGCAGACGGCAATGGCCGAAGCGGGACACTTGGCCGAGATCGTGACGGTGCCGTTCAAGTGGTATCCGGGCGAACGCATCCTCGACCACATGCTGGCCTGCAGCCTGATGCAGATCGAAGAGAGCTGCGGCACCCGGATCGATCGCATGATCGGGCTGAAGTTTCCGGCCTACCTGATGCCGCACCCGGACAAGGTGCTCTGGCTGCTGCACCAGTATCGTGCCGCCTACGACACCTGGGACTCCCCGGTGGGCGACCTCATCAACATGCCCGAGGGCCTCGCGGTGCGCGAGGCGATCCGGGCCGCGGATACCAGCCATATCCGGCAATGCCGATCCGTGTTCACGCTTTCGGCCACGGTCTCGCAGCGCCTGCAACAGTTCAACGGCATCGCCAGCACACCGCTGCACCACCCACCGCCGGGAGCCAATCGGTTGCGGCCTGGAAGCTGCGGCGACTATGTCCTGGTGCCGAGCCGCGTCGACGAATCCAAGCGACAGCATCTTGTCGTCGAGGCGCTGGCGCTGACCCGGTATCCGGTGCGCGCGGTGTTCGTCGGTGCAGGAAATTCCCCCGGATATGAGAACGCCCTGCGGCAGCGCTGCCTTGAGACCGATCTCGAGGGACGTGTCAAATGGCTCGGGGCGGTCAGCGAGGCACGCAAGATCGAGCTGTATTCCGGCGCCCTCGCTGTTGCCTTCGTGCCGATCGACGAGGACTATGGCTACGTGACCCTGGAGGCGATGCTGTCTGGAAAGCCGGTGCTGACCTGCACGGATTCCGGCGGTCCACTTGAATTCATCACTGACGGGGAGACCGGGCTGGTGCAGCTTCCGGAGCCCGCGCTTCTCGCGGAAGCGCTCGACCGGCTATGGGAGGATCGCGACCGGGCCGTCCGGCTGGGCCGCGCGGCACGAGCGGACTACCAGGCGCGCGGGCTGGACTGGTCGCACGTCGTCACCAGCCTGCTGGCCTAGAGAAGACATCCATGCGTGTCGGCATCCTCACGGTCCAGGTCCCCTTCGTGCGCGGCGGCGCGGAAGCGCACGCCGAGAACCTGCAACGGGCGCTGCGCGAGGCCGGTCATGCGGCCGAGATCATTTCGGTGCCATTTAAATGGTATCCGCCCGCGGTGTTCGCCGACCAGATGCTGGCCTGCCGCCTGCTCGACATCGAGGAAAGCTGTGGCGTTGCGATCGACAGGGTGATCGGTCTGAAGTTTCCCGCTTACCTAATCCCGCATCCAAACAAGGTCCTCTGGGTCCTGCATCAACATCGCAGCGCCTATGACTTGTGGGAGAAGCCGCACGGCGATCTGCATCCGCATGGCGACGGGCTTGAGGTTGCCAGCCTGATCCGCCACGCCGACATGTCGATCATCCCGCAGGCGCGCCGCGTGTATGCCAACTCCGCGAACGTCGCCGACCGGCTGCGACGCTATTGCGGGATTGAAAGCCAGCCGCTGTATCATCCGCCACCGCAGGCCGACGGCTACGCCTGGCAGGAGGATGGAGATTTTCTGCTGGTGCCGGGCCGGGTAAATGCGCTGAAGCGACAGGAGCTGGTGGTCGAGGCGCTGCGGTTGACGCGCCAGCCGGTACAGGTCTGCTTCATCGGTGCGGCGGACGAGGCACGCTATGCGACTCGGGTACGCGAGCTTGCTGGTCGGCTTCCCGGCAATCGCACCACATGGCTCGGGCAGGTGAGCGATGCAAAGAAGTTCTCGCTTTACGGGAGCTGCCTGGGCGTCATCGTGCCGCCGGTCGATGAGGATTACGGCTATGTTACGCTCGAGGCGATGCTGTCCTCGAAACCGGTGATTTCCTGCACCGACTCCGGTGGTCCGCTCGAATTCTTGTCCCACTCCGAGACCGGGCTGGTCTGCGATCCGGAGGCGCCGGCGCTGGCGCGTGCGATGGACGAATTGTGGGAAGACCGCAGCAGGGCGAAGCGCATGGGTCGCAGTGGCCGCTTGCGATACGATGCCCTTGGCCTGAGCTGGAGCAGCGTCGTGGAGACCCTGCTGGCATGAGGATAAACTATTTCTCGCCGTTGCCGGAGCTGCGCACCGAGATCGCCAACATGTCGGCGACCATCCTGCCGGAGCTGGGCACGATCGCGGAGGTGCGGGCCTGGACCCCGCAGGCTGAATGGCGGCCCGATCGGGCGCAGAACTATGACATCCGCCGCTTCGATCCCGAGGCGCCGCCGATGCGCGAGTTGAATTGGGGCGATGTCAGCATTTACAACATTGGCAACGATGCCCGCTTCCATCGCGGGATCTTCGATGTCGCGCGGCGCATCCCCGGCATACACATCCTGCACGACGTGCGGCTGGCGCATTTCTTCGGCGCCTATGCCGAGCAGGCGGGTCCCAACCGGGCCTACTTCCTGGCGGAGATGAAGCGGGCCGGGATTGCTGCCGAAGCCGAGCGCTTCATCGCCGGCCACCTGCCGTTCGCGACCCTAGCAGAGCAGGAGCCGATGACGCTCGCGGCGCTGGAGCCGGCAATCGGCGCGATCTTCCATAACCGGGCGGCGGTGCAGACCCTGCGGCAGCAGACCGCCACGCCGCTGTTCTACCTGCCGTTGCCATTGACGCATCCGCTGCTGCCGCCCACGGTCCAGCCGGCGCGCAGGCGGGACGCGAGGCAGCCGATCAGGCTTATCCTGTTCGGGTTCATCGGCCGCAACCGCTGTCTGCCGGAGATCCTGCAGGCGCTGGCCGGGATGCCCGACTGGAAGGCGCACGTGCTCGATGTCTATGGCACGCTCGAGGACCAGGAGGCGATCCAGGCGCTGGTCGAGCAGCTTCGGCTGGAGGAGCAGGTCACCCTGCATGGCTTCGTGCCCGACGCAGAGCTCGACGTGGCGCTGGCACGGGCTGATCTCGTGATCAACCTGCGCAATCCCACGATGGGCGAAGCCTCCGCCAGTCAGCTTCGGACCTGGGCCAGCGGCTTGCCGTCGCTGGTCAGTGACGTCGGCTGGTACTCGACCTTGTCCGCGGACGCGGTATTCCGGGTGACGCCGGGGCAGGAGGTGGCGGAGGTCCGTGCCCATCTGCAGGCCTTCCGCACCAGCCCGGAGCGCTACCGGACCGCCGGGATGCGCGGGCGCGCGATCGTGGAGCAGGACCACCAGGCTTCCGACTACGCGCGCGGCCTGCTTCGCATTGCCGGACAGGCTCCGCGCATGCACGCGCGCCGCACCACGATGGTCATGGCAAGGCGCGCCGCCGCGGGCCTGCTGGACCTGGCCCAGCCGGCGCAGATCGCGCGACTGGCGCCGTCGGTCGCCGCCCGCATCCACGAATTGGCCGCGGGGACGCCGTCCGAACCCTGATCCGGTTGCTCACGATCCGTGGCGCGTGCCACCAGCACCGGTCAGCATGTCGGTGAAGGCCGGTCCGTGGTTGGAGCGGGCGATCATCTGCTCGTTCTCCTCCAGCAGGACGATGTCCGCGTCATGCATCAGGCTGGCCTGTCGTTCCGAGGCAACCGCCGGCGAGACGATGCGTCCGGGAAAATGCACGTGGTAGAGCTGCCAGTACGTCCAGAAGTCTAGCTTCGGCGGACAGGCTGAACGGATCAGCCAGTCGTTGATCTCGAACATGAAGCTGCCGCCGACATCTGCCACGGTCAGCGCGTTGCAGTGCCCCTGAGGGACCGGATGGACGGTCAGCGCCGGAACCGGATTGCGGTTGTCGGGCCAAGCAAGGTTGAACAGATCGAGCAGGTCGTGGTCGACCTTCTCCGGATCGACATCGTTGCCTGCCTGCGCGCGGCGCCAGGAGAAGTCGAAGGATCCGAGCGGCCGGTCGGGATGCAGGGCGTCGATCCTGGCGATGATCGCCTGCGTCGAGATTGCAGACGCGATGGCATTCCAGTGGGTGCCGCCACGCGGGAACATGTCGAGCGGATAGTGCGGCCTTTCCTTGGCGATCAGGCTCGAGGTGTCGACGAAGTTGACCCCGTGCGCTCGGAGGATTGCATCGTAGGCCTGCAGGAACCCCAGCCGCTCGGCCATCGGCGCCGGGCAGGTCCAGCCACGCGGGATGTATTGCGGCAGGATCGACGCCTTGGAAGGCGTGATCACGTATAGAAACACCTTGCCATGCTCGGTGTACCAGTGCTGCGCCTGTTCGAGACGGCCGACCCAAGCTTCTGCGACCGGCCGGAAGGCTGCAATATTCCGCGAGCAATATTCGTCGAGATAGATAGTCTCGTAGAGCTCCCGCCTCCGGCCGATGACGATATAGGGCAGCGGTGAGGTCCCGAGCAGCGAGTAGAAGACCTGGCTCTTGACGCGCACAGCGGTCTCGAAGAACGGCAACCGTCTGGTGAAGCCGTTGGCCATGGCGCGCTGGTAGGCGCCTGAACGCAGCGACTGCAGCGACAGTGCGCGATGATCGGGGGCGAAGGTGACGCCGCGCAACGTGGTGGCGACGACCGGTTGCGGACGGCCGGAAACCAGCGAAAGGCCCTGGCTCCAGCAGAGCAGCAGCCAGGGGCCGAACAGGGCCAGCATGCCAATGGCCAGCGGCAGGCGCGCGAGACGGGAGAACATGCGACGCATCAGTCTAGAAGCGGAAATACAGGAAAGGCTGGAACGGATCGGCAACGGCCTTGGTCAGTGCAAGCAGGAACAGCACCAGCAGCGCGCCCTGCAGGACCGGCGCCCGCATGATCGGGCGCAGCAGCATTGATGAGATCGTCGGGGTATCCGGCAATCGTGACAGGCAGCAGATCAGGACGCCGACACCACCGGCGACCCATATGGCGGGAGTGATGTAGACCGTCACGGTGTCGGATCGCAGGGCGATCATGGCGTGCAGCATTCCGGCAGCCCTGCCGAGGCTGCTCGAACGGAAGACCGTCCAGCCGACCATCACCACGAGCATGGTCAGGATGTTGGCAACGAGGCGCGGCAGCCGGTCGAGCCAGCGCTTCAGGAACAGCCGCTCCAGCACCAGGAAGCAGCCATTATAGGCGCCCCACGCAATGAAGGTCCACGCGGCCCCGTGCCAAAGGCCGGAAGCGAGGAAGCAGATCCAGAGGTTGAGATATTGCCGCGCCGGCCGGACGCGGCTGCCGCCAAGCGGGATATACAGGTAGTCGCGGATCCAGGTGGAGAGCGAGATGTGCCACCGCCGCCAGAACTCGGTGATGCTTCCGGAGATATAGGGGCGATCGAAGTTCTCCAGCAGCGAGAAGCCGAGCATGCGCGCGATGCCGATCGCCATGTCCGAATAGGCGGAGAAGTCGAAGTAGATCTGCAGAGTGAATAGCACCACCCCGAGCCACGCGGTGCCGCATCCTAGCGCATGCGGATCGGCGGAGAAGATCGCTTCTGCCGGTCCTGCGACTATGTCGGCAATCAGCAGCTTTTTGACCAGCCCGACCATGAAACGCTGGAAGCCGCTGAAGACCATGTCGATACGCGGCGCCGGGGGGCGGCGGAACTGCGCATCGATGTCGTGATATTTGATGATCGGGCCGGCCAGCAGCTTGGGAAAGAAGAACACGTAGGTTAGGTATCGCCGGAAGCTGGGGGCGGGAGGGCTCACGCCGCGATGCACGTCGACCAAGTAGGTGATCTTTTCGAAGACCACGAATGACACGCCGATCGGCAGCAGGATGTGCGGTACCGGAAGTTCTGGTAGCGACAGCATGCGCAGGACGGGGCGAAACGTGATGACGGTAAAGGCAAAATACTTATAGAAAAACAGGATCGCGAGATTGGCGGAAATCCCCAGCGCCAGCAGCATCGACGACCGTCGTCTGGCCATCCGGAGCGCGAGCAGGTGATCCAGCGCCGCCGAGGCGGCTGCCACCGGCATGAAGCCGGGCTCACCCCAACCGTAGAACAGGATGCTTGCCAGCAGAAGCAACCCGATCCGCGAGCGGTCATACCAGGTTGCCAAGGCATACAGCAGGAGAAAGGTGGGCAGGAACGCGAAGAGGAACAGCGGCTCCGAGAACAGCATCGCGTTCTAGCAGACCGCGCTGTTCCGGGACGACGACCGGCACGAGACAAGGATTGTGACGCTCCCGCCGGGGCGGCGGAGCGCGTTACCAGGCAGACTCATCAATCGACCATCCACAGCGTCGAAGCTGATACAGTGGATCATGATCGCGTTGTCAATCAGCCTCGCCAGAGGCCCCGGACCGGCCGGGGCGCTCCGGCACCCGCCTCAGTAGTTAAGACTAGTGCCTCGATGGCGCGACACGCTAAATCTAGCTTGCTTCCTGGTCATCCGGCAACGGCCTGTACGCGCTGCAACCGGTTCCGGTCAGCGTTCTGGCGCTGGGGCCGGACCATCCGCGGGCGCTGGCGTCGGTAGCACGCGACTGGCCGGAGCTGCGCTTCGACATCCGGCCGCTCTACGACTAGGCGCGGCTCGACAGTGCGTGGCGCACTGCGCCTGCGTCAGGAGAAGCACGATGCCCCGCTCTTCTGTGGCTGAGAGCCCTATCGCGATCGAGCCTGAGCGCCAGCTGCACCCTGGATCTGTGACTAATCGCCTTCGTGCCCAGGCATTCGCCGCCACGCTACGGCCGCTGCTAGTCGATCTGCGTGCCCAGTATCTGAGCTTCGGCCCACAGGCTCGACGCCCGAGAAATGGAAGATTTCGAGAGTACGGTGGGGCGCAATTCAGTCATTGATTAGTCCTAAGCTGAAGCGACTCTCCCACCAACGAACTTGACTATGTCAAACGGATCCTGACTCTTGTGTCGGTAACTGACCGTCCGGCGTCATGCTATGCACAGCGTTGGGGAGGTGTTGGCTGAGCTGGGAAAGGAAGTCCTGCGGAGGC
>CAXTVI010000078.1:0-6857 GCA_964247695.1 uncultured Acetobacteraceae bacterium
GCCCAATCGCCGCCGGAAGCTGCGCCGAACGGCCCACCAGCGCCAGCACCGCCAATGCCGCGAGATAAGGCGTCATCTGCAGCACATACGGGTTCACCCCCACCCCCGCCGCCTCGAGATGCAGCTCCAATGCCTCGGCGCCCCCAAACATCAGGCAGGCAAGCGCGGCCCCGAACGGCGTCCACCGCCCGACGATCAGCGCGGCGAGTGCCAGATAACCGCGCCCCCCGGTCATCCCCATGGTGAAATTGCCGACCTGCTGCAGCGACAGCACCGCGCCGCCCAGACCCGCCACCATCGCGCCCGCCACCACCGCCCGTTCGCGCACGCGCCGCGGATCGGTGCCGGCAGCGCGCGCGGCCACCGGGTTCTCGCCAACCGCCCGCAGCGTCAACCCGGTCGCGCTGTGACGCAGGAACCAGGTAAGCGCCACGCATCCCGCAAGCCCGAGCCAGGTCAACGGCGGCTGCACGAACAGCGGTCCCAGCAGCGGCAGCCGGTCGAGCCCGGGCACCGCCCAGGACGCCAGCGGCACCCAATGCATCGTGTCGCGGCCGCCCTGCGACACCAGGCGCAGCAGCGTGCCGGTAGCGCCGAATGCCACGATGTTCGTCGACAGCCCGGTCACCATGTTGTCGGCGCGGCCTCGCACCGCGACCGCTGCCACCAGCACCCCGATCACGCCGCCGCCGAGCATGGCGCAGAGCAGCCCGACAAGCGCGCTGCCGGTGGTCCAGGCGCCGAACAGGCCGGCGAACGCTCCCGACAGCATCATGCCCTCGAGGCCGACCGCGAACACCCCGGCGCGCTCCGATAGCAGGCCGCCGAGCGCTGCCAGCAGCAACGGCGTGCCGATGCGTATGGCGGCGGCGAGCAGATCCATGCCGCCGTCTCAGCGGGCGCGCGAGGTCGCGGCAAGCACGTACAGCACGGTCAGTCCTTCCAGCACGGTCACCATCGCTGTCGGCACCCCGACCTCGCGCTGCATGGCTTGCGCTCCGGTCTCCATGAAGCCGACGAACAGCGCAGCCGGCACCACCAGCACCGGTTCGAGCAGTCCGAGCAGGGCCACCGTCACCGCGCGAAAGCCGAAGCCGTTGGAGTATCCCTCGACCAATCGGCGGTGCAACCCGAGGATCTCGACCCCACCCGCGAGCCCGGCCATCGCGCCCGCCAGCAACATGACCACCAGTGTCAGCATGGGCAGCCGGAAGCCGGCGTAACGCGCGGCGTCGCGAGAGGCGCCGAGCACCCGCAGCCCGAAGCCAAGGCGGGTGCACCACAGCAAGCCAGAGCCCCCGGCGGCCGCCACCAGAGCCAGTGGAAACCCGACATGCACGCCCATGAGTGGCAGCCGGGGCAGGCGTGTCGACAACGGAAGCGGCGCAGATTGCAGGAAACCCGCGCCGGCCTGCCCGAGCGGTCCGGCCAGCAGGAGCTGGACCAGCAGCAGCGCCACGAAGTTCAGCAACAGCGTCGCCAGCACCTCATGCACGCCGCGCACGAGATGCAGCAGCGCCGCGAGCCCCGACCAGGCGGCGCCGGCCACAGCGCCCGCGAGCAGCGCCAGCGAAATCGCCACGACCGGCCCGTCGGCGGGTGCCGCCAGCGCCGCGGCTGTCGCACCCAGGCCACCGACGGCGATCTGTCCCTCGGCCCCGATATTGATGATGCCGGCGCGAAAGCAGAGCGCGACGCCCACGCCGGCCAGCAGGTAGGGCGTGCCGCGGTCCAGCCCGGCGCCGATCCGCTCGCCCGACCCGAACGCGCCCTCCGCCAGCGCCCGCAGGGCCGCCACCGGATCATGGCCCGACAGCACCACCAGCAGCACGGCGCTCAGCCCGGACAGCAGCGCCGCCAGACCCAGCCGCCCCCCAAGTGTCTGCAGCGCGGCGCCGATACCGCTCACGCCGAGCCGCCCGCCATCCACAACCCGAGCCGGTCCATGCGGGCATCGGCACGGCTGGTCATGCCGGCGATGCCGCCCCCAAACAGCACCGCGATGCGGTCCGACACCGACAGCACCTCCTCCAGGTCGGAGGCCACGTACAGGATGGCGGCCCCGGCGTCGCGCAGCCGTGCCACCTGCTGCAGGACGAAGCCGGCAGCGCCCGGGTCCAGGCCCCAGGTCGGCTGGTGTGCGACCAGCACGACCGGCGCGCGCTCCAGCTCGCGGGCGAGCACGATCTTCTGCTGGTTGCCCCCGGACAACGTCGCCGCCACGACCTGCGGCCCAGGCGCACGGATGTCGTACTCCCGCATCAGCCGCGTGGACTGCCGGGCCAGCGAGCCGCGCCGCCGCACGCGCCCGTCCTCCCGCAGCGCCAGGTTCTCCGCGATGCTCATCCGGCCGACCAGCCCCGTATGCGCCCGGTCGGCCGGGCAATAGGCGAGGCCCGCGCGCAGCCGGGCGGCAACGGAGGCACTGGTGATGTCTTGCCCGTCGAGCATGATCCGTCCCGAGGCCGGACGCTCCAGGCCGGCCAGGCTATCCACCAGCTCGATCTGGCCGTTGCCGTCGACGCCGGCGATGCCGAGCACCTCGCCGGCGCGGATGTCGAAGCTCAGGCCGCGCAGGGCGATGCCGCCACGCGAGGCGCCGCGCAGGTCCTGCACCGACAGCCGCACACCCCTTGCGGAGCCGGGTCCGGCCCGCACCGATGGCAACGGCCTGTCGGGCCCGAGCATGGCGGCGGCCAGGCTCTCCCGCGTCGCCGCCGCGACCGGCAGCCGCGCCACTACACGCCCGGCGCGCAGCACCACGACGTCGTCGCACACCGCCAGCACTTCCGGCAGCTTGTGGCTGATCAGCACGATGCCGGTACCGTCCTGACGCAGCCGGCGCAGCACGCCGAGCAGCCCATCCACCTCGGCTGGCGCGAGGGTGGAGGTCGGCTCGTCGAGGATCAGAAGGTCGGCGCCGCGCAGGATCGCCTTGAGGATCTCCACGCGCTGCCGCCGGCCCAGCGGCAGGTCACGCACACGGGCCTCGGGCTCGACATCCAGCCCATAGCGCGCGCCGGTCTCCACGATCATGCGGCTGATCGCGCGCCGACGCAGCACCCGTCCGGCCCGCGGCCATCCGAGCATGACATTCTCCAGCACGGTCATCGCCTCGACGAGGGTGAAATGCTGGTGGATCATTCCCAGCCCGGCCTGCATCGCCAGCGCCGGCGTATGGCCGGAAAGTTCGCCGCCTTTGAAGACGATGCCGCCGGCATCCGGCCGCAGCATGCCGAACAGGATGCGCATCAGCGTGCTCTTGCCGGAGCCGTTCTCGCCGAGCAGCCCGACGATCTGCCCGGCCCGCACGTCGAGATCGACGGCGTCCAGCGCCGTGAGGGCGCCGAAGCGCCGCACGATGCCGCGCATCTGCAGCATCGGTCTCATCGCCGCCCGGCGTCAGCCTCCGGCGCGGGCATCGCTGCGTGTCGGCCTGACCGAAAGGGCGCCGGACCTGAACTGCTGCTCGGCATGGCGTAGGTCCGCGGCCACGGCCGCCGGCACGACCGGATTGAATTCCTGGCCCGGGCCGTATTGCAGCGACGCTCCGGTGACCGGGGGCGTGTCGTAGCCGTACTGGACGAAGCGGCCCGAAAGCTTGCCTGCCTTCACGTCGTCGGCGACGGTTCCGAACATCGCTGGCCAGTCCTCGATGATGCTGGTCAGCACGGCGCGCGGTGCCGACTTCGCATCGTCCAACGAACGCCCGGTGACGAACACGCCCTTTTCGCGTGCGGCCTCCACCAGCCCGGATTGCGCCGCGTTCAGCTTGCCGGTCAGCACGTCGACGCCAGTGCCGATGAGGGCGAGCGCCGCCTCCTTCGCCGAGGCCGCATCCTCCATGTCTCGAACATAGAGGATGGTGACCTTGGCGCCGGCGCGTGTCGCGCAGATCCGAAATCCGCCGGCCTGGGCAGTAATGTTCGGAACCCCCTCGAGCCCATACACACCCGCGACCTTGCCGCTGCGGCTCATGCGCGCCGCCAGGATGCCGAGCTCGCAGCCGAACTGCGCGTTGTTCCAGTCGATCGACATGACGTTCGGCGGCGCGCCCTCGTTGCCAGATGTCACGATGAACTGGGTGTGCGGGAAGTCGGCGGCGATGTCCTCCATCGACGACATGAACCGGCCGGAATGGCCGATGACGATCGACGTGCCGCGTCCGGCATAGTCGCGCAGCGCCTGTTCCTCGTCGGCATCCGCGACATTCTCGGAATAGGCGACCGCATAGCCGTGCGCCTTCAGGCTCTGCAGGATCGCGTAGCCGAGCGCGTTCCAGCTATGGTCGTTTATGCTGCCCGGAAGCAGAATGGCGGCCTTCGCGGCCGGAGCCGCCCGGGCGCCGCTTGCCGCGAGGGCCACAAGTGCGAGCAGCGCGATCCCGACCCCGCCCAGGGCCCGCCTCAACTCCAGCATCATTGCATCATCTTCCCCTGGCCGGGGATGATCCGAGCAAGAGCCGTGCCGCTGTCATCCCGCGGGCGCGGTCAGCCTGATCCGGAGCGGCACGCGGACCGGCGAGGCCAGCCAGCGCCGCATCGCCGCCTCGTCCTCGAAATTCCCGGGCGTCGGCAATGGTCGGGCTTCCGCCACGACGACGACCTGCATGTCGCGGAACGGCCATGGGGATAGGGTGAAGTTTGATCCGTCCGCGCCCGAGGCCTGCAGCCGCAGCGCGCCGCAGCCGGGGACCGGGGACTCGATCTCCAGCGGCACCTTCAGCTCGCCGCAGAGGGCGAGCGACAAGGTGTCGACGCAGGCCAGCAGGCACGTGTCGCGCTGCAAGGTCGCCGGGTCCAGGCCCAGCGCCTCCGCCCAGGCGGCCTCGACGGGCGCCTGTGTCTCGAGGTAGTGCGTCGCGGCCTCCGCATCCGCCGACGACAGCTGATGGCGCCCGGTGAAGCGGCGGTAGATGACGCCGCCATGCCGGGAGATCAGCAAGGCGACCCGTGTGCCCCAGGCGCCGCGGGCGCGGTCGACGCCGTGCCTCCACATCGGCGCGTGAAGTGCCGCCCCGACATCGCGGAACAGATACGGCCGGCCGGTCCGGGGGTCGTATCCAGGGTCTGCCTCCCAGTCCAGCCAGCCGATATCGTGCTGCTCCGCTGCCAGCAGCAGGGCCTCGTCGATGTCGCCTGCCCAGGCCCGCAGCAACTGGCCCGAGATCCAGGCATGCGTGGGCTGGCTGATGGCGAGCACGGGAGCGGGGGCTTCACGGAACAGCATGCGGGCGAGCCTAGACCGCGTTCGCCATGCTGCGGAACCGCCGATCCCGCCGGTTAACCAAATCGTTTCGAGAGGCGAGAGAACAGACGCGGCCGGCGCTAGGGACAGCGCATCATGCAGGCCTCAACCACAGATGGAGACCTGCATGTCCACAACAACGGCGACCAACATCTCGATTATCGAGAGCGGCGTGCTGACGTCGCTGCCCGGCCTGATCGGCATAGCCTTCGCCGGCAGGCTGGCACCGGTCTCGGTCTCGATCCAGAAGGAGATCGGCACCCTCGACGTCTCCGCCGCGGCCGAGCTGGTCAAGCTGCAGTCCGACCTCGACGGGCTGGAGACCGGCAGCCCGCTCGTCGTCAGCTCGATCGTGGCCTTCCACCAGATCGCAACCGTGCTCGGCCTGGCTCTTCCCACCGAGGACGCGATCTTCCAGGGCGTCAAGGCGGCGGCCCACGAGGTGCTCGAGAGCCTGCTCGCGACAAGCTAGCCGGGCCTGATCGCGACGGAGATCGACGGCGCCAGCTTCCGCCAATGGATCGGCGCGTTCCGGGTATTGGTCTCCACGCCGAAACCCCACACGCCGATCCCGACGACGAGGAGGGCGCCGATCACCGCGTAGAGCGCGAGGCGTCGGGCACGCCGGCGCTCCCGCGCCCTGAAGCGGTCCTGCTCGGCATCGAGCAGGTCGTTGAAGGAGGCAGCCCGTACGGCCGCATCGTGGCTGCGCGGGTGCTGGGGCAGAACCGGGCTCAGGGCTTGACCTGCACGCCCTTCCAGAACGCCACCCGGTCGCGGATCTCGGCGGCGGCCGGCTTCGGCGCGTCATAGTACCAGGCTGCGTTCTCGTTGCGCTTGCCGTCGACCTCGAGCGAAAGGTAGCGCGCCGTGCCCTTCCAGGGACAGACGCTGGTATGGGCGCTCTCCACCAGCACATCCTCGCGCAGCGCGCTGCGCGGAAAATACGCGTTGCCCTCGACGCTGACGATGTCCTCGCTCTCGGCGATGACCTGTCCGTTCCAGACCGCCTGCATGATGCTGTACTCCTTGTGCGTTGTAGCACAACGCGATGCGGACCCGGCCGTTGCGGCGGCATTGCGAGGCCGCGCGTCGGGGTGCATCTGGCATCCTGCCGGCCTTCATGGAAAGCTGATTGTCACGTAGGCGAGGGGCGGGACACTGAACTGGAAGAGCGTAGCTGCGGGCGGCCTGCTGCCCCTGCTGCTGTCGACCCTGCTGCTCGTGGTGACCGCCCTGGTGCCGCGGCTGGTGCCATTGCTCGGCCTGCGCTGGCCGCTCTGGCTGCGCGTGGCCTGGCAGGTCACCGCGTTCGCCCTGCTCACCGTCCTGCTGCAGCAGGTGCTCGGCTCGCCGCTCGCCCCGCACTACCACGTGACGCTCGCCGGCGAGCAGCTCTGGCAGCAGATCGTCGAGGCTGGCTGGTGGCTGATCGGCGCGCGGATCGCCATCGGCATCGCGCGCCTGCTGGTGGTGCTCGAAGGACGCCCGCGCGAGACCCGGATCATCTCGGACCTGCTGGCCGGCGCGATCTACGTGGCCACCATCCTGGCGATCGTGAACTTCGCCTTCACCGTGCCGATACGCGGCCTGCTCGCCACCTCCGGCGT
>CAXTVI010000079.1:0-6135 GCA_964247695.1 uncultured Acetobacteraceae bacterium
GCGTTCCGCCAGCACGTCCGCGATCGCATAGGATTTCTCGCCGTGCAGGTCGACGCCAAGCCTAGCCCTCTCCATTATGAAGCGGCTGACGCGCCGGTCAGGTTGTGGCGAAAGCTTTCAAGTTCCCGTCATCAGGATGACGACGGCGCCAAAAGCGACCCGCCGCTCAGACAGTCAGCGGATTGCGCCGCAGGTGCTCGGCCGCCAGCCCGTCCGGGCCGAACACGTGCGAGTGCGGCGCCGAGATCGACAGCCGTACCGGCTCGTGCAGGCGGGTCGCATCGGCCCCGTCGGTCTGCACCACCAGCAGCGTGCCGTCCTGCAGCTCGACATGCAGCAGGGTCAGGCCGCCGAGCCGCTCGGCGATCAGGGCGCGGCCGTTCAGGGTGCCGTTCGGATCGACCGTCAGATGCTCCGGCCGGATGCCGAAGGTGACCTTGGTGCCGCTCCGCAGCCCATTCGCCTCCACCGGCACCACGACATTGATGCCGCCGGGCCCGGAGATGGCGACACCCGACGCATCGACGCCGGTCACCGTCGCCGGGACCAGGTTCATGCGCGGCGAGCCCATGAAGCCGGCGACGAACACGTTGCGCGGATGGTGGTACAGCTCCAGTGGCGAACCGACCTGCTCGACCACGCCGGCCTGCAGTACGACGATCTTGTCGGCCATGGTCATCGCCTCGACCTGGTCGTGCGTCACGTAGATCATGGTGGCGTTGAGCTGCTCGTGCAGCCGGGCCAGCTCGATGCGCATCTGGCCGCGCAGGGCGGCGTCCAGGTTGGACAGCGGCTCGTCGAACAGGAACACCTTGGGGTTGCGCACGATGGAGCGACCGATCGCGACGCGCTGGCGCTGGCCGCCGGAGAGCTGGCCGGGCTTGCGTGCGAGGTAGGGCTCGAGCTGCAGAATGCGCGCCGCCTCGGCCACCTTGGCGTTGCGCTCCTCCGACTTCACGCCGGCGAGCTTGAGCGCGAAGCCCATGTTGTCGGCGACCGTCATGTGCGGATAGAGCGCATAGGACTGGAACACCATCGCCAGCTCGCGCTGCGCCGGCCCCACGTCGTTCACCCGCTTGCCGTCGATCATCAGGTCGCCGCTGCTGATCTCCTCGAGGCCGGCGATCATGCGCAGCAGGGTGGACTTGCCGCAGCCCGAGGGGCCGACGAATACCACGAACTCGCGATCCTCGACGTCCAGGGTCACGCCCTTGATCGCCTCGTGGTTCGCATAGGATTTGCGCAGGTCGCGCAGGGCCACAGTCGCCATTGGAGTTTCCCCGGCCTTCGGCCGGCCTTCTTATGTCTGGGTCAGATCTGGTGTTGTGAAGGTAGGCGCGGACGAACTCATTTGACCGCCCCGAACGTCAGGCCGCGCACAAGCTGGCGCTGGCTGAGCCACCCGAAGATCAGGATCGGCGCCACCGCGAGCGTCGAGGCCGCCGACAGCTTGGCGAAGAACAAGCCCTCCGGCGAGGAGAACGAGGCGATGAAGGCGGTCAGCGGCGCCGCGTTCGACGAGGTCAGGTTGAGCGACCAGAACGCCTCGTTCCAGCACAGGATCAGCGACAGCAGGCCGGTCGACGCAATGCCCGGCAGGGAGAGCGGCATCAGCACATGGCGCAGCTCGCCCATCCGCCCGGCGCCGTCCATGCGGCCGGCCTCGAGGATCTCGCGCGGCACTTCCTTGAAGAAGGTGAACAGCATCCAGACCACGATCGGCAGGTTCATCAGCATGTAGATCAGCACCAGCCCGGTACGGGTGTCGAGCAGCCCGGTGGCGCGCAGGATCAGGTAGATCGGGATCAGCACGCCGACCGGCGGCAGCATCTTGGTGGACAGCATCCACAGCAGGGTGCCGCGCGTGCGGTGGGTCGGGAAGAACGCCATCACGTAGGCCGCCGGGATCGCCAGCAGAAGGGCGAGGACGGTGCCGCCTACGGAAATGACCACGCTGTTGAGAGCGAAATGCCAGTAGTTGGCGCGGCTCTGCACCTCCGCATAACTCGAGAGGGTCGGGTGGAAGAACAGGTGCGGCGGCGTGCTGACCGCGTCCACCTCGGTCTTGAAGCCGGTGATGAACATCCAGAAGATCGGGAAGAACATGATGATCGCGATGCCCCAGCCGAGCACGGCGATGACGATCTTCGTGGTGACGGACTGGCGCATCTCAGACCTCCAGGTTGCGCGCGAACGAGCGCACGAGGAAGAAGGCCACGATATTGGCCAGGATGATCGCCACCACGCCGCCGGCGGAACCGCCGCCGATGTCGAACTGCAGCAGCGCGCGGGCGTAGATCAGGAAGGCGAGGTTGGTGGTGGCGACCCCGGGACCACCGGAGGTGGTGACAAAGATCTCCGCGAAGATGGTCAGCAGGAAGATCATCTCGATCATCACCACGACGCCGATGGCGCGCCGCAGGTGCGGCAGGGTGATATAGAAGAACGAGGCGATCGGTCCGGCGCCATCCATCCGTGCGGCCTCGCGCTGCTCATGGTCGAGCGACTGCACCGCGGTCAGCAGGATCAGCACCGCGAACGGCAGCCATTCCCACGAGACAATGCCGATGATGGTCAGCAGCGGCACCTGCGAGAACCAGTCCACCGGCGTGATGCCGACGCCGCGCAGCAGCGCCGACACCACCCCGTAGATCGGGTGCAGCATCAGGTTCTTCCACACCAGGGCGGCGACCGTCGGCATGACGAAGAACGGCGCGATCACGAACAGGCGGGCGACGCCGCGGCCGAAGAACTCCTGGTCGTAGAGCACCGCCAGCAGGGTGCCCCCGCAGATGGTGATCACCAGGACGCCGGCAAGCAGTTCCAGCGTGTTGATCAGCGACGCCCAGAAGTCGGGGTCGGTCAGCAGGTACTGGTAGTTGTCGAAGCCGGCGAAGCCGGTCTGGGTCGGGTCGACCAGGTTGTAGTGCTGGAACGAGTACCAGAGGGTCATGACCAGCGGCACGATCGACCAGATCAGCAGGATCACCACCGCCGGTGCGATCAGCGGCAGGGTGACGCCGGTGCGCTTGCTTTTGCGGCCGAACCTGCGGCCGGGCGTCTCCGTGGCTACGGTTGTGGACATCTCGGACGCACTCCCCGGCTTCCTTGAAGCCTCGTTTCTTTATGATCTAAGGCCAGCCCCTCGTTACAGGACGCCAGCCGTCACTTGAGGTAGCCGCTTTGCCGCATCGTGCGGGTCGTGCTGGCCTGCGCCGAATGCAGGGCAAGGTCGACACTCTGCTGCCCGCTCAAGGTTCCCGCAAGGGTCTGCCCGACCTGGGTGCCGATCGCCTGGAACTGCGGGATGTCGACGAACTGCGCGCCGTGATACGGCCGCGGGCTCGCGGTCTGGCCATTCGGGTCGGCGGTCTCGATCGCCTTTTCGACGAACGAGGCGAACGGCGCCGCCTTCTGGTAGTCCGGATCGGCATAGGTCGAGCTACGCGTGCCAGGCGGCACCGCCACCCAGCCATTCTGCTTGGCGACCAGGGCGATGTACTCCTTCGAGGTCGCCCAGGTCACGAAGCTCTCGGCGGCGTCGATCTGCTTGGACGAGGCCGGGATGGCGAGGTTCCAGCTCCACAGCCAGGTCGGGCCCCGGCCATAGGGGCCCTTCGGGATTGGCGCGAAGCCGACCGTATCCGACACCTGCGACTGCTTTTTGTCGTAGAGCAGGCCCGACGCCACCGTGCTGTCGATCCACATGCCGCAATGGCCGGACGCGAACAAGGCGAGGTTCTCGTTGAAGCCGTTCGAGGTGGCACCGGGAGGACCGTCCGCCTTGAGAATATCGTCATAGTAGTTCACCGCCGCGTGCCACGGCTTGCTGTCCAGCATCGGGTGCCAGGACATGTCGAACCACTGGCCGCCGAAGGTGTTCAGCAGCGACGTGAAATAGGCGACGTTCTCGCCCCAACCCGGCTTGCCGCGCAGGCACATGCCGTAGACCTGGTGCGACGGATCGCTGATCTTGTCGGCATATTCACGGATCTGCTTGTAGGTCGGCGCATCCGGCATGGTGATGCCGGCATGCTTGAACAAATCGGTGCGATAATAGGTCATCGCGCTCTCCGCATAGAACGGCAGCGCATACAGCTTGCCCTTGTAGGTCAGACCCTGGCGAACCGGCTTGATCAGGTCGTCGACGTCGTAGCTGGCAGCCGGCGTGATCGGGTGCAGCCAGTTCTGCTTGGACCAGATCGGCACCTCGTAGTTGCCGATCGTCATGATGTCGAACTGGCCGGCGCGGGTGGCGATGTCGGTGGTGACGCGCTGGCGCAGCACGTTCTCCTCCAGCACCACCCAGTTCAGGTGAATGCCCGGATGCGTGCGTTCGAACTCCGGCGACAGCTTCTGCATGACGACCATGTCGCCATTGTTCACCGTCGCGATGGTGAGGGTCGTATCGGCCAGGGCCGGCGCGGATGTCGCCAGCATGAGAGCCACTATGGTGCAGGCATTCGAACGCATCGTGCGATCTCCCGGCCGGTCAAAGAAAAGCCGGGCAGGTACGAGTACCTGCCCGGCTGGAAGTAAGCCTAGGTCTGGTCTGCCTTAGAACAGTTCGATCACGCTCTTGAAGCCGAGCAGAGCGGCATCCGGCAGGCTCTTTTCTGCGTTCGGACGGATGAAGTACTGGAAGTCCGGCGCGAACGTAATGCCACGATACACGTGGATCTGGTAGTTGAGTTCGATGTTCATCGCGTGCGACTGGACACCGTTCGGAATGGACGGATCGTTGTTGCTGACATAGGTGCCGCCGGTGCCGACGACCGGCTCGCCGAGTTCCTGCTGCAACGCCTCGAGCTTGCCGAGTGAGCCGGCCACCGAGGTGTAGGCGAACAGCACGCCGATGGTGTCGAACGGACGCGCCTTCCAGAAGCCGCGATCGAGGCCGGTGAAGATGACCTCGTCCGCGCGGGTCGAGTAGCGCGGGTCGTTATGGACATAGTCGCCCTTGACGATGATGCCGTCGGTGGCACCGGGCCCGTTGCGATAGACCATCTGGTCCGCCGACGCCCAAGCCTGCGAGCCCCCCTTGCGCACCTGGGGCGCCAAGCCCGTATAGGCGACCGAGGAACCGCTCACGTCCACGTAGTTGGAGTTGTGGTTGTTGTTGTCGTAGCCGAAGCCGAGCTTGTAGTGACCGGGCAGCTTGTCCGGGCCGAACTCGGGCTCGAAGCCCACCTCGACGGGGAAGAACTCGCCGTTGATGTGCGAGCTGTCCAGGTGGAAGCCCGAACGCATGCCGTCGGCGGCGTTATAGATGTTGTCTTCCGTGAAGAAGATACCGGCCTGGATGTAGACCGTCGAGATCGGACGGATACGCAGACGCGCCGCCCAGTTCGCATCCGGGTAGGACGAGTTCGAGACGTTGTCGCCGACGGCCTTCGGATTTCCGCAGAGCGAGTTCTGCTGGAAGTTGCAGTTCAGCGGTGACGCGTCGAAATCGTTCTGTGACGGGAAGCGACCGAAGGCCAGGTTGAAGCGGCCATGCGCCATCGTCTCTTCGCCGTAGAAGAACACCAGATGGATCGCGGTGTTGCCGCCGGCGCCGTAAATTTCCTGACTCGGGTTCAGGTTGTCACCGAAGATCCGGCTGTCAGGAATGCCGTAGCGGCCGACCGCGACCGCGTGCGTCTGGAAGCCGTGGATGCCTGCCAGGATATCCCAGTCCTGGTCCCACTCCAGACCATACTGGCCGGAATTGGCCGAGCCGGTCTTGGCGCCGGTGATGTTGGCGTCGTACTCGTCGACGCTGCTGAGCAGCACCGCTGCGCCGTACTGCTTGAGGTACTGGTTGAACTGTGGAACCAGCGCCTCGGGAGCCGGCAGGGCCGGCGCCCCATAATCCGCACCCGGTGCGTTGGAGAGCTTCTGGCTCGCGAACGTGCCCTGGGCGGTGTCGGGAGTCTGCGCGAATGCAGGCGCCGAAGCCGCGCAGATTATCGCGCCGGCGGCGAGAAGCAGGTCGCGGCGCGTACGCCACCCGAAGCGGGACTTCGCCCCGTTGTAGCCCGACATATGTTTCCTCCAAACTCTTCTTGACGTCTTTTTCTCTACTACACGGCCGTTCCAATTGCTGTGATGTTCCAGCCACACTGGGCTGAATAAGCAACGAAACCGGCTTGA
>CAXTVI010000080.1:0-5709 GCA_964247695.1 uncultured Acetobacteraceae bacterium
ATTCGGGCCGAACCGGTCAAGTCGGTTGTGGTGCGACTTCCGGTCCCAGCCTGCGAGTTCCCGACCCAGCGCCCGGCCTACCAGACCAAGCCGTTCCGTCAGGCTGAGACGCGCGTGTTCCCGACTGTCCGGACCTGCCAATACCAGCTGACCAGTGGTAGGCCCTGGCGCTTCTGCGGCGAGCCGGCGGTGCCGGGCACCTCGTGGTGTGCCGCCTGTCGGGCTCGGTGTTTCGTCCAGAAGCGCCAGGCGCATGAGGTCGCGGCATGATGCGCGCCCTGGACGGCTCGACGCCCGAGGGCTCGTTCGCCGGCGTGCGGCTGCGGCTCTACCGGCGCCGAACGAAGGTCGCGGCGGAAGTGCTGGCCGAGGATCTCGGTGTGTCACGCGCGGCGCTCTACCGCTTCGAACGCGGCGGCGTCGTGAAGATCGACACGCTGCGCCGGATCGCCGATGTGCTTGGGCTGACGATCGTGCAGGTGATCGCGCCGCTGTCGGCTGCCGAACGGGACCAGGCTGTGCAGTCGCTCATCGATGATGCGGGTGTGATCCTGCATGCCGACGGTGTGCTCGAGGCGGCCGATTGATGCACTACGCCGCGCCCCGCACGACCGAACGCACCCGCAGCGCCAGCGCATCGGCCTGGCAGCGGGTCAGCGTCGGCTCGGCGGCGGCGCGCGCGCGTGCCAGTTCCAGAATGATTGCGACCAGGATCTCGCCAGACGCGGGTCGCAACGCTGTGTCTACCTGTCCGTCCATCTCCTCTGCTGCTCCCCTTCGACAACGACCGGGAACATTGCAGAAGGTCGTGCCACGGTGGTGGGAACGTCGAACCGAGATCAGTCGCCTACCGACACGACCGTGTCAGGTGGCGACGCAATGAGCAGCGCGACCACAGTCGAGGATCTGCGCGGCGTGGTCGTGCTGGCCATGAAGCCGCACCTCGAACGCGGCGTCGCCTACGCGCAGGAGCAGGCGGCGCGCGAGCTGCCGCGTCTGAGCGCGCGCCGGGTCCGCGCCTACTGGGAGCGGACCATCAAGACTGTGACCTTCCAGGAGGCGGATGCGCTTCGCGCCTGGCATCGCCAATGGAAGCGTCGCGAGATCGCGCGCCTCACCCAGCAACTCGAGCAGCTGCAGATGCAGCTTGGATCGGAGCCATGAGTGACCACACTCGCCATTTTCTGGGGACGGTTCTGCGCCTGGCGGGCGCGTGTCTGGACTGCCCGGTTGGCCTGGATCACGCGGTGGCTCGATGAGCATCCCCAACCGTGACCTGACGGACGTACGGCCATGACGTGGGTCGACCATCATAATCCGGAGACACCGGCGGTCGCGAAGGTGTCGGAGGTATCGGTCTCATCCACCGCCGGACGTGGCTCAATGCATCCCCGCGTGGTGCTGGCATTCCGGCCGTGGCTGATGGATGAGCCGCCTGCATGGCTCAAGGCCGACGCTTTGGTGCGCGTGATGATCGGCCAGGGCGAGCATGCCGGGCTCGTCCGCATCGTCGCGAACGGCAAGATCCGTGTCATCCCGTCGCCGGCCGGGCGCAAAGCCGGCAGTCCAAGCCCGCTGCTGATCAAGCTGCGCGGCATGCCGGTATCGGAGTTCAAGGCGACCCCGGCGGAGTGCGACTGGAACGCCGAAAACGGCGGCTGGATCGAGGTCCGGATCCCGATGATGCCGCGCGTGCAGACCGCGGCCGCACCACCCGCTGCCAAGCCCCCGAAGGCAGAGGCTTTCTCGATGATCAAGGGCGTCATCAGCCGCGAGGAAGCCGGTCGGCCGGCTCCGTGCCGATCAAGCCGACAACAACCGCGCGTCAGGAACGCGCCTGAGGAGACAGACATGAAACAGCTGCGCATCAGCGCCACCATCACTGTGCCGGACGATGCATTCGAGCAGGCGACCCTGCTCGGCAAGATTGAGCCGGCGAAGCACACGTTCGCCGAGGCTCTGACCAAGGCGGTCGGATCAACCGTTGCGGTCGAGGCGCGCATCGTGGCGGCGAGTGGACCGCGCAAGCCCAAGGCCGAGCCGGCGCAGCACATCCGAGCTGCTTGACGTTTCGTGTCGGCGATTGTCCCCCGCGGCTACCAGCTGCGCATGGAAGACGACACGCGCGAGGCCTACGCCGCGAAGCTTCGGGCTGTCCTCGTCGTCAGCCCGACGGGATCCGGCAAGACCTTCTTCTTCAGCCGTGTGGCAGCGGCTGCTGCGGCAAAAGGCAAGCGCGTCGTGATCGTCGCGCACCGGATCGAGATCGTCGAGCAGATCAGTGCGGCGCTTGATCGCATGGGCATCCGGCACGGTCGGATCATGCAGGGCCATAGCCTGACCGACGACATCATCCAGGTCGGTATGGTGCAAACAGTCGCGCGCCGGCTGGACCTGCTGCAGGAACCGCATCTGCTGGTGATCGACGAGGCGCACCACGCTGTTGCGGGAACCTGGGAGAAGGTCGCCGCAGCCTGGCGCCGAGCGCGGCTTCTCGGTGTCACGGCAACACCGGAGCGTCTGGACGGCCGTGGCTTGGGCAACGCGTTCGAGCACATGATCCTGGGCCCGTCGGTCGCCGAGCTGATCGCCGAGGGTTACCTTGCCAGTTACCAGTATCTGGCCCCGCCGCAGGAAGCTGACTTCTCCGGCGTTGCGACCCGCGCCGGTGACTACGCGCTCGACGAGATCGCCGACGCCATGGATAAGGCGACCGTCACCGGCGATGCGGTCGAGCATTACCGCCAGCACCTCGAAGGCCGATCGGCGATCGCATTCTGCGTCACCGTGGCGCATGCCGAGCATGTCGCCGCGCAGTTCCGCGAGGCCGGATTTGCAGCGGCATCGGTCGACGGCGGCATGGACAAGGCCACCCGAACCGACCGCATCGCGGCGATCGGCGATGGCCGGCTGCAGGTGCTCACCAGCTGCGACATTATCAGCGAGGGAACCGATATTCCGTCGGTAGCCGGCGCCATCCTGCTGCGGCCGACGAAGTCGCTGTCGATGTTCCTGCAGCAGGTTGGCCGGGTGCTGCGCCCGAAACCTGATGGCAGCAAGGCGGTCATCCTGGACCATGTCGGGAGCGTGCATCGGCACGGCCTACCGGATGATCCGCGCGACTGGTCGCTGGACGCCAAGAAGCGCAAGCCGAAGGTGCCGGGCATCACGACGTGCGAGACGTGTTTCCGGGCGTTCCCGCAGGGTCAGGCGCGGGCAATGGCGGCTGGCTGTGAAGCCGAGCCGTGCCCGATAATCTCGAGCGAGCGCAAGCCGCGCGAGGAGATGGAGGTGCTCCCGGGCCAGCTGCAGGTGGTTGATGCCGAGCGCTTGGCGCACCTGCGTGCGACGCCGCTGCGCAAGCTGCTGACTGGCCGCGAGACCCGCGAGCAGCTGGAGGAGATCCGTAGGGCGCGCGGCTATGCGGCCGGGTGGACGTTCTACATCTTGAAGGAGCGCCGGGAACGTCGTGCCGAGGTGGCAGCGTGACCGAGATGGCGATCCTGCGCGAGATTTTGGTTGCGGTGACGGCGCTGCCCGAGGCGCTGTTCTGGCGCAGCAATGCGGGAGTCGGTGTGACGCGCTCGGGTGCGGTTATGCGTGCCAACGTCAACGGCTGCGCCGACATCACCGGTTGCTGGCGCGGCCGGTTCGTCGCAATCGAGGTCAAGACGCCAACCGGCCGCCAGTCCCGGCCGCAGCGCCTGTTCCAGGCGGCGGTCAAGCAGGCAGGCGGGATCTACGTCATCGCGACGTCGCCGGCCGACGTCATGGCGGCGCTGCAATGACCCGCGGCACGGTCATCCCCATGGATCCGCCGCACCTGCACCTGGCAGCGACGGCGTTCGCCTACCCGGTGGTCGACGGATCGGTGACCTACAGCGAGGCGGTGTCGGCGCTTATGCGCGCGGCTGTCCGCGAGCGGCACCTGCCGGGCGGCCATGCCGGCCTGGTCGGACTTGGCGAGCGGCTCGAGCGCACGCTGAACCGGGTCATCGCCGACCTCATGGCCGAGCGGCATCAGAAGGCGGTCGAGGCGATCTGCGCCACCGTGCGGCCGATGATCGAGCAGCGCCGGCCGCGCGCACATATCGAGTTCGCCGCGCGCGCCGCCAACATGCTGCAGGGCTGGGCCCTCCCGGAGAAGGGTCTCGACGCCCTGCTGATCGAGGAGGTCACCGCATACCTCGCCCGGAGGAAGCGGCGTGCCTGACAACGTCTGGAACCACTTCGACGACGAGGGCGACCACGAAGGCGAGCAGCCACCGCTGCCGGAGCCCGACTTCGAGCCGATGTCTCTCGAGGAGCCGGCCGAGGCGACGCCGGAGGGTATCGACCCTCTCGGTTACGACCGTGGCGTGTTCTACTACTTCAGCCGCGCGACCCGGCAGGTCTGGGCGCTATCAGCGTCTGGCCACACCAAGCAGATGCTAATCGGTATGGCGTCGGTGCCGCATTTTTGGGAGCGGAAGCCGTCCTGGTGCAAGCCCAAGGGAGGCGGCGTCGACTGGGACAAGGTCACCGACTTCCTTATGCGCGCGTGCCGCGACCGCGGCATCTACGACCCGGACCTGATCCGCGGCCGCGGCGCCTGGCTCGATAACGAGCGCCCGGTCCTGCACATGGGCGACCACCTCATTGTGGGCGACGACCGCAGCCCGCTGCGCCTTGCTGGCAGCCGGCACATTTATGAGGCAGCCCGGCCGTTCTCGCAGATCGGCCAGGTCTCCCCGCTGTCCACACGTGACGCGCACAAGCTGGTCGAGATCTGCAAGTCGCTGCGCTGGGAGCGCGGCATCAGCGGTCTGCTGCTCGCCGGCTTCATTGTCATCGCGCCGATCTGCGGCGGCCTGAACTGGCGGCCATCGATCTGGATCACCGGCGCGAAGGGCTCGGGTAAATCCTGGGCCGAGGAGAACATCCTCTCGCCGGCGATCGGCCGCATCGCGCTGCGCGTGCTGTCCAACACCACCGAGCCAGCGATCCGTCGCACGCTGGGGTCTGATGCGCGGCCGGTGTTGTTCGACGAGGCAGAGCAGGAGGACGCAGCGTCGGTGCAGCGCATGCAGGCGGTGCTTGGCCTGGTGCGCCAGTCGGCCAGCGAGGGCGGCGGCGAGATCCTGAAGGCGTCCAGTGGCGACGGCGTTGCCCGGTTTCGAGTCCGGTCGTGCTTCGGGTTCTCGAGCATCAACGTGGGCATCATGCACGGTGCCGACGAAAGCCGGATTACCGTTCTGGCGTTTCGGCCGCCCGAGATGCTGACGCCCGAGGACCGGATCGCGTCAGACCAGCAGTTTGCCAGGCTGAGCCGTACGGTCGCCGAGACGATCACGCCGGAGTTCTCGGCGGCGCTGCTGGCGCGCAGCGTGCGGCTGCTCCCGGTGATCCGGAAGAACGCCGAGACGTTCGCGCGCGCGGTCAGCATCCACCTCGGCACGCGCCGCTTGGGCGACCAGCTCGGCACGCTGCTGGCAGGGGCCTACGCGCTGCACAAGGACCGCCTAGTCACCGATGCCGAGGCGGCTGAGTTTCTCAAGCGCGAGAGCTGGGAAGCCGAGGTCGAGCAAGCCGAGGAGCGCGACGAGCACAAGCTGCTCACGCACCTGACGCAGCACCGAATCGGGATCTCGCCGCAGAACGGCGGTCGCCTCGAGGTCACGCTTGGTCGGCTGATCCTGGCCGCGGCCGGGCGCGACAACGACCTGCACC
>CAXTVI010000081.1:0-1920 GCA_964247695.1 uncultured Acetobacteraceae bacterium
TCAAGATCAACCGGGGCGAGATATTCGGGTTCCTGGGGTCCAACGGGTGCGGCAAGACGACGACCATGAAGATGCTGACCGGTCTGCTGCCGGCGACGTCCGGACGCGCCCTGCTGTTCGGTCGCGACGTGGATGCGACCGACAAGGCGCTGCGCTACCGTGTCGGCTACATGTCGCAGCTGTTCTCGCTCTATACGGAACTGACCGTCGAGCAGAACCTCGTCCTGCATGCGCGGCTCTACCATATTCCGCCGGACCGGGCGACGCGGCGCGTCGCCGAGCTGGCGGACGCCTTCTGGCTGAGGGACCAGCTCGACGTGCCGGCGGCGGCGCTGCCGCTCGGCATCCGTCAGCGCCTGGCACTCGCCGTGGCTGTCGTGAACAACCCGCAGGTCCTGATCCTGGATGAGCCGACCTCCGGCGTCGATCCGCTGGCGCGTGACCAGTTCTGGGCGCTCCTGGGCAGCCTCTCGCGCAAGGACGGAGTCACGATCTTCATCTCGACGCATTTCATGAACGAGGCGGCGCGCTGCGACCAGATCCTGTTGATGAATGCCGGGCGTGTCCTGGTGGCTGGAAGTCCCGCGTCCGTTGTGCGGGTGTCCGGCAAGCCCACGCTGGAGGACGCGTTCATCGGGCTGCTCGAGGCGGCGACCGCACCGGCCTCGACCGGAGCCCGGGTCCCTGCGGCCGCTGCGGGCGCACCGGCACCATTCCGGGCTGCGGATCCTCGGCCGAGCCCCTTTAGCCCGCTGCGGCTGCTGGCCTACGCGAGACGGGAGGCGCTCGAGCTCTCCAGGGACCCGATCAGGCTGGCCTTCTCGCTGCTCGGAACCGCCTTCCTCATGCTCGTGCTCGGCTACGGCATGAACACGGATATCGACCATATCCCGTTCGCGGCCTTCGATCAGGACCGGACCCCGGAGAGCCGGACCTACCTCGAGGCCTATCGCGGCTCGATCTACTTCGAGGAAAAGCCGCCGATCGACAGTGCTGCCGGACAGGCCAGGCGGCTTGGCGACGCGGATATCGAACTGGCAATCGAGATCCCTGCGGGATTCGGACGCGACGTGCGCAGCCACCGGCGCGTCAGCGCGGCGGCCTGGATCAGTGGCGCGATGCCCTTCTACGCGCAGACGACCCAGGGCTATGTCGAAGGAGTGCAGGCGCTCTATCTGGCTGACCTTGCCCGATCCTCGGGAGCGGCCACGACCGGCACCGCGCTGGCCGTGGCCGAACCACGCTTCATGTTCAACCAGAGTTTCGACAGCATACGGTCACTGGTACCGACGTCCATGGCGCTGCTGCTGGCACTGGTTCCGGCCGTCCTGATGGCGCTCGCCGTCGTCAGGGAGAAGGAGTTCGGCTCGATCACCAACCTCTACGTGACACCGGTCACCCGGCTGGAATTCATCCTGGGCAAGCAGCTTCCCTATGTCGGCCTGTCGATGCTGAGCTTCGCCATCCTCACATTCATCGCCGTCGTCGTCTTCGGCATACCGGTCGAAGGCAGTGTCGGCGCACTTATTGCCGGCACCGTGATCTACCTGTTCACGACCACGGGTTACGGCCTTTTCATATCGACATTCTCCAGCAGCCAGATCGCGGCCCTGTTCGGGACCGCGATCCTGACCTTCCTGCCGGCAACGCAATTCGCCGGCATGCTGGCGCCGGTTTCATCCAACACGGGGATGGGCGTGGTCATCGGGCGCCTGTTTCCCATGAGCTACTATCTACCGGTGACCATCGGGACGTTCACGAAGTCGCTCGGCTTCGGAGAGCTCGTGCCGACCATGGGCATCCTCGTGCTCTTCATTCCCGGCCTGATCGGCCTCAGCCTCCTGCTGATGCGCAAGCAGGAGCGCTAGCCTTGGCGCTCTCGGTCTCGAACATCCTTTGGCTAAGCACCGAGGAACTTCG
>CAXTVI010000081.1:2020-5359 GCA_964247695.1 uncultured Acetobacteraceae bacterium
TAGCCTTGGCGCTCTCGGTCTCGAACATCCTTTGGCTAAGCACCGAGGAACTTCGCAGCTTTCTGAACGACTACGTCATGCTGGTCCTGCTGACCTACACCTTTACCTTTGCCATCGTGGCGCAGGCGCAGAACACCGCGCAGGAAGTGCATAACGCGACGATCGCGATCGCCGACGAGGATCATTCGCAACTCTCGCTTGCGATCGGACAAGACTTCCTGCCCCCGTATTTCAAACCGGCGGTCTCCGTGGATCCCCGTCTCGTCGACCATCTGCTGGACATCGCGGCCTACACCTTCATCGTCGTCCTGCCGCCGCATTTCCAGAGCGACGTCCAGGCCGGCCGGACGCCGTGGGCTCAGCTCGATATCGACGCCACCGCCGCCATGCAGGCAGGGATCGGCAGTGGCTATGTCCAGAGCATCATACTCGGCGAGATCCGGCATCAGGATACCGGAACGGACCGTGTGAAGCCGGATGCGGTGCACGTGTCGATCCATCTCGCCTATAACCCGAATGCCTCATCAGGCTGGTTCATGAGCGTGATGGGGATCGTGAACAACATCACCATGTTGTCCATCATCCTGTGCGGCGCGGCGGTCATTCGTGAGCGCGAGCATGGCACCTTGGATCACCTCCTGACGCTGCCCTTGTCGCCGGTGGAGATCGCGCTGGCGAAGGTGCTTGCCAATGGCCTGATCATCCTCGCGGCAGCGGCCATCTCCCTTGTCCTTGTCGTCCGGCTCCTGCTGCACGTGCCGACCGCAGGCTCGATCCCGCTCTTCCTCGCCGGGGTCGCCCTGTATTTGTTCTATGCGCTGGCGATCGGCCTGTTCCTGGCAACCGTGGTGAAGACGATGCCGCAGTTCGGGCTGCTTTTCCTGCTGGTCTACTGTCCGTCCATCCTGCTCTCGGGTGGCAACACGCCGATCCAGAGCGAGCCGTGGATTCTGCGGATAGTGATGCAGGCCGTCGCCACGACCCACTTCGTGAGTTTCGCCCAGACAATCCTGTTCCGCGGTGGCGGATTTCTCGCAGTCTGGCGCGACTTCCTGGCGGTGGCAGGGCTCGGCTCGATCTTCTTCCTGCTGTCGGTTCTGCGTTTCCGCCGGTCGGCTGTGCTGTCTTCGGGATAGCGCGGGCGGCGAGCCAGGCCGCGTGGTTCGCGGATGTGCCGGGGTCCAGGCCCTGGGGCCCGCCACTGGGACATCTCGACATCTGCACGAGAGGCCGCCGGGCGCTTCGCTTCACCGGCCGGTGATCACGGGTCGGGATCTGCTGAAGTCTACAGCATGCGGAACCCCCGACGAGGCTTGTACACTACTTCGCGTCCGGAAGCTGAGCGACGCACATGTAAGCGACAGATCGAGCAATTGCAGAGAGCCGATGCGGCAGCCGGCCGCCGCACAGGTCGCTCAGGCGAACTGGTTCATCGTGTTGTGCGCGCCGCCCGCCTTGAGAGCGGCCTCGCCCGCGAAATATTCCTTGTGGTCGTCCCCGATGTCCGATCCCGACATGTTCTGGTGCCGCACGCAGGCAATTCCCTGTCGCAGTTCCTGGCGCTGCACGTTCAGCACGTAGCCCAGCATCCCCTGGCCGCCGAAATACTCCTTTGCCAGGTTGTCGGTGGACAAAGCTGCCGTGTGGTAGGTCGGCAGGGTGATGAGATGGTGGAAGATGCCGGCGCGCCTCGCCGCATCGGCCTGGAAGGTCCGGATTCGCGCATCGGCCTCGATGGCAAGCGGTGTCTGGTCATAGGCCTCGCTCATCAGCCTCGCGCGGTCATAGGCGGAGACGTCCTGACCGGCCTCGAGCATGCCGTCGAAGACCTGCTGGCGGAAGTTCAGGGTCCAGTTGAAGGATGGCGAGTTGTTGTAGACGAGCTTGGCATTCGGCACGACGGCACGGATACGGTCCATCATGCCGGCGATCTGCTCGACATGCGGCTTCTCGGTCTCGATCCAGAGCAGGTCGGCGCCATTCTGCAGGGAGGCGATCGAGTCCAGCACGCAGCGATCCTCGCCGGTACCGACGCGGAACTGGAACAGGTTGCTGGGCAGGCGCTTCGGCCGCAGCAGCTTGCCGTCGCGACTCAGAAACACCTCGCCGTTGCCCAGGGCGTCGCTGGTCACTTCCTCGCAATCGAGGAAGGAGTTGTACTGGTCGCCAAGATCCCCCGGCGTCCGGCTGAAGGCGATCTGCTTGGTCAGACCGGCGCCGAGCGAGTCCGTCCGGGTCACGATGATGCCGTCTTCCACGCCGAGTTCGAGGAAGGCGTAGCGGCACGCGCGCACCTTGGCGAGAAAGTCCTCGTGCGGCACCGTCACCTTGCCGTCCTGATGGCCACACTGCTTCTCATCGGAGACCTGGTTCTCGATCTGCAGCGCGCAGGCCCCGGCTTCGATCATCTTCCTGGCCAGCAGATACGTTGCCTCCGCATTGCCGAACCCGGCATCGATGTCGGCAATGATCGGGACCACATGGGTCTGGAAGACCTCGATCCTGTCGAGGAGTGCACGTTCCCTGGTCTCGTCGCCGGACCGGCGTGCCTGGTCGACGGCCCGGAACAGGTCTCCCAGCTCGCGCGCATCGGCCTGGCGCAGGAAGGTGTACAGCTCCGCGATCAGCGCGGGCACCGAGGTCTTCTCGTGCATCGACTGATCGGGCAGCGGACCAAACTCGGAGCGCATCGCGGCCACCATCCAGCCGGAGAGATAGAGGTAGCGTCGGTCGGTGAGGCCGAAATGCTTCTTGATCGAGATCATCTTTTGCTGGGCGATGAACCCGTGCCAGCATCCGAGCGACTGCGTGTACAGCGACGGGTCGGCGTCATAGGCGGCCATGTCGCGACGCATGATCGCGGCGGTGTGGCGCGCGATGTCGAGGCCGGTCTGGAAGCGGTTCTGGAGGCGCATCCTCAGCACGGACTCCGCGTCGATGCCGGTCCAGGTGCCCCTGCTTTCGATGAGGCTGTCGAGCTGCCCGATCTGGTCCTGGTAGGCGTCCGATGTGGCGCCGGGGCGGGCTGCGAAAGACAGGCTGCCGCCTGAACCGTCGGGTGCGAAGTTGGCCATCTGCATATTGAAGCGTCCTCTTCATACTAATAATCTGCCTGCACCGGATGTAGTGCGGCGTCGTTGATTAGTATACAGGGGTACGAGCCTGCATGTTTGAATACAGTGGCACGATTTACTTACTCATCACCCGGTTTGGAAACCTTGTAAACATTAAGGATTGGTCTCTCGGGTCGAAACAGCATGTGCCCAATCGATGGGCTTAACCGGCTGAGACTGCACAATAGGTATGCATGTTTGTCTGTGGTCGCAGGGGCTCGCAATC
>CAXTVI010000082.1:0-5092 GCA_964247695.1 uncultured Acetobacteraceae bacterium
CCGGGCGGGCGTCAACGGCTGCGCCGGGCCGGCGTCAACGGCGGCCAAACAGCGCTGCAAGCCGATCGATCGCTTCGTCCAGCACCGCCTCACGCTTGCAGAACGCGAAGCGGACCAAGTGCCGCGGACCGTCGCCACGATCGTAGAAGGCCGGCACCGGGATCGCCGCTACCCGCGCATGCTCGGTGATGTGGCGGCAGAACGCCACCGCGTCGCCGTCGAACCCGAGCGGCCGGAAGTCGGCGATCACGAAGTAGCTCCCCGAGCAGGGCAGCACCTCGAAGCCGATGCGCCTGAGCCCGTCGCTGAGCAGGTCGCGCTTTGCCGCCAGGCTCGACGACAGCTCCTCGAAATAGGCCGCGTCGCGCGACAGGCCGTGCGCCACCGCGCGCTGCAGGTTCGGCGGCGTGGTGAAGGTGAGGTTCTGGTGCGCCTTGGCGACGATCCCAGCGAGCGCCGCCGGCGCCGTCACGTAGCCGACCTTCCAGCCGGTCAGCGAGAAGCTCTTGCCGGCGCTGCCGATCCGCAGGCAGCGCTCCCGCATGCCGGGCAGCGTCATCAGCGGCACATGCCGCGCAGGGGCGAACACCAGGTGCTCGTACACCTCGTCGCAGACCGCATAGGCGTCGTGCCGTACCAGCAGGTCGGCGACGACGCCCAGCTCTTCGCGCGTGAACACCTTGCCGGTCGGGTTCATCGGCGAGTTCAGCAGGATCGCCTTGGTGCGCGGCCCGAACGCCGCGGCCAGCTCGGCGCGGTCGAGCGACCAGTCCGGCTCGTGCAGGCGCACCAGGCGCGGCACCCCGCCGAGCAGCCGGATCGTCGGCAGGTAGGTGTCGTACAGCGGCTCGATCAGCACCACCTCGTCGCCCGGGTCGATCAGGGCGGCGAGGGACGCCGCGAGCGCCTCGGTGGCGCCCGAGGTGACCACCACCTCGCTCGCGGGATCGATCGCAAGGCCGTAGAAGCGGCGGTTGATCTCGGCCACGGCAGCGCGCAGTTCGGGCAGCCCGGTCAGCGGCGGATACTGGTTGCGCCGGTCGAGCAATGCCTCGGCCGCCGCCCGCACGATGTCCTCGGGGCCCTCGGTGTCCGGGAACCCCTGTCCGAGGTTGATCGCGTCATGCCGCACGGCCAGCGCTGACATCACCGTGAAGATGGTGGTGGGCAGGGCGGACAGCATGCTGTTAGCAGGCTTCATCGGCGGGCAGATCCAAGGGCGGAAGGGAGGCCGAGACTATGGGGTGCGATTGCCGAGCGCGCCACCTTGTGCAACCTTGCCGCCCGGCAGAAACATGCCCGGCGTGCTTCGCGCCGACAGTCAGTCCGGCTCAAGCCGGCGAAACCGCACCCCTTGCGCGAACTGCGCCTGCAATGGGTTCAAGGGAGGAAGCCGGGTCGCCGGCGCCGCATGAAAAAGATCGAGGCCATCATCAAGCCCTTCAAGCTCGACGAGGTGAAGGAGGCGCTGCACGAGATCGGTCTGCAGGGCATCACCGTCACCGAGGCGAAGGGGTTCGGACGCCAGAAGGGCCACACCGAGCTGTACCGGGGGGCGGAGTACGTCGTCGACTTCCTGCCCAAGGTAAAGATCGAGGTTGTCTGCGAGGATCGTGCGGTCGATCGCGCCGTCGAGGCGATCGTGGACGCGGCCCGCACCGGGCGGATCGGCGACGGCAAGATCTTCGTGAGCTCGCTGGACGAGGTCATACGCATCCGGACCGGCGAGCGCGGCGAGGATGCAGTCTGACGGGATCGGCATTTCTGCAAGGCTGAGTTCGAACCACGCCACTTCCAGACAGCCGCCCTGCGCGGTCGTTGCAACAACAGGTAGATCCGTATGGCGAAGAAAGCGTCGGCACCCACTCCCGTGCCGCCCCCCAGCACTCCCGATCATGTCAGCAAGGTCATGGAGCTGCTGCAGGAGCATTCGGTCGAGTATGTCGACCTGCGCTTCACCGATCCGCGCGGCAAGTGGCACCACACCACCCAGCACGTCTCGACCATCGACAACGACGTGTTCCGCGACGGCATCATGTTCGACGGCTCCTCGATCGCCGGCTGGAAGGCGATCAACGAGAGCGACATGATCCTGATGCCGGATCCCGACACCGCGGTGATGGACCCGTTCGCCGCCAAGCCGCAGATGATCCTGTTCTGCGACATCGTCGAGCCCTCCACCGGGCAGCTCTACAACCGCGATCCGCGCGGCACCTGCAAGCTCGCCGAGCAGTACCTGAAATCCACCGGGATAGGCGACACCGCGTTCTTCGGGCCCGAAGCCGAGTTCTTCATCTTCGACAGCGTGAAGTACGGCACCGGCCCGAACTTCGGCATGTATCAGGTCGACAGCATCGAGGGGCCGGGCTCGTCGATGAAGGACTACCCCGAGGGCAACATGGGTCATCGCCCGGGTGTCAAGGGCGGCTACTTCCCGGTGCCTCCGGTCGACAGCGAGAACGACCTGCGCGCCGAGATGCTCTCGACCATGGGCGAGATGGGCCTGGTGATCGAGAAGCATCATCATGAGGTGGCGCAGAGCCAGCACGAGCTCGGCACCAAGTTCGGCTCGATGACCAAGATGGCCGACCAGATGCAGATCTATAAGTACTGCATCCACAACGTCGCGCACTCGTACGGCAAGACCGCGACGTTCATGCCCAAGCCGATCCATGGCGATAACGGCTCGGGCATGCATGTGCACCAGTCGATCTGGAAGGACGGCAAGCCGGTGTTCGCCGGCAACGGCTATGCCGACCTGTCGGATACCGCGCTCTACTATATCGGCGGCATCATCAAGCACGCGAAGGCGCTCAACGCCTTCACCAACCCGTCCACCAACTCCTACAAGCGGCTGATCCCGGGCTTCGAGGCGCCGGTGCTGCTGGCTTACTCGGCGCGCAACCGCTCGGCCTCGTGCCGCATCCCGTATGCCACCAGCCCGAAAGCCAAGCGGGTCGAGGTGCGTTTCCCGGACCCGACCGCCAATCCCTACCTCGCGTTCGCCGCGATGCTGATGGCCGGGCTGGACGGCATACGCAACAAGATCCATCCCGGCGAAGCGATGGACAAGGATCTCTACGATCTGCCGCCCGAGGAGCTGAAGAGCATCCCGACGGTGTCGGGATCGCTGCGCGAGGCGCTGCGCGCGGTCGAGGCCGACCATGAGTTCCTGCTCGCCGGCGGCGTGTTCACCAAGGACCAGATCGAAGCCTATTGCGAGATCAAGTGGGCCGAGGTCTATCGCTTCGAGCACACCCCGCACCCGGTCGAGTTCGAGATGTACTATTCGGTCTGAAATGCCGGGTCGGTTTAGAGGACCGGCTGGTCTGACATCAGGTAGCTGCCGGCGAAGCTTCGCCGGCAGCGAATGCTCCCGGTTAATGCGTTTACCGACATCCGCCAGGTTGTAGGGATGTGGGCATATCCGCCTCGGCGTGAACGGTAGGACGCGGTGCAGGGCGCAGGCGCCTCGGCGTCGGCACCAGGCAGCTTCTTCAGGCCATCCGCCGCCTCCGGGTTCACGACTGCGGCACGTGGCGCTCTCTCGACAGCCCAAGTCGCGGCGCTCAGCCCCGGCCAGTCCGGCGCACTCTAGTTTCCACCTCAGGTCTCTTTCAGTCTCGTGGCAGATCCGGACGAACGCTGAATTCACCGATTATTGTCGTAGTAGATCGTAGTTCCTTCTGGTTTCCGCGAGAAGAACGCGGGAGCACAACAGAAAATTGCGGGAAGGTCTCGTCTCAAGTGGTCCTATCAATCGCACATTAGATCGAGGACTTTATCAAAGCTGAAACTAGGTAAGTCGGCACAGCATCGACCCATTGGCCCGGTCGCGCACGTGAAGCCTCCGTCGCTTCTTCAGCCCACGCAGGCTGACGCCCAACCGGTTCCTCCGGATCACGGGATCTCCCCCGTAGCAAGAGCCCCCCGTTTCTGTTGCAGAACCGTTAATATTGCGTTATGACCTCTGATACAGAGACTTGAGGGCCGATAATGGTCATGTTGAAGCTCAAAGCCGCGATCTTCCGGCTGTCAGGAGATCGCCGAGCCGTGACAGCGTTGGAATACGCCTTGATCGCCGGGCTGGTCGCGGTCGTGATCATCGGCTCCGTCACAACGCTCGGCGATACCCTGAAGAGCGTGTTCCAGAAGGTCGGCAGCGGCATCGCCAGCGCTTAAGAGCGTCACTCGCGCTAAACGCTCCTCACCAACACTGCATCCGTCCGCTTCCCGAACACGATACCCTCCCGAGGCTCGGATCGGACCGCGAGGACGTTCGCCGTCGTCGGATCGAGTGCCTTCCAATCAGACATATCGAGTGCCAATCTCGCCCGGCCGGAACGCGACTGGATCCCGGTCTTGACGAATGGCGCCACCGTTGCTGCTGTGGCCATCCTCTCTGGCGGTCTTCGGATGCTCGTGCGCTACAGGCACCTCAAGGGCAGCCCGTTGAGCGGCATGTCAGGGCTAGTATCAACTATCGGGGTGTCTCATTATGGAGACACGCGGATAAGGTGCCACCATGTTGCCCGTAGGTTTGGCTCTCGTCATCATGGCGGCTGCACCACCAGCCATCCAGCAGGTTGATGACCCACCCCCACGAGCCTGCAACTACAGGGCTTACTATTTGCCGTATCCGCCCCAAGAGAACGGCAGCACGGCCAAGCCACCAATTCTCAATGGCGAAGAAGAGAAGCACGACAGCTTCGTCGTAATCGTCAAGCGCAAGCTGTGTCGAGGCATGCTTCTGCCCGGACCTGGCGCGTCCAAGCATTGGGTAGACGATCCGAGCCAGCACATCGTGTCATGGAGTGCGACTGTCACGCCCACAAAGGGCGCTGACCCAACGCCTCCCAGCAGCTACTTGAAGGGACCGACGATCAAGTCGGGTCCGGATGGGGAGACACTTCTCACGCGACCTAGGTAGGGCCATCAGGTCGATGCCCTTGCCAGGGATGATGAGGTTGTGGGAGCTGGCGAGATGATCAGATGATCCCTGTTGACAAGGTCACGTAAGCACTGCCCAGCGCGTTCCTCTCAGATCTTGAAGCCGATGTGACGGTTGCGGCCTGCTACTTCTCAAGTGAGG
>CAXTVI010000083.1:0-4883 GCA_964247695.1 uncultured Acetobacteraceae bacterium
GCGGCTCTGATTACCCCCGCCCGCGATATCCCGGCACGTCCTGCGCCGGGATCCAGACCCCGTCCGGCGGGGCGCCGGTCTGCCAGAACACGTCGATCGGGATGCCGCCGCGCGGATACCAGTAGGCGCCGATACGCAGCCAGACCGGGTCCAGCCGCGCCACCAGGGTGCTCGCGATCTGCACGCTGCAGGCCTCGTGAAAGGCGCCGTGGTTGCGGAAGCTGGTGAGATACAGCTTGAGCGACTTGCTCTCGACGATGAAGGCGCGCGGTACGTAGTCGATCACCAAGTGCGCGAAATCCGGCTGGCCGGTGATCGGGCAGAGCGAGGTGAACTCGGGCGCGGTGAAGCGCACCAGGTAGCGTTTGTCCGGATGCGGCGACGCGACCCGCTCCAGCACCGCCTGTTCCGGGCTCGCGGGCTGCTGTATAGGGCGCCCGAGCTGGGTCAGTCCCTCGACGGATGGATCGCTCATGCGGCCAGGCTCCGGTCCGGATCGGCGATGCTCATGTCCGGGCGGCGCCACCAGCAGTCCAGGGCGGGGCGCATGGCGGGCAGCACGGCGAGCGGATCGCCGTCGAACAGTACCGTGTTGGTGGGCGTCTCTTCGAGCCGGATCTCGACGCAGCGCAACAGGTCGCCGTCCGCCTGCAGGAACGCGCCGAGCTTGGCCATCATCAGGCACGCCATCAGCTCGGTGGTCGGATCCCCCGGCGTCAGCACGATGCGCTCCGCCCGCGCCGGCTCGTGCTGCAGGAACCAGTCGAGCAGCGGATCGTCCTCGCCGAGTTGCAGTGCGTGGTCGAGTCGATCGTCGATCCAGCGATGCCAGATCGCCTTCGCGCGTTCGAACGGCAGCACCATGTTCGCCACCCCGTCGAGCCGTCGCGGCGACGTCGCCTGCAGCCGCACGGTGACCGTCTCGTTGTGGCCGTGCGGCAGGGCACAGGCTTCCGAGCCGCCTCTGATCAGCCGGTGGCCCATCGAGAAGCGGCGGCTAAAGACCAGGGCCGGGGACGTCACGGCGGTCATGCGGCGGTGGCCTCGTAGCGTTCCCAGCCCTGGCGCCGCAGGTCGCAGGCCGGGCAGTGGCCGCAGCCATAGCCCCAGGGATGCAGCATTGTGCGGTCGCCGAGGTAGCAGCTATGCGTCTCGCGACGCAGCAGCTCGACCAGCGGAACGCCACCGAGCATTTCGGCAAGTTGCCAGGTCTGCGCCTTGTCGCGCCACATCAGCGGAGTGTGCAGCACGAAGCGCTGGTCCATGCCGAGATTGAGGGCGACCTGCAGCGCCTTGATGGTGTCGTCGCGGCAGTCGGGATAACCTGAGTAATCCGTCTCGCACATGCCGCCGACGAGGTGGCGCACGCCGCGCCGCACCGCCAGTGCCGCGGCGAACGTCAGGAACAAGAGGTTGCGGCCAGGGACGAAGGTGTTCGGCAGACCGTTCTCGCCCAGCTTGATCTCGGCATCTCGGGTCAGTGCGGTCTCGGAAAGCTCTCCCAGAGCCGCGATCGACAGAGTGTGATCGTCGCCGAGTTTCTCGTGCCATTCCGGATGCAGCCGCACCAGCCCGTCGCGCACCGTGCCCCGGCAGCTCAGCTCGACCAGGTGGCGCTGGCCGTAATCGAAGCCAAGGGTCTCGACATGGGCGAACCGGTCCAGCGCCCAGGCCAGGCAGGTGCCGGAATCCTGTCCCCCGGAGAATAGCACCAGCGCCTTCTGGTCGTTGATCAGCGTGGCACGCATCTCAGGCGATCCCGATCATCTTGTGGGTCTGTACGCTGAGCCGCCATCTCGGATGCGAGAGGCAGTAGGCAACGGCCGCGCGGGTATTCGCGGCCTGGTCCGGGCCGTCCATCGGCTGCAGGAAGAAGTGCCGGAACGCCAACGCCTCGAACCCTTCGGGCGGCAGGCCGGGCTGCGGATAGACCAGCTTCAGTTCATGGCCGGCGCGCTGGCGGAAGTCGGCGCCCGCCTTTGGACTGACGCAGATCCAGTCGAGCGCTTCGGGCGCCTGCAGCGTGCCGTTGGTCTCGACCGCGATGGTGAAGCCGCGCGCATGCACGGCCGCGATCAGCGCGTCATCGAGCTGCAGCAACGGCTCGCCGCCGGTGAACACCACGTAGCGCTGCTCTTCGCCCCCGATCCAGCACGCGACAATCGCATCCGCCAGCATATCGGCGTCTGCGAACCGGCCGCCGCCTTGCCCATCGACGCCAACGAAGTCGGTATCGCAGAACCGGCAGGTCGCCGTGGCCCGGTCCTGTTCGCGACCCGACCACAGGTTGCAGCCGGCGAACCGGCAGAACACCGACGCCCGGCCAGCCTGCGCGCCTTCGCCCTGCAACGTCGCAAACAGCTCCTTGACCGCATAGCTCATGATGCCGGAACGGCACTTCCGATCGGCATCGGCGTCATTCCCAGCCGGTCGAGCAGGCGCATGTCCTGGCTCTCGACCGCATTCGGCGTGGTCAGCAGCTTGGGTCCATAGAAGATGGAGTTGGCGCCTGCCAGGAAGCAAAGCGCCTGCGCCTCGTCGCTCATGCTTTCGCGTCCGGCAGACAGCCGCACCATGCTGTGCGGCATGGTGATCCGCGCCGCTGCGATGATCCGCACGAAGGTGATCGGATCCACCGGAGTGGCATCCGCGAGCCTGGTGCCGGCGACTCGCACCAGAAGGTTGATCGGCACGCTCTCCGGATGCGGCGTGAGGCCGGCGAGGGTGGCGATCAGGCCGGCCTGGTCGTCCTCGCTCTCGCCCAGCCCGATGATCCCGCCGCAGCAGACGTTGATGCCGGCGTCGCGCACATGGCTCAGCGTATCGAGCCGGTCCTGGTAGGTGCGCGTGGTGATCACGCTGCCATAATGCTCGGGCGAGGTGTCGAGGTTGTGGTTGTAGTAGTCGAGGCCGGCGTCGCGAAGGCGCCCGGCCTGCGGCCCGCTCAGCATGCCGAGTGTCACGCAGGTCTCGAGCCCGAGCCCCTTCACGCCTTCGATCATCGCGCACACCGCGTCGAGGTCATGGTCCTTCGGCGAGCGCCAGGCCGCTCCCATGCAGAACCGGCTGGCCCCACCCTGCTTCGCCGCCCGCGCCTCGGCAAGCACAGCGTCCACCTGCATCAGCTTGCTCGCGCGGAGCCCGCTCTCGTGATGCACGCTCTGCGAGCAGTAGCCGCAATCCTCGGGACAGCCGCCGGTCTTGATCGAGAGCAGGGTGGAGATCTGCACCTCGGCGGGATCGAAATGCGCGCGATGCATCGTCTGCGCCCGGAACAGCAGCTCCGGGAACGGCAGCGCGATCAAGGCCGCGACCTCCGCACGGGTCCAGTCGTGACGCAGCACCGTCATGGGCTCGGGACGTCCTGATCCACCATCCGGCATGGTCCACGATCCTCCATCCATGTTCATGCACGGGCTTCTGCCACAGGAACCGCCAGGGTTGAAGCGCCGGGACCCTCGCCAGGCGCAGACGTTCCCCCTGCTTGACGACCAGGGCTGCCACCCTATCATCGGGTTAAGCGTTTAAGCAGGGGGGGCGGCCTGGCGACCCTGAGTGACATTGCCCGGCGGACCGGCGTTTCCGGGGCGACGGTCTCCAACGTGTTGCGCGGCCGGGGCTCGGTCGGCGCCGAGACCGCAGAGCGCGTGCGGGCGGCCGCAAGCGAGCTCGGCTACCGGCCCAACCTGTTCGCGCGCGCGCTTGCCGAGCGGCGTGCGCCGACCATCGCGCTGTTCGTCACCAACATCACCAATCCGTTCTATCCGCAGTTCGCGCTCGAAGCGGAGCATGCCGCCCGGCGGCGCGACCATTTCCTGCTGGTCTGCAATGCCGCCAGGCCCGACGGAACTCTCGATACCGCCTACCTGGATGCCGTCGCCGGCCGGCTTTCCGAGGGCCTGATCGTGCTCGGCAGCGATCTCGGACGCGGGAACCTGCTGGCCATGCTGCCGGACGGGGTACCTGCGGTCCTCTCCATCTGGGAAGACCCGGACGCCTACCCGTCGAAGCCTTGCGTGACCGTCGACTTCCGTGCCGCTGGACGCCTCGCCGCCGGGCACCTCGTGGAACTCGGCCACCGCGCGGTCGGGATTCTCGCCGGAGGCACTGGCGGACACGCGATCCACACAACCCGCCTCCCGGGGGCCATCGCCGCCCTGCAGCAGGCCGGCCTCGACATGGCGGAGGCGCGGATCGCCATCGACGAGGACAGCATCGGCGGCGGCTACCGCGCCGCGTGCCGTCTCCTGGACAGCGATCCGGATATCACGGGGCTGCTCGCCACCAACGACCTGCTTGCGATCGGCGCCCTGCAGGCGGCAGCCGAGCGCGGCCTTGCCGTCCCCGACGCCCTGTCGATCATCGGCATCACCAATATCTGGATGGCGGCCGAGATGCGTCCGGCGCTCACGACGATCGACATCGCTACCCGCTCGCTGGCGGAGTGCTCGGTGAACCTGCTGCTCGACCTGATCACCGATCCCGATCGCGTGCCACCGGGCGCACTCCGCGTGGTCGCCGCGCCTCGTCTGATCCGGCGCGCCAGTACGGCGCCGCCCGCAACCTGAACGAACCTACGAGGGAGGACAACAACAATGAAAAATATCCGGAGACGCACCCTGCTCGCAGCCTCCGCCGTCGCGGCGCTGGCGCCGCGTGCCCGCGCTGCCGATCCGGTCACCCTGACGGTCTGGAGCTGGCTGCCCAACCTGCAGACCGAGCTCGACATGTGCGCGGCCGCCAATCCCGGGTTGAAGTTCGAGCTCACCAACGCCGGCCAGGCCGGCCCGGAATATGCCAAGCTCCGTACCGCGCTGAAGGCGGGTACCGGCGCCCCCGACATCGTGCAGCTCGAGCTCGACATGGTGCGCTCGTTCGCGCAG
>CAXTVI010000084.1:0-4846 GCA_964247695.1 uncultured Acetobacteraceae bacterium
CGACGTCAGCCACCGCTCAATCGAGGAAACGGCGGCAGCAGTGATCGAGATCAGGGATCAGTGGTCGGCTAGGCCGAGGCCGGATCACGCCGAACCCATGTGAACCGAAGGAATCGCAAAACCATCATGATCGAGCCGGACATGCTCTTCTCCCGACGTCACAAGATCTACCGGGTCGACACCGATGCGTCCGGGATCGTATTCCCATCCCGCGTCGTCGACTTTGCCGTCAAGCTGGTCAACAGCTGGTTTGTCGAGCGCGTCTTCCTTGAACGCGATGCCCCCGAGCTGCGCGCCGTGTTCGCCTCGCTCTCCTGCAGCTTCCTGTCGCCAATGCGCCCGGCGGACGTGCTCGAGATACGCCTCGCACTGCGGCGGATCGGGCGCTCGTCTCTCGGCTTCGAGCTGGTCGGTCATCGGGAAACGGACGATCGCCTGTGCTGGATGGCGGAAGCCGTCTGCGTGCTTGTCGATCAGCACAGCCTGAAGAGCCGACTCATCCACGATCATCTGAGGCCGGTCCTGGATGCCGAGGCGCTGCTAGCAGTCCGGACACCGTTCGCCGACCGGACGCTCGCCATCTAGCCTAGGTTTCTTACAACCGGCGGTCGGCCCGCTTCCGTCGCGGATCGTGTGAGGACAAAGAAGGGATGATGACGGATGGTCACTGGTCGGACGACCGGTAGAAGCACGGTGTCATGGCACGGGGATGATCGTCATCATCTTGGACATTCCGCCGACGACCGCGCGGATCCGGTCTTCCCTTTCAACACGCCGACACGCGACGCCGATCTAGCACTTCCGTCCACAGGCGCGGCAACACTGAACCTAATTCTCCTCGGGCCACCTGGAGCTGGCAAAGGTACCCAGGCGCATCGGATCCAGACCCTGCAGGGGATCTTGCGGATCTCCACCGGCGATATGCTACGGGCAGAGGTCCAGGCCGGCACCGCACTTGGAAGACAAATTAGGCCAGTCATGGAAGGTGGCGGGCTTGTGACCGACGAGCTCCTGATCGCCCTGCTTGGCGAACAGATCGGCCGGCCAGAATGCGCGCGAGGCTTCATACTGAACGGCTCCCCCCGTACCATTGTGCAAGCGGAAGCGCTGGACGCGATGCTGTCGCGCCGGTCCTTGAGGATTGACGCGGTGCTGTTGTTCTTGGTGGACGAGGCGGCGCTGACAGACCGGATCGTCGGACGCTATACATGCGCCAAATGCTGCGCAATCTTTAATGACCGCTATGGGCTCCCCCGAATCGAGAACACGTGCGACTTCTGCCGAAGCCATGAATTTGTCCGTCGTGCCGATGATAGGCATGAAACCATTGCTGTACGACTGGATGCGTATCAGCGTCAGATCGAACCTATCTTACGACACTATCAAGCACACGGGATTGTGCAGACCATCGATGGGTCGGCAGAGATTGAGACCATTCACGATGCGGTCGACGACATCCTGGCAGGACTGCACTATTGATAGCAGAGCATTCACATCCCAAGAGGCGCTGCCTCCGACAGATCCAGTGGTCTATGGTCTGCCGCCCTTGCATCGGTGACGGGCGCGCCGATTGGCCGCCGAGGCGGTATACCGCCTGCGGTTGTTGAGACACTGGATTGGGGCTTATGCGGCAATCGCCACAGGTTGAAGCTGCTGCTGACAGATTGCGTCGGGTTTTGGAACCCATGGCGCTCGATCAGCCAGGAGATGTTGCAGGCATCGCGGAGCGCCAGCACGGCTTGGTGCAGACCCTCAATGGTGTCGAAGGTCTGCACCCACAGCAGACTCTACTTCAGCATGCGGATGAAATGCTCGGCGCGGCCGTTGGCCTCGGGCGCCCGGACGAAAGCGGGTAGATTGGCGACGCCAAGGAAGTATAGCTCGTCCTGAAAGACGTCGGACCTGTAATGCGACACGTGGTCGTGCCGGATAGCGAGACCGGGGGCGACATCCTTTGCAAAGGCGCCGAAGGAGTTCTGCAAACCTTGTTAGATCGGCTCCAGCGCCTCGAAGCGGGTGCCAGGATGGCCAGCTTGAACGCCGACGCACTCGGCGCTGTGTTGGTCCACAGCGTTTGCCAGCAAATGACTGGCAAGCACCGCCGTCTTAATTTCGCCGGTCGAGGTGGTGGTCATGTTGGTGGTTCAAATCGCATCCACCATGTCGGGAATGATGGTGCCGTCGTGGTTGTGCAGGCTACGCGGCGCGCCAGCCCGCGATGGCGCGAGCAGGTTGTGTTCGCGCATCAGGCGCAAGATGCGCCGCAGCGAGGTCCGGAGGCCGTTCATGCACAGCCGAGCCCAGATCTTACGATGATTGCCAGTCACCTGCTGGCAACCGCAGTGGAAGGAGCTGGCGGAGAGAAGGGCCCGAAGCGCCTCGGCCAACTTCGCATATGGCATCGCCCGACCGGGCTAAGGCCTGTGGGGATTCACAGGAGGCGCGAACCATGATCTACGCTGCTGATGGATCGACATGTGCTGACCGACGCCCAATGGGCGAAGATGGAACCGAGTTGCCTGGGTAAGCCGACGGATCCGGGCCGCAGCGGCAGCGACAATCGTCGGTTCATTGAAGCCGTGCTCTGGATTGCTCGCACCGGCAGCCCCCGGCGCGATCTGCCGGTGATGTTCGGCAACTGGAGCACGGCGTTCCGGCGCTACAGCGACTGGCGCAAAGCCGATGTTTTCGTGAGGCTTTTCGAAGCGTGCTCGGATGAGCCGGACATGGAATATGCCCTGGTCGACGCGACGATTGTCAAAGTCCACCGTCATGGACAGGGCGCAAAAGGGGGACTCAAAATCAGGTCATAGGCCGCTCCAAGGGCGGCATGACGACCAAGATCCTGGCTCTGATCGATACGCTGGGCAACCTCGTGCGCTTTGAACTGCTGCCGGGACACCGCTTCGACACGGTCGGCATCGCGCCGCTGCTGGACGGCGTCGAGTTCGGCGGCCTGATCGCCGACAAGGCCTTCGACAGTGATGCGATCATTGCCGACCTCAACGTGCGCGGCGCCAAGGTCGTGATCTCGCAGCACCAGCGGCGCAGCACACCGCTTCCACTCGATTGGGAGCTCTACAAGTGGCGCCATCTGATCGAGAACTTCTTCTGCAAGCTCAAGAAGTCCAAGCGCATCGCCCTGAGCGCGGACAAGACCAGAGCTTCAAGGCCATGATCTATCTCGTCGCCGCCATCATCAACTCACGATGAAGCCCCACAGGCCTTAGACCGCCGCCGCGGCTTCGGCCGAGGCGGCTGGCAGCGGCGGTTGATCATGGCCCAGTCTGCGCCCCAGATCTTGCAGATCCCAGCCAAGCTGTAGGACCTGCCGCTGGTAAGCAAAATGCTGCAGCCCATGGCCTCGACCTCCGCCGGGCTGAAGGGCCGTCGCCTTCCAAGGCCAAGATCTTGACCTTAAGCATCTCTTGCTTGAGCAGCATCTCGCTTAACCGTGCCTTGAGTCGCTCGCTCTCCAGATCCTCGCCGTTGGTAATCCGCGTTGCCAGGCTCGCCTCACCGGCCGCCACAAAAGCATCGCGGCAGCTGGTCAGCGTCGCCTCGCTCATGCCCAGTCCGCGCGAGACCATCTCTAGGTCCTCGCCCCGCAGCAGGCGCAGCACCGCATCGCGCTTGCGCTGCCGCGGCTTCCCGTACTTTGTTTGGGGAAAGAGGATGGCGCTGTTGATCAGGTCGGATCTGTCGTCGGCGGAACTGCGAGGGCGGGCGCGGCGACTGCCGAGCCCGAGGCAGCGGCCCGGGCGCTGGCGATCGCGAACGCGCTGGACGGAATGACGCGTGCCGAGGCGGCGCGGCTGGCGGGCATGGAGCGCCAGGCGCTGCGTGATGCGGTGGCCCGCTACAACGCGGAAGGTCTGGCAGGGCTGAGGACCGACCGAAGCCTGGTCGGCCGCCGGGCCAGGCGAGGAAGCGGCGCTGACCGTCCTGATTCTGCGCGGCCCGGACCCCGAGCGCAGCGGCATCTCGAGCTACACCCGTGAGGACATCGCCCTGTTGATCGAACAGCGCTTCGGGCCGAGCGCTACCACCTGGCGAGCCGTCGCCCGGTGCTGCGACGGATGGGGTTCTCTCGGCAGAAGGCACGGCAGGTTCACCCGAACGCCGATCCCAAGGCGCAGGCGGCGTGGGTAGAAAGGGGCTGCCGAGTGCGCTGAGGGCGGCAGCGGAGGCGCATCCGGACAAGCGGATCGCGCTCTACTTCCAGGATGGTCGAGCGCAAGTGACGCTCGACCGGATTGGCCAGCGGCCGCCGGCGCTTTACGACAACCGCTTCGAGTATGCCTACCTCTTCGCTACTGTCGAACCCGCGACTGGCAACGACTTCTGCCTCGTGCTGCCGTCTGTCTAGACGCACGCCATGAGCGTATTCCTGCGCGGCTTCTCCAAGCAGCTGGCGCCGGACATCCACGCGGCTCTGGTGGTTGATGGTGCTGGTTGGCACATCGCCGCCGCACTGCAGGTGCCGGACAACATCACTCTGGTGAAGCTGCCGCCCTACGCGCCCGAACTGAACCCGATCGAGCGCGTGTGGCTCTACCTCCGGAAACGCTTCCTGTCGCACCGCCTGAACACCGACCAGGAGGCCGTCATGGACGCTGCTTGCAAAGCCTGGAACCGGCTCACGCCCAAGCGGCTCCGCTCCCTCTGCAACTGTCCCTGGATCAGAGAAGTCAGTTATAAGCTCGGTACCACAATACATGCTCCCGGCGATGCCGTCGCGACGGCACAGCTTGGCGATGCTGGCGTCGCCGCGAAGGCCATCCAGCACGATGCGGATCTTGTCCTCGGCCGAGTAGTGCTTCCGGTTGCCCGGCGGATGTCCTTG
>CAXTVI010000085.1:0-4708 GCA_964247695.1 uncultured Acetobacteraceae bacterium
TAGACGACGAGGCCGCGCCCGACGGTGCGCGCCGTGACGGCCGGAATGCCTGCCAGGAAACGCGTGCTCCAGCGGGCGACGATTTCGGTGTCCTGGTCGGGCTCGAGGCACTCGTACCACCAGGCGGCGTCCACCGTCCCGGTCGCGCTGGTGATCGCGTGGCGGCGCCGGGACGACTCTGCCGGCATCGACGCCAGGTGCGGCGGCGTCCGGTGGCTGACCGGCAACGCATTCGCGCCGGGCGGCGGCAGCGGTCCGAACTCGACCACCGAGACACCGGCCAGATCCCGCAGCTCCCCCGGCGGGGTCGTCGCGATCATGTGGTTGTCCGGCGTGTGCGCGCCGGTCCGGGCGCCGATCACGAGGATGCCGCCGGCCTCGGCATAGGCGCTGAGCCGGGCGGTCCAGCGCGGCTTCCAGAGCGCCCAGTGCGGGACGAAGAACAGCTTCAGGCGTTCGATCTCGTCCTCCGGGTGGACGAAGCCACAGGCGATGCCGCGCTCGTAGCAATGCCGGTGCAACGGTCCGGCCGCCTCTTCGGGCGTCGGCAGTCCGAGAGGGTACGCCTTCAGCCCCTCCTCGTTGTCGAAGTCGGGGCCGGCGATGCCGACATCGAGGTGCACGGTAGTACCCAGGATGATCCCGGCCATCCGGTTGATCTCGCCGGCGAAGCGGGCCGCCTCGGCGTAGCGGCGGCGGGGGATGTCGTCGTGGTCGATCACGCCCATCCAGTAGATCTCGGCCCCGTAGTGCGCCGGCCGCCAGCGGAAGAACATGAGGCCATCGGCGCCGCGGGCGACGGACGAATAGGCCATGCGACGCATCTCGCCCGGTTCCGGGACGACGGTCGCGAAGCCGGGCTGGCTGCCGAAGCCGCTCTGCTGTTCCGGCACGACGAGATTGCCGGCGGCGCCGCGCACCAGATCGAGCTGGAACGCCTGCAGCCACGTATGCCCGGCGCGCTGGAACTCGTCTTTCAGGAGCGGGTAGACATCGAAGCTGAGAAAATCGAGGTCCGTCGCCAGGTCGCCGCGCATATCGAGGTCGCGGATCACGCCGATATTGTGGGTGATGAACCAGCCCGGCTTGGTGGCGCGCAGGATCTCGACCTGGTCGCGCTGGAACATCGCGGTCGCGTGCGCGAGATACCGGTGATAGTCGAGCACGTGGCTCGGATTGGAGGCGACGGGCGCCATCGGATATGGCGGGTCGACCTGATCGAAATCCAGGTAGTCCTGCGCCCAGAAGCGGCCGCCCCAGGCCACGTTGAGGCGATCGACGCTGCCGTAGCGGGCACGCAGGTAATCGCGAAAGCCAGCGGCGGCGGCGGCGGAGTACGACTCCGAATACGAGGTGTTGAGCTCGTTGTCGGTCTGCCAGCCGATCACGCCCGGCGTGTCGCGGTAGTGCTCGGCCATGACCTGCGTGATACGGCGGCTGTGCTCGCGGTAGCGCTGGCTGGTGTTGTCGGCGTGCTGGCGCGAGCCGTGCCGGTGCGGGACGCCGCTCGCGGTGACACGCAGAAGGTCGGGTTCCGCATGGGTCAGCCAGCGCGGCGGGGTTGCGGTCGGCGTGCACATCATGGTGCCGACGCCGTGCGCCGCGAACACCTCGATGGCGCGGTCGAACAGCGCGAAGTCGTAGCGTCCCGGCTCGGGCTCGAACAGGTTCCAGGCGAATTCGCCCATGCGCACGACGTTGAAGCCCGCGGCGGCGATGCGCGCGGCGTCGCGTTCGAGGAAGCTCGCCTCGACATGCTCTGGATAATGCGGGACGCCCAGCAGGAAGTGGTCGAGGCTGAGCGTACGCCAGGCGGACAGGGGCCGATCGGTCTTCATGGGAAAGCTCCGGTCAGGGGGCGGCGGCTATTTCACGCCGCCGGAGGCGAGGCCGCCTCGCCAGAAGCGCTGCAGGCCGAGAAAGGCGAGCAGCACGGGAAGGATCGCGACCAGCGAACCGGTCATGATCAGTGGAAACAGCGCCTGCGAGCCGCCGCCGGCACTTGCGGTCGAGTACCAGGAGGCCAGGCCGACCGTCGCCGGATACAAGCTCGGCGTGCTGAGCATGACGAGCGGCAGGAAATAGTTGTTCCAGGTGGCGACGAAGGAGAGCAGCAGCACGGTCACCGCGGCCGGCGTGATCAGCGGGAACGCGATCGTCGTGAACACCCGCATCTCGCCGGCCCCGTCGAGCCGCGCGGCGTCGAGCAGATCCACGGGTACCGCCTGGTCGACATAGACCCGCATCAGGTAGACGCCGAGCGGAAACACCAGCGACGGAAGAATGACGGCGAGCGGCGTGTCGACCAGCCCGACCTTGCTCAGCAGCAGGAAGATCGGGATCGTGAGCGCCGTCTGCGGGATCATCACCGCGCCTAGCACGATGGCGAACAGGACGCTGCGGCCACGAAAGCGGTAGCGCGCGAAGGCGTAGCCGGCGGCGCAGCAAAGCGCGGTCGCACCGATCGCGGAAACGCCGGAATAGATCGCCGTGTTGAGCAGCCAGCGGCCGAAGATGCCGTCCTGGAAGGTGAACACCGTCCTGATGTTCTGCCAGAGCGCGTTGCTGTGGCCGAACGCGAAGCCGAAGGTCCCGAAGAGGTCAGGCTGCGTCTTCGTCGATGCGATCAGCAGATAGACGAGCGGCAGCATGGTGTAGGCGAGCGGCACGACGAGGAAGCAGGTGCCGAGCCGGCGCGAACGGCGATAGGCGGCGGAGCCCGGGAGCAGGCCGGCTTGGCTCATGCGGGCCTCTCCTCGCGCGTGCCCAGCATGAACAGGTAGGAGATGACGGCGATCACCGCGCCGAGCACGAAGGAGACGGCCGCGGAATAGTTGTACTGCTGGTCGGTAAAGGCGAGCGCGTAGGCGTAGACGTTCGGCGTGTAGTGGTCGCCGATCACCGATGGCGCGATCGCGTGCAGCAGCTGCGGTTCGTTGAACAACTGCAACGTGCCGATGATCGAGAAAATCAGGGTCAGGACGATCGCGCCACGGATGGACGGGACCTTGACCCGGAGTGCCACCTGCCAGGCAGATGCGCCGTCCATCACCGCCGCCTCGGAAAGCTCGGCGGGGACCGCCTGCAGCGCCGAATACAGGATGATCATGTTGTAGCCGACATATTCCCAGGTCACGACATTGGCGAGCGAGGCCAGCATCCAGTGCGAGGAGAGGAAGTCCGGCGCCGGCAGGCCAAGGGCGCGCGCGGCCTGGGTGAATGGACCGAAGCTGGGGCCGTAGAGATAGCCCCAGATCAATGTGGCGACCACGCTCGGCACCGCGTACGGCACGAAGAACGCCAGACGGAAGGCGTTGCGCAACCAGACCGTGCCGCGGTCCAGCGTGAGCGCGATGGCGAGTGCGAGTGCGAGCATGACCGGCACCTGGAACAGGCCGAACACCGCCATGTGCACGATCCCGGACCAGAAGTTCGCATCGCCCAGGACGTCGATGTAGTTCTGCAGGCCGCTGAAGCTGGTGCCGCCGGCGAGCGTGTCGCGATACAGGCTGAGCACCAGGGCATAGGCCAGCGGCACGATCAGGAAGCACGCGAACAGCACGAGGAACGGCGCCAGCAGCAGGAACGGCGCCACTCGCGGCCCGATGCGATGCGGCGGCCGGCGCCGGCGCGCCGGTGGGATCGTCGCGGCCGCGCTCATCAGGTGGAGACCGTGAAGCCCTGCTCGCGCGCGAAGCGGGTGACGCGCGCCTGCAACGTGTCGAACGCGCCTTCGAGCGAGCCGCCGCTGCTCGCCACCGCGCCGCACTCGTTGCCGAGCTGCGCCACGAAGTAGTCGTTGAACGGGCTCCACTGGAAGTCGGTGGCGACCTGCGCGGAGGCCTGCGCGAATACCCGGTTCGCCGCCTGGCCGCCGAAGAACGGATAGGGCGTGTCGAGGAAGGCCTGGTCCTTGAGCAGGCTGCCCAGCACCGGGAAGAGGAACTGCTTGCTTGCGAACGTCTTGGCCGGCGCCTCCTGGCCGAGCAGCCACTTGATGGCGGTCGCGGCGGCCTGCTTGTGCGGGCTGGTGGCGGTGACCGCCAGCGCCGAGCCGCCGTAGTTGCCGTTGGCGGGGCTTGCGGCGGTCCATTGCGGCAGCAGGGCCGCGCGCCACTTGCCGGCGCTCGCCTGCGCGAACTGCGACAAGAAGACCGGTCCCCAGGCGGCGGTCAGCCAGATCGCATAGCGTCCGCGGGCCAGCGACTGGTACCAGTCGGTCGTGAAACCGGCCGACGTATCGACCGCCTTGGCGTCGATCAGCTTCTGCCAGTAGGCGGCGAAGCGCTGCGAGGCGTCGCTCTTGATGCGGATCGTGATGTGGTCGCCATCGACCTGGAACGGGCGCCAGCCGGCCTGCCAGAGCAGGCCCGTCACCCAGCCGCCGTCCGAGAAGGTCGCGTTGGTCAGGAAGGTGTCGGGAGACGCCTTGACCAGGCTTCTGGCGGTGTCGGCGAACTCGTCCCAGGTCTTCGGCGGCTCGAAGCCATGCGTCCTGGCGATGTCGTCGCGATAGATCTGGCCCATCGGCCCGCTGTCCCAGGGCAGCGCGTTGATCCGCTTGCCCTCGGTCACCTCCTGCCACGTGTACGGCACGTAGAGCGATGCCATGTCGGCAGCCCCGAACGGGGTGAGGTCGGCGAGGCCGCGCACCTGCGCGAACGAGCGCACCATGTCGAGCTCGAGCTGCACGATGTCGGGGGCGCCG
>CAXTVI010000086.1:0-4494 GCA_964247695.1 uncultured Acetobacteraceae bacterium
GATGTCGTAACGGCGAACCTTGTCGTAAAGCAGCTGTCGGTTGATGTTGAGCCGACGCGCAGCCTCGGCTCTATTTCCGCCACTCATCAGAAGCGCACGCTCGATCATGGCCTGCTCCAGCCGTGCAATCGCCGTCGGCAGGTCGCCATCTAGCCAGTCGATCGCGATACCTTGCGGAACCATGGACAGAAACGCGATGTCGCTTGCCGTGATGGAGCGGCCGCGAGCCAGAGCCGCTGCACGTTCCATGGCGTTGCTCAGCTCACGGACGTTGCCCGGCCAGGGATACGCCAGCAGCAGCGCCGCCGCCGCTGAAGTCAGCTGCCTGGGTGTTGTCGATCCGGCGGCTATAGCCAGAAAGTGCTCCGACAAGGGGATGATGTCGGCCAGCCGCTCGCGGAGCGTCGGCAGATGCACCGGCACCACCCGCAGGCGATAGAACAGATCTTCGCGGAACCGTCCTTCCTGGACCAGTGCGGACAGGTCGCGGTGGGTCGCTGCGATGATCCGCACGTCGACCGGCGCGGCGCGGCCGCCGACTGGGGTGACCACGCGGTCCTGCAACACGCGCAGCAGCTTCGCCTGCATCGGCAGGCCCATGTCGCCGATCTCGTCGAGGAACAGGGTGCCGCGATCTGCCTCTCGGAACGAGCCGAGCCGGTCGCTGACCGCACCGGTGAAGGCACCGCGCATATGGCCGAACAGCTGAGTCTCGAGCAGCTCGGACGGGATCGCCGCGCAGTTGACGGCGACGAATGGCTTCGGCGACCGGCGGCCGTGACGGTGGATCGCGCGCGCCACCACCTCCTTGCCGGTTCCGGTCTCACCCGTCACCAGCACGGTCGCGTCGCTGTCGGCGAGCATGCCGATCGCCTTCTGCACCTCGCGCATGGCAGCGGAGGCACCCACCAAGTCCTCCACACCAGCCGCAGCCGCTCGCGCCGGCTGGATGGCGACGTCCGGCACCATCGCCTTGATCAGAGTGGTCAGCGCCTCCCGCCCCGCCGGCTTGGCCAGGTGATCCACCGCGCCCAGCCGCATCGCCTCGATCGTGTTCCCAGCCGTCGGCGCCGCCGTCAGGACGGCGACCGGCAGCAGCGACCCAGTGGCGCGGTCCTGCGCGCGGATGCGCCGCAGCACCTCCAGGCCGTCGAGACCCGGCATGCGCAGGTCCAGCAGCACGGCGTCGATCCCGCCGCGTGCGATCCGGCGCAAGGCTGCCTCGCCGTCAGCCGCGTGCTCGGGCTGATGGCCGAGGTCGGCGAGCGTCTCGGCCATGCTGTCCCGCAGCTCCTCGTCATCGTCGACGATGAGGATCACCGACATGTCTCGTCCCCCTTGCCGCTCCGAGCAGAGACCGCATCCAAGACCGGCGGATCGCCGTCGACCAGGTCGCCGCGCAGCCTGATCGTGAAGCGTGCTCCGCCTCCCCGCTCGGCGTCTTCCAGCTCCAAGGTGCCGCCATGGGTGCCGACGAGCTCGCGCGCGATGGCGAGGCCGAGGCCGGTGCCCTCGGCATGGCCGGTCACGAACGGCTCGAACAGCCGTCCGCGCAGGCTGGGCAAGATGCCCGGCCCGCTGTCGGTGACGCTGATCGTCACACTGCAGGCTGGGATGTCACAGCTGCCGGTCATGACGATGCGACCGCCAGCTGGCGTTTCCCGGATAGCGTTCTGCAGCAGGTTGGCGATGACACGCCCGATCATCTCCGGATCGAGCCGCACGCAGGTTCCATCCGCCTCGAGCAGCAGCGTCAGCTGCGCGGCCTCCGCTGACTCCTCGTAGTCACGGAGCACGGTTTCCAGGAAGTGGTCCAGCCTGATCTCGACCGGCTCCGGCGCGCGTCCCTGGGTCATCGCCAGCAGCTCGCCGAGAAGCCGGTCGAGCCGGCCGATCTGGCGGAGGATGCTGCTCAGCGCCTTACGACGCCGCATGTCGTCGCCCGCAAGGGCGTTCTCTGCGCGCAGCCGCATCGACCCGATCGGGTTGCGGATCTCGTGTGCGACCCCGGCGGCCACCCGTCCGAGGGCGGCCAGGCGCTCCCCATCGGCAACGCGGACCGCCAGCGTCGCCGCCTCGCGCTGCACGGCATCGAGACGTGCACTGGCAATGTTCAGCGCGCTGACGATACGGTCCAGCTCTTGCTCCCCGGTCTGGGGAAGGTGCGGAAGGCTACCTGTCCCTGTGGCGGCGTATCCAGCGAGTACTTCCTCGATGCGACGCACGTGGCGCGACCACGTCGCCACCAGCCAGGTAAGCCAGCCTGCGATCGCCAGCACCAGGCCGAGCAGGACGCCGAAGCCCAGCCGCAGCTGAGACAAGCCGTTGGCGGCGTAGAGGCGGCGTGAGGTCCAGCCAACTAGGCCGTGAACCGGTCCGTCCAGCAGGCAGGCAGCCGTTACCACGGTGTCACCGTGGTCCGTACCTTGACGAACCGCATCATGGTCCTGGTCGATTGCCAGCGACGCAACCGGCTGCCACAGGCGCGCAGACGGCAAGGCCGACGCATTGACCGGCTGGCTGGCGAGTAGCCCCTGCTTCGACTGCCAGATCCCGCCGACCATCGGATCATCCTCGTCCAGCCCACGCGCGAGGACAGCGCGTAGGTCGGCCCGAAACCCAGGATCCCCTGCATCCGGCGGGGGCCCGTTCCAGCCGTTGTCATAGTAGCGCCACGCGTCGCGGATCTGGTCACAGGCCCGCGCCACCTGGTCCTCGGCCCGGGCTAGATGCGATGATGACGACTGGGCGTAGAGCTGCGACATCACTATCGCCAGTGCGATCGCTGCCATGACCGACAAGACCCAGACGACAGCCAGCTTAGCGCGCAGGGAGTGCATCGACTTCTCCGGCAAGGAGGCGCTCATGCGCGGAGGCCGCCGAAGCTCGGATCATGACTGTCGTCACAGCCTCAGGTGATCGAAGATGGTCGGCTGCGTCCGTGCAATCACCAGATATTCGTGCCTTCCTCATCCAGCCGCCAGTTTTCCAGTTGCTCAGCGGTCTCACAGCATCATGACGATGGCGGGAAGCATCAAGCCGAATGCGAGGAGAAACCAGCTGAGACGCTTCCTAGAACTATAACGCAAGCCGAGCCAAAGCCCGAAGCCAGTCGTAAGAGCAAGAACGAGCGTCACGAAAAGAAAGAACCACTTCAGCATGCTTGTTGACATCGAATCACCGGTGTCGGCTGCCATCGCTGGAGCGATTGCCTCCGCGTTGCCGGAAGCGGCATTGACGGGCCTATCGGCAACATCGCCCGGATGCCTGTCATCGCGAGCGAACACCTGGTCCTTGTGCAGCCTGCCGAGCTTCTCGATCAGCACTGGCGGCTGGTAGCCCGGATGTGGCTCGTGCAGGTCGAACAGCTGCAGCGCTCCGGTCAAGGCAAAGAACAGGATGCTCGGCGCTGTGAAGATCGCCATGTAGGCGTGGAGGGTGCGAAGGCGCACGGGACATATCCATGTTGTCGCGGTCATGCCGCAAGTTCGGGATCGGAAGGCCCGCAGGGGGGTATTGTGCTCGACCTAGTCGCAAGGTTCAGGTCCCTGCGGCCATCAACGCAGCGTAGCGGCTAGATGCGCCGGAGGTGCAGGGTGCCACCACCGCACCGGCAGGCCATCGGCAAGATGTCCTAGGCTGGGTTGCCGTCATCCAAGTCTTGATGCCGATGATGACCTCCACCGCGCCCGTGGTGCCTACCCTCGTGCTCCTGGTCTACAGCAGGAGAGACAACCTGCGTTGCCGCCGCCTTGTTGGGACCGAGAACACGAGCAGCGATGACGCGGCCGAGCAGGTTGGAGGCGCCGCTGCCGCTGGCATAGATGGTCTGCCCGACCGCGAGTTGCTGGCCTCTGCGCTCAATATCCGACAGCGGCAGGTTCACGACCGTGCCGTCCGCAAGAAGGATGCCGTCCACCTCGCCCTCGGAGTCATGAAGTTGAGCCTTGATCGGGCCTGACGCCTCGATGGGCGCATCCCGATCGTACGATCGCGAGCGGCTCCTGGTCAGCAGAATCGCATGGGTCGTGTCGTTGGTGATCGACATGGCGAGCATCATCGGCTCAGCGTGCGCTTTTAGACCGTGAACGGTGACGTGGTCGCCAGGACGAGCAACCAGAACCAACTCCGACGTGTTTCGCGTGTTCGCCTGCACCTCGGTCCCGCCATCCAGCATCAGGCCAGCCACATCCCCATCGGAGTCGAGAATGTATTGGCTGACGATGCCTTGGACTGCCGGAAGCTGATTCGGGTCGAAGACGGCGTCCTGCGCGACCGCGGTCGCGCCGATGGCGAGATATATCGTCATGCCGGAAACCGATAGCGCAAATCGTCTCATCGAAGGCTCCTCAGGATCAGGACCGAGTGGATCTCTCACCGACAAGCGCAAAGCTCATGCCAGAGCTTAAACCGATCAAATTACATGCTGTTCTTGGTCGTTCAGTCGAAGATGTGTCCGCTCAATCGACACCACGTGTCTGCTTTTCTGACAGA
>CAXTVI010000087.1:0-4287 GCA_964247695.1 uncultured Acetobacteraceae bacterium
CTAGCCGCTCAGTGACTTCAGTCTGCAACAACTCGAGCGACGCCGACTTGTTCAGACCTGCACCACTCTTGCTTCAACTTCGGCGGCTGCCGCTGCCTAACGGTCCGCCTCGCTCATCGTGTCGGTTGCAAGTGGCCTGTCGCCTGCGCGACGTGAGCCGCCAGACCCGAAGATCGAAGGGCTTCTTGAGGAGCTTGTGGTGCCGATCCGGGACCATCTCACTCCGAGGGCCTCACGTCGGCTCGTCATGATGACGACAGGCACGTGCGGCCGGGCCACTTGCATCAGCCTGGCCACGTCGCAGCTGTCGTGCGGAGCAGGCAGGTGGAGATAGGCCAGTAGAATCGCTTCATCTCCTACTAGCGAGATGCACATGCCGAGATACCGCGTTGGGGGCTCGAACCGGATGCTTCAACAGTGCAGCCGGCTCGGGACAGCCGCTCACGGTAGAGGCTGATTGTGCACAGCGTCACCTAACGCTTATATATTGCGCGTATTAAGCGCTGATCTGCCACGTTTGTGGATGGTCGATTTGCGTATCTTCTCCCCCCACAGGGGGGTTAGCCTGCAAATGAAGCCTGACGCAAAATATAGAGGGCCTTCTAACGAACAACCTACGGCAGAGAGTGAATTTTGACCATGACGTGGCGTCTGGCCGCACGGGTCAAACTCTGCGCGTCGCTCTGAAGGCTACAGAGCGCCGACCGTTCGCGATCCTTTCCGCCATATCCCGAGACTGCTCGCGAGACGATGCTGCGCAGGCGGACTGCCTAGAGACCGCGCTTGAGGCACTCCACCTTCAGCGGACCTGGTTGCGGTTCAGCTGCATTGAGCGGCGAGCTGGGCAACTCGCGGTTCTTCCTGTCGAGGAGCGGGCTGTCTTCGTGATGGCGTCACGGAACGTCAACGAGGATGCCTTTCACATCATGGCCGGACAAATCTGTGCCGACTTTGATCAGGATGCCGTCGTGCTCGGCTTTGCTGACGGCGGCACTGTCATTCTGCTGACAAGAAGCTGCAGCTTAGGTCCGAGCGGCACGCTCCGGCCGGCAGGGTTCGCTTCTGTCACCAAGCTCACTGTTGTCCTATCCGAGTGGCGAGGGCGGCCCGTCAGGCTGCTCGATGTGGGTCCGCTCGCCTACACGTAGGCGGGCCGCACTCAGGCCCGGCCATCACGATCCACACCGCTTGCCCGGCCTGTTCCTGCCGGCCGAGGCGCGCGATGTCGACCAGCTCCTGCTTCGCATCCGCCAGCTGCAGGTCCTCTCGGTCTCCCGAAAATAACGGGTGAACCGGGCCTGGAACTCCGTCCGGACCGACATCCGCTCGTGCTTGACCTGGCTTATCTCATGGGCCGGCAGGTTCCGCAGGAGAACGGCTGGGGCGTCACGGGCTCTGCCTTCACCTATCGAGACGCACGAATTAACAGCGCCGATGAGGTCGGTTAACGCGGCGGCCGCGCCGACGTTACCAGCTCGGTGCCCCACAGCCGACGCAGCCGGCGTTCGATCCTGATGACCCGAGGACACCGCTCGACCCACTCTGGCAATCATCCGACCATCGGCATCATGGACTGGCCTTCGAGAACCAAGCCCCCGTTCGTCAAGCCGCCATCTTGACCGAGGCGTGCCTTTGAATGGCCTGCTGGATGCGAGCCTGGCTAGACCCGTCCTTGCCAAACTCGATGCTGTACATGCCCGCGGTGCCGCCGCGCACGATCTTCGCAGGGATCACTCCGGTGTTCCGTCCAAACTCGATGGTCAACTGAGTGCCGGTGTTGATCTTGAGATTGCTCTGAAATGCTGCGCCGCCCTCGGACAGGTTGTCCACCGGCACGGTGATGGCAGCCTGGCCAGGCAGCAGAACGCTTGCCGTCACGGCACGCAGCTGGAACCGCTCGAACTGGCGCCGCTCACTGGCATCCGACTTGATGGCGGTCAGGAACCGGTTGACCTCCTCTCGCAGGGTGCCGGTCTCGGTGCCGATGCCGGTCGCCCCGGTCAGCACAACCAGACTGGCTGAACCGGCCTGGTCCGCCACCATGACGACCTGTCCCATGGCTCGCGCCGATTGTGCCGTGGCTCCCGACACCGCCTGCACGGAGCCGGCGATCTCCTGGGTGGTGACACTCTGCTCCTCGATGGCGGCGGCCATGGAAGTCGTGTTGGAGGCCATGCCACGGATCATCTCGCAGATCTCGTTCACGGCCATGACGGTGGCATCGGTTGCAGTGCGGACAGTGTCCACCTGCTTGCCGATCTCGGCGGTAGCGTGCGCTGTCTGCTGGGCCAGAGCCTTGACCTCGCTTGCCACCACCGCAAAGCCCTTTCCCGCCTCGCCCGCGCGAGCCGCCTCGATGGTGGCGTTGAGCGCCAGCAGGTTAGTCTGACCGGCGATGGAGTTGATGAGGCCCACGGCCTGCCCAATGCGGCCAGTGGCGGCGGAGAGGTCTCCGATCGTGATCTGGCTGGCCTGCGCGCGCGCGACCGCCTGCTGCGAGGTGGTGGCCGCGGACGACACCTGACGCGCGATCTCGCCGAAGCTGGCGGTCAGCTCCTCCACAGCAGCAGCCGTCGTGTGCAGGTCGTGCGAAGACTTCTCGGCGCCTTCCGATGTGTTCGAGGCTTCCTGGCGGACTGCGGACGCTGCCTCTGTCATCGCGTCGGCCGCCTGGCCCATTTCGTCGGACGAGAAGCTCAGTCGCTGCATGACCGCATTCACGGCGCTACCGAACCGCTCGGTCTCCTTCTCCATCGCGTCCTGGCGACGTGCGAGCGCCACACGCGAGGCAAGCTGTTCGGCGGTCAGGCGCTCGGTCTCGACCATGTTGTCCTTGAACACCTGGACCGCCGCCGCCATGCTGCCGATCTCGTCACCCCGCTCGATACCGGGGATCATGACCGCAAGGTCTTTGTCGGCCAAGCGGCGCATAGCCCGGGTCATCGCTGTGATCGGATGAGAGATATGCCGGATCAGCCCGAAGGCTGTCAGGCTGCTGATTAGGAGCACGAACACGATAGAGCCGATGATCAGCCACCAGGTGCTGAGGTAGAGCAAGCGAGCTCGCGCAGACGCTGCCACCCCACCCTTCTCATTGTAACTCATGTCCCATTTCATGAAACCCATGATGGAAAGAAAGTCTGTCTGGGCCTTCTCGCTATAGGTGCTGACCGCCGCGGCGTCCTCGCCGGCATTCTTCAAGCGGGTGGTTTCCGCCATGTCGGCCTCGAAGACCTTCCAAGCCGGATCGAAGCCACCGGTGTATCGCTCGCGCTCCTCGCCGGCATCGATCAGCGGCTCGTATGCCTCCCGAGCCGCCTTCACCTCCTTGATGCCGTCCTGCAGCGCTGCACTGCTATCCTTGGCGTATGTGCTACCGGCAGACGCCAACAACGAGCGGGCCTGTAGTCGTCGGATATCGTCTATGGCGAGAGCAAGGTGCGCTAGATGCACGCCGCTGGGCAGGTAGTTGTCGGAGACCTCGGAGCTTGCTGCATCGACAGCGCTCATGCGGTTGACAGCGAAGCCGCCCAGAAGCACTGAAAACAAGGTCAGGACTGTGAAGCCAGCTCCCAGCTTGAAGGCGAGCCCGAGGCGGGAAACCGTTGATGCTGCCGAATTTCCAAGCTTCTGCATAATAACGAGCCCCCGACCAGGACGGTATCTCGGCTCGAAAAGTTAAGGTTCTGCTAATGGCTGCACCGAGGAGCCGGCCAGCTGCAGTACTATTGAATTCGTTCATGGTGGCCCTCCTGATGTAGGTCACGTGCTACGACGATTTGATATACGGTCGGAAAATACCTATTCCGGGACATCACTGATGACGTAACAAGTTTACGTCACAATCAGGTGCGACGTGCCGCGCCGGCCAGGATCGCCCGAAGCCTCGAACCAGTTAGCGAGGGACCCATGAGGCGCAGTCTGTGATTCGCTCCCTGCGTTCGGTAGCCACGAATGGTGACGGAGTTCTGGCTGAGCGAGCGGCAGTGGAGGCATCTGGCGCCTCTGTTGCCGCGCAAGTCTCGGGGCGTGCCACGTGTTGATGACCGCGGGGTGATCAGCGGCATCGTGCATGTGCTGAAGTCAGGCGGTCCCTGGGTTGACGCACAGGCGATCTCGGCGTCAGCCGCGGCGGCCGCACCACCGCGATCCATGCGCTGACCGATGGCTTTGGCCGCTTGGTCGCCTTCTGCCTCATTGTGGGCCATGTCGCTGACCGCCCGGCGGCCGAGAGCCTGCTGCATGGACTGCCACGCAACACCTTGTCATGGCGGATCGCGCCTAAGA
>CAXTVI010000088.1:0-3850 GCA_964247695.1 uncultured Acetobacteraceae bacterium
GCGGCTCTGATTACCCCCGCCCGCGATATCCCGGCACGTCCTGCGCCGGGATCCATACCCCCTCCGGCGGCACCCCCGTCTGCCAGAACACGTCGATCGGGATGCCGCCGCGCGGGTACCAGTACGCGCCGATGCGCAGCCAGACCGGGTCCAGGCGCTCCACCAGCGTGCTCGCGATCTGCACGCTGCAGGCCTCGTGGAAGGCGCCATGGTTGCGGAAGCTGGTGAGGTACAGCTTGAGCGACTTGCTCTCGACGATGAAGGAGCGCGGCACGTAGTCGATCACCAGGTGCGCGAAGTCCGGCTGGCCGGTGATCGGGCAGAGCGAGGTGAATTCCGGCGCGGTGAAGCGCACCAGGTACTGCTTGCCCTGATGCGGCGCCGCGACCCGCTCCAGCACCGCCTGCTCCGGGCTCGCGGGTTGAGCGGTCGGATGTCCGAGCTGGGTCAGGCCGTGGGTGGACGGGTCGCTCATGCGGCAACGCTCCTGATCGGGTCGGCGATGCTCATGTCGGCGCGGCGCCACCAGCATTGCGGCGCGGGTCGCACGGCGGGCAGCACGGCGAGCGGATCGCCGTCGAACAGCACGGTGTTGGTGGGCGTCTCCTCGAGCCGGATCTCGGCGCAGCGCAGCACGTCGCCGTCCGCCCTCAGGAAGGCGCCGAGCTTGGCCATCATCAGGCACGCCATCAGCTCGGTGGTCGGATCGCCCGGGGTGAGCACGATGCGCCGGGCGCGCGCCGGCTCGTGGGCGACGAACCAGCCGAGCAGCGGGTCGTCCTCGCCGAGTTGCAGGGCATGGTCGAGATGGTCGTCGATCCAGCCGTGCCAGATCGCCTTTGCGCGCGCGAACGGCAGCACCATGTTTGTCGATCCGTCCAGGCGTTGCGGCGACGTCGCCTGCAGCCGGACGGTGACGGTCTCGTTGTGGCCGTGCGGCAGCGCGCAGGACTCCGAGGCGCTCCTGATCAGCCGGTGGCCCATCGAGAAGCGGCGGCTGAACATCAGGGCCGGGGACGATACGGCACTCATGCGTCGGCGGCCTTGAAGCGTTCCCAGCCCTGGCGACGCAGATCGCAGGCCGGGCAGTGCCCGCAGCCATACCCCCAGGGGTGCAGGTGGGTACGGTCGCCGAGATAGCAGCTATGGGTCTCGCGTCGCAGCAGCTCGACCAGCGGCGCGCCGCCAAGTGTCTCCGCGAGTTGCCAGGTCTGCGCCTTGTCGCGCCACATCAGCGGCGTGTGCAGCACGAAGCGCTGCGCCATGCCGAGATTGAGTACGACCTGCAGCGCCTTGATGGTGTCGTCGCGGCAGTCGGGATAACCCGAATAGTCGGTCTCGCACATGCCACCGACCAGATGCTTTGCGCCACGCCGTACCGCGAGCGCTGCGGCAAAGGTGAGGAACAGCAGGTTGCGCCCGGGCACGAAGGTGTTCGGCAGCCCGTGCTCGTCCAGGGTGATTTCGGCGTCCCGGGTCAGCGCGGTCTCGGACAGCTTGCCGAGGGCGTCGAGCGACAGCGTATGGTCGTCGCCAAGGCGCTCGCGCCACTCGGGACGCAGCCGCACCAGTCCGTCGCGCACCGCGGCACGGCAGCTCAGCTCGACCAGATGGCGCTGGCCGTATTCGAAACCGAGCGTCTCGACCTGCGCGAACCGGTCCAGCGCCCAGGCCAGGCAGGTGCCGGAATCCTGTCCGCCGGAGAACAGCACCAGCGCCGTCTGGTCTGCGATCAATTCGCCAGACATTTCAGGCGATCCCGATCATCTTGTGGGTCTGCACGCTGAGGCGCCACTTCGGATGCGCGAGGCAGTAGGCCACCGCATCGCGGGTATTCTCGGCCTGGTCCGGTCCGTCCATCGGCTGCAGGAAGAAATGCCGGAATGGCAATCCTTCGAACCGGTCCGGCGGCAGGCCGGGCTGCGGATAGACCAGTTTCAACTCCTGGCCGGTGCGCTGCCGGAACTCGGCACCCGCCTTTGGACTGACGCATATCCAGTCAAGCGAGTCCGGCGCCTCCAGTGTACCGTTGGTCTCCACCGCGATGCTGAAGCCGCGCGCATGCACCGCCGCGATCAGCGTCGCGTCGAGCTGCAGCAACGGCTCTCCCCCGGTGAACACGACGTAGCGCTCCTCCGCGCCACCCAACCAGCAGGCGGCGATCGCATCCGCCAGCGAGGGGGCATCGCCGAACCGACCGCCGCCTTCGCCATCGATGCCGACGAAGTCGGTGTCGCAGAACCGGCAGGTCGCCGTCGCCCGGTCCTGCTCACGCCCCGACCACAGGTTGCAGCCGGCGAACCGGCAGAACACCGAGGCGCGCCCGGCCTGCGCGCCTTCGCCCTGCAACGTCGCGAACAGCTCCTTGACCGCGTAGCTCATGATGCCGGAACGGCACTCCCCGCGGCAGGCAGCGCCATCGGCGCCATCCCAAGCCGGTCGAGCAGGCGCATGTCCTGGCTCTCCACCGCGTTCGGCGTCGTCAGCAGCTTCGGGCCGTAGAAGATCGAGTTGGCGCCTGCCAGGAAACAAAGCGCCTGCGCCTCGTCGCTCATGCTCTCGCGGCCGGCGGACAGTCGCACCATGCTGTGCGGCATGGTGATGCGGGCTACGGCGATGATGCGCACGAAGCTGATCGGATCGACGGCGGCGGCATCCGCAAGCCTGGTTCCGGCCACCCGCACCAGCAGGTTGATCGGCACGCTCTCGGGATGCGGCGTGAGGCAGGCCAGGGTGGCGACCAGGCCGGCCTGGTCGTCCTCGCTCTCGCCGAGCCCGACGATGCCGCCGCAGCAGACATTGATGCCGGCATCGCGCACATGGCCCAGCGTATCCAGCCGGTCCTGGTAGGTGCGCGTGGTGATGACGCTGCCATAGTGCTCGGGCGAGGTGTCGAGGTTGTGGTTGTAGTAGTCGAGCCCGGCGTCGCGTAGCCGTCCGGCCTGGGGTCCGCTCAGCATGCCGAGCGTCACGCAGGTCTCCAGGCCCAGCGACTTCACGCCCTCGATCATCGCGCACACCGCCTCGAGGTCGTGGTCCTTCGGCGAGCGCCAGGCGGCTCCCATGCAGAACCGGCTGGCGCCGCCGGCTTTCGCCGCACGCGCCTCGGCCAGCACGGCGTCCACCTGCATCAGCTTGCTGGCGCGCAGACCGCTCTCGTGATGCACGCTCTGCGAGCAGTAGCCGCAATCCTCCGGGCAGCCGCCGGTCTTGATCGAGAGCAGGGTGGAGATCTGCACCGCGCGGGGATCGAAATGCGCGCGATGGGTCGCCTGCGCCCGGAACAGCAGCTCCGGGAATGGCAGCGCGATCAGCGCCGCCACCTCGGCGCGGGTCCAGTCGTGGCGCAGCGCCGTCATGGGCTCGGGCCGCCTTGATCCACCATCCGGCATGGCCCGCGATCCTTCTTCTATATCCACTCACGGCCTTCTGCCACAGGAACCGCCACGGTTGAAGCGCGGCGTCCGGGGGGGAGGCGTACGATCATGCGCAACCCAGCCGCCGCGATCCTTGCATCCGGTCGCCAAGCGCCGGCCCTGGACGCGGCGCCAGAGCACTCGCCAGGCGCAGGCGCACCTCCGGCTTGACGCTTGGGGACGCCACTCTATCATCAGGTTAAGCGTTTAAGCGGAGAGCGACCTGGCGACCCTGAGCGACATCGCCCGCCGGACCGGCGTCTCCGGAGCGACGGTCTCCAACGTGCTGCGCGGCCGCGGTTCGGTCGGCGCCGTGACCGCAAAGCGCGTTCGGGCGGCTGCGAACGAGCTCGGCTACCGGCCCAACCTGTTCGCGCGTGCGCTTGCCGAGGGGCGTGCGCCGACCATTGCGCTGTTCGTCACTAACATCACCA
>CAXTVI010000089.1:0-3463 GCA_964247695.1 uncultured Acetobacteraceae bacterium
CCTGCTCGCCGAGGATGGTGCGGCTGTCGAACTTGCTGATCACCTGGAAGCTGATACGGGTCGGGAAGTTGGCCTTGATGGTGCCGGTGATGACGTCCACCGACGGCCGCTGCGTCGCCATGATGACGTGGATGCCGGCCGCGCGCGCCATCTGCGCCAGCCGCTGCACCGTGGTCTCGATCTCCTTGCCGGCGACCATCATCAGGTCGGCCATCTCGTCGATCATCACCACGATGTAGGGCAGGTTCTCCAGGGTGAGCGGCTGCTCCTCGAAGATCGGCTTGCCGGTCTCGGGGTCGAAGCCGGTCTGCACGCGGCGCATCAGCACCTCGCCGCGTTCGCGGGCGACGGCAACCCGCTCGTTGTAGCCGCCGATATTGCGCACTCCGAGCTGGCTCATGCCGCGATAGCGCCGCTCCATCTCGCGGACGGTCCATTTCAGCGCGGTCACCGCCTTGGCCGGCTCGGTCACCACCGGCGCCATCAGATGCGGGATGCCGTCATAGATAGACAGCTCCAGCATCTTCGGGTCGATCAGGATCAGCCTGCACTCCTCGGGAGACAGCCGGTACAGCAGCGACAGGATCATCGCATTCACGCCGACCGACTTGCCGGAGCCGGTGGTGCCGGCGATCAGCAGGTGCGGCATGCGGGCGAGGTCGGCATAGACCGGGGCGCCGGAAATGTCCTTGCCGAGCGCCAGGCACAGCCGCGACGGGTTGGCGTGCCAGGCCTCGGAGTCCAGCAGCTCCGAGAAATACACCGTCTCGCGGCGGGCGTTCGGCACCTCGATGCCGATCACGTTGCGGCCGGGCACGGTGGCGATGCGCACCGCGGTCACCGACAGCGAACGTGCGATGTCGTCGGCGAGACCGATCACGCGGGCCGAGCGGATGCCGGGCGCCGGTTCAAGTTCATAGAGCGTCACCACCGGGCCGGCATGGATCTCGCCGATCGCGCCCTGCACGCCGTAATCCGACAGCACCGTTTCCAGCAGCCGCGCATTGGCCTGCTGGCTCTCCGGCGACGGTCCGGTTGCGGCGTGCCGCGGCGCGCTCTTGAGCAGGGAGAGCGGCGGCAGCGTCCAGCCCTCGGCATCCGCTTCGGCGAGCCGGGCGCGCGGCGTGGCCGGCGGCACCGGACGGGATGCAGTCGCCGTGTCGGCGGCCGTACGGCCCAGGTGGCTGGTCGAGGCCGTCGCGGCCGGCTCGCTGCGGCCACCGAGCAGCTTGCGTATCGACATCAGGGCGCCCTCGCGCGCCGGCGGGCTCGCGGGCTGGGTGGCGGTGGCTTGCCGCTCCTGTGCCGGCGGCTCGGCGGCGCCGGATCGCGCCGTGGCGTCGGCCGCGCGTCGCGCCGCGGCGCGCGCCGCAGCCGAGCGGAGCGGCAGGATCGGCACCTCGTCATGTTCGTCACCGGCGCCGGGCGGCAGCATGTAGCCGCCCCCCTGCATTGACGGTCCGGGGTTGGACCTGGGCTGCGACGGCTCCTGCCGGTGGCGGGCGCTGCTTCGGTAGGACGAGGCCGGCGCAGAAGCCGACGCCAGAGGCTCACGTCGCATGAGCGCGGTCGCGCCGGCGGTCGACTGGCCGGCTTCGCGCGCGCGCGCCGCGAACGGCGAAGGACCCGGCGAGGCTCGGTCCAGCAGGTCGGGGTCGAGCATCATGCCATCGGCGGACGCCGGCGATCGCCACCGCAGCCATGCCGGCAGCTCGAGACGCGGACGGGACGGGCGAGCACGCCGAAACTGCCGCTCAAGTCCGGGATCGTCCTCGATGCCGACGCGCAGGCTGGGACGGGTGGAGAATCGCGCGGCCCGCCGCGCGCCGCGCCCGGCCGCGCGCCATTCGCCGGCGGACAGCGCGAGTGACAGCGGCGAGAGCACCAGGGCCAGCATGGCGCACAGCACCCAGGCGACCGGCGCGCCGGCCACCCCAAGCATGTCGTGACCTGCACTCAGCGCGATGCGGGCGAGCGACTGGCCGACGGCGCCGCCGAGCCCCGCCGGTCCTGGCCAGCGCAGGGCGGTCGTATGCATCAGCAGGGGCAGCGCCGACAGCGTCGCGGCGGACGCGGGCAGCGCGCACAGCAGCGCGATCACGCGCAAGGCCAGGCTGCCGAGGCCGCGATGCGAGCCGATCCGCCAGGCCCAGCCGAGCAGGGCGAGCGGCGGGAGGATCGCGGCCAGGCCGAAGCCCTGGATCAGCAGGTCGGCGAGGATGGCACCGGGAGCCCCGGCCAGGTTGGTCGGGATCGTGCCGGTGGCGGTATCGAGCGAGGGATCCCTTGTGTCGTAGCTCGCCAGGGCAACCAGGGCGGTGATCGACGCCAGCGCGAGCACGATTGCCAGCACTTCCGCGACGCGGCGACGAGCAATCGCCTGCATCCGGGGAGAGGCCAGTCGTTCCGAGAAGAAGCGGCTGCCGAAGGCGACGTTCATCAGGCTCTATCCAGTGTGTTCCGAAGCTTACCTCAGACCAAGGATGAGAAGGAACGGCTTCAGTAGGTTCGTGCGCCGGAGACTTCGGAAGCAGCGGCCCCATACCGTGTGGCCAAGGCGCTGCCGGAATGCGCGAGCAGGCCGACATCCGTCCCGACTGCCACGAAGCGCGCGCCGAGTTCGATATAGTGCCTGGCCAGCGTCTCGTCCCCCATCAGGATGCCCGGTGCCTTGCCGGCCCGGAGGATCCGCCCGATGGCGTCATCGATGGCCGCCTGCACCTCGGGCGCGGTCGGGTTGTCAAGATAGCCGAGCGACGCGGACAGGTCGGCCGGCCCGATGAACAGCCCGTCCACGCCGGGGGTCGAGGCGATCGCATCAAGGTTGTCGAGGCCCGTGCCGGTCTCGATCTGCACCAGCAGGCAGATCTCGGCGGCCGCCGCATGCAGATAGCCGGGCTGCCGGTCGAACCGCGACGCGCGCGCGATCGCAGCACCCACGCCGCGCACGCCCTCCGGCGGGTAGCGCGTGGCCGCGACCAAGGCGGCGGCCTGCTCCGGCGTCTCGACCATCGGCACGAGCAGCGTCTGGGCGCCGATATCCAGCAGCTGCTTGATCATCCAGGTCTCGCCGACCGGTGGCCGCACCACCGGATGCGAGGGGTAGGGCGCGATCGCCTGCAACTGCGCCAGGATGGAGCGCAGGTCGTTGGGCGCATGCTCGCCATCGACCACCAGCCAGTCGAAGCCGGCGCCGGCGCAGATCTCCGCCGGATAGGCATCGGCGAGCGCCAGCCAGAGCCCGATCTGCGCTCCCGGCTGCAGCAGGCGTGCCTTGAACGCGTTCGGGATCGGCTTCATCGCGGTCTCACCATTCGGAGCGGGAACCGGAGCAGAGGTCGCGTGGCTTGTCCAGGTCAGAGCATTATCCGATCGCTTGCCTGTCGATCGGATAAGGATGCTCGTCAGAACACCTCCCTCAGGGAACCGTCACGCGGCGCCTGCTGCCGTGCACCGGCTCCGG
>CAXTVI010000090.1:0-3286 GCA_964247695.1 uncultured Acetobacteraceae bacterium
TCGCCTTCCGCATGGCCGGCGACTGGCGGCTCTATATCGAGATGCTGCGCGAGCCGGGCGCGCGTATCGCCTATGTCGCGGCATCGCTCAACATCCACCGCCGGCACGCAAAATCGGCGACCCACCGCCTCGCCGGACAGAAGCATCTCGGTGAGGTCGCGCGCATCCATCGCCTGGTCGGACTGGGTCCGAGCCTGCTGGATGCCGACCGGACCCGCCAGCGGACCTATCGCGACCAGCTCGCGCGCCAGCTCGGGCTGCGCGTGCTCGGGGAGTAGCCGGCCCTTGGAGGATCGTGTTCCGCCGGCTCGCCACCACAAGCTATGCTCGGCGGCATGACAAGTTCTCGCCGCGCCTCGCGGTTCTCGCTGATCGATCTCGCCTGGCGGACCGCCTTCCGTCTCGGTTTCCCCTTGGCGCGCCTCTGGTGGTGGCTGCGGCGGCCATCGCACGAGGGCGCGCTGATCGCCGTGCATGTCGGGCGCGACCTGCTGCTGCTGCGCTCGTCCTACCGCAGCCAGTGGAACTTCCCGGGCGGGGGCGTGCGGGACGGGGAGGCGCCGGAAGCCGCCGCCCGTCGCGAGCTGCTCGAGGAGATCGGGCTTTCGGTGGCATCGCTGCACCCGGCAGGCGTCACCTCGGGCATCTATGACTGCCGCCCTGACCGCGTGCACTTCTTCGAGCTGCGGCTCGACAGCCTGCCGGAGCTCCGACTCGACAACCGGGAGGTCATCGCCGCCCGGCTGTTCACGCCCGACGAACTGCGCGGTGTCGGATTGACCCGGCCGGTGGCGCAGTATCTGGAGGCGCTCAGGGCATGACCGAGGACGTCTGGGACTATCCGCGGCCGCCGGCGCTGCAGCCGGTGGCAAAGCCGATCCGCATCGTATCTGCCGGGCAGACCATCGCCGAGACCTCGGCTGCGTGGCGCGTGCTGGAGACCTCGCACCCGCCGGTGTACTACCTGCCACCAGCCGCCTTTACCGGCTGCGCGCTCGAGCCTGCCCCCGGGCGCAGCCTGTGCGAGTGGAAGGGCGAGGCGCGCTACTGGACGATACGGGTTGGCGCAAACCGGGCCGTGCGCGCCGCCTGGAGCTACCCCGATCCGGTACCGGCCTATGCCGCGCTGCGCGACCATCTCGCGGTCTATGCCGGCATGATGGACCGCTGCTTCGTCGGCGACGAAGCAGTCACGCCGCAACCCGGCGGGTTCTATGGCGGCTGGGTGACCATCGACCTCAAGGGGCCGTTCAAGGGCGTCCCAGGCAGCATGGGCTGGTAGGAGCATCAAAGTCGCTGGAACCGGACTCTGCCCTCGACCGCTTCGTTCCACATCGCCAGTGGACGCACCCAGAAATCCCCCCGGGCCTCGCTGCGGTAGGTGACCAGCCACTCCTCTGTCTCGCTGTGGCGGCCGACGCAGATCACCGTGTAGAGGCCGCCCTTGTAGTGGCGGTATCGGCCCGGTTCAGGCAGTGCGGGAGCGGATGTCATGTTGTCTCCGTCTCGTATCGACCGGGCTGCTTGCCGGCCGTAGGATAAGGCAGTGTCGCCGCAGCCGGGATGATCGAGACGCCATGCCTTCTGTCCGCCCGCTGCTCGTCGCCGCCCTGCTGCTGTCGCCCGCGCTGCCCACGTCGGCCGCACGGCATCTGCACCAGACCGGCGCGCCGGTGATCCTGACGCGCCAGCCCGGCACGGCGGCGGACACGGCAGCACGATCGCTGAACCGGGAGGACCTTCAGGGTGCGGCCCGGCATGGCGAGCAGCCGCTGGTTCTGGTCGGCTCGGCGCCGCTGTCGGACCATCGCTCGGACGAGGCCCTGTTCGTGCAGTTGCAGTCGGCGAGCCTGTGCGGATCGGCCGGCTGCTCCACCTCGGTCTATCTCAGGCACGACCGCACCTGGACCAAGGTGCTGGATTCCGTAAGCGGCCCGATCCGGGTAATGGCGCAGAGCCATGACGGGATGCACGACTTGCTGGTCGGCCACAACGACCGCTGGAGCTGGGCCGGCCACGGCTACCAGGACACCCTCGCAGCACCCGCCCTGCCAGGCCTGAAGCGCTCCGTAGAGCAGCATCGAGCCGCCGTCAGGCGCCGAGAGCAGCACGCGACAAATTGAGTTCGACACCTTTGCGGACCGTCAGAAAACGTCTGATGCTGGACGAGAGCAGCTCGCGGGGGTGCGCCCGGCGCGGCTTTCCGAGCACCGCAGCGGCGCGGCCGCTGGGCCTCGAGCAGCGGAGCGCAGGAAAGCCGCGTCGGATCGCCAGCAGCAGGCGTCTGCAGATGGTCTGGAGCGGGTGAAGGGAATCGAACCCTCGTGTGCAGCTTGGGAAGCTGCCGTTCTACCATTGAACTACACCCGCCGACGGTTCGGAGATTAAACACGCTCCGTGGGCGTGGCAACCTTGACCCCCAGCGCCGCAGGCGTCACGTTGTACCCATTCCGACGCCGATGGCGTCAGGGTCCTCGTGATTTGTCCGGCCGGCTTGCGGCGAGGTAAAACAAGTGCGCTAAAGAGGCATCGGCGAGGCTCCGCAAGCGGAGTATTGCCCTGTCATCCGTGGCCGGCCCCATTTCGGGAACTCCACCGGGACACGCATGATGAGTGACAACCATACTCAAAAGAACGGCGGCTACCGCACCGCCACCCGCCTGATCCATGCCGGCACCGAGCGCAGCATGTTCGGCGAGACCAGCGAGGCGATGTTCATCACATCGGGCTTCATCTACGACAGCGCCGAGCAGGCCGAGGCGACCTTCAAGGGGGAGGCCGAGCACTACCAGTACAGCCGCTTCGGCAACCCGACGGTCTCGATGTTCGAGCGCCGCCTCGCCGAGATCGAGGGGGCCGAAGCCTGCCGCGCCACCGCATCCGGCATGGCGGCGGTGCATGCCGCCCTGCTGAGCCACCTCAAGACCGGCGACCGCCTGGTGGCCTCGCGCGCCCTGTTCGGCTCGTGCTTCTGGATCGTGTCGACGCTGCTGCCGCGCTACGGCATCGAGAGCGTGTTCGTCGATGGCCACGACCTGACCCAGTGGCGCGCTGCCCTCGCGACGCCCACCGCGATGGTGCTGCTGGAAAGCCCGTCCAACCCGATGCTCGACATCGTCGACCTCCACGCGGTCGCCGACCTCGCGCACGCCGCCGGAGCCCTGGTGGTGGTCGACAACGTGTTCGCCACCCCGCTGCTGCAGCGCCCACTCGAACTGGGCGCCGACGTGGTGGTGTATTCCTGCACCAAGCATATCGACGGCCAGGGCCGCGTGCTCGGCGGCGC
>CAXTVI010000091.1:0-2918 GCA_964247695.1 uncultured Acetobacteraceae bacterium
TTATCGGGCATACGTATCGGCGGAGAGTGTTACCGCGCCTTAGAGACTCTTGCCTTAGTTGGTTTAAAGCCGCAGACTTTCGCCACCTGACCAAAGCGGACGATGGTTTCGAGAAGCCGCCCGACTGGCCGCTCGAGCTGGTACGGGCGGAGCGGATCGATCCCGCTCGCCTGTCCGCCGTAGCGCTCATCGAAGGCGTTCGCCACGGCGTTGGAGCAGTGGATAGTGGAGCCGTTAGTTGCCCAAAGTTGCGGTTCGCGCAAGAACGTAAGCCTGGCCAAACGATTGGCCCTGGGCGGATCGCGCTTTAGGCATTAGGAAGCAGCCACTGCGTGCTTAGGTGCCGGCGGAGAGGCGGCTTGAAGTGATGGTGTTGACGGAATGCATCGGCCTTGTCTGCATCCATTGCCGCTCCTCCCGGTTGATCAATCTCGACCGAGCGCTTGAGTGTTCGGATTGCGGGACCTCCTATCCGGTGCTTGCTGGCATTCCTGTTATCTTCGATGATGTCAGCGTTTGCCCCGGTCCTAAGCCGGATCCCGAGACAGCTCGCCAGATCCTTTCCGCCTTCGGATTACCCACCGACCCGATTACCACGCAGCGCGTGCGGGAGTTCTTCGGCCGCAAGGCGCGCTATGGCGGCCTCCTGATCGAGACGGAAGCGGAACAGTTTCTCGATCGCGTCCGCAATACCGGGTATGAGCTGAATCCATCGCCCGGTGCAGCTCCGGACGCTGTGAGCAGCCTCGTTGCGGCGCCTCGGTCCGACGGCAAGGCGCGTCCGCGCTGGACACAGAACTATGTTCCGCGGCGGCTGCCTCCGGCGACGGAACTGCTGGCCAATGTCAGGTTCGAGAATATCGGCGACGCCCCGATGCAGGGCAGCGGGACCGGGCACTACAACGTGGCGGTACGTTGGAGCGACGCCAGTGGACATCCCGTCCCGGGCGATGACGTGCGTACTCCCCTGCCGATCGACCTGCTTCCGGGACGGGCTCTCACCTTGCCGGTCCGGCTGCAGACGCCGCCGACGCCTGGACGCTACACGCTCAGCCTGCTGATGGTGCAGGAGGGCGTGCGCTGGCTGGACGATGACCTGCTGCGTGTGCCGGTCCAGATCACCGAGGATTCCGTGTCGCAGGTGCCAACGAACTGGTGGATGCGCGACGAGGAGTTCACCGACTATAATGCCGACCACCAGCGTGGCATGGTGCTGCTGCGCGGCTGGATCGAGGCGCATGCCCCCGCGCATCCGCGCATCCTCGAGGTGGGCGGCAATGCGATCCCGATGATCGAGGAGCTGGACGGCGAGCTCTACAACATTGATGTCGACCTGCTCGGCCTGCAGGTCTGCCGCCTGCGCCAGCGACAGCGACAGCGACAGCGCGCCATGGCTGTGCTCTGCGCCGACGCCAACAACCTGCCGTTTCCTCCGAACTTCTTCGATGTCATCGTTATTTTCGCGTCGCTCCATCATTTTCCGAACCCGGCTTCGCTGCTTGCCGGCCTGCGCGGCCGGCTGAAGCCCGGCGGTTTCCTCGGTGTCATGTGCGAGCCGGTCGGCCATATCTGGCCTGGCGCGGTGATGCCGGCCTACCTTGCGGAACTGCAACGCGGGGTGAACGAGCAGAGCTTTACACCGGAGGAATACACTCGGATATTCAACCTGGCGGAGCTAGATGCCGCCGAAGCCATCGTGGACAAAAGTTCACTCAAGGCGCGCCTGGTTGCACGAGCAGCGGCTTGAACGAGAGTAGCCAGCTATCGATCCCGACCCCGCAAGAGATCGACGCCGAAATCATGAATGAGATTATCCGACTGAGCGGCGCTCAGGTTGCGAAACCCGTGTCGCCGGTCACCGATAGAATAGCCGAAGCCCGTGGCGGCATCGTTCCGGTGGCTCCCCTGCTTGCCCTGGATGGCGAAGCGTTCGTCGTGCGCATCTATCGCGACGTGCTCGGTCGCGAGCCGGATCCGCACGGTCTAGAGCATCACCTCGGCGCTCTGCGTGACGGGCGCAGCAAGCTCGACCTGATCACCGGCCTGCATTCCAATCCGGAAGGCGTGCGATACGGCGCCACCCTCGTCGGTGTCGCGCCACGCAGCCGACTGCACCGCCTCTATGCCTTGCCGCTGATCGGCCGGCCGCTGCGCCTGCTGGCCAGCCTGCTGCGTGTCGCCAGCCTGATCCGGGACGTCCAGGGCCTGCACGACGTGATCCTGTCGATCCAGCACCTGCAGGCGATCCACCAGGACGGGATCGTGTCAATGCAGCGCATCGTCGGTGACCTGCAGACCGAGAACCGCGAGATCCGTCCCCGGGTCGCCGACCTGCCGACGCGGGCGCAGTTCGGCGTCTTCACCAACCGGGTTGCCGCTCTCGCGCATCGTATCGACGCCGTGGAGAGCAGCCTGGACGAGAGCCTGCAGGCCAGTGCGGCCAGGGCGGACGATGAGCTCTGGGCGGAGCCGCTGCTGCAGCTGGCCGACCGGCAGGACGATCTTGCCGAGCAGCTGCAAGGACTGGAACAGGCGCTGCAGGACAAGGTCCTGCTGGACACCGCGATCGCGCGCATAGCGCAGGCGTTCGGACCTGTCGCCGACGAGCAGGGCTGGCCGGAGACTGGAGCCGCGCTGGTGGCGCGGGCGGCAGAGGCGCTTCGCCTGCAGGAAGGCCGGATCCGCAATGCGGAGGCACTGGCCGAGGCGGCGCGCAACGACATGCTCGACCAGCAGCGCCGGCTCGGACTGCTGCTCGAGACGATACGCCGTAAGCCCGGGCTGCCGCTCGATGCCGGCCAGGCCGCCACCATACGCGACGAGCAGGATCATCTGCTCGATCCGCTCTACGTCGCCTTCGAGGCCCGTTTCCGCGGCTCCCGCGAGATGATCAAGGAGCGGCAGCGGGTGCATGTTCC
>CAXTVI010000092.1:0-2729 GCA_964247695.1 uncultured Acetobacteraceae bacterium
GAGGCTCCGCCGGAAGGATCACGTTACCTTCCGTATTATCCCACCGCGCAATTAAGTTTTGATGAAGCAGGCCGCACCAGACAGCATGAGCTGTCCTCCGGGCGGTCTCGGAACAGGGTCGCGCCGGGCGGCCCTCTGGAAATGTCCCGGAACCGCGACAGCACGGCATGGTCGCGAGCTGTCTCAACCGCCGGGCGTGCCGCGGCTGCGTTAACCCATTCTTCAACTTCCCGGGGTAGTCTGACCCACGGCCGGTTGAGGAGCTCTTGATCACTTCCTGATCCCACCCCTCAGGCGGCAATGGGCAGGAGGAGACGTGCATCGAAACAAGTGCAAGCCGACCCCGGATCGCACTTCCCAGGTCGCGCTGCTGCTTCTGCTCATCCTGATCCTGCGGCCGGTGCAGGCGCTGGCAGTGCCGTCATTTTCGCAGCAGACCGGGCAGCCGTGCGCCGCCTGCCATGTCGGCGCCTTCGGACCGCAGCTCAAGCAATACGGTCGCGACTTCAAGCTCAACGGCTACACCGCCAGCGACGGGAAGCTGCATGGGCTGCCGATTGCGACAGCCGGCTATGTCTCCTTCACCCACACCGACGCCGCCCAGCCGGTTCCGCCGGCGACCCACTTCGCCGTCAACGACAACTTCGCCATCGACGAGCTCTCGCTGTATTACGGCGGACGTATCACCAGTTCGCTTGGGGCGCTCGCACAGGTGACCTATGACGGCGTGGCGCGGCAGGGTCAGATTGACGACACCGATATCCGCTACGCCCACGACACCGACTTTCTCGGCCAGGACACGGTCTATGGCTTCACCGCCAACAATGATCCGACCGTCTCGGACCTGTGGAATTCGACGCCTGCGTGGGGGTTTCCCTACAACGGCTCAAGGCTCGCCCCGACTCCGCTGGCAGCGTCGCTCATTGATGGCGGCCTCGAGCAGCGCGTAGCCGGCGGCGGCGGCTATGCCATGTGGAAAGACCTGGTCTATGCCGAGGCCGACCTGTATCGCGGGCTGGGCTACGACGTCCTGAACGCCACCGGCATCGTGCCGGTCGCCGGCACCGGCAAGACGCGCGGCCTGATCCCGTACTGGCGCCTGGCGCTGCAGCAGGATTTCGGGCGCCACTATGTCGAGATCGGCACCTACGGCATCACGGCGAGCGTGCTGCCGGGCGGTATCGATGTCGGGCCGTCGAACCGATACACCGATGTTGCCATCGACACTACATACCAGTTCAACTTGAACCCCATGAAAGTCATCAGCGATATCGTGTCCGCGCATGCGACCTGGATCCATGAGGACGCTTCGCTGGGCGCCAGCGAGTCTCTGACCAATGCGCTCAAGGCGCACCAGCTCGACACCGCGCGCGCCGACGTATCCTACAGCTTCTGTGCGACCATCACACCCACCCTGCAATATTTTCGGACCAGCGCGACCAACGACATAGCCTACTGGGCCACGCCAGGCGGCCGCCCCGACAGCAGCGGCTTCATCGGCGAACTCGCCTACGTACCGTGGGGCAAGCCAAACTCGTTCATTTCCTGGGGGAACGTCCGTTTTGCGGTCCAGTATGTCGGCTACAGCCGCTTCGATGGCGACACGCACGACGCCTCGGCCAACAACACGCTCTATTTCAGCTTCTGGGCAGCAGCGCACTTCTGAGCGCGACCACTCGTTACACGAAGGCGACCGATCATGCGTTCAACATCTCCCCTGCTGGCGGCGAGCCTCGCAGTCTGCCTGACGCTGCCCGGCATCCGTGCGCGCGCAGCGTCGGTGACGATCGACCAGTCTGGACAGGTCTTCAGCCGCAAGTCGATCGATATCCCGCGCGGGACCATATTGACTTTCACGAACCATGACGACGTCACACACGACGTCAGCATCTTCGACAGCGATGACAACGCCGTCGACCTCGGCCTCGAGAAGCCGGCCGCCAATCTGACGCACGAGTTCGACAGGGCAGGCCGGTTCAAGGTCCGTTGCAGCATACACCCCGGCATGCGGATGATCGTCAACGTCAAATGAGGTATCGACCAGCCTCAGGGCCTCGCGCCCGGCATCCATGACGATCCTGCAACGGCAGGTCCCGGATCGATGATCCCGAAACCGTCTTTCTTCGGCCGCGGGCGGTGTATGCCGACAGCCTGCCGGTCGGCGACGTCGATGCGTGTGCTTGCCGGCGACGAGGGCGAGCGCACTCATGGGATGCGTGAGGTCATGGTGCGCATCTCCAGTGCCGGAGGAGCGGCGGGATGCGCCTCGAGGAGGCCGTTGGCGCGAGGCCCGCGTGTGGCACCTCGAGAACCTGGATACACCACCCGTCGCAGCCAGCAGTAGGCTGCTCAGGTGACCAGCCGTCCCGTCTGATAGCGCGGCTGCCGCCATTCGCCGGTCTCAAGCACATGGCGCAGCGCCGCCACGGCGTGCCAGAGATCGGCGTGCCGTAGGGTGAGCGGCGTGATGCCGAAGCGCAGGATGTCGGGTGCTCGGAAGTCGCCGATGACGCCACGGGCGATCAAGGCCTGCATCACCGGCCACGCGTGCGGATGCCGGAACGAGACCTGGCTGCCGCGCCGCCCGGCCTGCCGGGGCGTCACCAGCTCCAGGCCCATGTCCGGGCATCGCTGCGCCACCAGCTCCATCAACAGCCCGGACTGCAGTAGCGACTTAGCCCGCACCGCCTGCATCGGCGCGCGACGCGCGATCGCCACACCCACCTGCA
>CAXTVI010000093.1:0-2597 GCA_964247695.1 uncultured Acetobacteraceae bacterium
CGGTCCCGGTCAAACGCGGCCTCGCATCAGCCCGGCATCAACCCCGGATGCGCAGCAGCCAGAGCTGCGCGAGATCCCCGGCGCCGTCCGTGCCTCGCACATTCTGCAGCGTGCCGATGGCAGCCGCCTTGTCGCCTGCGCCGAGTTCAGCCAGACCAAGATGCAGCTGCGCATCCTCCGGATTGAGCAGGCCGCCCTTGGCCATGGCGTCCTTCATGACGGCAATGCCCTTCTGGTACTGGCCGAGATCGACATAGGCATAGCCGACCGCGAGCAGCGCGTTGCCGTTCGGTTGAGACCGCGCGGAGGCCTCGTCGGTGGCGATGCTCGCCTTCTTCTCGGCGACCGTCTTCTCGACCAGCGCCTTCAGCCGGGCCTCGCGGGGCGCCTGCGGATCGCGCCCGAGCGCGCCGCTGGCGTAGCCCTTGTCCATCACCACCAGGCCCTGCTGCGGCCGGCCGTCCTGCACGGCCATCTCGGCCATGTCCATGAAGTCCTGTGTGCTGGTCAGCAGCCCGACGTCGAGACGCAGCCGGTCGATGTCGAATTGCAGCCGGTCCGGGACGTTCGGATTGGCGCGCAGGCCCTGCATGAGCTGCGCCCAGTATTCCGGCTTCGGATAGTAGGTGACCAGCAGCGTCATGGTGTGGGTCAGGCCGGCATTGTCGCGCGACTGCAGCTGGCAGCTGGCCAGCAGCTGCAGCTGCGCCTCGGGCGGCGTCTGGCGCGCGGCGAGTTCGGCCTGGATCTGTGCGCTCTGCACCGCGGCGGCGCGAACGTAGTCCTTCTGCAGATAATAGCACTGGATCAGCAGCGTCTCGAGCGCCGGCGAAGTACCGCCCGCCTTGTGGTAGCGGTCGATGACGGCAATGGTGCCGGCATAGTCGCGCATCTGGTAATAGGACGAGGCCTCGGCCATCAGCAGGCGCTGCTGCTCAGCCGCCGGAACGCGGCCCGACTTCAACAGCACGTCGTCGGCCGAGATCGCCGACTTGAAGTCGCCGGATTGCTGCGCAACCGAGGCCCGCATTTCGTCGATCACGAAGCTTTCGTTGGCGGTCTTGTCGCGGGCCCGCTCGGCGAGCTCGATCTGCTGCATGGCGCCCGGAAAGTTTCCCTGCTTGGCCAGAGCCTGCGCCTTCTCAAGCGGCTTGCCGACGACCGGGCGCAGGGCGTCCTGCGCCTGCGCCTGGCGTTCCAGCAAGCCGGCACCGGCGAGCGGCGCGCCAACAAAGAAAACGCCGGCCAACAGGCCGGCGCGAGATACCCTAGACAGCATCGTCAGTTGTTTCCCATGTACTGCTCTTGTCCGACCAGGCCGAGCTTGGTCATGCCAAGCCTCTGCGCGTCGGCCATGACGTGCGCAACCGCGCTGTAGGGTGCCAGCCGGTTCGGACGCAGGTGGATCTCCGGCTGGTCGGGGATCAGCGACGCGTTCACGAAGCGCGCCTGCAGTTGCTGCTCGTTCGGCACCACGTCGCCATTCCAGGAGATCGTGCCGTCGAAATCGACATCGATGGTGACCACCTGCGGCGGCACTGGCGGCGGCGGCGGGTTGCCCTGCGGCAGGTCCAGCTTCACCGCATGCGTCTGCATTGGGATGGTGATGATCAGCATGATCAGCAGCACCAGCATCACGTCGATCAGCGGCGTCGTGTTGATGTCGACGACGACCTCGGGATCGCCGCTGCCGTCGCCGCCACCGGATCCAACATTCATGGCCATGAGTGGCTAGCCTCCCTTGGGTGGCGGTTCGGTGATGAAGCCGACCTTGAAGATGCCGGCGCGCTGGCAGTCGGTGACGACCTTGCCGACGAACTCATAGCGCCCACGGGCATCGCCGCGGATATGCACCTCCGGCTGCGGCTTCAGCACCGCGAACTTCTCGAGCCGTGCCAGCAGGTCGGCGTTGCTCTTCACCGGGATCGCGTTCCAGTACGTCGAGCCGTCATCGGTGACCGCGATGATGACGTTCTCCGGCTTGGTCTGCGTCGGCTGGTTGACATCCTTCGGGAGCTGCACCTTCACCGTGTGGGTCACGACCGGAATCGTGATCAGGAAGATGATGAGCAACACCAGCATCACGTCGACGAGTGGGGTGGTGTTGATCGTCGACACCACCTCGTCCTCGTCGTCCCCTTCCGCGGGGCCGACATTCATGGCCATCGGTCAGGCGACCCGGGTCACGCCGGCGGTGGCGGTGTTCGGCGCCGCCGACATCGCAGGCGTCGCCGCGCCGGGATGACCGACGCGGGTGCCGCCGACGAGCACCGAGTGCAGGTCCGACGAGAAGTAGCGCACCTTTTCCATGGCGGACTTGTTGCGGCGGACCAGCCAGTTGTAGCCGAGCACCGCCGGCACCGCGGTAGCCAGGCCGATCGCGGTCATGATCAGCGCCTCGCCGACGGGGCCCGCGACCTTGTCGATCGAGGCCTGGCCGGCGATGCCGATGGCGGTGAGTGCGTGATAGATGCCCCAGACGGTGCCGAACAGGCCGACGAACGGCGCGGTCGAGCCGACGGTGGCAAGAAAGGCGAGACCACCCTGCAGGCGCGACTGGATGGTCTCGACCGCGCGCTGGATCGACATCGTGACCC
>CAXTVI010000094.1:0-2560 GCA_964247695.1 uncultured Acetobacteraceae bacterium
GGCACCGAGGCGCAGGACTGGGCCGAGATGCTGCTGCGCATGTACACCCGCTGGGCCGAGCAGCACGGTTACAAGCTGACGCTCATCGAGGAGAGCGAGGGCGAGCAGGCCGGCCTGAAGTCGGCCACGGTCCAGGTGAGCGGCCCGAACGCCTATGGCTGGCTGAAGACGGAGGCGGGCGTGCACCGGCTGGTGCGCATCAGCCCGTTTGATTCCGCCGCGCGCCGGCAGACCAGCTTCGCCTCGATATGGGTGTATCCGGTGGTGGACGACACCATCGAGATCGAGATCAACGAGGCCGACCTCAAGGTGGACACGTTCCGTGCCTCCGGCGCGGGCGGACAGCACGTCAACAAGACCGAAAGCGCGATACGCATCACCCATATTCCGACCGGGATCATCGTGGCGTGCCAGACCGACCGCTCGCAGCACCGCAACCGGGCGACCGCCATGGGAATGCTGAAGGCGCGCATGTACGAGGCGGAGCTGCAGCGGCGCGAGGCGGCCTCCGCAGCGACAGAGGCTGCGAAGACGGATATCGGCTGGGGCCACCAGATCCGGTCCTACGTCCTGGCGCCGTACCAGATGGTCAAGGACCTGCGCACCGGCGTCGAGAAGGGCAACCCGGATGCGGTGCTCGATGGCAGCCTGGACGATTTCATGGCGGCCTCGCTGGCGCAACGGGTGGGCGCCACCCGCTCCGAGGCCAGCGCCTCGGCGAACTGAGATGAGGCATCGCCGCTGCATCCGGCTGGTCAGGTTGCTCGCAATGACAGCGTTCTGTGCGCGGCCGGCGCACGGCATGGATCCGTCCGCCGTCCCGCCCGGGACCTACGTGCTCGATCCGCAGCACACGCGTGTCACCTGGTCGGTCAGCCATCTCGGCTACTCGACCTACTCCGGGCTGATCCCGCAGGTGCACGGCCGCGTGCGGCTCGACCCGTCGCATCCCGGCGCCACCCGGCTCGATGCGTCGATCCCGATGGCAGGCATGACCTCGCTCGATCCGGCGCTCGACCTGCGGCTGCATGGCGGGCAGTTCTTCGCGGTCGATCGGTATCCGGATGCTTCCTACCATGCGCAGGGGCTGGTCACTACCGCGCCCGGGCAGGGGCGCCTGGACGGCCTGCTGACGCTGTGCGGGGTGACGCACCCCGTGGCGATGAACGTCGTGTTCGGCGCGGCCGGAATCGATCCGGTCGATGGCCGCCTGACCGTCGGGTTCGCAGGCAGCGCGATCGTCCGGCGGTCGTCGTTCGGGGTGGTGGCCTACGTGCCGGTGGTCGGGGACGACGTGACGCTGACGCTGGAGGCTGAGATCAAGCCGCAGACCGAACAGAAAATGCCGTGACGCACCATTTTATGAGCGGTAGCGGTCTGGCGCAGAATTAAGCGCACGAGCCTGGTGGACCGGTCGGTCTTATAAGGATCGCGCCCGGAGTTATTGATATTGCTTGGGTCACGTAGAGTTGTATGACCCCGCGGAACTGGCGCTATTTTAGGCCACTGCTGTTCTTCGATGCGCTCGAAATCAATTTCGATATGCTTCTTGACAGCATCACAGTGAAAACCCTCAATTCGAGCCACGTGCCTGCATCATCGCTGACCTTCGGCAGATGAGGGGGCGCCCTGAACTGAGACACTGCATTGCCCGATTTGACCGGACACGGGGTCTTGCGGGTCAACAATCCGTTCCGCGGCACGCGGTTCGCATGTTGGCTTGCAGCCCCGGCGATCGGCTATCGGGCGAGGCGAGACGTGAGAAGGAGGCTCTTGGATGGATTACGCGCAACAGCAACGCAGTCCGATGCGGCACATCGTTGGACTCGCGGTCGTTGTGGCGCTTCATGTCCTGCTGATCTGGGCGCTGGTGGAGGGTCTCGGCAAGAATATCGTCGAGCTCGTCAAGGCGCCGATCGAGACCAAGATCATCAAGGAAACCAAGCCGCCGCCGCCGCCGCCGCCGCCGCCACCACCGCCGGTGCTGACCAACCCGCCGCCGCCCTACATCCCGCCGCCGGAAATCCAGATCCAGCCGCCGCCGCAGCCGCACGCCATCCAGCAGATCGTGCGCACGCCGCAGCCGCCGAGCCCGGTGCCGTATCAGGCGAAGCCGCCCACGCCCGGGCCGTCGGTCCCGGATAGCTCGGTCTCGGCGCGTCCGATCGCCGGCCCGGCACTGGAATACCCGCCCGCCATGCAGGACGCGCAGCGCGAGGGCAGGGTGGTCGTCACCTGCGACGTGCAGGCAACGGGAACCACCAGCAACTGCGTCATCCAGAGCGTGGCCGGCGGGGAGGCCTTTGGCGCCGCGGCGCTGAACTGGGTGCGGCAGGCCCGCTACCGACCGGCAGTCCATAATGGCGTGCCGGTGGCCGAGCCGCACCACGCCTTCAACATCACCTTCAAGCTCAACAACGACGACGACCAGTAGTCCGTCACGGCCAGTAACCCCGTCACGAGATGAGCGCGCGCCCGGGCACCCTGGCCGCGGGACGCTTTCAGAGGATCAAGGCATGACCGCAATGCACCGTCACCCCGTTCTAGCGCCGGCCGTCGC